>NZ_JBFAJW010000012.1:0-322169 GCF_040655395.1 Nocardia sp. NPDC050435
CGCTTGGCTACACACCTACAATCACCACCGCGGCCACACCGCACTGGGCGGTCACCCACCAGCCAGCCGCGTTCCTAACCTCTCGGGTCAGTACACCTAGGCCGGCGCCGAGGGCGCTGTCATGACGAGCGCGGCCGCCATCGCGCCGAAAGTGGTTGCCGCCGTTGCCGCTGTGCGCTTGGACCGAAACATGCCGGATCACCCTCTCGCGCCAGGCGGGTTGTGCAGTCCCCCGAAGCCCCCTGGCTTCGGGGGACTCGATCCTCCCAGTGTCCGCGCATCGCGCCCCGGACACGCGCGAAACGGCCGTGAAAATCCTGCTCACGCACCGTTTTCCAGGGGCAGTCCGGCGTCGCGCCAGGCCGTGACGCCGCCCGTCAGTGTCGCCGCGTCGTAGCCGTCGCGGCGGGCGAGCGCGGCGAAGCGCCGCGATATCTCGCCGACCGGGCAGACGAAGATCACCGGCCGGGAGCGCGGGAACGGAATGCCCTGGGCGAGCATGTCGTCGAGTTGATCGTCGCGAATGTTCAACGCCCCTGGTACATGTCCGATCCGGTAGGCCATGGCGCCGCGGGTGTCGACGATGACCGGCCGCCCGGCAGCGTCGAGGTCGGCCAGCTCCGCGGGCGTCAGGCCCGGCACCGCGGCCAGCTCCGCGGCGGTAGCGGGCGGCCGGCGATCGGTGCGCCCGAACAGATGCGGGCGGCGCTTCTTGAGGTAGGACAGATAGGGCTCGAGCCGGTCGCAGACGATGACGACCGCGACCAGCGGCTCGGTGCGCCCCGCGAGGTCCAGCGCGCCCAGGGTGTCCAGGGCCGCGGCGTAGGCCGCACCGCTGGTCGGGCCCGCCAGCACGCCGTGGCCGGTGGCCAGACGCAGCGTCGCGTCCACCGCACGGCCCGCCTCGATCGTGACGATGTGGTCGTAGAAATCGGGCTGGAACAGGCCGACATCCCACATCTCGGTCTCCGAGCGGATGCCGGGGATGAAGTCCGAGCGCTCGGAAACGACGGCGACGGTGCGCAATTCGGGATTGTGCTTGCGCAGGTAGGTGGCGGCGCCGCGGCTGGAGCCGGTGGTGCCGAGGCCGCCGATGAGATAGTCGACGCGGGCGATGCCGTCCGCGGCCAGGTCCTCGTGGATCTCGCGGCCGGTGCCCTGGCAGTGCGCCTCCACGTTCTTCTCGTTGGTGTACTGCGAGGGGTGGTGATAGACGCCCGGTTCGGCGGCCATGGTCGCCTCGATCACCGAGTAGACGTCGTTGGGCGTGGTCGGATCCGGGCATTCCGACAGCCCCGGCAGCTCCACGATCTCGGTGCCGAGCAGGTGCAGCAGCTCGCGGACCTCGGTCACCTTGATCCGGTTGGTCACCGCGCGCAGGCCGACGCCGTGCAGCGCGCCGAGCACGCGCAGCGCCTTGGCGGTATTGCCGCTGGACGCCTCGATCAGGCGTTGCCCGCCGGCTTCCAGGCGGCCGAGTTCGTCGCGGATCATCGCCCAGGCCACCCGGTCCTTGACCGAGCCGAAGGGGTTGTGCGACTCCAATTTCGCGTACAGCTCGACACCGGCCAGGCCGTGCACGGCCGGATCCAGGCGCAGCAGCGGGGTGTTACCGATCAACTCGGTGATGTGGTCGTAGCGCATTACGGCGCACCGGTGGACCGTCGGGCGGCGACGTGCGGAGCGTGTGACGGCACGTCCGGGCGGGGCGCGTAGTCGACGTCGCGGCAGATCTGGAAATCGCCCCCGTGCGACTCGACCGCCAGTTTGGCGGGCAGCGGGTGCATCGAGGCCCGGGCGGCCGACAGATCGGAGTGGTAGGCGGCGGTGTTCGGGAAGATCACCGGATCACCGGGTTGCGGGTACTCGGGCAGCCACACCTTGTGGTTGGTGATCATGTCGCGTTCCAGGCACAGGCGGCCCGCGAAATACACTCCGGCAGAGCCTGATCCGGGTGCGGGGGAGCGGTGACCGTGCCCGGGCAGCACGATCGGATCGACCATGACCTCCTGATCGGCCGGCGTCACCGAATCCCGGCTCAGATCCAGGTTGACCAGCACGGTGCCGTCGGCCAGTTCCTTGACGAAGACCACCCGCGCCATCGTCACCCCGGCGTGATCGACGAGTGCCTTGCCGGGTTCGATCCACAGGTCGAGCAGATTGTCCGCGGCGATCCGCGCCACCGTGCGCCCGCCGTGCCGCTCCAGCGGGGCGGTCAGGACATCGGCCAGCATATGCTGTGCCGCAACGGTATTCGCGTACTTGTGGAACACCGGCGTGCCGTGCACCGCGCCGCCCTCGAGGTGGTAGCCGAAGGTGTTGCTGGACCAGCTCATCGGCTCGCCGCGCCCCAGCAGCGACTCCCGCAGCGCGTGCACATAGCCGTCGAAGGCGGCCGCGTCGGCGGTGAACACCTGCCGCAATCCGCCGCCGAGATCGAGCACCGTCGGGCTCAGGCCCTGGCCGTAGGCCTGCTCGATCAGGTCCAGGCACGCTTCGACCGCCCGCACGCGTTCGGCCGTCTCGCCGGAATCGATGTGAAAGGCGAAGCCCAGCAGTGAGATTCGGTCACGATGCGCGCGCAGCAGGGCGAACGCGCGGTCCACGTGTGCCAGCGGCACCCCGAACCGGCTCACCGGAGCGCCGGGAAACCCCGAGACCCGCAGCAGCACCGGGACCGGCGCGCGCGCACCGGCCAGCTCCGCGATCCGGCCCAGCTCCCAGAGGTTGTCCACATTGACGGTAGCGCCGCAGGCGAGGAGCTCGCGCAGGAACGCCTCGTCCTTGGGGCCGGTCGCCTCGACGCGCCGGGCGCCGAAGCCGGCGGCGAGCGCGCTCGCGAGCTCCCGCGGCGAGGCCACGTCGATCGACACACCGGCGCGCTCGGCGGTGCGGACGAAGGCGCGCGAGTCGTTCACCTTGTGCGCGTAGCAGATCCGGTGCCGGGGCACGTGCTCGTCCAGCACCGTGCGCAGGCGCTCCAGGTTCTCGGCGTAGACCTGCGGGAACACCAGGTGCACCGGCGTGCCGAACCGGGCGAGGGTGTCCGCGACGGCGGCACGGCTGTCGAGAAAGGAACGCACCAGTGGGTGGATCTCGGCCGGCAGGGCGGGCGCAGGGGTCATACCGCGGATTCCGTCGGCTGCTCGGCGGGCTTGTCGGCCACCGGGTTGTAGCCGCCGTCGCGGATCGCCTCGAAGGCCCGCGCGCGATTGCGCGGGCTCCGGAACTCGGCCACCACGCGCTTGCTGAGCAGATCGACCTCGGCGACCTTGATGCCCATGTTCTCCAGCACGCCGGTGATGGTGCGGACGCAATGCTTGCAGGTCATGTCCGGCACATAGAAGACCTGATCGGCCGCCGTGGCCGCGGCGTCGGCGGTGAGCGGGTCGAGATCGCCCGGGACCTCGGCGAGTTCGCAGCGCGCGGCGAGCTGGGTGAAGACCGCGACGAACTGATCCACCACCAGCGGCAGCAGGCTGTAGTGCGCGCCGTCGAGCTGATGCGGCATCGCCGCCAGGCAGGCGGGCCGGGTGCCCGCGGGCAGCAGCGCGTACTGGCGTGAGATCTGATCGAGGTCCTCGTGGTATTTGGCGATCGCCTCGGCGGTGCTGAGCCCCTCGGCGGTCGTCGCGCGCCGCATCACCTGGTGCGCGTCGTCGATGGTGGCGTCCTTCATCGCGCGCAGCGTCGCCACCGTCTCGGCGGTGTAGCGCACGGTGCCGTCGGGCTGGGCGGCCAGCGTCACCGGGATCATGCCGCGCCGGTAGGTCGAGGCCTGCAGCTCCCAGTACCAGCGGGTCGCCACGGCGGCGAAGACGCCGGAATCGTGCATGCCGTGCGCGAATTCGGACGCGGTGCGATACGGCGTCTGCCGGGCCAGCAGCGCGTGCTGGGCCAGTGCGCGACCGGTCGCCTCGATGCCGACCCGGAAGATCTCCAGCGGCTCGTGATCGGTGGTGGTGCCGTTGAGTACCGCGTGCTCGCGCGGGCCGAGCGCGGCGATGCGGTCGGCCAGCGCGGTATTCGCGGCGACCGCGTGCCAGAGCACCAGCGCCGCCTCACGGGCCAGGATCGGCACGATCGGGCCCAGGCCATCGGCGCGGTAGTGGCCGGTGCCGGGCACGCCGGCGCTGTCGGTCCAGGTGATCCGGTGCGTGGCGCTGGTGACCTGATAGGGGCGGCACGGGCGCATGAACCGCTCCAGATACAGCCGCTGGGAGTAGGTGAGGTGGCTGTTGGGCTCGGTGTGCAATGCCACGGCGGTGTACTCGACGCGCAGCCGCTCGGGCACCCGCAGCGGAGTGTCGAACAATCCGGGCTGGGCCAGTGTGGCCAGCACCCGGGACGCGGCCCGCCGGTCATAGCGTGGCATATCGATGGTCACGAAACCTCCTCGGCAATCGTCTCGACGCATGCGGTGAACCGGTCGATCTCGTCGAAGGTGGTGTAGACCTGCGTGCTGACCCGCACCGAATCGGCGTCGGCGCCGGAGGCGGTCGTGCAGTGCAGGCCGGTGCGCACCAGGAAGCCGAGCTCGCCGAGCACGAAACCCAGGTCGGCGGCGGTGATCCCGGCCAGGGTGAACGAGACGATGCCGTAGCCGACCGCGCACGGCGCGTAGGCCGGCCCGGGCAGGAACTCGCAGCCGGGCACCCGGCGCAGCCCCTCGATCAGGCGCAGGGTCAGCTCGCGGTTGTGCGCGGCCACGGCGGCCATGTCGAAGGACTCCAGCACCTCCAGCGCGCTGCCGAGCGCGAGGATGCCGGGGATGTTCTGGGTGCCGCCCTCCATCAGCTCCGGCATGCCCGTGCGAGTCAGGCCGGCCTCGGTGAGCTGGACCCCGGAGTTGCCGCCGGGCAGGAACGGCAGCAGCTGATCATGAATCCGGCGGTGGCAGTAGAGGATTCCGGTACCGGGCGCGCCGAGCATCTTGTGCGCGGCGAAAACGGCGAAATCCGCGCCGAGTTCGGTGACGTCCAGCGGCAGGTGACCACCGCTCTGGCTGCAGTCGAAGCAGAGCAGCACCCGGGGATCGAGCCGGCCGCGCAGCTCCTCCAGCGTCGTCAGGCCGCCGTAGACATGGTGCAGGTGACTGGTGGTGACGAGCCGGGTGCGCGGGGTGAGCTTGGCCAGGATGTCGGCCGTGTCGGCCTCACCGGTCGCGGTGCTCCGGTATTCGACCAGCTCGATGCGGCGGCCGAACCGGGCCAGCAGCTGCCGCAGATGGTGCCAGGGATAGACATTGGAGGCGTGGTCGACCGGGTTGTAGAGGATCTGATCGCCGTCGGCGAGCTCGGCCAGCCCCCACGACAGCGCGACGGCGTTGAGCGCCGCGGTGGCGCCACCGGTGAAGACCACCTCGTCGCTGTGCTGCGCGCCGATGAACGCGGCGGCGCGGTCGCGCACCCGCGCCAGCCGGGTGCTCAGGCCGGTCGCCCACGGGTAGGTGCCGCGGCCGGCATTGGCGGTGCGGGAGGCGTGGTAGCGCTCGATCGTCTCGATCACCGGGCGCGGCTTCTGCGTGGTCGCCGCGCTGTCGAGGTAGACCTCGCTGGACTCGGCCAGCGCGGGGAACAGCTCGCGGACGGATTCCGGAATATGGGGCGCTCTTGCGGGCGCTGATGGGGGCAACGAACGCTCCCTTCACAGGATGCGCGTGGACGCAATCCACGATACGCACTTCCCGACACGTGTTCGAAGGTTTCTCGTGGACAACGTTTTTCGTACTACCGTGGTGCCATGCCGCTGAACTCCGAAGAACGACAGCAGTTTCTCGCCGAGCCGCATATCGGCGCGCTCGCGGTGACCGGTGCGGCCGGGCGTGGCCCGCTCACCGTGCCGATCTGGTATCAGTACCGTCCCGGCGGCGATCTCTGGCTGGTCACCGGCGCGGAGTCGCAGAAGCTGACGGCGCTGCGCGCGGCCGGCCGCTTCAGCCTGATGGTGCAGCGGGTGCAGCCGACCGTGCGCTACGTGACGGTGGAGGGCCCGATCCTGCGCATCACCGAATCCAGCGACGACGAGCATCGCGAAGTGGCCGCGCGGTATCTGCCGGCCGACAAGGTCGAGGGCTATCTGAAGGCGGCCGAGGCCTTCGGCGCGATGTCCACCGTGCACATGCGCCCCGAGCACTGGCTCTCCGCCGATCTCGGCGGCGACGAGAACTACTGATCGAGCACGAGCACGACCTTGCCCGGGCCGTGCCCGTGCTCCATCTCGTGGTGCGCCCGCGCGGCCTGGGCCAGCGGGAAGCTCCGGGCCGGGCCGGGCAGCCGGAGGACCCCGCGGCACACCAGTTCCGCGACCTGCCCGGCGAGCCGGACCACGCCCGGTCCGGTCAGCCCGCACACATCGGTGACGCCCAGCCAGGCGGCGGAGAAGTCGACCACGGCGGGCGGGCGCGCTCCGAGCCGGCCGGGGCCGGTCGCGGCCTTGCCGCGTTGCACGGCGTCGAAAACCGCGTCGATGCCGTGCGGCGCCGCCGAGGTCACCCCGAGTTGCGCGGCGGAGAAGTCGGCGAGCGCGACGATGCGGTCGGCGCCGCCCCGCAACGCGATCGCCGCGCCGAGTCCGCCGTGCTGCGCGACATCGAGCACGGCGTCGACGCCGCGCGGAGCCAGCGCCCAGACCCGGTCCGCGAGCCCGGGGCCGTACGTGGTCGCCGCCGCGCCGAACGAGCGCACCAGCTCCTGGTTGCCCGCGGCGGCGGTGCCGACCACGGTGACGCCCGCGGCCACCGCCAGCTGTGCCGCCATCGAGCCGACAGCGCCCGACGCGCCGTTGATCAGCAGAGTCTCCCCGCGCTGCAACTCGAGCAGGTCCAGCGCTTTGACGGCGGTGTTCACCGCGATCGGCAGCGCGGCAGCCGCGGTCCAGCTCAGCTCCTCGGGTTTGCGGGCCAGCGAGCGGCTCAGCGCGTATTCGGCGTAGCCGCCCGCGCGCGTCCAGCCGAACACGGGGTCGCCGATCGCGAGGCCGTGCGCCTCGGGGCCGAGCGCGTCGACCACGCCCGCGATCTCCCAGCCGGGAAACTGCGGGAAGCAGTCGTCCCCGAAGGACAGCGCGCCGCACCGGATCTTCCAATCCGACGGGTTGACCGCGGCGGCGCGCACCGCGACCCGCACCTCGGCACCGGTCGGTTCGGGAATCGGCACCTCCCGGATCCGCAGTACCTCCGGCCCGCCGAACCCGTCGAACGCGATTGCCTGCATGCGCCCCACTTTAGGGGCGCTACCAGGGGTTTCGGTCCAGCGACGCGGGCCGGGCTAGTAACGACCCTGGATGTACTCGGTCAGCCGCTGGCGTTCGGTGGCGAGTTCGGAGATCGCACTCTTGACCACGTCGCCGATGCTGACGATGCCGACCAGCCGGCCGTCCTGCACCACCGGCAAGTGCCGGATCCGGTGCTCGGTCATGGTTTTGCGCAGTCCGTCGACCGGGTCGGCCGGCGTGCAGGTGCGCACCTCGGAGGTCATGATCGCCGAGACCGGACTGTCGAGCACCGGGTCGCCGAACTCGTGCAACCGGCGCACCACATCGCGCTCGGACACGATGCCCGCGATCGCGGCGTTGTCGGGGGAGACCACCACGGCCCCGATATTGTGCTGCGCCAGCACGCCCAGCAGCGTGCGGACGGTGGTGTCCGGTGTGACGGTCGAAACGTCGTGGCCCTTGCGCCGCAAGATCTCCGCTATGCGCATCATTACCTCCAGATGGCCGGGACTTCAGGATCTCGCGTCCCGCCGCCGCGGACCCGGACTTCGGCGCATCGAGTGCACAACAGATTCGCGCGGAAACTTAAAGCCGCCGTGCGACCGTTCGATCGAGGTCGCGGGCCAGCAGCGCGATCGAGGCCTGCGAGATGCCGGCCGAGGTCGCGAGATCGATCGAGGTGAGCTGCGCGATGCGCCGCAGCCGGTAGTCGACGGTGTTCGGATGCACGTAGAGCTGACGCGCGGTGAGCTGGCGGTTCATGTCGTTGCCGAGATAGGCGCGCATCGTGTCGAACAGTTCGGGGTGCGCGTCGAGCGGATCCAGGATGGTGGCGATGCGCCGGGTGGCCGGGCCGCCGCGGGTCAGCTGGTACTCCACCGCGAGGTCGGACATGTGATAGAGCCCGGCCGCGCGGCCGCCGACCCGGACCAGGTTGAGCAGTTCGTGCGCCTGGTCGGCGGCTTCGGGAATCTGATCGGTGTCGGAGGTGACCAGCGTGGCGGTGAGCGGAACCTCGGCGGCGGTGGCGAGTTCGTCCAGCGTCTCGGCGGTGAGGTCGAGCCCGTCCGCGCCGCTGGGAATGAGCAGGGTGCCGCCCTTGGTGGACAGCAGGGCCAGCGCCCGGGAGTCGAAGGCGGTGGCCAGTGCGGACTGCAGTCGGCGTAGTTTGCGGCGGGCCGCCACCTCGGCGGCGACCCGCGGGTCGCGTTCGTCCGGATGCTGCGGAATCGACAGGGCCACCACGTGATAGGACTCGGCCACCGGCATGCCGGCCTGGCGCGCCAGTGCCGAGCTGCCGCGCCCGCTGAGCAGGGCCGAGGCGAGAGTCTGTGCGGCGGTCTGATGTTCGCGCGCGACCAAGTGCTGTTCGTCGACGTAGGCGTCGGAGACCGCGACCGTGATGGCCTCGAGCAGTTCGAGCATGAGGTCGCTGGCGACGAGGAGTTCGTCGACGTCGTCGGCCTTGGCCTGGGCGGTGACCAGGCCGAGGGCGATTCGAATGCCCTCGTGGTAGGCGCGCAGGATGGTGCCCAGGGGTACTGCCTCCCTGGCCCATTGAGTAGCCGCCTCGCGCACCTCGGAGAGGCGTTCGTCGTCGGGGACGGCCCGGCGATCGAACATCTCGGCGGCCAGTTCGAGCACGCTGCGAGTCAATTTGGTGACGTCGCCGCGCAGTTGCTCGCCCGGCAGGGTGCGGCACGGCGCCATACAGGTGGCGAAGTAGCCGACCATTCGCGATGCCACCCGGTCGGTGTTCTGCAAGGGGACCGAGGCTGGTCTGCCGCCGATCTCCAGTGCCACAGCGGGTAGTTCGGTGGTCAGGTCCAACGCGGAGAAGGTCATAGGTGTCGCTTCCGATGCCACATCGGACGTAATAGAACCGCGTCCGAATCGTTGCATCACTATACGAAAAAGTTATGAACGCGGGGAAGCTTCAGCAAGATCCACAGTGCGGGTATCCACTGGGTGGGACGTGGTTCGCCCTGGTAGAGCCCGGGTGATTTGTTGTCAAGGGCACCAAGCGATTTGGTGGTTATTCGTCGTCCAGGCCGGCGGACAGATAGGCCGCGGCGGCGAGCCACTGGCGGCATTGCGGGCCGTGCACCTCGTGGGTGTAGAGGATTTCGCGGGCGCGCCGGTAGGTGAGACTGCCGGGCTCGTTGCCGCACTCGCTGCCGAAATCGGCTCCGGGATGCCGGGTTTGGCGACCGGCGGCGCTCGCGGTGGCAACTCGGTGGGGAGTTCGGAATGCCTGGTTCATGTCGACCGCCCTCGCGTGTGCGATGGGGAGGCGAATCTGTGTGGCAACGCCGGCTCGAACTCCCTGCGTACCTCCCCGGTTAACTGCATTCGAGTTTATGCGTCTGCGCCTTGCAGATGCAAGTACATTTGCACGCTCGACAGCCGCCGCTGAACATTTACTGCCGCATAACAAAAGACAGTTCCGACCAGTTGGTCGGAACTGTCTCGGGGAGAATGTTTCTAAGGCTTGCGAGCGACTCCGCCGTACGCGGAAATCGGGCGGATCTCACCGACCTCGGTGGCGTCGGCGCGCCACTGGGTGATCGAGACGAAACCGGGCTCGACCATTTCCAGCCCTTCGAACACCGCTTCGAGCTGATGCTGCGGGCGCGGAATGTAGGGCGTGCCACCGGTTCCCGCGTAGTTCTCGCACAGCGCGACGTAGGCCTTGCTGTCGTCGGTGCCGTCCCAGAAGACCAGGTAGCTGCCCGAGGGCACCGCGGCGAGCACCGTATCCACGATGCGGCGCGCGTCCTCGTAGGTGCGCGCGTGGCCGAGCACGCCCATGAACATGACGCCGATCGGCTCCTCGAAATTGAGCACGTTCTTGGCGTCGGCGATGATCCGGTCGGGGTAGTGGTAGTCGGCGTCGATGTAGGTGGTGACGCCCTCGGCGGTGGTGCTGGTCAGTAGCGCGCGGGCGTGCGTGAGCACCAGCGGGTCGTTGTCGACGTAGACGATTTTCGCTGTGGGCGTGACGCTTTGGGCCACCTCGTGGGTGTTCTGCATGGTCGGCAGGCCGGTGCCGATGTCGAGGAACTGCGTGATGCCCTGCTCGTTCGCGAGGAACTTCACGGCCCGGATCAGGAACTGCCGGGACTGCACGGCCATGGTGCTGATGTCCGGGTCCACCTCGAGGCCCGCGTCGCCGGCGACCCGGTCGATTTCGTAGTAGTCCTTGCCCCCCATCCAGTAGTTCCAGATACGGGCCGAATGCGGGATATCGGTCCGGATCAGTGGGGCGTGGTCATCAGGCATGGCGGTTGTACTCCTCGGCGAGCGGTGTCCCGCGGCGCGCCGCGAACGGCTGTCGCGAATGGCTGGTGTATCCGATGTGCACTGTGACACTACAAGATTCGCCATCCCGAAGCGGGGCGGATGGCCGAGCTGAACACGCATTTTTCGGGCGTGTCGGGAATGGCACCGAAAAAGCCGACCAGTAGGTATGAAAATCCTTGTGCGCCATGGTGAACTTCGTGCTACCGTTCGAATGTCGGTGCAAATGCAAGAACATTTGAGAGTGCAGATGCAAAACCGGCCTCGAAGGATCTCTACACTGCGGAACCGAGGAGTGGGGAAATGTCCGACACCACCACACACAAGATCGAGAGCGCTTGGCGTAAGAGCTCGTTCAGCGGTCCCAGCGGCGGTAACTGCGTCGAATTGGCGCAGGCTTCCGGCGGCCTGGTGGCGATGCGCAACTCGCGCGACCCCGAGGGTGCGTTGATCTTCTACACCCGTCCGGAGATCGACGCGTTCGTCCGCGGCGCAAAGGCGGGAGAATTCGACGATCTGACTTGCTGAGCGGTAACATTGCGGTCGGTGCGGTGTGTCTCTAGACGGCGCGTTTGTGACACACTGGTGGGCAACCTCGAGTATCGGAGACGAACTCCATGATCGCAGAACCCGATGACGACGGTCGCGTGCAATCGGTTGTCGCGGAACGTGGTCCGACTGTGCTTCGGATCGCGCTCGGCGGACAGTTACGAAAACTCCGGGAGAGTTGCAACATCACCCGAGAGGCCGCAGGCGACGCGATCCGTGGATCGCACGCCAAGATCAGCCGTCTCGAGTTGGGCCGCACCGGCTTCAAAGAACGCGACATCCGTGACCTGCTGACGCTCTACGGGATCACCGATCCCGACGAACGCGAGCGGTTCCTGGATCTGGCCAGGCGGGCCAACGAACCCGGCTGGTGGCATCGCTACTCCGACCTGCTGCCGTCCTGGTTCGGCACCTATCTCGGCTTGGAGCAGGCCGCGAGCAAGATCCGTACCTACGAAGCGCATCTGGTGCCCGGGCTGTTGCAGACACCCGATTACGCGCGGGCCGTGCTGTCGCTCGGCAGCGACGACGCCGACACCGATCGTCGCGTCGCCGTGCGGCAGCATCGCCAGGAGTTGCTGTACCGCGTGGACCCGCCGGTGCTGTGGGCCGTGATCGACGAGGCCGCGCTGCACCGGCCGGTCGGCGGCCCCGGCGTGCACCGGGATCAGATGCGGCATCTGTGCAAGCTCGCCGCGTTGCCGAATGTCACCGTGCAGGTGCTGCCGTACGCCGCCGGCGAACACGCCGCGGCGGGCAGCTCGTTCAGCATTCTGCGCTTCTCCGAGCGCGAACTGCCGGACATCGTGTATCTCGAACACCTCACCAGCGCTCTGTATCTGGATCGCCGGCAGGATCTCGAGATGTATCTGACCGTCATGGACAGGCTCAGCGTGCAGTCGCTGCCGCCGGACAAGTCCATCGAGCTGATCACCGAGTACGCGGCGAAGTTGTGAGAGGCGCGCTGTAACCTCCGTGAGATCCGCGCAACCGTACAAACGCAAGAGTGCGGGCGACCGAATCGGTCGCCCGCATTCTTCGTCGTAGGGGGTAAGACGCGGGAGTGAATTCGCCTCGGCGACGAGTGGATTCGCGGACACTTGCCGCGACGCCACGCGGCCATGGTCGTGCCCGCGGGTGAATCATCCGTTATTCGAACAGAACTGGCCGTGGTGCGCGCATGAGAGGGCCGGTTCGACGGAATGCTGAGGTTCGACAGATCCGGGCTTGGTGCCCGCCTGAGCGGGCCGGGTCGCACGGAGTGCTGGAGTTCGAACAGAACCGGGCTGCGGTGCCCGCCTGAGCGGGCCGGGTCGCACGGGGTGCTGGAGTTCGAACAGAACCGGGTTGGGTGCCCCGCCGGAGCGGGTGGGTTCGCACGGAGTGTTGGCGTTCGAACAGAACTCGGCTGCGGTGCCTGCCGGGTCGCACAAAGTGCTGAGGTCCGAACAGATCAGACTGGGTGCCCGCCGGAGCGGGTCGCGTCGCACGGAATGCTGAGGTTCGAACAGAATTCGGCCGTGGTGCCCACCGGTGCGGGGCGGCGTCGCACGAGATCGTGACGTTCGAACAGAACCCAGAACCCGGCCGTGGGTGCCCACCCGAGCGGGCGGGGTCGCCGGAATGCTGGCGTTCGAACAGAATCCGGCCGTGGCGCGCCATGGGCGGGCCGGTTCGACGGAATGCTGAGGTTCGACAGGCCCGGGCTTGGTGCCAGCCGGAGTGGGTGGCGTCGCACGGAATACTGAAGTTCGAACAGAACCGAGCTGCGATGCGCGCCGGCGCGGGTCGCGTCGCCCGGAATGCTGGAGCTCGAACAGAACCGGGCTGCGGTGCCCGCTGGCGCGGCCGGTTCGCACAGAGTGCTGAGGTCCGAACAGAACCGGGCTGGGTGCCCGCCGGAGCGGGCGGCGTCGCACGGAATGCTGAGGTCCGAACAGAATCCGGCCGTGGTGCCCGCCGGAGCGGGCCGCGTCGCACGGAATGCTGAAGCCGGCCGACGTGGCGCTCCGGTAGGGCGACACGGTATCGGCGGCGAACTGATCTCTCGGGTGTCGCGGTGGCGCCGGTGGGCGTGACCGAACCCGATAGGTATTGCGGCGCAGCGGAATCGGCTGCGGCGCCTACTGCTTGATGCAGCTGGACGCGATGCGCCAGAACGTCGACGGCTGCAGGAGGTTCATATCCCAGTCGTCGGCCATGGCGTGCGCGGTCGAGACGATCCGATCGATGTCGAAATCGTTTCTGGTGGCGGCGCCGGTGGACTCGACGGCATGGATGACGAACGCGACTGCGGTGTCGCGCGAGTGCGCTGCTTTTCGGTGGCCGCTACGGGCCGACGATGTACTCATGGTTGTACCGTTCGCTGGCTGGTCGGCCAATGCGGCATCGGCGAAGCCGAGCCGGCCGCCGTAGTGTGGTTGGTTCATCTGAACGCCCCTCTGGTCTGGCGGCAGCAAACCTTTGGCAACATGACCATCGGCTCGCTCACGCGGCCTCCCCTGGTTGTCCCCTGTAAAGCCCTGCGGGTTGAGTTTAGGGCGGCTGGCCTTTCAGATGCAAGTACATCTGCACTATCGATTGCATTCGCACTGAGCGTTTTTCACGATTCCGGCGGGTATCGGCACCGTCCCGACCGGGTGGTTTGGTTGATCCCCTCGTG
Organism: Nocardia sp. NPDC050435; assembly: GCF_040655395.1. Classification (NCBI taxonomy): domain Bacteria; kingdom Bacillati; phylum Actinomycetota; class Actinomycetes; order Mycobacteriales; family Nocardiaceae; genus Nocardia; species Nocardia sp. NPDC050435. The sequence continues at coordinate 13,727 of NZ_JBFAJW010000012.1, forward strand.
ACCGCATTGTGAATTCGTGACAAGGGGGCCCGCGGTTGGGTCGAACGGGGTGCGATTCGGCCGGTCGGAGCCGGATTTCTGGAGCATAGCGGCCGACCTCGGGAAGGGGGTCGCGGGAGTGCGTCCAGGGTGCTCGACGGCCGAATAGCTGGCTAATTCCAAGCTATTTCAACGCTCGGGTCCGCCCGGATTGCAGGAGGCGTCGACCGTGGCTTGATAGCCGACCGCCGGCCGCCACGGTTCGAGATTCCAGCTCGGCTTGTCCGGCTGTACCAGCCGCGCCCACACCCAATGGCAGATGAATTGATCGCGCATTCCCGGTGAATTCGCGTCGGGAGCCGCGTCCACCACCTCCTGCCAGGCACGATCGTCCGAACCCGGATAGCTCGTGCGGCGGCCCGCGCTGGTCGGATAGACCAGCAGGCGCGCGCCGTCGACGGCCGTGGTCCACTCGACGTCCTCGATCAGCGGGACGCCCGCATACGGATCGACAGTAGGGGTCGCGGCGACGGCAGCACGTGTGGTAGTCGGCGGCGCGACGGTCGACGGCGCGGCCGCGGGCGGCGCGGCGTCCGAGCCGCAACCCGCCAGCGTGAGGGCGCACGCCAGCGCCGCGAGCCGCGGCCACGGGTGATTCGGCACGGTAGGGGCCTTTCTATCGGGACGATCGACTCTCGAGCCTAGCCAGCGGCGGCCCCACCGATTGTGGTGTCTTGCCCCGGCGCTCCGGCCTGGCAATAGTCAGGCGGTGCGAAGGACTCAGATCATGGCGGGGGTGGCGGGGGTCGTGATCGCACTCGGGGCCGCGCCCCCGGCGGGCGCGAGCGCTCCGGAGGCGGGCGTGGTGACGGAGGTGGCGTCGGCGCCGGAGCAGGTGCGCCTGGCCGACGCGGACTCCGCGCGCCGCCTCACCTATTGGTCGCGCGGGCCACGCGGCCCGATGCAGAGCACCGAGATGGTGTATCTGCCGCCCGGGCCACCGCCGCCCGGGGGCTGGCCGATCGTGGCGTACGCGCACGGCAGCGTCGGCATCGCCGATCAGTGCGCGTTCACCCTGCAACCGCGCGCCTACTACCTCGACGAGGTGTATCCGGCGCTGCTGCGGGCGGGCTACGCGGTGGTGATCTCCGACTATGTCGGACTCGGCACGCCCGGCACCCATCCCTACCTGGATGGCCCCTCGCAGGCGCGCAGTGTGATCGACGGGGTGCGCGCGGCCCGCGCGGTGGCGCCGGAGCTGAGCGATCGCTGGGCCGTCCTCGGGCAGTCGCAGGGCGGGCAGACCGCGTTGTTCACGGCGCACCTCGCCGCGGCGTACGCGCCGGAGTTGCGGCTGCGCGGCGCCGCGGCCACCGGCCCGCCCTCGAACCTGGAACTGCTCGCGCCGCTGCTGGGCCCGTGGGTGCCGCGACTGCCGCTGCGCATGACGACGGCCTACTTCGCCATGATCGCCGCCGGGTTACGGGCCAGCGCACCGGAACTCGATGTCGACAGCTACCTGACCCCGGCGGGGCGCGCGGTGCTCGAGGTCGTGGAGACCACCTGTGTGACCGAGGCCGACGAGCGGGTGCGCGACGTGGCGATCGGCGACATGCTGAGCCGGCCGCTGCTGGATCCCGCACTGCTCGCGGCGGTCTCGTCGATGCTGCGCATTCCGGTGGCCGGGCACACCGTGCCGCTGTTCGTCGGGCAGGGTGTGGCGGACACGGAGGTGCCCGCGCCGCTGAGCGCCAAGCTCGTCGCCGAATTGACCGCGGCCGGCGCGGATCTCGAGGTCGGTGTCTACCCGGGTAATCACCTGGACGCCGCGCGCCAGGCCTTCCCCGATGCTCTGGCATTCCTGGGCCGGGTGCTCGCCCGCGACTGAGCGAAACGCCGAGCCTAAGGCGGATGGTCCACCGGCACAGGTCGTATAGATCAAACTTGTGAATTGCCAACATATTCGCGGCGGGTACTCACGCTCGACCGCGGATTTGATTGAAGATGATCACGAACGTTGGACCAGGGAGAGGCTTACGTCGATGGGTGTTGCCCTACGTTCGGACAAGAGGGGACTGTCGCGGGTGGTGGGCGCGATGGTGCTGGGGTTTGTCATGGTGCTCGCCGCGACCGGCGGTGCGCACAGTGCGCCCCTCTACCCCGAACCGGATCCGGACCCGTTCTATGCTCAACCGCCCGGCCTGGCGGACTCGGAACCCGGCGAGGTGCTGGGCATCCGCGCGATGCCACCGCTGGCGATTTTCCCGGACACGACCGTCACGCTGGTGCGGTTCCGGTCCACCAACTCCGAGGGCGATCCGATCGCGGCCACCACCACGGTGCTGACGCCGCGCTCGCACCAGCCCAACGGGCCGCTGCTGTCGTTCCAGCACATCATCAACGGGCTGGGCTCGGAATGCTCGGTCTCCCGGGTGCTCTACACCAAGGACCCGAACCTGATGGTGCGCGAGGCGCCGGGGTGGAACGTGATGTTGCAGCGCGGCTGGACGGTCGCGCTACCCGATCACCTGGGCCCGCAGTTCGCCTACGGCGCGGCCAAACTCGGCGGCCAGATCACCCTGGACGGCATCCGCGCGGTGAAGCGGGTGCAGGAGTTGCGCGTGCAGGACAGCCCGACCACGATGATCGGCTACTCGGGCGGCGGGATGGCCACGGCCTGGGCTGCGGCGCTGCAGCCGGAGTACGCGCCGGAGCTGGAGATCGCCGGTGCGGCGATGGGCGGCGTGCCGATGAACCTGGTGAAGATGATGGAGGGTCTCGGGCTCGGGTCGCATCCGGTGTTCGGTCTCGCGCTGGCCGCCGGGCTGGGGCTGGAGCGGGAGTACCCGGAGCGTTTCCCGCTCAGCGATCAGCTCAACGATCGGGGCTTGGCGGCGCGCGCGGCGATCGCCAACAGCTGCACCAACGACATCATCGCCACCGGCGCCGGGCGCGGCGCCATGGACTTCGCCAAGACCACGTCGATGATCAACGACGCCGACGCCCGCGCGGTGGTCGAGGAGAACAGTCTCGAGCTCTACCACGGAATTCCGCAGACACCGGTGTTCGAGTGGCATTCTCCGATCGACGGCCTGGTTCCGGTCGACGCGATTGTGAACACTGACAAACGGTGGTGCGCCGGCGGGGTCCGGGTGCAGGCCGAGCAGATTCCGGTCCCGGATCATCTGACGGCCGCGGTACTCGGGATTCCGCAGGCGCTGGGCTGGCTGGACGCGCGCTTCCGCGGGGAGCCCGCACCGAGTAACTGCTGAGTCGCGCTACGCCTTCGATGGCACGCGCATCCCGCTCGTCACGAGTGGGATTCGCGTGCCATTGTTGCGATTCGGCGTCATGACGTCGTCAAGTGGGGCGCAAACGGGCATCCGGTCTTTCGGTTGCGGCTAGCCTGAGTTTCCTGTGCCCGGTTCCGCAGGGCATTTCGGGGGACTGACAGCACACAGATCCGAAGGCGCGGCGGGGTGCAGGAGACATCGTCGTCGCACCCAGGGGCTTGTGTCATGAGATCTTCGCGCCTATTGCTGGTCACCGCGCTGCTTTTGTGCCCGCTCTTCGCCGCTCCGGCCACCGCGCAGCCGCCGCTGCCGCCGGTGCCCGATCTCTCCGGCGGCCTGTTGCCGGGCATCCAGCAGTGGATCGATCAGGTGATTCCGCCGCCGCCGATCGATCCGGTGCCGCATCCGAACGCGCCGGAGCTGGTCGAATCCGCCGGGGGCGCACCGGGTCTGGCGGCGCTGTGGCAGGCCACATTGCCGAGCAATGTCGGGGACGCGATATTCGACGCGTGGCCGGCGAATCTGGACGATTACGCGCCGGGGGAGATCATCGAGGTGCGCGATGTCACCGCGACCGCCGGGGTGCTGGTGCTGGTGCCGTTCCGGCAGGCGCTGCTGCTGAAGTACCGCACCACCGACGCGCACGGGCGGCCCTCGTTCGCCACCGCGACCCTGGTGATCCCGCACGGGGAGTGGACCGGGCCGGGCGATCGTCCGGTGGCGGTGAACAATCTGCCGATCGACGGGCTGGGCCGGGACTGCACGCCGGGCTACAGCCTGGCGCACGGGCTGGCCGCGGAGATCAGCGTGACCGACTATCTGCCGCCCACTACGCAATTGGCGCTGCTGCGCGGCTACGCCGCGCTGATCCCGGATCATCAGGGCCCGTGGATGGCCTATGCCGAACCCTATGTCGCCGGGCACGCGGTACTCGACGCCATCCGCGCGGTGCGCGCGCAGTTGCCGGCCGACTACGGCGCCAGCAAGTTCGCCATGCTCGGCTATTCCGGCGGGGCCATCGCCACCCACGGCGCGGTGAAACTGCTGACGCCCTACGCGCCCGAGCTGACCGGTGTGGTGGTCGGCGCGGCGCTGGGCGGCGTGCCGGCCGATTACGAGATCCTCGCGCGCAGCATGAACGCGAACCTGGCCTCGGCGGTGTTCATGGGCGCCACCTTCGGCGTGGCCCGCGAGCGTCCCGAAATCCTGGGCCGGATGAACAATTTCGCCCAGTGGGTCTCGACGTCGCCGCTGAAGGACACCTGCGGCAGCGTCTTCGGCGCCGTCGGCATCTTCATGCTCCCCATCGACATCGCCGCGAACTTCCCGGACCCGCTGAACTCCGCGTTCGCCGCCGAGATCTATCGGGTGACGCGCATGGAGGACATGAAATCCGCTGTGCCGCTCTACATCTACAACGGCGAGCAGGAGTTCTGGATCCCCGCGGAAGGCGCTCGCAATCTGTATCACGAGCAGTGCGCCCTCGGCGTGCCGGCGGTGTATCGCAGCGTTTTCGGTGAGCACATCATCGGCGCCGCGCTCGGTTACCCCGAGGCGCTGGGCTGGCTGGACGAGCGCCTGCGCGGAGTGGCGCCCACCAGCGAGTGCTGAGTGCCGTTGGCGGGCTTGCTCATTGCCGGGTCATCACCGTGCGCTGCACCGGCCCGGACCAGCCGCACGGTAGGTCGCAGGTGGCCGAGATGGTCACCAGCGCCTCGCCGTTGCGCGCCGACGGCGCTCGAACCTCGGTGGCGCGTGCCGGATATCCGCAGGCCGGGCACTTGCCGAAATAGTTCAGAATCTCCCTGACGACCGTCCCCGGCTCGTCTCCTTCTCTCATAACTCGACAGTAGGCGGTTCTAACATTTTGTGCCGTGGATCACAGTGAGATTTGTCGGTGTCACAACACCGGATCGGGCGAATGGTGAAAGGCGACAAGGGGGCCGGGCGGGTGTGGCGGGTCTGCCGAGATTTGGGTAGGGAACAAACGCGGCCGACCCGCCACCGGCCCGATCCCTACGCGGCGAACGAAGGACCGGGCCTTCCTGAAAGTAGGCCACCCGCAACGGGTTCGGCGATCCGGGCGACAGAATCCGGAGATTCCATCACCCCCGATCACGCCGGTTGTGACGCGCCACAACCCGTTCGGTTCACATCGGAAACAGATTGTGCTTGCGCGGGTTCGGCCGCCGGGTCCCGCTCTTGTCGCGCAGCAGGCGCAGCGCTTTGCGGATCTCCAGCCGGGTCTGCGACGGCTCGATGACGGCGTCGATGTAGCCGCGCTCGGCGGCCGTCCACGGTGTGGCCACCGTGGCGTTGTAGAAGTCGATCATCTGCGCGCGCACCGCGTCCCGCTGCTCCGGGGGCGTCACGGCGAGCTGCTTGCGGCCGACGATGCTGACCATCGACTCCGCGCCCATGACCGCCAGGCGCGCGGTCGGCCAGGCCAGGCTGATGTCCGCGCCGAGCTGCTTGCAGCCCATCACCGCATAGCCGCCGCCGTAGGCCTTGCGGGTCACCACGGTGACGATCGGGACCGTCGCCTCGATCAGCGCGCGGAACATCCGCCCGCCGCGCTTGATGACGTGATTGCGCTCCTCGTCGACCCCGGGCAGCACGCCCGGGGTGTCCACGACATAGATCAGCGGAACGCCGAACGCGTCGCAGAGCCGGATGAAATGGGCCGCCTTGTCCGAGCACGCCGCGTCGAGCGCGCCGCCGAGCACCAGCGGCTGGTTGGCGACCACGCCGACCGGTCGGCCGTCCACCCGGGCGAATCCAGTGATGAGGTTCTGCGCGCTGCCCGCGCCGAGCTCGTGGAAGGCGCCGTCGTCGAAGACGCGCAGCAGGATGTCGTGCATGTCGTAGCCGACCTTGTCCGAATCCGGGATGAACCGGTCCAGCTCGCGGTCGCTGTCGGTGATCTCGGGCTCCAGCCCCGGGTTGATCACCGGCGCCTGCTCCAGGCAGCTGCTCGGCAGGTAGCTCAGGTAGTCGCGGGCCCAGTCGAAGGCGGCCTGCTCGGTCGCGGCGACGTGGTGCACCGTCCCGTTGATCTGCAGCGCCTCGGCGCCGCCGAGTTCCTCGGCCGTCACCGCCGACCCGGTGACCGCCTTGATCACCTCCGGGCCGGTCACGAACATGTAGGAGTCCTTGGTCGCGACCAGAACGTCCATATTGATCGGCCCGTAGACCGAGCCGGCCGCGCACTTGCCCAGCATGATCGCCACCATCGGCACGTAGCCGGAGAGGTCCTCCTGCCAGCGGCACATGTTCGCGTACCAGGCCAGCGAGGTGACGCCGTCCTGGATCCGGGCGCCGCCGGAATCGTTGACGCAGATCACCGGGCAGGCGTTGTTGAACGCGAACTCCATCGCGGCGTTCACCTTGCGCCCGAACATCTCGCTGACCGACCCGCCGTACACGGTCTGATCGTGGGAGATGACCACGACCGGCCGGCCGTCGATGTAGCCGCGGCCGGTGACCACGCCGTCGCCGTACATCGCCTCGCCGCCGCCGGGCTTGCGCACCAGCGCGCCCAGTTCGACGAAGGTGCCGGCGTCGAGCAGCATGTGCACGCGCTCGCGTGCGCTCGGTATGCCTTTGGCCTTGCGTTTCGCGATGCCGGTCTCACCCGCGGGTTCGGAGGCCAGCTCCAGGACATCCCGGAGGTGATCCAGCTTTTCTCGCGTAACGCTCATGTGCTTGGTGTAGCCCTTCGAACTCATCGTGGCCGCCGGTGCTGCCGATCGATCGACGGTAGCCCAGGTGCGGCGCTCGATGCTATCGGTGTGCCGGGGTAGCGCGGAGCGATTCGCGCGAACCCGCCGGCTTGTGACTTCACCCAACCTCTCCGGTAGTCGCTGGTGAGATGCCTGATTCCGAGGTAGAAACAGGCAGCGGGGGGTGTGATTCGGCTTAATCTCGGTTCCACCTCGTAGCCCGGGGGTGGACAAAGGGAGTTAGCAGTGCCGAGCAGCCTGACCGATCTGGATATCCTGCGCGAACTGGAGCCCGCCGCCGAGCGTTTGCTCGAGGACCATCTGCGCAAGGCCAAGTCCTGGAATCCGCACGATTACGTGCCCTGGGACGACGGCCGCAATTTCGCGGCCCTCGGCGGCGAGGATTGGGCGCCCGGGCAATCGCGGTTGTCGGAACTCGCGCGGGTCGCGATGGTGACGAATCTGCTCACCGAGGACAACCTGCCCTCCTATCACCGGGAGATCTCGGATTCGTTTTCCCTGGATGGCGTCTGGGGCACCTGGGTCGGCCGGTGGACCGCCGAGGAGAATCGTCACGGGATTGTCATGCGCGACTATCTGGTGGTGACCCGCGCGGTGGATCCGGTAGCGTTGGAGCAGGCTCGAATGGCGCATATGACCACCGGCGTCGCGAAACCCGAGAAAGGACCGCAGTTTTTGCGTTCGGTCGCTTATGTGACATTGCAGGAGTTGGCCACTCGGATCAGCCACCGCAACACCGGAACGGCCTGCGGTGAACCAGTGGCGGAAGCTATGCTGCAGCGGATCGCCGCCGACGAGAACTTGCACATGATCTTTTACCGGAATCTGAGTGCCGCCGCGCTGGATTTGGCGCCCGACGAGATGCTGCGCGCGATCACCGATATCGTCACCCGTTTCCAGATGCCCGGGCTCACCCAGCCGAATTTCCGTCGGAACGCGGTATTGCTGGCCAAGCACGGCATCTACGATCTGCGCCAGCACCTGGATGTGGTGGTGCGGCCGGTGCTGCGGGCCTGGAATGTCTTCGAGCGCACCGATATCTCCGGGCCGGGAGAGCAGGCCCGCGACGAATTGCACGCCTATCTCGAGGAACTCGAGGTCAAGGCGCGCCGCTTCGAGGAGCAGCGCGACCGGGCCGCGGCCAGAGCCGAGCAGCGAGCCGCCGTCAGCGCATGAACCGACGACTACCCCAGAGCGCCGCGGTGATCCTGACGATCGCCGCGGTCGCCGCTGTGCCGGTGGTCGCGGAAGTCCGTGCCCAGCCCGACATTCCGGTGCTGGACCAGGGCGCGCCCGCCACCACCACGCCGCCGCCCTACGATCCCAAGATGACGCGCACCGGCCTGCTGCGCACCGAACCGGTGGGTCCGCGTCGCGAGCGCCTGCACATCGCCTCGGCGGCCATGCGCCGCGAGATCACCGTCGACGTGCTGCGCGGCAGCGGCGACGGCCCGCACCCGGTGCTGTATCTGCTCGACGGCGTCGACGGCGACCCGACCTCGGCCTGGATCACCAAGGGCCGGGCGGCGGAGTTCTTCGCCGACAAGCCCGTCGACGTGGTGCTGACCAGCGGCGGCACCGGCAGCATGTACTCCGACTGGCTGCGCCACGACACCGCGCTCGGGCTGAACCGGTGGGAGACCTTCCTCACCGAGGAGCTGCCCCCGATCGTGGAATCCCTGCTGCGGTCCAACGGCAAGCGCGCGATCGCGGGTGTGTCGATGGGCGCGCAGGCCGCGATGATGCTCACCCAGCGTCATCCGGGCCTCTACGGCGCGGTGGCCGGGATGAGCGGCTGCTACTCCACCGCGGACCCGCTGGGCCACGCCGTCACCACGATCACCGTCGCCTCGCGCGGCGGGAACGTGGAAAACCTGTGGGGCCCACCGAGTTCCCCCGAGTGGGCGGCGCACGATTCGCTGCTGGGGGCCGAGAAGCTGCGCGGCACAGCGATCTACCTGTCCGCCTCCAGCGGCGCGCCGACCACCGCGGACCTGATCGCCATCGCGAACTCGTCCTCGATCGTGGACGCGCTGGCGATGGCCGGCGGCGGTACGGCGCTGGAGGCCGGTGCGCGCCAGTGCACCGAACGGTTCGCCGCCCGCCTCACCGAGCTGGAAATCCCGGCCACCGTGGAGTATTCGCCGCAGGGCATGCACACCTGGCCGGACTTCGAGGCGCAGCTGCCGCGCGCCTGGGAAGTCCTGGCCAAGGCCCTGGGCCTATAGCCCCAGCGCCGGGAAGCGCATCTCCGCCGCGGCGTAGCCGAACAGCCGCCGCCCGTCGGCGCGCGCTTCCACCGCCACCGTCGCCTTGCGCCGGCGCGCGTCCAGCGAGGTGACCCGGCCGCGGAACTCGATCGGGCAGGGCTGATCCGGCGGCACCCGCAGGGCGTGCGTGTAGTGCGCGAACTGGGCGCGGAAGCGCAGCACCGCGGACGGGTCGCCGGACCAGGCGCTCAGGAACCCGGCCGCCAGGCCGAGTTTGAGCATGCCGGGCGCGATCACGGCGGGGCGATCGTCGGCCGCGCCCAGCACCCGCGCGTAGCGGGTCAGGTCCATGCGATCGAGCTCGATCACCTGGGCCGGGATCTCCGAACCCACCCGCAGGGCGTCGAAATCCAGTGTGGTGCGCGGCATTCGGAGCGAGACCGGCCGGGAGAGGGTGGCCGGGCGCAGCGGGCCGGGCAGTGTCGGCCGGGCCGGGCCGGGCGCGCCCTCGCCGGTACGGGCCAGCAGCGCCGTGGAGCCGGTCAGCACCACCGCGCCGCGCTGGTCGGTGAGCACGGTCTTGATCGCGAGCACGTCGTAGGCGGCGAAATGCCGGAACGATTCGAAAAAGGCGCGGCAGGTCAGCCGATCGCCGGCGACCAGTGGCCGGACCGGGTCGAGCAGCTGATCGGCGTGCAGGATGCGTTGCGGATCGTAACCGGGCACCAGGGTGTCCAGGATTTCCCGCTGGGCCTGGATGAGAATTATCGACCCGAAAGTCGGCGGCGCGATGAGGCCGGGAAAGCCGAGCGCGGCGGCCGCGGAGTCCCGCCAGTGCGCCGGATGAAAGTCGTGCACCGCGAGCGCGAATTCCCGGATGCGTTCCCGGGTGACCCGGTAGCTGGCGGCGGGGAAATTCCGCAGCGTCACGGGCGCGCCCGCGTGCGCGAATGCGGCGGCGAGGTCACTCATGATTTGCCACCTCCCGGGCCGGACCGAACGGCAGGGCCAGCAGGGGAATCCGCTCCGGTGTGAGTGTTCCGCTCACCTCGACCCCGGCCGCCACGAAATCGGCGGCCGCGCGGTCGATGTGATCGGCCGAGGTGACCACGACCGCGTCGCGGGCGCCGATCTCGCGCATGATCCGCGCCGAGTACGCGGCGTTCTCGACCGTGCAGGTGGCGTCGGAGTCCAGGTGGATCCGGTCGGCGGGGATGCCGCGCGCGACCAGCCAGCCGGCCATCGCCTCCGCCTCGGTGACCCCGTTGCGCGGATTGCCGCCGGTCACGATGATCGGGGCGGCCGGCGCGAGCAGCGCCTGGACGAATCCGGTGTGCAGCCGGGAGACCAGTTCCGGGCGCATCTCCCCGTCGGGGAGCAGGCCGTAGCCGAGGACCACGATCGCCGTGCCGGGCGCGCGGAACCCGAGTTCGGTGGACGTCGTCGGCACGGGATCGGCGATGGCCGACCCGGAGTTCTCGGCGTGGGCGACCGCGGCGCCCAGGAGGACCGCGGTCACGCCGGCCACTCCGGCCGCGAGGCGCAGTATCCGGTGGACTGGCCGGGTGTTCGTGTCGAGCATGGCGATCTCCGTTGATTAGCCACAATGTGGCCGCCGGTGGCTGTGATTACTTGAATCATGATTGCCCGGTAATCCGCGAAGTGCGCTCGTGTTTTCCGTATTTGAGGAGAATGCACGCCGGTGAGGCGGCGGAATTGGGAGTTCTCGTACATTCGGAAAATCCGTGCTTCAGATGGCACTGTGCCCGATCCCTGTTCTGGAGAAGCGCTTTCGTGAGGTCTCCAGATACCGATCTGTCACGTCGTTTTCCGGATTGCGCGGTTCTAGCGTTCTGCGCAGTCCCAGTGCTCGCCACCGGCACGGCGGGTGCGGGGCACTGCCGATAACAGGAAGGCTACTCATGAAACGAAGTACCTGCGGCCGCCCGGCCCGTTGGAGAGGGACCGGTGCCGCGGTGGCGATGGGCGTGACCGTCCTGGCCATGAGCTTTGCCGGCGTTCCGGCGCAAGCCGAGCCGGCCCCCGCACCCACCGAGCAGACCCTGGCCGATTACATCCGGGCGGGCCTGAAGGTCCAGCCCGTCGCCGACTCCGGGAGCGGCACCGGGTCGGCCTGCGACTCCGGCAGCGGCGCGGGCTCGGGCAACGGCTCCGGCGACTGCTACGGCGGTTCCGGGTCCAGCTCCGGCTCGGCGGGCGGATACGCCAGCGACACAGTCGGTTACGGCCCCGCCCAGAGCTCCTGGCTGGCCGCCTTCGGCTACGGCCTGCTCAACCCCGACGTCGCCCCGCCGGGCACCAACGATTGGAACTGCAAGCCGACCGCGGAGCATCCGCGACCGGTGATCGCGGTGCACGGCACCTGGATGAACGCCTACAACGGCTTCGCCTACATGGGCCAGCCGATGAAGGACGCGGGCTTCTGCGTGTTCACCTTCAACTACGGCCGCTCCAACCTGCTCGAGGGCGGCGGCCTCGGTTCGGTGCTGCCCGGTGTGATGGGCACCGGCTACATCCAGGATTCCGCCAAGCAGCTGGCCACCTTCGTGGACCGGGTGCTGGCGGCGACCGGCTCGGACGAGGTCGACATCGTCGCGCACTCGCAGGGCGGCTCGATGTCGAACTGGTACACCAAGTTCGAGGGCGGTGCGGCCAAGGTGAAGAACCTGGTCACCTACGGCGCCACGCACCACGGCACCAGCCTGGACGGCATCGGCGCGCTGGGCCGGGCGATCAACAACCTGGGCATCGACATCCTCGGGTTCATCGAGATCTTCGTCGGTCACGCCGGCATCCAGCAGACCATCGGCTCGGATTTCGTGAACCAGCTCAACGCCAACGGTGACACCGTCCCCGGCGTCGACTACACGGTCGTCGGCACCCGCTACGACGAGGTCACCAACCCCTACGAGCTGACGTTCCTCAAGCCGGGACCGGGGGCGCAGGTCGCCAACATCACGCTGCAGGACGGCTGTGAGCAGGACCTGTCGGATCACCTCACGGTGATGTACTCGCCGCGTGCGCTGTCCATCGCGCTGCGGGCCCTGGACCCGGTGGGCCACCCGCAGCTGGTGTGTACCTTCAACCCGTGGTTGATCGGAGGTGGCGGCTCCCTCTGAAACTCGGTGCCCCGCGCGTCGCCTCGACCCTGACTCCCCGAGGGTGGCGCCGCGGGGCCCCGAAACGCCGGACGTGCGCCCCGGACAGGGCTGCCCCTCGCACCTGTTCCCCGACGCCCGCCCCGGCAGCCGGCCCCACCGAGCGGAATCCGCAGACAGTTCCCGCTCGGTGGGTTCCGGCGTTTACTGGTTTCCGACACAAGGAGTTTCGATGCGCGCCTTCACGGTCGCGGTGGTTTCGATTGCCCTGCTGGTGATTTCGCACGGATCAGGGGTCGCGTCGCCCGGCGACCCCGAACCGATACCGGTGCGGGCGTTCTCGGCGGCGCGTCCGGCGCCCAACGGGTCGCACCTGGTTGCGGCGGTACAGGGCGAGGGCCGGGTGGTGGACCTGACCGTGCATTCCGCGGCGATGGGGCGACCGGTGACGGTCGCGGTGCTGCCCGCCGCCGATCCCACGCGGCCCGCGCCCGTGCTGTACCTGCTCAACGGCGTGGACGGCGGCACCGACACGCCCCACTGGACCGACGGGGCCAACTGGCTCACCAAAACCGATGCGGCACAGTACTTCGCCGACAAGCAGGTGACCGTGGTGGTGCCGATCGGCGGCCAGGGCAGCTTCTACGCCGACTGGCGCGCCGACGACCCGGTGCTGGGCCGCCAACTCTGGACGACGTTCCTGACCGGTGAGCTACCCCCGATCGTGGACACCGCCTTCGGCGGCACCGGCGCCAACGCGGTGGCGGGCTTGTCGATGGCCAGCGGCGCGAGCTTCCGGCTGGCGCTGGCCGCGCCCGGGCTGTACCGGGCGATCGGCTCCTACAGCGGCTGCATCCGCACCAGCGACGTCCGCGGCCAGGCCATCGTCGACGCGGTGGTGGCGGCGCGGCGGGGCAACGCGCTGAACCTGTGGGGCCCGCCCACCGATCCGGCCTGGGCGGCCAACGATCCCTACCTGCACGTCGAAAAGCTGCGCGGCACAACGATCTACGTCTCGACCGGCACCGGCTGGCCGGGTCCGCTGGACACGCTGGACGGGCCCGGCGTCGGGCGCAACCCGGTCAAGCTGATCGATCAGCTGGTGATCGGCGGCGTGCTGGACGCGGTCACCAAGGTGTGCACCGAGCAGCTGCGGGACCGCTTCGCCGAGCTGGCGATGCCCGCGACCTTCGATTTCCGGGCCAGCGGCACGCACTCCTGGGGCTACTGGCAGCAGGACCTGCACACCTCCTGGCCGCTGTTCGCCGCCGCGCTCGGCGCCTAGGCTCAGCGCGCGGTGCCGTCGACCAGCGGCAGCCGGCGCATCCCCGGCCACGCCTGCGACCACGGGCGGGCCGGGTAGCGGCATTTCCACACCGAGACATGACGATTCACGCTCGGCACGCCGAGCCGGTCGTCGACGCGGACCAGTTCGACCGCCTCGGCGAATTCCAGCCCGAGCGTGGTCTGCGGTCGGTCGATGCCCACGTAGAGGATGGTGGTCGCCGTGTCCGGCGGCGGCGGGAAGTACGCATAGCCCCTATTGGTGCTGTACACCGCCGGGAAGCCCAGCGCCGGGCCGTAGTGGTCCAGTGCCGCTGCCTGCCAATAGTTCTGGGTGACCAGCACCAGGCCCGGCAGCTGCTCGGCGGGCACCAGGCGATAGGCGGCGTCGACGCCGGCGATCAGCCGTTCCCAGCCGCTGGGCCCGAAAAGCCGCATCCGCCAATCGAATTGCGAGTAGCGGTCGGTGGGCTGGCGCAACTGTGATTGCGGCAGCGGCAGCACCAGCACCACCGACACGCAGATCGCGGTGGCCAGCGCCGTGATCGCGACGCCGAACGTGCGCACCCGGCGCGTGAGCCCCACCTCGGCCAGATACACCGCGCCCGCGGCGAGCAGACCCGGAAACGCGGCGGCCATGTAGTAGGGCCGCAATCCGCCGCCGAGTACGCCGACCAAGCCGAGCGCCACCATGGGAATCAGGAACCGGTAGGGCCGTACCAGCTCCGAGCGGAAACCCGCCCACATCCCGGCCAGGATCAGCAGCCCCAGCGGACCGGTGAGCAGCACGGCCTGCCACGGCATCGCCACCAGCGGGCTCGTGGCCAGCTGCTCGGCCCGGATGACGGCGCTCATGCCCAGCTGCGGCCAGCCGTTGGCGTACTGCCACAGCACCGCCGGCAGACCCGAGAGCGCCAGCACCGCCGAGCCGAGCCACCAGCCCGGCCTGCGGAACACCTCGCGCGGGCCCAGCAGCGCGAAGCCCAGCGCGATGCCCGCCCACACCAGCGGAACCAGCCACTTCACCTGCACGGCGAGCGCGGCCAGCAGGCCCGCCAGCACCAGCAGATGGTCCGCGCGGAATCGGGAGCGCCGGAGTTCGCGGGTGCGCACCCAGCGCAGGAACAGCCAGCTGATCCCCGCGGTCAGCGTCGCGTCCAGCGCATAGGTGCTCAGCATCGCCGCCTGCAACACCGCCGCCGGCGTCACCGCGTACGCCAGCGCCGCCATCGCCTGCGGGCCCCGGCCGCCGCGCAGCTCCCGGGCGATCAGCGCGCTGAGCACGACGGCGAGGAGCGTCATCAGCAGGGCGGGCAGGCGCAGCACCGTCGCCGAGCCAGGGGCGAGATCGTCGGCGAGCGCGGCCAGCAGCGGCACCGCGGGCCCCTGATCGGCGTAGCTCACGGCCGGATGATGGCCCGCCCCGATGAAATACAGTTCGTCGCCGCCGAGGGCGTAGCGGTCCAGCCGCGCGAAATACAGCACCCCCGCGGCCGCGGTGATCGCCGAGACCTCCCGCCAGGCGAAAGCCGGCAGCGGCGCGCCGCCGTCCCGTTCGACGGCCCGGACCGCGCCGGCGACCGTCTCCCCGGTCATTCCGGCGCGCCCGGTGCCGGGAGGGCCAGCGTCAGCGCGGCCAGTACGAGGGCGAGCAGCGCGATCGCCGAGAGCACGGCGATGCCGCCGCCGAGGGTGTACGAACGGAAGAACACCGCCGCCAGAGTCGCCGAGCCGAGCCCCGCACCGAGCTGTCCCGCGCTGAGGAGAACGCCGATACTCGTGCGTGTCCGGACCCGGCGCGCTGCGGTGAGCAGCGGCCGTGCGCCGTAGACGCCGACGCCGAGCCCCGAGAGAAAGATCGGGAGCACCGCGAACCGCAAATCGATTGCGCCGCCGGTGATCTGAAGGTAAGCGCCGCCGAGTGCCGCCCAGGCGCCGAAGGCGGCGATACCGATCGCGAAGACGGCTCCGCCCCAGCGCCGCGCGAGCCCGGGCGCGGCGGCCACGCCGGCGGCGGCACCGAGCCCGAAGGGCGTCAGCGCGAGAGCGGCGCGCAGCGCGGAGAAGTGCAGGCCGTCCTGCAACATGCCGGAGACGGCGAAGACGAAAGTGGTGAGCAGAGCGGCGAACAACGCCACCAGCAGTGCGTCGAGCGCGAAGCGCCGATCGGCGAACAGTTCCAGCGGGACCAGCGAACTGTCACCGCGCCGCGCGAGCGCGGACTGCTGCCGCAGGAACGCACCGAGCAGCACCACGGCGACACCGCCGAGCAGCACAGCGCCCGGCCGCCAGCCACTCTGATGGATCTCGGCCAGCGCAAGCACCAGCGCGAACAACGCGATGCCCGCCATGACAACCCCGCGCATCGGCAACGGCTCCCGCCCCACCGGCCCACCCCGCAGACAACGCGCGCCCAGCACAAAGGCGATCAGCCCGAACGGCACGTTCATCAAAAACGCCGCCCGCCAGCCGAACCCACCCACATCCGACACAAAGAGCCCGCCGACCACCAATCCCACGCCGCCCATAACAGCAGCCAGCGCGATCACCATCGACTGCCGTTGCCGCGCAACGCGCAAAGCCTTCGCCGCCACGCAGGCGGTTCTGTGCGTCGCCCACGTCGGTGCGACTCCGGCGGCTCGCGCCGCCACCCCCGCACCGGCGTCTCCCTGCCCCGCCACTACGACCCCGACGGCTTGCGCGGTCATCCCCGCACCGGCTCGATGCGCCACCCGCGCCGTTTCGATTTCGACGGCCTCTGCCGCCACCCCCGGGGCGACGGCCTTCTGCGCCACCGCCGCCAGTATTACGGCGACGGCCTGGGCTGCCACCCCCGCACCGGCGGCCCCCTGCGCCACCCGCGCGAGCGCGAGCTCAGCCCCGCTGTCCGCCAGCGCGCACCACGCCGACGCCGCCGCATAAGCCGCCACGGACCCGAGAAACATTCCCCGCCAACCGAACCGCTCACCCAACCGTCGCGCACTCCCCAGCGAACAGGCGAACGCCACCGCAGAACCCGCCACGACCAGCACCCGCTGGGCAGGCGAAACCGGCAGCTCCGCAGCGATACTCGGCAGGGCGAGGCAGATGGTCACCATGTCGACCAGCTGCATGAACAGCGCGATCAGACACCCGGCGACCGCCAGCCGGGAAATCCCGGCACCGCTTTCCCGCGCCGCAACCAGCGCACGCCCGCGCACCGGCACCAACGCACCAGTCCGCGGTACTACCTCCATGTCGCGACGAGGCGGAGCGACCAGGACACCACCGCTGCCCGGCGCGGATACCGCATCGCCGCTGTGCATCGAAGCGAACGCTTCACCGTAGCGGGGCGTAATACTCGCGACACCGGCATGCTCTGCGGCGCGCGCACCGTTCTCGTGGAAAAGCGTTGCAGCACTGCTGTCGTGCGGCCTCGGTACAGCGCCACCACGCGACCAAGCCGCTGCATTGTCTGCGTACGACCAGTCCGGGGCGCCGCTGTCGCGCGTCGAAGTCAGCGCGCTCCCGCCGAACGACATGTCGCCGGAATACGGCCGTTGCATTCCGTCACCGGGTGAGAGACCGGCCGCACCGCCGCGGCCGATCGGCCACCCTGCGTCGCCGTCGTGCTGCCGGATCGGACTCTCGCCCGCGCCAAGCCGGAGCGCAGCGTTGCCGCCATGCGCCCAGGCCGAGGTGCCCTGGCTGTGCCAGACCGCGGTGTCGGTCTCGGGCTGGGGCGCAGTGTTACCGCCATGCGTCCAGGCCGAGGTGCCCTGGCTGTGCCAGACCGCGGTGTCGGTCTCGGGCTGGGGCGCAGTGTTACCGCCATGCGTCCAGGCCGAGGAGCCCTGGCCGTGCTGGAGCGCGGTGTCGGTCTCGCGCCGGAGCGCAGCATTGCCGCTAGACGGCCAGGCCGAGGTGCACTCGCCGTGCCGGAGCTCGGCACCAGTCTCGAGCGCCGCGCCGATCACGCCATTGGGGGGCATCGGGGCAGAGCGTTGGTGTGAGGTGGCCAGGCCGGAGGGTACGCCCGTGGCCACGCTGAGCCACCTGCGTCGCCAGGCGAGGCCGCGGCGCTGCTTGCCTGTTGCCTCGGTGAGGTCTCGTAGGTGGTGTTGCCGCGCTGCCGGATTCGGTCGTGACCGTTGTGCGGGCGGACTTCAGCGCTACCGTCGGACTGGGAGACCGGCATTCCGCCGTCGTACGTGTGGGGCAGCACCCAGCCGGCAGGGGCCTCGCTGAGGTTCGACCAGGGCCCGCCACTGTCGCGCCGCGAGATCGGGAGGCCGCTCTCGTCGGGCCGGGGCGGGGCGGGGATTTCATCCGGCCGGGTTGCAGGGCCCTGGCCTTGCCGGCGCGCATTATCGGTCTGGTGCGGCGCGTCGATCACCCCACCGTTGTGCAGCGCACCGGTGTGCGGTGGCCATGTTGGAGAGTCCGCGCGCTGCCAGACGCGGTCTGCCGCGTCGCGGGGAAGCACGACAGGACTTCCGCTGTGTGGTGGGATTGCCGCTCCGGTGTCGTACCCCGTTGCTGCGAAATCATTTTCGAGGAACGACGAACCAGGCTGCTGCGGCGGAGCCATGCGTGAGTGCTGGCCGCCGTTTACCTGTGGCCATGCTGTGCTGCCACTGCGTGGCGTCATGTCCGCGTCGCGCGTTCCGGACTGTGGCCCAGCGCCGGGATCGGTCTGGCCGGTGCGCTCGTATCGCACCTGACGGGCGACCGGTTCGCTCCAGGTCGCCCGGGCGGTGAGGCGGGAGATGGCGTGGCGGGCGGCGGGTTCCTGGGCTTCCTGCCAGGCGATGGGGATGCCTGGTGGGCGCTGGGGGTGGGTTCGCTCGGTGATTCCGGTGTGCGGGTTTCCGGGGTCCGGGTGTATCCCGGTCACTGGACGCCGACGGGTTGGGGGAGGGGTGCGGTCGAGCGGGTGTGGTGCCAGAGGTCGCGGGGTGGGCGGTGCGTGGTGGGGCGGTCGGGTGGGAAGAGGGCCGTCAGGTCGAGGGCGCCGGCGGCGTAGAGATCGGTCAGGGTGCGGCGGACGCTTTCCGAGTCGGAGCGGGTGCGGTCGAGAGTGTGTGCCGCCGCGCCGATTACGCCGGTGTCGCGCAGGATTCGGCGCACCTCGTCCGAGAGCACCGGGTGGGCGCCGATCTCCAGGAACACCCGGTTGCCCGCCGCGGCCGCCGTGCTGACGGCGGCGGCGAAGCGGGCCGGTCCGGGCAGGGTCGCGCACCAGTATTCGGCGTCCCAGTCCGCGCCGGTGACGGGTGCGCCGGTGATCGTGGAGTACAGCGGGATGGTCGGCCGCTGCGGCGCCAGATCGGTGAGCGCGGTGCGCAGATCGCCGAGGGACAGGGGTGTCAGGGCTCGGTGGTGGGCGACCCGCACCGCGTCGCGCAGCGACAGCGCGCCGGTGAGGTAGGCGGCGGCGATCTCGCCGGTGCCGTGACCGAGGACACCGGCGGGCCGGATCCCGAACTCCGCGAGCTCGGCCACTAGGGCGACCTGCACCAGGAAATTCGCGGGCCCGGCGAGGTCGACAGCGCCCGCGTGGCAGTCGGTCTCGCCGCGCATCAGCAGTTCGTCGAGGATCGACCAGCCCGCCACGGACTGGAACTGCGCGTCGACCGCGTGCGCGGTGGCGGCGAAAACACCGTCCGCGCTGAGTAGTTCGCGGCCCATGCCCCACCACTGCGCCCCGGCCCCGGAGCAGACGAAGACCAGCCCCTCGCCGTGCCGCGCCACAGCGCGCGCCGGGTCGGCTCCCGCGCCCGCGGCGAAATGCCGCAGCCGCCGGACCAATTCGCCGGTGTCGCCGAGCAGCATGCCGGTGCGGAACGCGTGGTGGGTCGTCTTGGTCCACACTGTCTCGGCCAGTCGTCCGGGATCCGCGCCCGCCGAGATCAGGTCGGCGTACCGGGTGGCCGTGGCCCGCACCGCGGCGGCGCTGCGGCCGGACAGGGGCAGCACGCCGTAGTGACGCGCGGTCCCGCCTGGCGACCATCGATGTTCCCGCAGCGTGACCCGCGCGTCGCCGAAATCGTTGACCGCGATCGTCATACGGTTGTCCGGCCCCGGAGAGTCGATCGGGATGCGCGAGGCGGCCGCGTGCAGACGCCCTCGGTTCGGGAGGACGCGGCGCTGGATAGCCAGCGCCGATTCGATAACACCGGCGATCCCGGCGAGCGCCGGTTCGGCACCGTCGAGCGTATGTTCCCACGCGCGAACACGGGCGGCTCCCCGAACTGCGCTCCCAGCACGCCCTCTCGTCTCGCCAGCAACTCCCGGGGCCACGCTCCCGGCAGGTCGTGCCATCTCGTCGGCGGTTCCCGGACCCGCGCTCCCAGCACGCCCTGCCGTATCGTCGGCAACTCCCGGACCCGCGCTCCCGGAACGCCATGCTGTCTCGCTGGCAGTGCCTGGAGCCGCGCTCCCGGCAAACCATGACGTCTCGCCAGTGGCCCCCCGCCCCGCCTCGACCACCGCGTAGACCCGATCGCCCGCGCGCACCGCGTCGCCGAGCTTCTTCAGCACCACCATCCCACCGCCCTCATCGCCGTCGAGAGCCGCCTCCAGCAGATGCACCCCACCCGCCACCGCCACAGCGCACTCCCCGCGGTCCAGCGCCCGGCAGGCCAGCTGGAGCGCGTCGAGCGAGGACGAGCAGTCGGTGCCGCCGGATCCGCCCAGCACGTGGGAGATGCGGGGAGCGAGCCCGTTGGCCGCCCCGGCGGCATAGACCTCGACCGGCACACCGGCGACACCCGCGTCGTCCAGCGCGTCCCGCGTGACGTCGAGCAGCAGGCGCTCCCGCGGATCGAGCCCACCCGCCGCGGGCGGCGCGAAACCGAAGAAGTCCGGGTCGATCTCCCAGGGATCGGCCGGGCGATCCGCGCCACCGTGGTGTTTGCCGATGAGGAACTGCCAGAAACTCTCGGGCGTATCGATGCCGCCGGCGAATCGGCAGCCGATTCCGATAATTGCGATGTCAGACACGAAGTTCCTTCCGAACTCGGGCACCGGAATTGCGCCGCGCTGCGCCGACGTTTTCGGTTCCGGATAATGAGTGCCCGAATTCACCGGGCGTCCGGATCTGGTTCACGGTACGCACGGCGGCGCCGCCCGAGAACTGTTCGAGCGCAAGATTTTGGCAGTACACAGCGTTGTCCGGGGTGGACTGTGAATCGCACCAATAGCGGCGGGCGGCCGCCGCGACCGTACCGGACAGTGGTAGTTCACAGCGCGCCCGCCGGGTGAATTGTGTGGCGGCGAGAAGGTTGCCGCAACCGATCGGAAACGCTCGTGCGGTCGGTACTGTCGGCCCCGCCGGCGCTCGCCGGAATGGTCGAATTCACTGTGATTGGGGAGCCGGAAGCCGATGAAGAGACGTTCCTGGGGCCCGGTCCTCGCCCTGCTGGCCGCCGCGGTGCTGGTGCCCGCGCCCGCCGCGGCCGAGCCCGAGCACGCGAAGATCACCGGGGCCTGGCCCAAGGACGACCGCACCGTGCAGGTGCGCGTCTACTCGGCGGCCATGCGTCAGGACATCATGGTCGACGTGCTGCGCCCGGCCGACCGCTCGACGCCCGCCCCAGCGCTGTACCTGCTGAACGGCGGTGGCGGCGGCCAGGATTCGGCCACCTGGCAGAAGAACACCGACGCGCTCGGCTTCCTGGCGGGCAAGCACGTCAACGTGGTGCAGCCGGTGGGCGGCAAGTGGAGCTACTACACCGACTGGCGCGCGCCGGACCCGAAACTCGGTCTCTACAAATGGAAGACGTTCCTCACCGAGGAGCTCCCGCCGCTCATCGACGCCGAATTCGGCACCACCGGCGTGAACGGCATTGCCGGACTGTCGACTTCGGGCACCGCGGTGCTGCAGCTGCCGATCGCCGCGCCGGGCCTGTACCGGGCGGTCGCGGCCTACAGCGGCTGCGCGCAGACCAGCGATCCGATCGGGCGCGAGTTCATCAAGCTCGCGGTGGAGAGCTGGGGCGGCGGCGACACCGCGAACATGTACGGCCCGCCGGAGGATCCGATGTGGGCGGCCAACGACCCGTACCTGCACGCCGAGCAGTTGCGCGGGCTGGAACTCTACGTGTCCACCGGCACCGGTGTGCCGGGCATGTACGACGTCTACAACGGCAGCCACATGCAGCCCGGTCCGCGCGGGTTCGTGAACCAGTTGGTGCTGGGCGGGGTGATCGAGGCCGCGGTGAACTGGTGCACGCACAATCTGCGCACCAAACTCGATCAGCTCGGTATTCCGGCGACCTACGATTTCCAGCCCACCGGCACCCACTCCTGGGGCTACTGGCAGCAGGCGCTGAAGGACTCGTGGCCGGTGCTGGCGCGGGGACTCGGTGTGGCGGAATAGGTTTCAGGTCGTGCGGTAGGACCGCGCGACCAGAGCCGAACGCAGATACCACAATCCGGAGGGCTGGGCCGGGTCGAACCCGGTGAGCTGGGCGATGCGCTTGAGCCGGTAGTCCACGGTGTTGGTGTGCACGTGCAGCACCCGGGCGGTGCGCTGGCGATTGAGGTTGTTGGCGATGTGTCGCTGCAGGGTTTCCAGCAGTTCGGGATGCTCGTCCAGGGTGTCCAGCAGCGATCCCAGGTATTCGCGGCCGGGGCCGGGCCGGGTGAGCTGGTATTCGAGGGCGAGTTCGTCGAAGCGGTAGAGCCCCGGCACCATTTCCAGTCGCTGCACCATGTCCAGCAGTTCGTGCGCCTGATCGGCGGCGTCTGGGATCAGGTCGGGGGTGGCCTGCACCAGCGTCGCGGTGAGGCCGACCTGCGCGGCGTGGGCCAGCTGCACCACCAGGGCGTCGAGTTCGGCGCTGTCGAACATCTCCGCGGGAATCAGCACGGTGCCGCCGTCCACGCTGAGCAGCGAGAGCGCGTTGTTGCGGCAGCGCGCGGCGAGCTCGGTCTGCACCCGGCGCAGCTTGCGCCGCGCCACGACCTGGCCGTCCACCGCCGGGTTGGACTCCTCGCGGTGCGGCGGAATCGACACGGCCACTACGTCGTAGGACGGCGCGATGGTGATGCCGCACTCGCGGGCCATGGTGGAGGTGCTGTGCCCGCCGAGCAGCGCGGAGGTGAGCGTGTGCACCGCGGTGTGGTGCTCGCTGACCGCCGAGCGCAGTTCACGGACGTAGGCCACGGAGATGGCGGAGGTGATCTGGTCCAGCATCTCGAGCACCATCTTGGCGCCGTCGACCATGTTGTCGTAGTCGGTGAGGCTGGCGTTGGCCACGACGAGCTCGAAGCCGATCTTGAAACCCTCGTGGATGGAGTGGTGGATGGTGTCGATGGGCACGCCCTCGCGGGCCCAGCTCGCGGCGGCCTCCTGCAGGCGGGCGAGCTTGGCCGGGATGTCGTTCCCGTCCAGCATGCTGACCGCGAACTCCAGGCAGACCCGGGTGATCGTGGTGACGTCGCCGGAGATGGCGTCGCCGGGCAGCGTTCCGCACGGCACGACGTTTTCCACGAAGTGGCCGACCATCTGCCGGGAGAGCGAGCGAACGTCCTTGAGCGAGGACGACATCGGTTTGCCCGACAAAGTCAGGCTCACCCGACCTGAACTGTCGACGGTCATTGGCGACTTCCTTCCACCCCCGAAATTGCTGTGTGGCGCATTCACACTAACCGGCGTTCTGGATTCACGGATCGATTCGGCGGTCAATGTACGATCGGATAGGCATCTACCAGGCAGAATTGTGATTTTGCACAGATTAGGGGAATTCGAGGGGCTCCCGCGGGGGTCGCGACCCAACCGTTCTGCTCCCGGTACCGGTAGTATCGCCACAACGGCCCGGCACCCGATAATCGGGGGCTTGCCGGAGATGTGCTGGGCACGCAAGGTGGGAAGCGGAGTGGTGCGACGAACGATTGGGGGCAGGGGTATGCGACCGGCTCTGAGATGTCTTGTCTGGGAACTGGACAACACATTGTGGGAGGGCGTCGTCTGCGACGCCACCGGCACCACGCCGAAGCCGGACGCGCTGCGGACGCTGCGCGCCCTGAGCGACCGCGGCATCTGGCACGCCGTGGCCAGCCGCAGCGACCGCGCCCGCACGCTGGACGCGCTCTACCGGCACGGCCTCTACGATATGTTCTCCGCCGTCGAGATCGGCTGGGGCCGTAAGTCGTCCGCGATCGTCCGGATCGCGCAGACGCTCGGCCTGCCGCTGGAGGCGATCGCCTTCGTCGACGCCGAGCCCATCGAACGCGCCGAGGTCGCCCAGGCGCTGCCCCGGGTGCGTTGCTACGCCGCACGCAACGTCGACGTGCTCACCGCGCTGCCCGATTTCCGGCCCGTGCTGCACTCCCGCCCCACCCCGACCCCGCCCATCGGTTTCGACCGGGTGCCCGCGCTGTAGCAGGCCCGGCGGATCGCGCCCGATTCGCGCCGAGCTGTTCCCTCGGACGTCCTCGCGTTCTACATTGGAACGGTCAACGGGGGTGGCATTCGAGGAGACGCTATGTTCGTCGCAACCGTCATCGTTTCAGTTCTGCTGGCCGTCGGCCTGATTCCGTCGGCCTATTTCAAGATCTCCCGCAAGCCGGAGTTCGTCGAGGCTTACGCGAAGCTGGGCGTGCCGGAGAACCGCCTGAATCTGCTGGCCGCCGCCCTGCTCGCGGGCGCGGTGGGCCTGGTAGCCGGGCTGTGGTGGCCGCCGATCGGCATCGCCGCGGCCATCGGCCTGATCCTCTACTTCCTTGGCGCGCTGGCCTTCCACGTCAAGGCCCGCGACTACAAGACCATGGCCCCGCCGGCGATCATCCTCGCGCTGTCGGTCGCGGCGCTGGTGCTGCGGCTGCTGAGCATGTAGCGCCGGGCTCAGGTCGCCAACAGGAACTTCGCGGCCTGTTCCCCGATGAACACGCTCGGGGCGTGGGTGTGTCCGCGAATCAGCGTGGGCATCACCGACGCGTCGGCCACCCGGAGTCCGCTCACCCCACGGACTTTCAGCTGCGGATCGACGACGCTGGCGGGGTCGGTGCCCATGCGGCAGGTGCCGGCCGGGTGATACAGGGTGTGCGAGTAGCCGTTGAGTGCCAGCTCGAGCGTGCCCTCCAGCTCGTGCGGCGCCCGGGGCGGATAGATGAGCGGACCGAGCACCGCCTTCATGGCCGGACTGGCGGCGAGGGTCGCGCACACGCGTAAACCCGCCATGACCGCCTCGCGGTCGGCGCCCGCACTGTCGGAGAGATAGCCCGGATCGATCACCGGTTTCGCGCCGGGATCGGCTGTGGCCAAGCCGATTCGGCCGCGGCTGTGCGGGCGTAGCAACACCGTCGCCAGGATCACTCCGTGCTCGGTCGGCTCCTGCAGCCCCTCGTAGAAGAACGGCGCCGGCGCGTAGATCAGCTCCAGATCCGGCAGCTCCAGTTCGGGACGCGAGCGGATGAAGCCGTAGGCCTCACCGACATTGGAGGTGAGCATGCCGCGGTGCCGCACCAGGTAATCCAGGAGCTGCCGGGGCTTTTCGGCGTCGAAGAGCGAATCGGCGGACACGCTGTAGCCGATGCCCGCGACCAGATGGTCCTGCAGGTTCGCCCCGACCTCGGAATTGTGCTGGAGCGTCGCGATGCCGTGGCGGCCCAGCTCCACCATGTCGCCGATGCCCGAGAGCATCAGCAGCTGCGGGCTGTTGATCGCGCCGCCGCAGAGCACCACTTCGCGGCGTGCGCGCACCGTGAAAGTCTCCGTGCCCCGGCGGTATTCGACCCCGACGGCGCGGGTGCCGTCGAAGAGCACCCGCGTCGCCAGCGCTTCGGGCAGCACGGTGAGGTTCGGGCGGCGCAGCGCGGGCTTCAGGTAGCCGTCGGCCGTGCTCCAGCGCCGGCCGCGGCGCTGGGTGACCATGGTTTCGCTGAAACCCTCGGGCTGCGGGCGATTCGGTGTCTCGACCGGGTAGCCCGCCTCCCGCGCGGCCGCCAGATACGCGGCCGTCGAGGCGCGCGGGCTGCGCTGCTTGGCGATGTGCAGCGGGCCGGTCGCGCCCTCGTCCGGGAACTGCGCGTCCTGCACGTTCTCGATCCGCCGGAACTGCTCGATCGCCGCGCCGAACCCCCACTCGTCGCCCGCGAGCAGTGCCCATTCGTCGTAATCGGCTCGGAACCCGCGTACCCACATCATCGCGTTCATCGAGGACGAGCCGCCGAACATTTTCCCGCGCGGCCAGTAGATCTGCCGGTTGTCGAGTTCGGGTTGCGGTTCGGTCAGGTAATCCCAATCCACTTCGGAACGGAACAGTTTCGAGAAGGCCGCCGGAATATGCGCGAATTTGTTCTTGTCGGGCGGGCCGGCCTCGAGCACCACCACCCGCGTCCCACGATCCGCGCTGAGCCGGTTGGCGAGCACCGCTCCCGCCGACCCCGCACCCACGATCACGTAATCCGCTGTCAGCTCATCGGTTGCCATCGCCTGACTCCATTCCGCACCGCGCCTCCCCAACATACGAGGCCCGCACGGCCGGTAGCCCCGATTTCTGTAAAACAGCGGAGCGCGCCCCGATCCCGCGCGAGGCGCCGCGTTATCCGGTGCTCAGGCGAGGGGAAACAGGGCCGCCGAGGCCGCCGCCGCCAGCAGGAAGGGGACGGGATAGGCCAGCTGGGAGTAGGCGCGAGCGCGCAAGAGGGTGGCGATGGCGAGCAGGAAATAGACGGTCAGCGCGAGGGCGGCGGCCAATGCGAGCGCGGGCGCCGCCAGGCCGATCAGCAGACCGAGTGCGCCGGCCGCCTTGATCGCGGCGAGCGGATAGATGCTCCACTCCGGGATATCGATCCGGCGCATATTCTCTCGAACCCATTGCGCTCGAACGACATCGACACCCGCTGCGATCGCGGCGAGTGCGGCCGCGACGACGGTGGTGACGAGGTAGACGGTATTCATGGAGACATCCCTTCGGTGCCGGACACGGTCGTGTCCGCTACCGGGCTGACGGATGCCGGCCACGAAAGGTGACAACGCAGGTCAGCGGCACAGCGACGCGGCGAGCCGCCGGGCTACGGCGGCGTCGAGCGGTTCCTTCGAGATCGTCAGCCGGTACCACAGCAGCCCGTAGGCCTGGTCGACCAGGACTTCCGGATCGAGGGCCGCGTCGAGATCGCCCCGGTCGATCCCGCGCTCGAGAATGCGCCGCAGCGTGGCGCGCCGGTCGCGCGCGAATGCCGCCAGCAATTCGGCGGTCTGCTGGTCGTGCTGGGCCTCGGCGAGGATCGCGCGCAGCAGGGGAGCGGCGGGCGGAGTGGACGACGCGGCGAAAGTCGCTGCCAGGAAAGCCGCGACGTCCGCGTGCGCGTCGCCGGTGTCCGGATCCGGCGCGCTCGCGCGCGCCCATTCGGCCATCGCCTCGGCCAGCATCGCTCCCTTGGACGGCCACCACCGATAGATGGTCTGTTTGCCGACGCCCGCGGCGGCCGCGATCTCGTCCATCGTGGTGTGCAGGACGTCGCCGCCGGCGCGGCCGAGCAGATCGATCGCGGCGGCGAGGATCGCGCGACGGGCGGCGTCGTTGCGGCGGCGGCCGGTGTGCGGGCGTGGTGAGGGTGGCATCACCGTGAATCCTAGCGTTGACGGAACTCCAAGTCTCGGCAAGACTTGTCGAGACTCGCAGTTTCGACAAGGGAAGTGATCGTGCTGTCTACTTCGACCAAGCGCCGCCGGGTGAGCTGGTTCCATCGGCGGATCGCGAACCCGGTGATGCGGCCGCTCGCGGGCCATGTCCCGGGCAACGCGCTGCTGGAGACGACCGGCCGGCGCACCGGGCTGCCCCGGCGCACCCCGATCGGCGGCCGCCGCGTCGATCAGACGTTCTGGCTGGTCAGTGATCATGGCCGGGAATCGCACTATGTGCGGAACCTGATCGCGGATCCCCGGGTGCGCGTGCGCATTCGGTCGCGGTGGTATCGGGGCGTCGCCGAGATCATGCCCGGCGATGACGCGCGCCGGCGGTTGCGATCGCTGCCGTGGTTCAACAGTATGCTCGTGCGCGTGCTGGGGACCGATCTGCTGACGATCCGGATTCGGCTGGATCTGTGAGGGATGCCGGGTGAGCGGTCAGGACGGGCTGGGGGAGCGGTTCGACGCGCAGCGTGCGCGGCTGCGCGCGGTGGCCTACCGGATGCTGGGCTCGGTGGCCGAGGCCGAGGACGCGGTTCAGGAGGCGTGGTTCCGGTTGGCGCGGGCCGAGTCCGGTGCGATCGAAAACCTGGACGGCTGGCTGACGACGGTGGTGTCGCGGATCTGCCTGGACATGTTGCGCTCGCGCGTGGCGCGCCGGGAGGAACCGCTCGATCCGGCGGGCGAGGCGATCAGTCCCGAGCGCGATCCCGAGCACGAGGCGGTCCTGATCGATTCGGTCGGTCGGGCGCTGCTGGTGGTGCTCGGCGCGCTCACGCCCGAGGAACGGGTCGCTTTCGTCTTGCACGACATGTTCGCCGTCCCCTTCGGTGAGATCGCGCCCGTCGTCGGCCGCACCGCCGCGACCACGAAGAAGCTCGCCAGCCGTGCCCGGCTCCGGGTTCGCGGCGAATCCACTACTCCCGTAGCCGAACTCGTCGAGCAGCGCGACGTCGTGACGGCGTTCCTCGCGGCCGCTCGCGACGGTGACCTGTCGGCGCTGCTGGCGGTGCTCGCTCCGGAGGTGGTCCGCACCGCTGATCCCGCCGCCCTGCCGCCGGGCATGGCCGTCGTGGTGCGCGGAGCCCAGGCCGTGGCCGGGGAAACCCTTGTGCTCCAGCGTCGTTCGCAGGTCGCGGTGGTGGCTCTGCTCGACGGCGCGGTCGGCATCGTCGTCGCGCCCGGCGGTGTCCTGCACTCGGCCGTGCGCGTCACCGTGGACCGGGGGAGGGTCGCCGCGTACGAAGTGATCGCCGACCCCGTGCGCCTGCGCGATCTGGACATCGCGATCCTGCCGGAGCAACTCGCCTGAACGCCGGAGTGGGTGGCCCGCCTCGAACTCGTAAGGGCATCCAGAGGTGTAGATATGCGCATCTAACTATGTCAGCGCCTAGGGCGGCAACGAAGAAAAACCCGCTGAGAGAGCGAGCCGGACGAGCGGACGGCAGCGGTACCGTGACAACGAGGACGGCGGGCGGCGGTCTGCGCGGCCCAGGGCGGTACAGCGTCGGATTGAAAGGCAGACGAGTGGATTTCGGATGCGTGCTGGTGACCGGCGGCAGCCGGGGGATCGGCGCTGCCGTCGCGCTGGAGCTGGGTCGGCGCGGCGAACAGGTGTGCCTGACATACCGGCGCGATCGGGTGGCGGCGGAGGCGGTCTGCGCGGAGATCGCGACCCACGGCGGTACAGCGGTGGCCGTGCGGGCCGATATGGCGGTGCCGGGCGAGATCGAGGCCCTGTTCGACGTGGTCGACGCCCGGTTCGGCGCGCTGCGCGGACTGGTCAACAACGCCGCCGTCCTCGAGAAGCAATGCCGCGCCGAGGAACTGGACGCGGATCGCCTGCACCGGATCATGACCGTGAACGTCATCGCCCCGATGCTGTGCGCTCGCGAGGCGGTCCGCCGGATGTCGACCGCGCACGGCGGCGCGGGCGGCGCGATCGTGAACGTCTCCTCGGCCGCGGCCCGGCTCGGCGCACCGGGGGAGTATGTCGACTACGCGGCCAGCAAGGGCGCGCTGGACACCTTCACCCGGGGCCTCGCGCTCGAGGTGGCGGCGGAGGGGATCCGGGTGAACGCGGTGCGCCCGGGCTTCATCTACACCGGCATGCACGCCGACGGCGGCGAACCCGGTCGCGTCGACCGGCTCGCCCCCACGCTCCCGATGGGCCGGGGCGGCACGCCGCACGAAGTCGCCGAAGCTGTCCTCTGGCTGCTGTCCGATCGATCGTCGTACGTGACCGGCACTTTCCTCGATGTCGCCGGCGGGCGCTAGCCCTACCGGAGAATGTGCAGCGCGGATTTCTCGATGAGGTCGGCGATCTCGGAGTAGGAGGCGTACCCCATGCCCGCGCGGACCAGGGCCCCGGCGTAGACGAGTTCCAGCGATTCGACGACCTCGAGATCCGGATCCGGGCCCAGCGCACGGATCAGGCGCTTGCGGATCTCGGCGCCGATGCGGGTGCGCAGGTGCTCGACGTCGGGGTCGCGGCCGAGCAGTGCACTGGTGACGGCGCCGGAGAGCTCCTGCTCGTCGGCGACGAGCATGGCGATGGTGCGCAGCTCGGCGACGACCCGGACCGTGGGGTCCGGATCCTCGCTGGCGGGCGACGGATTGGAAACCAGGCGGCGCCAGAAGATCTCGGCCACCAGGTGTTCCTTGGAGGAGAAATAGGTGTAGGCCGTCGCCGTGCCGACGCCGGCGGCGGCCGCGACCAAGCGGATGGTCATGCCCGCGAAACCTTCGCGGGCAAGCACTTCCACGGCCGATCGCGTCAGCCGGTCGACAGTGTCGGCCTGCTTGCCGGTGAGGCGACGGCGGGTCGCCTCCCGGATGAGAGGGGTACCGTCGATGGACTGCGCTTCGGACATGTGTCTGAATCCTACTCGGGGGTCAATTCTTGGCGGCGGCGACACCCGCGCGCCGCCCGTAGAAGCTGCCGTCGCCGAGCGAGGCCCCGCTGACGTAGCCGCCGGTACAGATGCCGGTCGTGCACCGGCCCGCGGCGAACAGGCCCGCGATCGGCTCGCCGGACACGTGCAGCACGCGCGCGTCGAGGTCGGTGCGCAGCCCGCCGAGGGTGAACCCGCCGGTGAAGCCGCGCATGTCCCAGCCGGCGAGCGAACCGGTCAGTGGGCGAACCCATTCCGGCTTCTTGCCGAGCAGCGGATCCGAGCCCTGGGCGGCGTGCAGATTGTAGGTGTCGACCGTGGCTTGCAGCGCGCGCTCGGGCAGGCCCATCTCGGACTCGAGTTCGGCGACGGTCTCGGCGGCCCACTTGGGCGGCTGGCGGAAGAACGGCGTGGCGGTCTCGGTGGCCAGCGCCGCCTCGTAGGCGGCTTCGTCGAGGATCAGATATGCCTG
This sequence comes from Nocardia sp. NPDC050435, assembly GCF_040655395.1. Taxonomy (NCBI): domain Bacteria; kingdom Bacillati; phylum Actinomycetota; class Actinomycetes; order Mycobacteriales; family Nocardiaceae; genus Nocardia; species Nocardia sp. NPDC050435. Next base: position 44,339 of record NZ_JBFAJW010000012.1, read on the forward strand.
GTTGTCCTGCTGGATGAGGGTGAGCTGGCCGATGCGACCGCCGTAGGTGTCCTCGGGGACGTAGCGCTGCCCGCGGCCGTTGACCAGGATGCCGCGCGCCATCATCTGCGGGTCGCCGAAGAAGGCGACCTCGGTGGCGTCCATGTTCGCCAGATCCGCGCCCAGGGCCTGGGCCAGCCGGATGCCGATGCCGTCGTGCTCCTCGATCGAGGCGGCCGGTCGGCCGATCAGGCGCGGGGCGTACTGCTCGACCATCTGCTGGTGGTAGGCGAAGCTGCCGGTGGCCAGCACGACGCCGCGCTCGGCGCGGATGGTGACCTCCTGGCCGAACTTGGTGGCCAGCACGCCGACCACGCGATCGTGCTCGTCGACGATCAGCCGCCGGATGCGGGTGTCGTATTCGGCTCGGACGCCGAGGGATTCGGCGGTGTCGGCCAGCGGCTTCATCAGCATGTAGCCGCCGCTGCGCTGCCCGACCCGCTTGCCGGTCATCTGCGGGACGTGCCCGCGCGGCGCGGGCGTGGCGATCGCGTTGAACGGCGCGGCGTTCTCACCGCCAGAATAGTTCAGCCCCTCGTCGTTCGGCGGCTCCCAGCCCGGCTCGCCCCAGAACACTTCGCGGAACGGCACGCCGGCCGCGACGAGCCAGTTGTAGTGGTCGACGCTGCCCTTGCAGTAGTCGGCGATGCGCGCCTTGTCCACGCCCGGTCCGATCGCGGCCAGCAGGAACTTCTCCATGTTCTCCGGCGAGTCCTCGAAGCCCAGCGCCTGCTGCAGCGCGGTGCCGCCGCCGAGGTAGATGTGCCCGCCGGCCATCGCGGCCGCACCACCCCAGCCTCCGGTGCGCTCCAGTATCAGCACCTCGGCGCCGGCCCGGGCCGCCTCGATTCCGGCGCAGACCCCGGCGATGCCGTACCCGGCGATCACCACGTCGGCGCGCAGATCCCAGTCGGTGATCTCGGCGGCGCGCAGCGGGCGAATGGTGGTGGTGTCGACCATGATCGGTGGATCCTTACTTCTCGGACTGTTCTTTGCGGGCGGCCTTCTTCTGCTGGGCCACGATCGTGCTCACCAGGATGTCGAGTTTGGTGCCGCTGGGCCACCCCACGTAGTAGCAGAGGAACAGCGCGATCTCGCGCAGTTCGGCCTCGGTCAGTTCCTGATTGCGCAGGGCGGCGCCGATCTGGATGCCGGCGGTGTCCATCAGGTTCTGCGCGGTGAGCGCGCCGAGCAGCAGCAGGCGCCGGTCCCGGATGCTCAGCCCCGCACGCGACCACACCTCGGCGAAGAGGTGGTCGGCGGTCATCGCGAAGTGGTCGCCGGGATAGTTCTGGAATTCGGTGCCGTAGACCTCGGCCATCTTGGCCAGGCCGCGTTCCCGGACGGAGTCGCCGTTGGTCGTGCTGTCGCTCATGGGGTTTCACGCTTTCGCAGGGGGACGGTCAGGACTTGGAGCGCTCGGCGGCGATCGTTCCGGCGCCGACGCCCAGGCCCGGGCCCAGGTGGTCGATGGCCAGTTCGGCCAGGGGCAGCCGGACGCCGACCCGGTCGGCGAGGTCGAGCGCGAGGGACAGGTCCTTCTCGCCCAGGTTCCGGACGTGTTCGAGGATGGGCAGCCAGAAGTCGCCGGCGGCGATGGGTGCGGTGCTGTCGCGCAACATGATCGCGCCGGGTCCGCCGGTGACCGCATCCGAGTGCCGGACGACCTTGCCGAGTTCGGTGATGTCGAGTCCGGCGGCCTCGGCCAGGCGCTGGGCCTCGGTGGTGGCGGTGAAGGCGATGAAGTGCAGCAGGTTGCGCGCCAGCTTCATCCGGGTGCCCGCGCCGACCGGTCCGGCGTGCACGAGCAGATCGGCGAAGGCGCCGAAGGGTTCGCGCACCCGCTGGAAGGCGGCTTCGCTGCCGCCGACCATGACCGCGAGCCGTCCGCCGGCCGCGCCGGGCGCTCCGCCGCTGATCGGCGCGTCCACGAATTCGACGCCGTGCGAGGCGCATTCGACGGCCAGCTGCTCGGCGGTCCGGTCGCTGATCGTGGAGTGCACGGCGACGACGGTGCCCGGTTTCGCCGTGGCCAGAATGCCGTCGGGGCCGGTGAGCACCGCCCGCACCTGGTCGTCGTCAACCACCACGATGCTGATCACCGCGCACTGCTCGGCCACCTGCGCGCCCGAGAACGCGGTCGCCGCACCGGAATCGGCGTAGGGCCGCATCGCCTCGGCGCGCATGTCGCTGACCGTGAGTCCGCCCGGCCAGGCCAGCAGCCGCTCGGCCATGGGCGCGCCCATATTGCCCAGCCCGATGAATCCGATCCGATCCGTCATGCCCGGAACACCTGTCCGCCGTCGATATTGAAGATCTGGCCGGTCACCCAGCTCGCGTCGTCGGAGAGCAGATAGAGGCAGGCGCCGACCAGATCCTGCGGGGTGCCCAGGCGCTTGAGCGGAAGCCGGTTGACCATGTCGGTGACGATAGGCTCCGGGGTCACCGATTTGGTGGCCTCGGTGTCGATCGGTCCCGGCGCGATGGCGTTGATCCGAATGTTGTTGCCGCCCAGTTCGAAGGCCAGCTGCTGGGTGAGGCCGTTCACGCCGACCTTGGCCAGGCCGTAGAAGCTGGAGTAGGTCCAGGCGGCGGTGGAGGACTGGTTGACGATCGATCCGCCCTTCTTGCGCATGTGTTTCCACACCGCGCGGGTGACGTTGAGCGCGCCGTCCATGTTCACCGCCATGAACTTCTTGTAGTAGTCCCAGTCCACGGTGAGCAGCAGGTTGAGTTTCATGTCGCCGTAGATGGCGGCGTTGTTGACCAGGTGGTCGATGCCGCCGAACTCGGCGACGGTGAATTCGGCGAGCTCCCTGGCGGATTCGGGGTCGGCGACGTCGACGCGGCGGAAGACCGCGGTGCCGCCGTCGGCGGTGATCTTCTCCGCGGTCGCCTGCCCGCGCTCGGCGTTCAGGTCGGCGACGACGACTTTCGCGCCCTCGGCGGCGAGCGCGGCGGCGTAGGCGGCGCCGATGCCCTGCGCCGCGCCGGTGACGATGGCGGATTTCCCGGTGAAACGGGCCATGGATTCGTTCCTATCCTGTGTCTGATGGCGGTGTTCGCTGGGCCCTGCGTGGTTACGCGGTGCTACCGCCTCCGGGCCCTGAGCTCACACCGCGCTGCTCGAGATCAGCTTGGTTTCCAGGTACTCCTCGAACCCGGCCACACCCATTTCCCGGCCGATGCCGGACTGCTTGTAGCCGCCGAAGGGCGCGTCGGCGGAGTACCAGATGCCGCCGTTGACGCTCAGCGTCCCGGTGCGGACGCGGTCGGTGACGCGGCGGATCCGCTCGGGGTCGGTGCCCCACACCGAGCCGGACAGGCCGTAGGGGGAGTCGTTGGCGAGGCGGACGGCGTCCTCGTCGCCGTCGTGCGGGATGACGACCAGCACCGGGCCGAAGATCTCCTCGCGGGCGACGGTCGCGGTGTTGGGCAGGTCGGCGATGAGGGTCGGTTCGACGAAGAAGCCGCGCTCGTGTCCTTCGGGCCGGCCGCCGCCGACCACGATCCGGCCGCCCTCGGTGCGGGCGAGCTCCAGATACCGTTCGACCCGGGTGCGCTGGCGGGCGGAGATCAGCGGCCCGCACACCGTGCCGGGCGCGCTCGGATCGCCGGGCACGATCCCGCGCAGGGTGGTGGCGGCGATCTCGAGGGCTTCGGCGTAGGCCGCGCGCGGCACCAGCAGGCGGGTGGTGAGCGCGCAGCCCTGTCCGGCGTGCACGCTCACCGAGAACGCCGTGACGCCTACGGCGGCGGCGAGATTCGCGTCGTCGAGGATGATGGCCGCCGACTTGCCCCCGAGTTCGAGGAAGGCTTTCTTCAGGTTGGTCGCCGCGCCGCGCATGACCGCCCGGCCGGTCTGGGTGGAGCCGGTGAAGCTGACCATGTCGACGCGTGGATCCTCGGTGAGCTGCGCGCCGAGCGCGTGGTTGGCCGAGGTCACGATATTGACCACGCCCGCCGGGATGTCGGTGTGCTCGGCGATGATCGCGCCGACCGCCGCCGCGCACCACGGGGTGTCGGGGGCGGGCTTGAGCACCAGTGTGTTCCCGGCCGCGAGCGCGGGCCCGAGCTTGGCGAAGTTGATCTGGTGCGGGAAATTCCACGGCGTGATCGCGCCGACCACGCCGACGGCTTCCCGGCGCAGCACCCGGTGGCTCTTGATACCCATCGGGCTGGCGGTGCCGAGATCGGTTTCCCAGCTGTAGGTTTCGGCGAGGCCGGCCGCGAACTCGAGATCGGCGATGGGGCCCTCGAGTTGCGGCCCCCGGGTGAACATCACCGGCGCGCCCGCCTCGGCGACCGTGATCGCGCGCAGCTCTTCGACATTCGCTTCCAGCGCGGTGCGCAGCTGGCGCAGGCAGTGCGCCCGGAAGGCGTGGTCGCGCGACCAGTCGGTGTCGTCGAAGGCCGTGCGCGCGGCCGCTATGGCGTGGTCGAGGTCGGCGGCGTTCGCGTCGGCGGCGGTGCCGAGCACCTCCTCGGTCGCGGGGTTGATCGTGGCGAAAACGCCGTTGCCGCCGTCGATCAGCTTGCCGCCGATCAGCATCGGCGCCCCGCCGTGCGGGAGGAGGCTCGTCATCGAATGCTCCGTTCCTGTCTGGACACGTGTACGGAATATAGTCTGGACGGCCGAAACGATGCAAGAACGAGTTCCAGTGATCGCACCGTAGCGCGTGCCGGGCCGCGACGCTGCGGTCAGGGTTGGCGGTTTCCGTCGCGATTGTCGATCTGCCTGCGAATTCTGGTGTCGATGCGGTCGAATCATTGTCGAGGGGTCCGGACTCGGGTACCGTCCAGACACATGTCCAGCTATGTGTCTCCCACGGTCGGGCGCCGCCTGTCGCCCTGCGAGAACGCGTTCTCGAACGAGGAGTGTGCGTGATGACTGCCGCGTCGGTGGAGCCGCTGATTTTCGACCCGTACGACTATCGCTTCCACGAGGATCCCTACCCCACGTATCACCGTCTGCGCACCGAGGCGCCGCTCTACCACAACACCGAGCTCGGTTTCTGGGCGCTGTCCCGGCATGCCGACGTGACTACCGGTTTCCGGGACGCGGCCCGGCTCTCCAGTGCCAACGGCGTCTCGCTCGATCCGGCCGCCTACGGCCCGCACGCGCACCGGGTGATGTCGTTCCTGGCCATGGACGACCCGCGGCACCTGCGCCTGCGCCGGCTGGTCTTCAAGGGCTTCACCCCCAAGCGCGTCGCCGAAATGGAAGGCCGCATCCGGGAACTCACGCTGTCCTATCTGGAACCGGCGCTCGCCGGCGGGGCGTTCGACTGGATCGACGAGGTCGCGGGCAAGCTCCCCATGGACGTGATCTCGGAACTGATGGGCGTCCCCGCCGCCGACCGCGCCGAGATCCGCCGGCTCGCCGACCTGGTCGTGCACCGCGAAGACGGCGTCCTCGACATCCCGATGGCCGCGGCCAAAGCCTCGATGACACTGATCGGTTACTACGCCGACATGGTCGCCGAGCGCCGCCGCGCCCGCGCCGACGATCTGACCTCCGCGCTGCTGGACGCCGAAACCGACGGCGACCGGCTCACCGACGAGGAGATCATCGGTTTCATGTTCCTGATGGTGGTGGCGGGCAACGAGACCACCACCAAACTGCTCGGCAACGCCCTGTACTGGGGCGCGCGCAATCCGGGGGAGTACGCCAAGGTCGCGGCCGACGATCACCTGGTCTCGGACTGGATCGAGGAGACCCTGCGCTACGACACCTCCAGCCAGATCCTGGCCCGCACCGCCACCACCGATATCGAATATCCCTACGGCACCATCCCTTCCGGCGCGAAGGTGCTGCTGCTGATCGGCTCGGCCAACCGCGACGAAGACGTCTTCGCCGACGGGGACAGCTTCCGGATCGAGCGCACCGACAAGTCCGCGCTGGCGAGTTTCGGTGCGGGCGTGCACTTCTGCCTCGGCGCCCACCTGGCCCGCCTGGAAGCCACCGTGGCGCTGGGCGAATTCGCCGCCCGGGTCCGCGCCTACGACGTGCACGCCACGGGCATCGAGCGCGTGCACTCCAGCAATGTTCGCGGATTCGCGAAGCTCCCCATCTCCGTGGAGGTCAGGTAATGCCCCGTTTCGCACCCAACCCCGAGCGCAGGCCCGCCCTGATCGCGGGCGCGTCCTCCGGGATCGGGGCCGCCACCGCGGTCGCGCTGGCCGGGCTCGGGCATCCGGTCGCCCTCGGCGCGCGCCGGGTCGACAAATGCCAGGAGCTGGCGGAGAAGATCGCCGCCGACGGCGGCACCGCGTTCGCGCACCGGCTCGACGTCACCGACCCGGACTCGGTCGAGGAGTTCGTGGCGGCGGCCGAAAAGGCCGTGGGCCCAATCGAAATCCTGGTCTCGGGAGCCGGCGACATCGAGTTCGGCGCGGTGCACGAGATGGACCCCGAGCGTTTCCTGCACCAGATCGCCGTGCACCTGGGCGGCGCGCACCGGCTCGCGCACCGGGTCCTGCCGGGCATGATCGAGCGGCAGCGCGGCGATGTCGTCCTCATCAGCTCCGACTGCGCGGACGAACCGCGCCCGCAGACCGGGGCCTACAGCGCGGCGAAATCCGGACTCGAGGCGATGGCGCGCCAGATGCGGATGGAGCTCGAGGGCACCGGCGTGCGCGCCTCGCTGGTGCGGCCGGGGCCGACGCTGACCGGCATGGGCATGAACTCCACGCCCGAGGTGGTCGGGCCGATGTTGCAGGCGTGGAAGGACTGGGGGTTCGCCCGCCATCCCTACATGCTGCGCGCCGAGGATCTGGCCGCCGCCGTCCTCGCGGTGGTGAGCGCGCCGCGCGGCGCGCACCTAGTGCTGGTCGAGGTGCAGCCCGAGGCGCCGCTGCGGAAGGACCCGCGATGACCGAGGCGACGCGCCTGAGCGTCGATCTGGACCTGTGCCAGGGACACGCGGTGTGCCAGGAGGAAGCGCCGGAGGTCTTCTCCGTGCCCAAACACGGCCAGGTCGAAATCGCCGACCCCGCAGCCGATTCCGCGGACGTGCGGCGTGCCGTCCGCTATTGCCCCACCCAGGCGCTGGCCATCAGGCCCGCCGACCGAACCGAAGGAGCCCGGTGATGACCGGATACCCCCGTACCGAACTCGACGAGATGGTGCGCCGCTGGGTGCTGGAGAACCAGCGCTGCGAGGAGAAGGGCGACTGGAAGCCGCTCGCCGAGATGTACACCGAGGACGCCACCTACGGCTGGAACTACGGACCCACCCAGGAATTCATGGCGGTCGGCCGCGCGGAGATCCGGGATTTGGCGCTCGGCCAGGAGATGCAGGGCCTGGAGGGCTGGACCTACCCGTACCAGGATTTCGTCGTCGACGAGCGCGGCGGCAGCGTGATCGGACTCTGGAAACAGATCTCCGAGCGCACCCGCCCCGACGGCACGCACTACTCGCCGCAGGGCATCGGCGGCAGCTGGTTCCGCTACGGCGGCGACTTCCAATGGTCTTGGCAGCGCGACTTCTTCGACTTCGGCAACGTCTCGGCGATGTTCGTGGAGATGATCCAGAACAACGCCCTGTCGGAGGGGATGCAGCAGCGCATCCAGCGCTCGGTGTCGGGTCCGCTGCCCGGCTGGTATCCGATCGGTCAGGCGCCGGCGGCGCTGTGGTGAGCAATTTCGCCGAGCTGGACCGGGCGACGCTGGCGCGCCTGGTCCCGGAACTGCTGCTGTGCGGGCACCTGATCGATCGATCCGGCATGGCGCACTGCATCGCCGCGTTCGGACGTCCGGGCATGACCGCGGTCGCGATCGAGGAGTGGCAGGTCGCCAGCCCCGTCTACACCCGGCGCATGCGCGCGGCCCTGGGCATCGAGGGCGACGGGGTCGACACGATCTTCAAGGGCCTGCAGCTCGATATCGGTGCGCCGCCGCAGTTCATGGACTTCCGCTACCGGGTGGAGGATCACGATCACGGCGAATTCTGGCTCGATCACTGCGGCGCGCTGCTCGATGTGGAGCCGATGGGCCCGGAGTTCGTGGTGGCGATGTGCCACGACATGGAGGACCCGACTTTCGACGCCACCGCCCTGGCCACCAATCCGTACGCGCAGGTGCGCCCGATCCATCGGCCGCCGCGCACGCCCGCCGACCGGCATCCGATGTGCGCGTGGCGCGTCACCATCGACCCGGCCCACGTCCCGCCGCCGGTCCCGCCGAACGCCGAGCTGGTCGCCGACTCCTGCGCCGCCCGGCTGGAACTGGCCGAGATCGATCCGCGCGACGAGGGACAGGGCGATTACGCGGGGCCGCTGCTCAGCGACCTGCGGTTCCCGGACTTCTCGAAGTCGGCGCTGGTGCGCCTGGCCGAGGAGGTGTGCCTGCAGCATCACCTGCTGACCCTGGGCTTCCTGATCGCGGTGCGCGCCCGGACCGACCAGGCCGCCGAGATCGGCCGCAAACAATTCGCCGGCATCGCCGGGATCACCTCCGAAAGGATCCGCGCCGCACTGGATCTCGACGGCGGGCCCGCCGCCGTGGCGGCCGTCCTGCGGCTGCATCCGGCCTGGAATCCCCAGTCCTACACCGGTGTCGTGGTGAGCGAGACGCCGGACTCGGTGTCCGTCCGGCTGCCGCGCCGCAGCGGCGCGCAGTCCGACGGCGTCTGGCCGGCCCTGCTCGACGCCGCGCACCTGGCTCCGCTGGAGGCGATGGCGCGCGGCGTCGACCCGCACTGCTTCATCCGCGGCGTGGCGGCCGACGAATTCGGCTGGAGCGCCGAAATCGCCTTCGCGGCACAGCCGTTCCGGGAAGCTACGGAGGTGGCGATCACCCGCTTCAGCAAAGGCGCGGCCTTCCGCTTCGCCGACCGCGGCATCCCGCTGCCGCTCACCGTGGTGTAGAGACGAGGACCCTCGCATGGCCAACAACTTCGCCGACCTCTACGAGCACTCCGCCGACGCGATGCCGGACCGGACGGCCGTGATCGAAGGTGAGCGCGAGCTCACCTTCGCCGAACTGGACGCTGAAGCCAACCGGCTGGCGCACTACCTGGCCGCGGCCGGGATCGGCGTGGGCACGCACGTCGGGTTCCAGATGCACAACGGCATCGCCACCCTGGCGACGCTGATCGCCTGCTTCAAGATCCGCGCGGTGCCGATCAACATCAACTATCGGTATCGCGCCGAGGAACTGCGCTACGTCTACGACAACGCCGACCTGCAAGCGCTGATCTTCCACGACGCCTACGCCGAGGCGGTGCACACGGCGGCCCCGGCGGTGGACTCGCTGCGCGAACTGATCGTCGTCGGCGAAACCGGCGGGGGCGCGGTGCCTTACGAGCAGGCGCTGGCGGCGGGATCGCCGGAGCGCGACTTCGGCCCGCGCACCGCCGACGACCTGTTCATGATGTACACCGGCGGCACCACTGGCCTGCCCAAGGGCGTGATGTGGCGGCAGGAGGACATGTGGCGGGTGCTGGGCGGCGGCATCGATTTCTACACCAACGAACCCGTGGCCGACGAGTACCAGCAGTCCCGGCTGGGCGCGGGGAATCCGCAGGCGATGTGGTTCGTGCTGCCGCCGCTGATCCACGCCGCGGCCATGATGCCCACCTTCACCGCGCTGTGGTCGGGTAACGCGGTGCTCTTCGAGCCGCGTTTCGAGCCGGGGCGGGTGTGGGAGGTGATCGCGCGACGCGCGCCGCAGGTGCTGGTGATCACCGGCGACGCCATGGCGCGGCCGCTGATCGACGCCTACCGGGCGCGGCCGGTGCAGTCCTCGCTGCTCGCGATCGGCTCCGGCGCGGCGCTGCTGTCGCAGTCGGTGAAGAACACGCTGCTGGAGCTGTTTCCCTCGACCGTGGTCACCGATTCCATCGGGTCCTCCGAAACCGGTTTCGGCGGCATCGGATTCGCGCAGCGCAGCGACGATCCCGGTCGCGGGCCGCGGGTGCAGACCGGGCGGGGCGCGGTCGTGGTCGACGACACGGGCCGTCCGGTCGGGCCGGAACAGGAGGGCTGGCTGGCCAAGACCGGCGCGGTGCCGCTGGGCTACTACAAGGACCCGGTCAAGAGCGAGAAGCTGTTCAAGACCGTCGACGGCACGCGGATGGTGGTCACCGACGACCGGGCGCGCCGGGAAGCCGACGGTTCCCTCACCCTACTCGGGCGCGGCAACATGGTCGTCAACACCGGGGGCGAGAAGGTGTTCGTCGAAGAGGTCGAGGCCGTGGTCAAGGCGCACGCCGGCGTCTACGACGCGGTGGTGATCGGGGTGCCGCACGAGCGCTGGGGCCAGCAGGTCGCGGCCGTGCTGTCCACCTCGGGGGCGATGGAGTTCGGCAATCTCGAGGCGCACGTGCGCAAGCACTTGGCCGGATACAAGATTCCGCGCCGGGTGTGGCTGGCCGACCAGGTGGTGCGCTCGCCGAGCGGCAAGCCGGATTACCGGTGGGCGAAAGAGTATGCGGCACAGCATGAACCGGCGTACCAGGTGGAGTAGCGCTGGGCGTGCGTTCCCGCCGCGCGCGGTGCAGACTCACGCACGAGCAGCTCGCGGCATCAACTGATGGAGGCACCCAGGATGAGTACCACCGAAACACGCGCGACCCTGCCGGGGCGGATCACCCCGGCCCTGATCGAGCGGCTGACGGCCCTCGTGGCGGCGGGCGGCGGCGACCCGTACGAGATGATCGAGGTCTACACCGGCGCGCCGGTCGGCATGCTGCCGCAGTCCGAGCCGGACGACATCTCCGCCGCCTACGCGAAAGCCCGGGCGGCGCAGCGTGAGTGGGCGGCCTGGCCGCTGCGGCGCCGGCTGGCGGTCTTCGAGCGCGCGCACGAATTGCTGCTGGCCGAGTGCGAAACCACCGCCGATCTGATCCAGATCGGTTGCGGCAAGGCCCGGCGGATGGCCGTCGAGGAATCCTGTGACGTCCCGATGGTGATCAGCCACTACCTCAAGACCGCGCGCAAGGTGCTGCGGCCCAAGCGGCGCGGCGGGCCGATGCCGGTGCTCACCAGCTCCACCGAGGAGCACCGGCCCAAAGGCGTGGTCGCGGTGATCGCGCCCTGGAACTTCCCGTTCGCGCTCGCGCTCTCCGACGCGATTCCCGCGCTGATCGCCGGCAACGGCGTGGTGCTCAAGCCGGACAACAAGACCGCGCTGTGCGCGCTGTTCGGCGTCGAGCTGCTGTACCGGGCGGGGTTGCCCGCGGGCCTGTTCCAGGTGGTCTGCGGTGAGGGCCCCGAGGTCGGCCCGACGCTGATCGACAACGCCGACTTCGTCATGTTCACCGGTTCCACCGCCACCGGCCGCGTCGTCGGTGCGGCCGCCGGTCGCAACCTGATCGGCTGCAGCCTGGAACTCGGCGGCAAGAATCCGATGATCGTCTGCGCGGACGCGAACCTGGACGAGGTGATCCCCGGGGCGACCTTCGGCGTGTTCGCCAACTCCGGCCAGGCGTGCATGCACATCGAACGCATCTACGTGCACGAGAGCCGCTACGAGGAATTCGTGCGCCGGTTCGTCGCCGCGGCCGAGGGGCTGAACGCGAAGATCGGCGCGTCCTACGACTACACACCGGAATTCGGCTCACTGGTCTCGGTGCAGCACCTGGAACGCGTCGCCGCCCACATCGAGGACGCGCGCGCCAAGGGCGCGACCGTGCGCACCGGCGGCCGGGCGCGCCCCGACATCGGACCCGCCTTCTACGAGGCCACCGTGCTCACCGAGGTCACCCCGGAGATGACGCACGCCACCCTGGAGACCTTCGGTCCCGTCGCCGCGGTCTACCGGGTCGCCGACGACGAGGAGGCGATCCGCCTGGCCAACGCCACCGACTACGGTCTCAACGCCAGCGTCTGGAGCTCGGACCTGCACCGCGCCCGGCGGATCGCCGACCGGCTCGAGGCCGGGAACATCAATATCAACGACGGATTCGTCACCACCTACGCGGCCAAGGCCACCCCGTCCGGCGGCGTCAAGAATTCCGGCGTCGGCACCCGCCACGGCGATCAGGGGCTACTGAAATACACCGACACGATCAATGTAGGCGTGCAGAAGCGGCAGGTGATGGCGGCCCGCGACGGCATGCCCTACGACAAGCAGTTGCGGATAACCCTGACCTCGCTGCGGCTCATGCGCCGCATGCGGCTGCGCTGAGGACTCAGGAGACGCCGGCGTGCTCCGGCACCGGTGCGGGCGCCACCCGCGCCTCGAGTTCCCGGCGCAGGCCGGGGCGGGGCTGCGCGGTGACGCGCACCGGCGCGCGGTAGCGGCGCAACCGGCGCTGCCGGTGCACCTGGGCGTCGATGACGGCGCCCAGCAGCAGCGTGAAATTGGTCAGCCACAGCCAGATCAGCACGATCACCACCGCCGCCACCGAGCCGTAGACCTTGTCGAACGAATCGAAATGCGAGGCGTAGTAGGACAAACCGGCCGAGCTGAGGATCCAGGCCGCGACCGCGATCACACTGCCGGAGGTGACCCAGCGCAGCCGCTGGCCGCGCACGTTCGGCGCGATCCAGTACACCAGCCCCAGCGCGGCGCTGGCCAGGCACGCCAGCACCGGCCACTGGGCGAAGCGCCAGATCGTCAGGCCCGTGTCGCCCAGGCCGAAGATCTCGCCCAGATGCACCGCCGCGCCGCTGGTCACGGCGAAGCCGACCACCGTGGTCACGATGGCGGCCACCATCAGCAGGCTCAGCGCCACCCGCAGCAGGATCGTCCGGGCGAACGAACGACTCTCCGGCACTTCGTAGAGCGCGTTCGCGGCCCGCATGAACGCGCCCAGATAATTCGAGATCGTCCAGATGGCCGAGCCGATACCGATGATCGCCGCGGGGCCCGACCACGCCTTGGTCTCCTGCAGATGCCGGACCGCCTCGATCAGGACCGTGCGGCCCTCGTCGGGGCCGAGCCGCTGCGCCGCGGTCGCCAGGGTGTCACTGGAGGAGGGCGCGAGCATGCCGAGCACCGCGATCGCGATCAGCAGCGCGGGGAACAGCGACAGCATGCTGTAGTAGGTCAGTGTCGCGGCCCGATCGGAGAATTCGTCCGACCAGGCGACGCGCGCCGTGTGCACCAGCACCCGCACCCGCCGTTTGCGCAAGAGCCCGACCCTGTTCAACCGCCACCGTCCTACCCGTCGCCGCAACACCTCCGAGGTCTAGTTTTGCCCACTGCCGGGTGCGCGAAACCCGGCGGGGGTCGCTCGGTTGCGGTGGCGGGCCGATTCCGGAGCGGCTAAATTGACTACGATCTGTCGCGGGATGGGGGGAGTCACCTGTGCGGTGTTCGGCGAAGGCTGCCATCGGTGTTTCGGTTCTCGTTCTCGCCCTGGATCTTTCGAGGGGGACCGCCCAGGCGGGTGCGTGGAACCTCGAATTCGCTCCGGCGGCACCGGAGGTGATCGCCGATTCCGGCGAATCCACCTGGCCGCCGCCGGCCGTCGCGGGGCAGCAACTCGCCTGGCAACCGTGCGCAGCCACCGGCGTTCAGGATCTGCTGGACGGTGCGGTGGCGGCCGCGGCCCGGGCCACACTGCTCGACGGACTGGAATGCGCGCGCGTGTCGACGCCGCTGGACTGGGCGGATCCCGGCGGGCCGACCGTAAGTTTCGAGATCTCACGCCTGCCGGGGCCGGGGACCGGGCGCGTGCTGCTCACCAGTCCCGGCGGCGCCGGAGCGGGCACCCTGCTGAACCCGATCCAGTGGGCCGCCGCGCTGCCGGAGCTGCGCGACTCCTACGACCTGATCGGTTTCGATCCGCGCGGCACCAGCGGGTCGGGCACCGCGGCCGACTGCGACGCGAACGTCTCCGGGGATCCGCAACTGCTCGCGACCGGCCGCAACGACGCCGCCGACATCCTGGATTTCGCGGCCGCGTCGGTGCATCGGCAACTGGCCCAGGCCCGAGCGTGGATCCAGGCGTGCGTGCAGCGCACCGCGGCGGGTGCGAACACCCTCGGCGTCGTCGACTACTGGCAGACGGTGCGCGACCTGGATCTGGTGCGATCGCTGCTGGGCGTGCCGACCTGGAGCTATCTCGGAGCTTCCCAGGGGACGGCGCTCGGGCTGGAACTGGCGCGCACGTTCCCGGACCGGATCGACCGCCTGGTGCTCGACTCGGTGATCGACCCGTCCCGCTCGCTCGCCGACGGCCTGCGCGACCGGATCCTGGCCCAGCAGCAGACCCTCGAGGGGTCCTTCGGCCCGTGGCTCGCCACGCGCGGCACGCCCTTCGGCGCCGACCGCGAGTCGGTGCTGGCCGCGCTTACGCGGCTGCGCGCGGAGCTGACCGCGCGCCCGATCGCGCTGCCGCTCGGCCGCAGCTTCAGCGGAAACGATCTGAACACCGTGCTCTTCGGCGTCGGCAACGGGCCCTACGAGACGCTGGAACGCAAGCTGCTGCTCCTGCGCGACGCGCTGGATCGGCCCTCGCTGGCCGCGCAACTGAACGTGGCCATGGCTTTCCGGGTCACGCCCCTGGCCGGTGAGCTGGGCCAGGATGTCGTCCAAGCCGGTTCCCGGGTCGGCTGGTGGACCGCCCGCAGCTGCAATGCCGCCGGGTGGAGTCACGACCTGGACGAGATCGTCACCGCCGCACAGCAACTCGCCGAGCGCGCGCCCCTGACCTACCTCGGGATGGGCTTCACGGCCGCGTGCGCGTTCTGGCCCGCGCCGCATCGCGCGCCGAATCCGGCTCCGCTCGAGCACATCAGCTCGGCTCTGGTGCTCGGCAACGACAGGGATCCGGTGACGCCGATCGCCGGGGCGCGGGCGGTCCGCGCCGCCGTCCCGCAGGCTCGCCTGATCACGGTGTCGGGCACGCCGCGTCATCTGGTGCTTCCGCAGACCATGCCTGCCGGGCTGCCGGGCTCGATTTCCGCCACCAGTGCCTGCGCGGTTGGTGCGGTCGTGGATTACCTTGTGCACGAACGGCTTCCGGACGACGATATCGGCTGCCGGTCCGACCGGTAGCGGGCCTCCCGGTCGAAACCGGAAGGCCCCGGCGCGGAAGGGGTCAGCGGGCCGCGCAGGCGCTCAGCGCCGCCGACAGCGCGGTCGATCCGGCCAGGCTCAGGAACACCGTTCCGAAGGCCGCGATGCCGACCACGACGCCGAGCTGGACGTTGGTCACCAGGATGCCGCTGGCGTCGGCGGCCAGCTCCAGCGGCACCTTGGCCAGCGTCCGCGTCATCAGCGGGCTGAACGCCAGCCCGTTGCCCAGGCCGATGAGCCCGAACAGGATCCAGCCGAGCGGACCGAAATCGGAACCGTCGCGCAGCAGCGTGCCCAGCGCCACCATGGCGATCGCCGCCAGCACCAGTCCGGCCGGGATCATCGCGGCGTGCAGGTTCGCCGGGATCCGATCCCAGCGCAGGCTCGCCAGCGCGAAGGTCAGCCCCATCGGGATGAACAGCAGCCCGGCGTGCAGCGCGCTGTAGCCCAGCGTGCTCTGCAGATGGATCGCCATCACGAACATCCAGCCGCCGAAGGTCGACATGATGACGAACAGCGTCGCGGCCGTGAGCAGCAGCCCGGGTGCGCGCAGGGCGCGGCGCGCGAACAGGGGAGCGCCGCCGCGCGCGGCCACCCAGCGTTCGATCGCGACGAAGCCGGCGAAGCCGAACACGCTGGCGCCCACCAGGATCCAGCTCCACGCCGGCCAATCCTGCTCGTGGCCCAGCACCAGCGGGAGCACCAGCAGCAGCACCGACAGGGTGAGCGTCACCAGGCCGGGCACGTCCACCTTGCGCTCGAAGCGCGGGCCCCCGGCGGGCAGCACCCGCGGCGCGAGCACCAGCAGCGCCGCGCCGATCGGCACGTTCACCAGGAACACGCCGCGCCAGCCGCTGTCGAACAGATCGAGATCGACGATCAGCCCGCCGAGCACCTGCCCGACCACCACGCCGCCGGAGATGATCGCCGAGTACAGGCTCAGCGCCTTCGCCCGCGCCGTTCCGGTGAACGTGCGCTGGATCAAGGTCATCACCTGCGGCACCATCGCCGCGGCGCCGACACCCTGGATGAAGCGGAACACGATGAGCGACAATTCGTTCCAGGCCAGTCCGCACGCCAGCGAGGCGACGGTGAACAGCGCCAGACCCGCGATGAACACGCGCCGCTGGCCGAAACGGTCGCCGAGCCGCGCGCCGGTCACCAGCAGTACGGCGTAGGCGATCACGTACCCGGCCACGATCAGTTGCAGCGCGGAACCGCTGGTGTGCAGATCGCCGCGGATCGAGGGGATCGCGACATTGACGATCGAAGAGTCGAGGACAGCCATGAACTGTCCGGTGAGAATGACGGCGAGAATGGCGAAGGTGCGGCGTGGGTCCAGCGCGGGCACCACCGCCGGGGCCGGCGGCGCCTGCGTCGGCAAAGTCTGTGTCATGTATTGCAGCGTGCTCCGCGTGCGGCACCGGTAACAGGAGCCCAGGAAAACTAGTACTGGGAACACCCGGATAACCGCGTGCGGACGGTCGCCTCGCCGCTCTAGGGTGAAGCGATGACGTCGGTTCGAACCATCCAGGTCACCTTCGACTGCGCGGAACCCGAACGGCTCGCGCGTTTCTGGAGCGAGGTGCTCGGCTACGAGCATCGCGGCGTGGCCTGTGCCGACCCGGCCGGGGTCGGCCCGCGCCTGTACTTCCAGCGCGTCCCCGAAGGCAAGGTGGTCAAGAACCGGGTGCACGTCGACGTGCGGGTCGGCACCGGGCTGGTGGGGGCCGAGCGCGAAGCCGCGCTGGAGGCCGAATGCGCTCGGCTGACGGCCCTGGGCGCGGTGCGGCTGTGGCTCCTGCCCGCCGACGACGAGAACGAATCGTGCCTGGTGATGCAGGACATCGAGGGCAACGAGTTCTGCCTGGACTGAGCACGAGCACAACCTTCAGCTAGGCTGAAGGTGTGAGCATTCGTCACTATCTCCGCAGACCGCCCTCCGTCAGTGCCGCCGAGGCCATCCGGCTCGTCGGTGACGGCGCGCTCGTCGTCGACGTCCGCCGCCACTTCGAATGGAACCGCGTCCACATCCCCGACGCCGTCCACGCGCCCCTGGAAACTCTGCTCGAAGACTGCCTGAGCTTCCCCGGCGATCGCCTTCTCATCACCTTCTGCACCGGCGGCCTGCGCTCCGCCGGAGCCGCGAACCTCTTGGTGGAGAACGGTTTCGACGCCGTCAACATGAGCGGCGGCCTCATCCACTGGCGCGCCGCGGGCGGTCTGCTCACCGATCGGTGAAGCCGTCGATCCCGGCTCCCGCTCGCCGCATTTATTGAACGATGGTACAAATAGTACGATAGTTCAACTAGTGAGGGAGTGTTGTGGATACCGAACGCGCGAGCTGGCGGCAATGGGCGGGCCTCGGGGTGCTGGCACTGCCGACCGTTCTGCTGGGACTCGATGTCACCGCCCTCTATCTGGTCGTGCCGAGTCTGGCCGAGGATCTGAATCCGACTGCGGCGCAGACGTTGTGGATCATGGACGTCTACGGCTTCCTGATCGCGGGTTTCCTGATCACCATGGGCACGCTCGGTGACCGGATCGGTCGCCGCCGACTGCTGATGATCGGCATGACCGCCTTCGGCGCGGCGTCGGCCCTGGCCGCGTTCGCTCCCAGCGCCCTGTGGCTGATCATCGCGCGCGCTCTGCTGGGCGTGGCCGGCGCGACGCTCATGCCCTCGACGCTGTCCTTGATCGGCAACATGTTCACCGACGCGCGCCGCCGTGCCCTCGCGATCGGGGTGTGGGCGACCATGTTCGCCCTGGGAATGGCGCTGGGGCCGGTGGTGGGTGGTGTGCTGACGGCGAGCTTCTGGTGGGGCGCGGTGTTCTTGATCGCGGTCCCCGCCACCCTCGTGGTGCTGGTCGCTGCGCCCGTGCTGCTGCCGGAATTCCGGACCGGCGCCGGTCGCCTCGATCTCGTCAGCGTCGGCCTGTCGCTGGCCGCGCTGCTGCCGCTCATCTACGCGATCAAGCATGTCGCCGCGCACGGGCTGGACGCGCAAGGGCCGATCGCCGTTCTCGCGGGCGCGGTTTCGGCGGTGGCTTTCGTGCGCCGGCAGCTGCGCTTGCCCGAGCCGCTGCTGGATATGACGTTGTTCGGCAACCGCGCGTTCTCCGCCGCGCTGGCCGTGCTGCTGGTCGGCTTGATCGGGTTCGGGGGCGTGATGTATCTGGTCACCCAGTATCTGCAATTCGTCACCGGCTTGTCGCCGACGTCGGCCGGGCTGTGGATGGGTCCGCCCGCCCTGGCCATGCTGGTCGGTGCCATCGGTGCGCCCCTGGTGGCCGCTCGGGTGTCACCGGGTGTCCTGATGGCGGCGACGCTGGTGCTCTCGGTACTGGGATACGCGCTGCTGGTGGGGGCGGGCACCGAGGCGAAGTGGAGCGTGGTGGCCGGGTTCGCCCTGGTCTATCTGGGACTGGGGGTCATCGCCGCGCTCGGCACCGACATCGTCGTCGGGGCCGCGCCGCCGGCCCGGTCCGGATCCGCCGCGGCGTTGTCGGAGACCGTGCAGGAGTTGGGTATTGCCGCCGGGGTGGCTCTGCTGGGCAGTCTCACCACGGTGATCTATCGGGCCGTGGTCGAGGTCCCGGCCGGTGCGGGCGAGTCCTACCGCGAGGGGATCGCCTCGGCGGCCGGTGCGGCGCAACACCTTCCGGGGACGGCGCTCGACAACGCGCGTTCCGCGTTCACCGCGGGGGTGAACCTGGTGGCCGGCGTCTCCGGTCTCGCGATCGCGGTGGCCGCGCTGGTCTGCTTCGCGACACTGCGGCACCTGCGCCCGCTCGGCGAGCACGGCCGCCAGGAGGAGCCGGTAACCTCGAGCGGTGGCGAAGGTGGATGAGACCGTCGACGGTCGCAAGGTGCGCGGCGAGCGTCGCCGCGCCCAGATCATCGAGGCGACCCTCAGTATCGTGCACCATCAGGGCGCCGCCGGCGTGACGCATCGAACCGTGGCCAAACAGGCGGGCATCACCACCAGCCTGACCCTCTACTATTTCGCCACCCTCGACGACCTGCTGGTCGCCGCGCTCACCAGCGTCACCGACGAATACACCCAGCGCATCCGGCAGATCGCGGACACCGCCGACCCGATCGCGGGCCTCGCCGAACTCATCGCCGAATCCGCCGGGCCGGGGCGCGAACGCGCCCTCGCCGAACGCGAACTCTCCACGCTCGCCGCCCGCCGGCCCGCCCTGCGGCAGGCCGCCCGCGCCTGGCGCGACAGCGTCGCCGACCTCGCCCGCACCCGGACCCGCGATGCCGACGCGATCGCGGCGTTCGTCGCCCTCACCGACGGCCTCTGCACCGCACTGCTTCTCGACGACAGCCGCGCCGACGTCGACCACCTCCGCGCCGTCCTCGACAACGCCCTTCCCGCCGCGGGTTAGCGGATTCTCACGCGAGCGCGACGGATTCATCGCCGACGGTCGGCGCCCCCGCGCGCGTCCAACCAGGCGTCCTGGTGATCGGCCAGGGGAGTACTGAGCGGCAGTGCCTCGAACCGGCACGCGAGACTCTCACCGGCCTCCACCCCGTCGGCCGGCACCTGTGTCCCGGCCTCCGGCATCCCCACATGGTCGAAAACCAGAAGCTCCGCCCCGCCCCGATCCCGGATTACATACGCGGCCACCCGCACCCTCGGCTGCTCCATCACCGCTCCCTCACCTCCGCGAGCCATTCGGCCATCGTGACGAAGTCGCTGCCCCGCAACCCGATTCGCGGATCGACCCGATAGAGCAGCGCCGCCCCGCCATGCTGCCGCCCCACCCACTCCCGATCGTTCTCCCCGATCTCGTCATCGACCCAGATGAATCCTCGCCCTCGCGCCCACTCCACCACGGCCCGCGTCTTCCAATGCAACCCGAACCACGCGTCGACCGGATCATCGCCCCGCTCCGGCCATTCCACCACCGCCAGCACCGGCAACCCGAGCAACGGCGCAAGCACCTGATTCGCCTCTTCCCCCCAGGTAGTCGCCCACACCACCTCGCACTCCAACCCCGAAAGCAGCCGCCCCACACCACGATCGACCCGATCGATCAGCGGATTCCCCCGCCCCTCCCGCACCGCCCGCGGCTCCATCCCACCGAACGGAATCAGCGGACCATCCACATCGAGAAAGAGCAACGGACGCCGCGACATTCGCTGAATTGTATCCGTTCGTGGGCGAGACCAGATCGCTACGCTCACCGCGCTCGGACGCACGGCCGAATTCGGGCGGCGAAGCGGCTGCGGAACTCGAAACCTCGGATCCGCTCGGTGCCGAATGCTCCTTCTGGGCTGCCGTCGTGGCGAGCCGCTCTCGCGCGAGTAGATATGGGCGAAAGTTTCGGCTTCGAAAGCGCAGCGGAAACGCGCGCTCGGCTACCGCGACTTGCGGCACTATTCCCGACCACGCCGGAGAACGCCACGAGCGATCGTCGTCCGAGTTTGTGCGACCGCGGCGGGTCCCACGTGCTGCGGGATAGCTGAGGACACCCCCGTGCGGGGTCGGCTGATCCCACTAACCCAAGGCTAAACTAACCTCCACGCGGTGGCGGCAAGCCTTCCGCCCCTCGAAGGCAGCATTTCGAATGGAGGATCCAGGAACGTGCCCCCATCCGCCACCGCTCCGCCGCGCACAGCCTGGTCGCGGACCGTCGTGCTGGCGTTTGCCGCCGTGCTGCTGGTCGCCCTGCTGGCCGCCGGTCTCGTGGTCGGCAGCGGCGACTTCTCGGTGCACGACGCCTGGCGGGCGCTGTTCGGGGAGGGCAGTCCCACCACGCTCGGCGTGATCCGGGAGCAGCGGGTCCCGCGCACCTTGCTGGCCGCGCTGGTCGGCGCGGCGCTCGGCGTGGCGGGCGCGGTGATGCAGGGGCTGACTCGCAACCCGCTGGCCGATCCCGGCATTCTCGGTGTGAACTCCGGCGCGTACTTCGCGATGGTGCTCGGTTCGGTCGCCGCCGGTGCGGGCGGGTCCGACTATCTCTGGTGGGCGCTCGGGGGCGCGTTCGTCGCCTCGGTGCTGGTGTATTTCGTGGGCTCGCGCGGCATCGGCGGCGCCAGCCCGGCCAAACTCGTGCTCACCGGCGTGGCGATCGCCGCCATGCTCAGCGGACTCGCGTTCGGGCTCACCATGATTCACCCCAAGAGCTTCGACGCCATCCGCGGCTTGCTGATCGGCACCCTCGACGGGCGCGGCTGGCCGCAGCTCTCGGCCACCTGGCCGCTGGTCCTGGCCGGCGCGGCGGCCGCGCTCGTGCTCACGGCCTACCTCAACGCCCTCGCTCTCGGCGACGACCGCGCCAGCGCGCTGGGCGTGCCCGTGACCCGGGTCCGCGCGCTCGGGTTCGCGGTGGTGACGGTGCTGTGCGGCGCAGCGACCGCGGCCATCGGCCCGATCACCTTCGTCGGCCTGATGGTGCCGCACGCGGTGCGCGCGGTCGTCGGACCGGATCACCGCTGGACGATTCCGCTGTGCCTGGTGGTCGGCCCGATCGTGCTGGTCGGCTCCGACCTGATCGCCCGGACCGCCACCGCGAGCGAACTGCCGGTGGGCATGGTCACCGCGTTCCTCGGCGCCCCGGTGCTGATCTGGCTGGCCCGCCGCGAACAGGAGTCGCAGTGGTGACCCCGGCCCGCTGGCCCCGGCGCGTCCGGTTCCTGCGGATCACCCGGTCCGGCCCGAGCGTGCGCGTCGACCTCGTCTCGACGGCGATCACCGTCGCGCTGCTGCTGTTCACCGCGGTGCTGGCGGTGTGGTCGATGGGCGCGAGCACCACCCGCCGACCCGGGCTCGGCTTCACCGAGGTGCTGCGCGTGCTCACCGGCCAGGTCGCCGGCGCACCCGCCGATCACGTGGCCACCTGGCTCCCGGTCGTGGTCACGGCGGTGCTCGGCGGCGCCTGCCTGGCCCTGTCCGGCGCGATCTTCCAGACGTTGACCCGAAACCCGTTGGGCAGCCCCGACATCCTCGGTTTCACCACGGGCGCCAACACCGGCGCGCTGCTGGCACTGCTGGTGCTCGGACTCGGCTCGGCCGGCGCCACCGCGGGCGCCCTGCTCGGCTGCCTCGGCACCGCCCTGGTGGTCTACTTCCTCGGAATGCGCGGCGGCACAGGCAATTACCGCTTCATCATTGTCGGCATCGGCATCTCGGCGATGCTGCTGTCGTTCAACGGCTACCTGATCGCCACCTCCGACGTGCAGAACGCCGGCGCGGCGGCGGCGTGGGGGATGGGCAACCTGCGCGATCTCACGATGACCGACACCGTGCCGGTGTTCCTCACCCTGGCGGTCCTGGTCCCGGCGCTGATGGTGGTCGCGCCGCGCATGCGCATGCTGGAGCTGGGCGCCGATTCGGCGCAGAGCAAAGGCGTCGACACCGAACGCACCCAGCTGGTGCTGCTGGTGATCGGTGTCGGATTCGCCGCGGCCACCACGGCTATCGCGGGCCCGATCGCCTTCATCGCCCTCGTCGCACCCCAGCTGGCCGCGCGCATCACCCCGACCGCGGGCATCCCGCTGATCACCTCGGCGGCGCTGGGCTCGGCCCTGCTCGTCTCCAACGAACTGGTGGCGCGCACGATTCTCGCCCCCGAGACCCAGCTGCCCGTCGGCGTGGTCACCACCTCGCTGGGCGGGCTGTATCTGCTGTTCCTCCTGCTCGCTCAGTCCCGAAAGGCGCGGCCGTGACCAGCGAACTCTCCTCCGGCCCGGGCCGGCTCACCGGCGCCGGACTGCGGGTCGGCTACGGCGACCGCACCGTGCTGGCCGACCTCGACGTGGTGGTGCCCGACGGATCGTTCACCGTGATCGTCGGCCCCAACGCCTGCGGCAAATCGACCCTGCTGCGCACCCTGTCGCGATTGCTGCGACCCGCGCGCGGAGCCGTGCTGCTCGACGGGCGCGCGGTGGCCGAGTACGGCGGCAAGGAATTCGCCCAGGAGGTCGGGCTGCTGCCGCAGCAGTCGATCGCCCCCGAGGGCATCACGATCATCGACTTGGTCTCGCGCGGGCGTTTCCCCTACCAGAAGATGTTCCGCCAGTGGACCGACGCCGACCAGCACGCCGTCGACTTCGCCCTGCAGGTCACCGGTCTCACCGAGCTGTCCACGCGCCCGGTCGAAGCGCTCTCCGGCGGTCAGCGTCAGCGGGTGTGGATCGCGATGGCGCTGGCTCAGGAGACGCCGATCCTGCTGCTCGACGAACCGACGACCTACCTCGACCTCGGTCACCAGATCGAGGTGCTCGACCTGTGCGTGGACCTGAACCGCCGGGGCACCACCCTGGTCGCGGTGCTGCACGACCTGAACCAGGCCGCCCGCTACGCGTCGCACATCATCGCCATGCGCGACGGCGAGATCGCCGCCGTCGGCCCGCCGGGCGAGATCATCACCGCCGAGCTGGTCGAGCGGGTCTTCGGGGTGTACACGCAGGTGATCGACGATCCGCAAACCGGAACACCGCTGGTGGTGCCGCTCGCACGCGGCGCGGTCCGGACCGAGGGCGAATGAACAGGGCCCGCAACCGAAAAGGAGAGTGCATGTCGAAACGGCGTTTCCGCGCGGTCGTGGCGGTCTTGGCGGGTGTGGCGCTGGCGGCCACCGCGTGCGTGAAGTCCTCCGACACCGTGCACGAGGTGTTCGCGGATCCGGCCGGCACGCCCGGCTATTCGCTGCCGGAGAATCCGCGCGTGGTGGCGCTGGGCTGGTCCGACGGCGCGGTGGCCGCGGAACTGGGCGTGCTGCCGGTGGCCGTCTACGACTGGATGAGCTTCGGCGCGGCCACCAAAGGCGTCGGCGAATGGGACGCGGCGGCTTTCGGCGACAGCACCCCCGAACTGCTGTCCGCGCAGAGCGCCGGTGACTTCAACATGCAGCAGATCCAGGAGCTCGAGCCGGATCTGATCCTGAACGTGCGGGCGAAGGCCGACAGCGGCGTCACCGACAACCTGCGCAAGATCGCCCCGGTAGTCACCGCGCCGGCGGGAACGGGCGATTTCGCGGTCGACTGGCAGACCCAGGCGAAGCTCATCGGCGCCGCGCTGGGCAAGCGCGCGGAAGCGGACAAGATCATCGCCGAGACCACCGGCGCGCAGCGGTCGGTCGCGGCCGCGCATCCGGAATTCGCGGGCAAGACGTTCGTCTATGCCGCCAAATACGGCACCGCCTACGGCGCCTACCTGGCCGGGGACGCCCGCTTCGACTTCTTCGCCGATCTCGGTTTTGTGCCGAATCCGCCGGTCACCCGGTTGCAGAGCTCGGGCTTCTTCGCCCAGGTACCGGTGGAGCGGGTGGGTGACCTGGACGCCCAGGTCGCCGTCTTCACCACCATCGGACTGCCGTTCGCCGATCTCGAGAACGACAGCCTGATCAATTCGCTGGCCGTGGTCCGCGACGGTCACGCCGTGCGGCTGCCCGACGACGATCCCGCTGTGCAGGCCCTGGCGGCGGGCACTCCGAAATCGCTGCGGGTCGCGCTGGAGCGGATCACCCCGCAGCTGGCCGCCGCCGCCCGGTAATCACCGCGGCACGGATTCGCGGCTGTCGAAGGCGCGCAGTCCGGCGAGCACACCCCACAGCACGAGGATCAGCACGCACCCGCCCGCGCCGTAGACGAGGAACACGGCGCGGGCGGGAAACGTAGACGACACCACACCCGCCACGACCGCGCCCAGCGACAGCGCGATGGTCAGCTGCGCGGTCCACAGACCCGACACCCGGCCGCGGAACTCGTCAGGGGTCTCGGCCTGCACGACCGCGAACCGGGCGATATCGCTCACCACCCGCCCGGCGCCGTGCGCGAGCAGGCCCGCGAAGACCACGGCCGTGGCCGCCACCAGCCCGGCACCCGCGATCCCCGCCGCCGACAGGAGGGTGGCCGCGAAGACGACCTGGCCGCCGCGCCGCATCGATCCGGTCCAGCCCGAGGTCAGCGAACCGAGCACCGCGCCGGCCGCCGGCGCCGCGAACAGCAGCCCCACCGTGGTTTCCCCGCCGTGCAGCACCTCGCTCACATAGCCGGGAATCAGCACGTTCCACCCGGACAGCAGCATCGTCACGCAGCCGACCAGCAGCGTCGCCCCCACCACCCGATGCCCGGCGACGAACCGCAACCCGGCCAGCACGGCCCGCACCGGACTGTCGCCGCCATCTCGCTCGGCGTTCATCGGTCCGAGGCGGGCGATGAGCACGGTGGTGACCACGCCCGCCGCGGCCGCCAGCCAGAAGTTGGCGGCGACGCCGAGCCAGGCGATGAGCAGACCCGCCAGCGCGGGCGCCACCATGTGGCCGAGGTCGGCGGTCAAGGCCATCAGGGCCGCACCGGCCGCCAGCTTGTCCGGCGGGACTAACCCCGGCACCGCCGCGACCAGCGCTGTCTCCGAGATGCCGCCGGTCAACCCGTCCACCACCGCGCAGACCAGGATGATCCACAGCCGCGGTTCGGGCAGCATCGCGTTCACCGCCAGCAGCGCGAATCCGAGCGTGGCGGCGGCGCGCGAGCCCACGATCACCGCGCGCCGGTCGTATCGGTCGGCCATCGGGCCGCCGATCAGCGTGCCCGCGAACGCCGAGACCCCGATGAGGGTGGCCACGGTCGCGACCATGGCGGTGGCGCCGGTGAGCCGATACACCTGGATCGGCAGCGCGACCACCAGGAACCCGATGCCGAACACCGAGATCGTGCGGGCCGCGAACAGGGTCGCGAAGGCGGGACTGGTGCGCAGCGGATCCAGGTCGATAGCGATCCGGCGCTCCCGGGCCATGCGTGCGGCTCCTCTCGTCGTGGCAACGCACCCGGAAAAGGCCGCTGATTCGCAAAGCCTACGAACCCGTCGTGATCGGTCCTACGGTCGGGCCTGCATCAACGGCAATACGGCACGCGGTGCAAGAATGCGGCGACTGGCGTGCACGTGTCGTGGCGTCGTTTCCTCCACGTCCGTCGATACCATTCCGGCTATGGCGGACTTCAAGATCGGCGATACCGTACGCGTCGTCGGCTCGACGATGACCGGAAATGTCGGCACCGTCGTCTATCTCGACAGCGGCACCGGCAAGTACCTCGTCCGAATCGGGGGAGCGACGCAGAATTACTTCACCGTCGACGAGCTGGAGTTGTTCACGAGCTCGTAGAATCGGTGGTGAAGTTCGTACAGGGGGAGGTTTCGGGCGTGGCCGCTTCCGACAACCGACTGGCCGCGGTGATCGTGTGGGCAATACAAGTCTTCGTGCCCCTGATCCTCTGCGGGGTCGCCTATTTCATTTTGATGCTGCTGGCCCAGCGCCCCGCCGACGGCGGGGACTGGGCGTGGCTGGTGGCGCAGAGCGCGGTGTTCGCGGCGCTGCTCGTCGGGTGCAATCTGATTTACGAGAAAGTTTGCCGCCGCTGACCCGCCGTCACTGCTCGGCGCCGGGCAACCAGTAGCGGGAGCCGTCGCGGGTGCGGTCGAGTCGTCCGCCGACGACCAGGTAGCGGCGCAGCGCGGCGTAATCGTCGAAGATCGCCGCGAGGCGTTCGTTGACCTGCTGCTCGGTATAGAAGACATTCGGCTCGAAACGCGTGCGGGCGATAAAGCTGAGCAGCATTTCCCGTACCGGGCGGCGACGCGTCTTCAACGAGGGCATCGCCACCAGCCGGCCATCGCGAAACAACCGGTCGATATCCGGGTCGCCGCTGCCGCTGCCGCCGTCGATGCGCTCGCCAACCATCGCCTTCTCACTCATGCCGTCAGTGTCGTGGCACCCCGCCCGCCCGCGCAACGGGATTTCGCGGAGCTTCAGTACCCCTGGGCGCGTTGCCAATCGAGGTAGCGGTCGAGCCAGAAATCGCAGGGCAGCCCCCGCTCGCCCTCGGCGAAACCGTGCCCGCCCCGGTCGTAGAGGTGCAACTCCACCGATCGCCCGGCAGCCAGCCAGTCGCGGTGCAGCGCGAGATTGCCCGCGAGGACGTTCTCGCCCGGATCGTCGGCGGCCAGGCAGAGGAACAGCGGCGGAGCCGCGGGCGGCACCCGGTACTCGTGCCAGATCGGCGGATAGATCGGCGCGGCGAAGTCGGGCCGCGCGGCCGGGTCGGGATCGGTCGCCGCACCAACGGTCAGCAGCCCACCGGCCGAGAAGCCGAGCATGCCGACGCGCTGCGGGTCGACGCCCCAGTCCGCGGCCCGGCCCCGCACCACCCGGACCGCTTGCTGGGCGTCTCGGAGGGCGACGCGGGAGTGCGCCCGGATCTCGTCCATCGAGAGCTCGCCCCACCGCCGCTGGAAGTCGGCGTCCGAGGGTGCGGACGGCAGCAGGCGGTAGCGCAGGACGAAGGCGGTGATGCCCTGGGCGGCAAGCTTTCTCGCCACGTCGGTAGCGGTCTCGGTGAGCGTGACGAAACTGCCACCCGGACAGACGATCACCCCGGATCCGGTAGCCCGCCCGGGCGCCGCGGGGTGCACCACGCACACGGGCCGGGTGACATTGCGGATCACCCGCAGGTTCCGATGCCCCGCTACCTCCGGCAGCACCGTCTCCTGCCCGGTGCTGGAGAGCGCATCTTGCTCCGGCCACAACGGAACCATGTCGGCACGCTCAATGCTCATCGACGGTCACCTTCCCGGAATCGCCGTCGACGGTGACCCGCTGACCCGTCCGAAGGCGGCCGGTCGCGTCGCCGGTGCCGAGCACCGCCGGAATGTGGTACTCACGTGCCACGATCGAGCTGTGACTGAGCGCGCCGCCGACATCGGTCACGATGGCCGAGGCGAGAGCGAACAGGGGCGTCCAGGCCGGGGTGGTCATCTTGGCGACCAGCACGTCGCCGGGGCGCATCTGATCGAACTCGCCGGGGCCGTTGATGATTCGGGCCGGTCCCGTGGCCCGCCCGGGACTGCCGGGGGTGCCCGCGACGGTGTCCGCGTGCTCGGCCGACTCGCCCGAGCCGAAATCGATGCCCAGGATCTTCCCGCTTGTGGCCACCGGCAGGACATGCGGCGCGGACTGCGTGCGTTGCGCCCGCCACGTCGCGCGCCGCTCGGCGATCGCGGAGCGTGCGTCGGCCACCGCGGACCCGGCGTCCAGCTCGCGCGCCGCCGCCCGCAACTCCGGCAGGGGCAGCCAGTAGACATCGTCGGGCTCGGCGATCGCCCCCGCCGCGACCAGCCGCCGCCCGAGTTCACCGGCCAGCCGCTGCACTGCGGGCCAGCCCGCACCCACCTCCGCCAGCGCGTCCTCGCGCAACGGAGCCGCCGACTGGGCCCACCCGAGCAGCCACGACGCCGGGCGGCCCGCGAGGCCCTTGGCCGCCAGCCGCCGCATCGCCGCGGTGCGGGCTTGGACGGCGGTGCGCTGGCGCGCATGGGGATCCGGTGCGTCCCCCGTTAGGAAGAAGCTCAGGACGCGCAGCTGCCCGGCCGGATCGTCGGCCGGCAGCGGCTTGGCGAAATCGAGGTCGTAGATCATGTCGCCGAACTCGGCCAGGTGCCGCTGGAAGCGTTCGCGGAATTCCGGCCACGCCGGGTTGTCCGATTCGGTGGCCGACATGCTGATCAACTCGGCCAGACCCGGCTGCTCCCGCACCCACCGGGCCAGATCGAAGAGCGCTTGTTCGCCGCGGATCGGCTTGCTGTCGAAGCCGAGCAGGAAGGTCGCCGCGGGCGGATCGTCGGCGCCTCGCACCAGCCGATACGCCTTCGTGAACAGTGATTCGCTGAGGTAGGCGGCGGGCAGCGCGCTGCCCTGGATGGTGAGGTAGTACCGGGCCGCCTCGTCGGTGATCTCGCCGATGCCGTCCAGCAGCCGTTCGGCGGGCTGCTCGACCGAGGTCCACCGATCGGCCACCGCCCGGTACCGGTCGCGTGCCGTGCGCCAGCGCTCCGGCGCGGTGCGGAGCAGTTCTGGCAGCGTCCGGCTCAGAAACCTGGGCTGCGCCAACGCCATTCGGATCAGCAGGCTGCCGCGGTAGTCGACGTTGTAGTAGCCGTAACCGTTGATGATCGCCAGTGGTTCCCGGAAGTAGGGCAGGTGGATCGCGCGATAGTGCGCCAGCGTCGCCCGCTCCCAGGCCGGGATGCCCACGGTGGCGAACAGCGGCGACAGCGGTTCGGGCAGTAACTCCATCACGCTGCCGCGGATGTATTTTCCGTGCGGATCGGGCAGCTCCCAGCGTGGTTCGGGCTCCGGGAGTGCCGTGATGGGGCGGGCCTGCAGAACGAAAAGCTGTCGATCGTGCTCGGCCCATTCGATGTCCATGGGCTGTCCGTAGAACTCCTCGATCCGCACCGCGAGCCGGGTGAGTTCGGCTTCGGTCGCCTCGTCCAGCGCCGGCCGGCGGCGCTGTTCCGGCGGCACCGCCGCCTCGCGGGTGCCCTGCGCGGTGCGCACGGTCATCGACTGCTTGTCGCTGATCTGCCGCTGCCGGACCGCCCCGTCCCGCTTGCCGATGACGACGGTGTCCGGGGTGACCTGACCGCTGACGATGGCCTCGCCCAACCCCCACGCGGCATTGATCAGCACCTCGTCGCGCGCCCCGGTGAGCGGATTCGCCGTGAACGCCACCCCGGCCGCAGCGGCGGGCACGAGTTCCTGCACGACGACCGCCAGCGCCACCTCGTCGGCGGAAATCGCCTGGCGGACACGGTATCCGATCGCGCGGTCGGTCCACAGCGAGGCCCAGCACCGGGTGACCGCGGCCACCACCTCGTCCGCGCCGGTGATGTCGAGATAGGTCTCCTGCTGGCCCGCGAACGACAGGTCCGGCAGGTCCTCGGCGGTGGCCGAGGAGCGGACCGCGACCGCCACCTCGCCGAGTTCGGCGTAGGCGTCCCGGATCGCCTGCTCGATCGGGGCCGGAATCGGTTGTGCGGCAAGCAGTGCGGCGATCTCGGTGGCGGCCGTGCGCCAGGTTTCCGGCTGGTCGGCCGAGACCCGGGCCGCCACCTCGAGGATGCGATCGTGCAGCCCGTCGGCCGCGACGTATCGGCGGTAGGCGGTGGTGGTCACGTGGAATCCCGGCGGCACGGGCAACTCGGCCGCGGCCATGCGGGCCAGCGAACTCCCTTTGCCGCCCGCGAGCTCCAATGTCGCGCGGGCGTCGGCCAGGTCTAGCGTGTAGGTATCCGGTTGAGTAGCAACGGTATTCACAGCATCTCCCAGAATCAGGCGGAAAAGGCGGCCCGGGTTCGCGTCAGCGCGTCCAGCAGGTAGGACTTGCCTGCCGCCAGATCGGGGCCGCCGGGTGGGGTCAATCCGAGGTCGAGCAGATCGGCGAGCGTGTCGACCACGGTGTCGGTGCTGGGCCCGCTGGTGCTCGAAAACGTCTGGCGCAGTGCCGGTGTCAGCGCGTCGAGCAGGAACGCCACCGCGGTGGCGTCGATATCGGCGCGCATCGCTCCGGCCTCCTGCATGCCCGCGAGAAAGCCCGCGGTGCCGACGTCGTCGAGCCGATCGAACAGGGTGCCCGGCTTGCGCAGATACTTGCCGAACACCGCCTCGTCGCGCGCGACGATGGCCGCGGCCAACGGCAGCGCCCGCAGCGCCCGCACCATCGCCCGATAGATACTGGCCACCGTGCCGCCGCCCGGGTCCGCGGCCAGGGCCGCCGACCACCGCTCGGCATAGCGCTCCAGCTCGCGCCGCCCCGCCGCCTCGACGAGCTCGTCCTTCGACTTGAAGCACAGATACACCAGCCCTCGGTGCAGCGAAACCGCCTCCGCGACATCGCCCATCGTCAGTTTCTGGTACCCGCCCCGCAGCAGCAGTTCGACCGCCGCATCGAGGATCGCCTGCTCCCGTTCGATCTCGTTGACAACCACGTTCTTGACCTCTTGACGAATTTCGACAACTTGTCAAAACCGAACGTACGCCGCCGGGAGGACGGCGTCAACGGTGGTCCTGGCCGTAGGCGAATCGGACCTCGACTGCGTGGGGCCGCAATGGTTCAGAGTGACAAACGATTCGACGGCTGCGGAGGGATACACGCGACGCTGTGATGGCAGACGTCGATCGGTTCGCCCGCCGGGCGGTAGGTGCTGCTCATATCAAGTCAGTGCCATACGGGTGCGGTTCCAGAATTATTCTGTAGCATCGATCGAGAAGTGTTGGGGCTGCCACGCTTCGGTCGACGAAGGGGACGACAATGGGGATCAGAACGAGAATCGCTACCGGGGCAATGAGTGTGGCGCTGTTCACGGCGGTGGCAGGTGGAGTGGCCGGAGCGCAGTTCGAGGGTGATCACACCGCGATCACGCCGCAGCAGTGCATCGAGGGCGGCGGCGTGGTGCGGGGCGCGATCTGCGAGGGCGGCTATTACACCGGCTGGATCACTTTCTAACGCTCGAAGGTATGCTCGAGCATATCGATCAGGGTTTCGCGAACCTCAGCGCACCCACGATCTCGGTCGGCGAGCAGTAGGCCGGCCAGTGGCTGTGGCGTCGCGGACCGGCCGATAGGCCCAGCGGTCACCGACAGCGACCAGCGCCGCGCGTCCGGCGACTGGTCCGGCTAGCCTCGGACAGTGGAATTTCCAGCGATCGATCCGTTCACCGAGGGGCTGCTCGACGTCGGCGACGGCAATCAGGTGTACTGGTGCGTCAGCGGCAACCCGACCGGCCGGCCGGTGCTCGTCGTCCACGGCGGACCGGGCAGTGGAAGTAGCGCGCGGGCACGAAAAGCGTTCGATCCGAGCATCTTCCGGATCGTGCAGTTCGATCAGCGCGGTTGCGGGCGCAGTGTCCCGAGCGCCGCCGATCCGCGCACCGACATGGCGGTGAACACCACCGGCCACCTGATGGCCGACATGGAGCGACTGCGCACCCACCTCGGCATCGACCGGTGGCTGCTGTACGGCGGGTCGTGGGGTTCGACCCTCATCCTCGCCTACGCCCAGCGGCATCCGGCGCGAGTCACCGGGATCGTGCTGGTCGGCGTCACCACCACCCGCCGTCACGAGATCGATTGGCTCTACCGGGGACTGGCGCGGCTCCTCCCGGCCGAATGGGAGCGATTCGCCGCCGCGGCCCCAGGTGGCGGCGACCTGGTCGAAAACTATCGTCAGCTCCTCGAAGATCCCGCGGTGCGCCACACCGCGGCGACCGAATGGTGCCGCTGGGAAGACGCCGTGATCGCCCACGAAACCCTGGGCAGCCCAGGGCAATACAGCGCCAAACCGGATACCGCCATGCTCGCCTTCGTTCGAATCTGCACGCACTATTTCGCGCGCGGGGCATGGCTCGACGAAGGTGTGCTGCTGCGTGAAGCCGGACGGCTGAACGGAATTCGAGGCCACCTGATCCACGGCCGCCTGGATCTGAGCGCGCCCCTGGATACCGCGTGGGAACTCGCGAAAGCGTGGCCGGAAGCCCGCCTGCACGTCATCGAGGACTCGGGCCACACCGGAAGCCCCGCCATGGGCGAGGCCGTCGCCCGGGCTATCGCCGACTTCGCGTAACCCGGTGTCGGTGCGATCGGCTAGAGTCGGTGATCGCGCGAAACGGGGGATGGGCATGGGTGAGTCGACGTCGGCGCGAGTGCGACAGGGCTGGTCCCGGAATCGGCCGACGCGGCATCGGATCGCGGGATGGTTGGCGCTCGGGGGCTGCTTGGTGTGGGCTATGCAGGCCCTCGGCGCATGGATTCAGTCGCAAGAAGGCAAGTGGCAGAACAAGGAATACCTGTCGGCCGGCGGATTCGTCGTCGACGCCGACGACCTGATGCTGTTCTCGTGCTTCGCCTTCCTGCTGATCGCCGGGCTGCTGGGCTACGGCGCGGTGATCCTGTTGGGGGGCAACGAAGTCGGGCGGTATCCGCTGCTGACCGGAGCGTGGCTGGTCGTTTTCGGGCAGTTGTTCGCGGGCATACTCGCGGCGATTCCGATCGACGCGTTCTACTACTCACCACCGGCCAACCTCGTCTTCTCGACGATTCTCGTGGTCTTTCCGCTGTTCGCGATTCTGTGTCTGACCGATAGTCGTCGCAGTGTGACACAGGCCACGTAGCTCGGCTGTCACAGCCCGCCGGTCCTCGGCATCTCTTGTTCGTTCGACAGACGACACAAGCGAGGACACCATGACTACTTCACAGCCCACGATCGCACTGGTCACCGGAGCGAACAAAGGGATCGGTCAGGCGGCGGCCCACCAGCTCGCCGCGCGGGGAACGACGGTGCTGGTCGGCTCTCGCGATCCGGAACGCGGGGAGCGGGCTGCCGCGGCGATCCGGGCGACCGGCGGTACGGCGCACGCGCTCACCCTGGAAGTCACCGACGCGGCCGGTATTCGGGCGGCGGCGCGGTCGATCGAAGATCGCTTCGGCTACCTCGACATCCTGATCAACAACGCGGGGATCAGTGGTTCCGGCCAGGTCGACCCGGCCGACGCCGTCGATCAGATTCCCAGCACCGTCGAGCTGGACATGGTTCGAAAAGTGTTCGAGACCAACGTCTTCGGCGTGATCGCGGTCACCAACGCGATGCTGGGATTGTTGCGCCGGTCACCGGCCCCGCGCATCGTGAATGTCGCGAGCCACGCCGGTTCGCTCACCCTGTTCAGCGACCCCGACGGCCCGTTCGCGGCGCTGCTGCCGTCCGCGGCGTACTCGCCGTCGAAGTCGGCGCTGCTCTCGCTGACCGTCAACTACGCCAACGAGCTACGCAAGGACGGTTTCCTGGTCAACGCCGTCGCGCCCGGCTACGTCGACACCGACAGCAACAACCACACGGGTTTCCTCACCGTCGAGCAAGGAGCCGCGATTCTGGTGCGCATGGCCACCCTCGGCGCGGACGGGCCCACCGGCGGATTCTTCGCCGAGGACGGCCCGGTTCCGTGGTAGCCGGCCCTTCAGTGACCGGCCCGCAGTAACCGCACCGGCCGCAACGCCTGCGGCGGCGCGCCGTCGAATTCCGGTGTGCCGCCCAGGTAATCGGCGATGAGTTCGGTTGCGGGATGGTCGTCGATGTCGGTGAAGCCGAGCGTGCGCAGCTGTTCGGCGAGGTCGCCGGGCGCGAAGTAGCTGAACCACGGCTCGCCGACAGCGCTCGCCCGCTCCGCCCGAGCCAGCAGTTGCGCACGATCTTCGTCGGTGTCGGCCAGATAGTCGAAGACCACCTCGACCGGACCGGAGTGCCCGGCAATGTATTCCAGGGTGGCGCGGGCGGCCTCCGGCGTCAGATAGAAGATGACGCCCAGCCACACGAACACGGCCGGCTCCGCCCGGTCGAAACCCGCGGCTTCCAGTTGCGTTGCCAGCGAGTCGGTTTCGAAGTCGACCGGCACGAAGGTCAGGCTCTCGGGCAGATCGATGCCGGAGGTGTCGAGGCGCTCGCGCTTCCACGCCTGGGTAGCCGGATGGTCGACCTCGAAGACCCGCAGCCCGGCATCCGGGTTGCGATAGGCGAAGGTGTCCAGGCCCGCACCCAGGATCACCACCTGCCGCGCACCGGTCGCGGCCACACGGTCCTCGGCGAAACGCGACCGCGCGGCGAAGAACAATCGGCGCGGCCGATCGCCGACTCCGAGCCGGAGCATCTTCAGCCCGTCGTCCTCCTCGGCGCCCGCGGGCCGGCCCAGCTCGCCGAGCTCCTCCACCGTTACCCCGAGCAGCCGCGCCGCGAGCGGATCGGTGAGGATCCTGGGCTCATCGACGAGCTGATGATAGGCACGCGCATAGGCCGTAGTGAGCGCTGTCCGGCTAGGTCCGTCATGGTCCATACCCGAGAAGCTACTCATCCTCCCCGCCCGCGCACCATGAACTCGGCCACACGCGGCGTCCGATAACCGCCGGTATTCCGGACGCACGATCTCGATAGTGAAGGCATGACGATATCCGCCACGCCCGCACCCAAGCTCGTTCTCGAGCGCATGTACCAGGCCGAATCCGAGTATCTCGCCGCCGGCGGCCCAGGAATCGCCTCCTTCACCACCCTCGCCCCGTTCTTCGCCCCCGACGTCGTCCTGACCCAGGCGGACTCCCTGCCCTACGGCGGCGTCTGGCGCGGCCACGCGGGCCTGGAACAGTTCTTCCAGGCGATGACCGCGACCTGGGACCGTTTCGACCTGCTCGACCAGTCATTCCTGTCCGAGTCGAACCCCCTGATCGTCCTCACCCACGTCCACGCCCGCTCCCGCACCACCGCCCGCGAACTCGATTTCCCCATCCTGCAGACGATTACGGTGACCGACGGCCGCATCAGCGAGGTCCGCCCCTTCTACTGGGACACCGCGGCAATCGCCGCGGCCTGCGCCTCGGCCGATTCGGTCTCAGAAGGCTGACGGAGACCGACACGGGCGGCGGGACTCGCCGCCTTCGGTGCCGCGCACGTGGTCGGCCCCGTCACCGGTCGCAGGCGATTCCGTCGTTGTCGCGATCCAGTCCGGATCGGTAGCCCGGCTCACCACGATGCAGGGGGGCGGCGCCGGCGGCTCGCACCGCATCGCAGTCGGCGTAGTGCACACGCGCCGGAGCAGGGGGAGGTGTCGTCGACTCCGCAGTGGGTGGTGCCACAAAAGGTTGCGGGGCGGGCACGCGGGTCGACGGCAAGGGTGGCACCGGCGGGGCCGGACTGAAGGACGTGGGTGCAGCGGGCACCGTGGTAGTCGCGGGCGCGACCGGTGCGGCGGAGACGACCGGTGACGAGCTGACCGGTGCAGAAGTCACCGGCGAGGACATTGTTGTCGGAAGGGCAGGGGCAGAACTCGGGGGACTCTTCTGCTCCGCGTCCCCGCTCTTCTGATCCGGTGCGGTGAGGCCGATGAGAAAGAACACGACGAACGACGCGGCGAGGAGCCATCCCGCATGCTTACGGCTGCGCAGCCGAGCCCAATGCAGGTGTCCTCGCACCAAGCCGATCACCGCGATTAACACCATAATCAGCCAAATCAGCGCGAGCACCCCTGCTACTGCCGCCATCCGATGACTCCTCCAGTTCCGGCTCATGGAGACTGCGGGAGCCCGATGCGACTCTCGGTGTCTCGTTCGATGCCTGAACTATCGGCGGAGTTCGAGCTTCGTTTCATTCACCGCCGCCGGATCGAACCGACCGATGAGTTTTCGACCTTGCTCCCGTCAGAACGGTTATGACGACACACAAGCTCGAAACTCCCGGCGCGACGATCACCTACGACGTGCACGGACCACTGCCGACAGCGGACGGGCGGCCGCCGCTGCTGATGGTCGGCCTCCCGATGGACGCCTCGGGTTTCACCGCCCTCGCCGCGTATTTCACCGATCGCACGGTTGTCACCTACGACCCTCGGGGTCTCGGCCGCAGCGTCCGCGCCGAGGGGCAGCTCGACAATTCCCCGGCCGTCCACGCCGCGGACGTGTACGCCGTCATCGAGGCGCTCGACAGTGGACCGGTCGAGGTCTTCGCCAGCAGCGGCGGGGCCATCGTCACGCTCGCGCTGGTGACGGCGCATCCGGGCGCGGTGCGCACGCTGGTGGCGCATGAACCGCCGGTGCTGTCGGTGCTGCCGGATGCCGCAGCGGCCGAGCGGGCGGCGGCGGGGTATCGCGAGGCCTACGCGCAGAAGGGATTCGGCGCGGGGATGGCGGGCTTCATTGCGATGACGTCCTGGCAGGGCGAATACAGTGACGCGTATTTCGCCGCGCCCGCCGCCGACCCGGCGATGTTCGGCCTGCCGGTCGAGGACGACGGCTCCCGCGACGATCCGCTGCTGTCGGAGCGGGCCGAGGTGGTCACCAGCTACCGGCCCGACATCGCCGCCCTCACCGCCGCGCGGACCCGGATCGTGATCGGCGTCGGCGAGGAGTCGACCGGCACGGTCACGGCCCGCACATCGACGGCGCTCGCCGAGCGGCTGGGGCAGAAGCCGGTGCAGTTTCCCAGCCATCACGGCGGCTTCACCGGCCCGGAGTCCGGCTACCCGGGCCAGCCGGAGCCGTTCGCCCACGTCCTGCGTCAGGTCCTCGGCTGAGCTGCCGGCCGGTCCAGCACGCTGGACCGGCCACGGGTCAGATCAGGGACGGCAGGATCAGATCCCGATAGCGCTGTTTCATCCGCTCGAGCACGACGTTTCCGTCGCCGGCCCAGATCTCGGCATTGAAGATCTCGACCTCGACGTCACCGCGGTACCCGGCGTCGCGAACCCACCGGCCGATGCTCGCGAAGTCGATCACGCCGTCGCCCATCATGCCCCGCGACAGCAGTGGGTCGGCGGCCATCGGATCGAGCCAGTCGCACACCTGATACGAGCTGATCCGTGCGGCGCCGGCGCGGGCGATCTGTTCCTCCAGCGTCGGATCCCACCACAGATGGAAGGTGTCGACCACGACGCCCACCGCCTCCGCCGGATAGGGCCGCGCCATCGACAACGCCTGTCCCAGTGTGGAAAGCACGGCGCGGTCGGCGCAGAACATCGGATGCAGCGGTTCCAGGGCGAGCCGGACCCCGCGGTCGGCCGCATAGGGGACCAGCCGCGCCAGCCGGTCCTCGACCCGCGCCCGCGCGGCGGCGAGGTCGCGGTCGGCGAGCCCACCCATGACCATGACCAGTTCGCGGGTGCCCAATGCCGCCGCGTCGTCGATGGCACGGCGGTTGTCGTCGAGGGCTTCCTGCCCGTCGCCGGGCGCGGTCAGGAAGCCGCCGCGGCAGAGGCTGGAGACGCGCAATCCGGCATCGGCGACCACCTTCGCCGCGCGGGCCACCCCGATCTCCTCGACGCGGTCGCGCCAGAGTCCGACCGCGCCGAGCCCCGCCCGGGCGGCCCCGTCCACCGCTTCGATGAGCGTCCAGCGTTTCGTGGTCGCGGTGTTCAGGGACAGCGCACCATACGGGTCATCGAGATCGTACGGCCGAGACGATGTCATGCGCGCAGTCCGTTCAGCTCGAGGTAGACCCGCATCCGATGCGCGGCCAGGTCCGGGTCCGACAGCAGCCCGGCCCGATCCGCCAGCCGGAACAACTCGGTCAGATGGGGCACGGAGCGTCCCGTGGCGAGGCCCGCCACCATCGAGAAGCCGGGTTGACGGCCGTTGAGCCAGGCCAGGAAGGCGATACCCGTCTTGTAGTAGTACGTGGGTGCGGCGAAGATGTGACGCCCGAGTTCCCTTGTCGCGCCGAGGATCTCCGCCGCGCGCGCCGCGTTCCCGCGATCGAGTTCCTGCAGTGCGGTGGAGGCGGCCGGGTAGATGGCCGCGAAGATGCCGAGCAGCGCGTCCGAATGCCCCTGTGCGTCACCGATGATCAGCTCGGGATAGTTGAAATCGTCGCCGGTGTAGAGCCGTACGCCGTCGGGCAGCGCCCGCCGCAGCGCGACCTCGTGTGTCGCGTCGAGCAGCGACACCTTGACCCCGTCGATCTTGGCGCGATTGTGCTCGATGAGCGCCCGGAAAGTCTCGGTGGCGGTATCGATCTCGGCGCTGCCCCAGTATCCGTGCAGCGCGGGATCGAACATGGTGCCGAGCCAGTGCAGGATCACCGGCCGATCCACCTCGGCCAGCACCTTCTCGTAGACGCGCACATAGTCGGCGGCCGACCGGGCCACCCGCACCAGCGCCCGTGAGGCCATCAGGATCACCTGCGCCCCGGCCTCCCGCACCACCTCGATCTGCTCGCGATAGGCATCGACGATCCGGTCGAGCCCGGCCGGGCCGGACGGCAGTGCCGCGAGATCGAGCTGGTCGGTCCCGGCGCCGCAGGCGAGCCGGCCGCCGGCCGAGGCCGCCTCGGCGCCCGTGCGGCGGATCAGTTCCGCGGTCGCGAGCCAGTCCAGACCCATGCCGCGCTGCGCGGTGTCCATGGCGTCGGCGACCCCGAGACCGTAGGACCACAGTTCGTGCCGGTAGGCGAGCGTCGCGTCCCAGTCGACGGTGGCGGGCGCGCCCGGGGTGTTGTCCGCCGTGGCGCGCGGAATCACATGCGCGGCAGCGAAAGCCACCCGCGAGGTGATCGGACCGGTCGGTCGTGTCCACACTCCCGGTGCGCCCAGGACGTAGGGTTCGAGCCGCGCACCGGCGGGTAGCAGAACGGAGACGTCCGTGGCTGCCGCGGTCACAGCGTCACCTCCGGGATCTCGATCCGGCGGCCTTCGGCGGAACTGCGCAGTCCCAGTTCGGCCAGCTGCACGCCGCGCGCGGCCGAGAGCAGCCCGTAGCGGTGCGGCCGCTCGTGCACCACGTCGGCGAGGAATTCCTCCCACTGCGCCTTGAATCCGTTGTCCAGCTCCGCGTTCGCGGGCACGTCCAGCCATTGTTCGCGGAACGGCTCGGTGACCGGCAGGTCGGGATTCCAGACCGGTTTGGGCGTGTGCGAGCGGTGCTGGGCGACGCAGTCGCGCAGGCCGGCCACGGCGGAGCCGTGGGTTCCGTCGATCTGGAATTCGACGAGCTCGTCGCGGTACACCCGCACCGCCCAGGACGAGTTGATCTGGGCGACAACGCCGCCGGCCAGCTCGAAGATCGCGTAGGCGGCGTCGTCGGCGGTGGCCGGATAGGGCCGGTCGTGCTCGTCCCACCGGGTGGGGATGTGGGTCGCGGTCTTGGCGGTGACCGCCTCGACCTTGCCGAGCAGGCCCTCGAGGACGTAGTTCCAGTGGCAGAACATGTCGACGACGATGCCGCCGCCGTCCTCGGCGCGGTAGTTCCAGCTGGGCCGCTGCGCGGGCTGGCCGTCGCCTTCGAAGACCCAGTAGCCGAATTCGCCACGTAGCGAGAGGATCCGGCCGAAGAATCCTTCGTCGACGAGCCGGCGCAACTTGACCAGACCGGGCAGATACAGCTTGTCGTGCACGACGCCGGCGGTGACGCCGGCGTTCGCGGCGATGCGGGCGAGTTCGACGGCCTCGGCGAGGGTTTCGGCGGTCGGCTTCTCGGTGAAGACGTGTTTGCCCGCCTTCATCGCGGCCGCGAGCGCCTCGACGCGGCGCGAGGTGACCTGGGCGTCGAAGTAGATGTCGACGGAGGGATCGGCGATGACGGCGGCCGCGTCGGTGCTCCACTCCGCGATGTCGTGCTCGGCGGCGAGTGCGGCGAGCTTGGCGGCGTTGCGGCCGAGCAGGATCGGCTCGATCTGGACGCGGGCCCCGTCGGGGAGCAGCAGTCCGCCGGCGGCGCGGATCGGCAGGATCGACCGCAGCAGGTGCTGGCGGTAGCCCATGCGGCCGGTGACGCCGTTCATGGCGACGCGGAGCGTGCGCGGGGCAGGGGTGGAATCGGGCATTGGATTGTGCCTCTTCTGATTTGCGTGACCGACGACCCGCAGAATGGGTCGTGGACGGTGTGCGGGGAGTCCGCACACGTCGAGTGGACAAGTCAGCTCGGAATGCGCTTTCCAAGCTATGCTAGTCACCGAGTCCGGTCAACCCCCACGCCTACCGAGAGAACGAGGCACGAAGCCATGGCGGCTGTGAGATTGCAAGACGTCGCGATCCGGGCGGGCGTCTCCCAGGCAACCGCGTCCCGAGTGCTCAACGGCTCGTCGCGGGTCCCCGGCGAGGAGGTCGCCGACCGGGTGCGCGCCGCCGCCGCCGAATTGGGCTATGTGCCGAATGCCCAGGCCCAGGCGCTCGCCCGGGCCTCGACCGGCCTCATCGGACTGGTCGTGCACGATATCGCCGACCCGTATTTCTCCTCGATCGTGCAGGGCGTGCAGGGGGCGGCGCGACGGGCGGGCAAACTCGTCCTGCTGGCCAGTACGCAGCGGGATTTCGATATCGAACGCGAGTCGGTGAGCACCTTCATCTCGCACCGCGCCGACGCGATCATCCTGGCGGGCTCGCGCCAGAGCGGTGATCTCGACCGCGATCTGGAGCGGGAGTGCGCGCGGTATCTGGACAACTGCGGCAAGGTGGTGGTGATCGGCCAGCCGCTGTCCTTCGGTGCGGCGGTCGAGCCCGAGAACCGCGTGGCCGCAGCGCAATTGGCGCACGCGCTGCTCGGGCAAGGGCACCGGGATTTCGCCGTGATCGGCGGTCCGGGCCACATCAGGACGGCCGTCGACCGGCGCAACGGCTTCGTCGAGGCGCTGGCGACACAGGGCGTGACGCCGCTGGTCGAGATCGCCGGCGACTTCTCCCGCGACGGTGGTTTCAGTGCCGCCCGCCGCCTGGCCGCCGCGCTGGAGCTGCGCCCCGGCAACGCCGCACCCTGCGTGTTCGCGGTGAGCGACGTGATGGCGATCGGGGCGATCGCGGCGTGGCGTGAGCTGGGCCTCGCGGTGCCGGGCGACGTCTGCGTCGCCGGTTTCGACGATATTCCGACGCTGCGTGATCACGTCCCCGGGTTGTCGACGGTGGCGCTGTCGCTGGTCGATATCGGCGAGCGTGCCGTCGCGCTGGCGCTGGACGCCGCGGCGACGGCCGAGCGGGCGCACGAATTCGCCCCCGGCCGTGTGATCCTGCGCGACAGCACGGTTTTCCGGCCGGTCTGAGCTGCGGAGATTCGAAACCCTTGACACTGTGTGGGCGGTCACACTAGCCTCGGTCCCAGCTTCGGAAAGCGCATTCCCAGCGGGTGCAGTTCGAACCCCGCTCCACTACTAGCTTTAGGACTCCAGATGGCGGTAATCACGTCCGTCGGGGCCGATTCCTCTGCACCGAAGGCGACGCAACCCGTTCGCGCCCGGCGCCGGAAGCTCCCATCCCCAGCCACGCTGTGGTCGAACATCTGGCGGCCGCTGGCCCTGGTGGCGGCGCTCGCCGTCGCCTGGTGGGCGGTCACGAAGTTCGAACTCGTCGAGCCCTACATCCTGCCGTCGCCGGGGGACACCTGGCGCACCACCGTCGACAATTCGGCCTACCTGCTCGAGAACACCTGGGTGACCACCTACGAGACGGTGGCCGGCTTCCTCATCGCCGCGCTGGTCGGCGAGGCCGTCGCGCTGATGATGATCTACTCCCGCGGCGCCGAGCGGACGATGTATCCGCTCATTCTCTTCGCCCAGGTGATCCCGAAGATCGCGATCGCGCCGCTGTTCATCGTGTGGCTCGGCTTCGGCACCAGCCCCAAGATCCTGGTCGCCGTGCTGATGGCGTTCTTCCCGATCGTCATCTCCGGCATGGCCGGGCTGCGCTCGGTGGACCCGGAAATCCTCGAACTCACCTCCACCATGGGCGCGAGCAACTGGAAGACGTTCGTGAAAGTGCGTTTTCCGGCCTCGCTGCCGCAGTTGATGTCCGGCCTCAAGATCGCGGCCACCCTCGCGGTCACCGGCGCCGTCGTCGGCGAATTCGTCGGCGCCAACGAGGGACTCGGCTATGTGATCCTGCAGGCCAACGGAAACATCGACACGGCGATGCTGTTCGCCGCCCTGATCATCATGTCCCTGCTGGGCATCATCCTGTTCGCGATCATCGAAATCGCCGAGCAGTTCCTCATCCCCTGGCACGCCTCCCGTCGATCCACGGCCTCGGTCGTCGGCGGCGCGTGAGCACGTCGCACCATTCGCGTCACAGCTGGAGAACTCGCATGAAATTCGGAACTCGCACACTCACGACAGTCGGCGCCGCCGCGCTCGCCTCGGTATTGGCCCTGACCGGCTGTGGCGGCGGCGGCAAGGACGCCAAGGAGCCCGGCGCCGACGGGAAGACCACCGCGGTGTCGCTGATGCTCAACTGGTACCCCTACGGCGAGCACGCCCCGTTCTACTACGGGATCCAGGAGGGCATCTTCGCCAAGCACGGGATCGATCTGAAGATCTCGGCCGGGCAGGGCTCGACCAAGACCGCCCAGGCCACCGGGTCGAAGCAGACCGACTTCGGCTGGGCCGATACGCCGGCCGTGCTGAGCAATATCGACAAGGGCGTGAAGATCAAGAGCGTCGGCGTCTTCTTGCAGACCACGCCCTCGGCGGTGCAGGTCTTCGCGGATTCGAATATCCGGACACCGGCGGATCTGGTGGGCAAGACCATCGCGGTCTCGGCCGGTGACGCGCCGACCACGACCTTCCCGCTCTATCTCGACAAGGCGGGCGTCCCGGCGGACCGGGTCACCCAGCAGAGTCTCGATTCGGCGGGCAAGATGTCGGCGATGCTCTCGGGTCGCGTCGACGGGCTGATCGGGTTCGCGCACGATCAGGGGCCGACCATCGCGAACAAGAGCGGCAAAGAGGTGCGCTATCTGCGGTATTCGGAGCAGGGGCTGAACTTCTTCAGCAACGGGCTGATCGCGAACCAGGGCACCATCGAATCCTCGCCCAAGCTCGTCCAGGCCATGGTCGACGCGACCAGCGAGGCCTTCGCCGCGGCGGTCGCGAATCCGGACGCGGCGGTCGCCGCGATGCAGGGCAAGGATCCGCAGCTGCCGCCGCAGCAGGTGCTGCTGCAGCAGTGGCAGCAGACCATCCCGCTGCTGAGCACACCGGAGACCGCCGGCAAGGCGCCCGGCACCAACAGCGCGGCGAACTGGCAGGCCACCGTCGAGGTGCTCAGCAGCGCGAAACTGCTCGAGAAAGCCGAGGACCCGGCCAAATACTGGGACTCGGCGTTCACCCCCACCGGCAAGCCGTGAGCAGGTGACCAGATGAGCACACCCACCGAAACCCTGGCCCGGACCGATACCGCGGTCGCGGTCACCGACCTGACCGTCCGGTTCTCGTCCAAACGCGGCGAAGTCACCGCCCTGCACGAGGTCGATCTCCAGGTCGGCCGCGGCGAATTCGTGTCCATCGTCGGCCCGTCCGGCTGCGGCAAGTCGACGCTGCTCAAGGTCGTTGCCGGGCTGACCGAGCCGAGCGGGGGCCGGGTCGAACTCGGCGGTGCCCCCGTGCGCGGTCCGCAACGCGATATCGGCTACGTCTTCCAGCGCGCCGCGTTGCTGGAATGGCGGACGGTCCGCAAGAACATCCTGTTGCAGGCCGAGATGCGCGGCATGGACAAGCGGGCCGCGGCGGCCGAGTGCGCGCGGCTGATCGAGATGACCGGGCTCGGCGGCTTCGAGAACGCCCTGCCGCACGAGCTCTCCGGCGGTATGCAGCAACGGGTTTCGCTGTGCCGGGCGCTGCTGCACCGGCCCGCGGTGCTGCTGATGGACGAGCCGTTCGGCGCCCTCGACGCGCTCACCAGGGAACGGATGAACGTCGAACTGCATCGGATCTGGCGCGAGACCGGCACCACGGTATTGCTGGTCACCCATTCGGTGGCCGAGGCCGTCTACCTCGCCAACCGGGTGGTCGTGATGAGCCCGCGGCCGGGCGAGATCATCGAAGTGCTCGACGTGGATCTGCCCGCGCACCGCGACTACGCCACGACGATGGAGACGCCGGAGTTCATCACCGTCGCCAACCGGGCCCGGGACCTGCTCGGCGCGGTGGCGCAGGCGGATTGAGCGGAAGGACGATCGCGTGCGGGTTCTCCTCGCCCCGGACAAGTTCAAAGGCAGCCTGAGCGCCGCCGAGGTGGCCGACGGGCTGGCCGCGGGCTTGACGGCGGCGGGGGTCGGCAGTCACCGGATCCCGCTGGCCGACGGCGGCGACGGCAGCGTCGAGGCTGCCGTGGCAGCGGGTTTCACGCCGCGGCCGGTGACGGTGGCCGGCGCGGCCGGAACCCCGCGGTCCGCGCGGATCGCCTTCGGCGACGGCACCGCGGTGGTGGAGGTCGCCGCCGCCTGCGGTCTCACCACCCTGCCCGGCGGCCGCCCGCTACCGCTGGACGCGAGCAGCCTGGGCCTGGGACAGGCTGTCGCCCAGGCTTTGCGGTACCGGCCGCGGCGACTGGTGCTCGCCCTCGGCGGCAGCGCCAGCACCGACGGCGGCATGGGTTTGCTCGCGGCGCTCGGCCACACCTTCGCCGACGCTGAGGGCAGACTGCTGCGCCCCTGCGGGCGCAACGCGGGCCTGGTCCACACCGTCGACTCATCCCGAGCGCAGTCCTTGACCGGCGTCGAGAT
The DNA here is from genome assembly GCF_040655395.1 of Nocardia sp. NPDC050435. Lineage (NCBI taxonomy): Bacteria > Bacillati > Actinomycetota > Actinomycetes > Mycobacteriales > Nocardiaceae > Nocardia > Nocardia sp. NPDC050435. Next base: position 89,159 of record NZ_JBFAJW010000012.1, read on the forward strand.
CGTGATCGCGGGCGATGTCACCAATCCCTTGCTCGGATCCAGCGGGGCGGCAGCGGTGTACGGCCCGCAGAAGGGAGCTACCGCGGCCGAGGTCCGGTTTCTCGACGCCGGTCTGGCCAACCTGGTCGAGGCGTTCGCGCGCAGCGGCTACCCGCACGCCCGGACGGTCGCGGCCGCGGCCGGCGCGGGCAGCGCGGGCGGAATCGGTTTCGCGGCGTTGCTGCTCGGCGGCACTCTCGTCTCCGGTGCCGAGTTCTTCCTCGACCTGGCCGAATTCGACCGGCACCTACCGGGATTCGACCTGGTGGTGACCGGGGAGGGCAGTATCGACGCGCAGACCGCGCACGGCAAACTGCTCTCGGTGCTGGCCCGGCGCGCCCGCCCGGTGCCGGTGGTCGCCGTCGCCGGCCGGAGCACGCTGCTCCGCCACCAGTGGGGCCCGGCCGGCTTCACCGCGATCCACGCCCTCGGCGACTACACCGACCGGGAAACCGCCGCCGACCCCGAACTGACCCGGCGGCTGCTGACCACGATCGGGCGCCGGATCGGCGGCGTCGCCGTCTGAGTCCCGGAACGTCAGCTCATCAAACCGCTGCGGTAGGCGTGCACCACCGCCTGGGTCCGGTCCCGGGAACCGGTCTTGGCGATGACGTGGGAGACGTGTGTGCGGGTGGTGGCTTCGCTGATGAAGAGCTTGGCGCTGATGTCGGTGTTGGCGTAGCCCATCGCCATCAGCACCAGCACCTCGCGTTCCCGGTTGGTGAGCCCGGCGATCGAGGCGGGTGTGCTGACCTGCGGGGGAGTGGCCGAGCGCAGGGCGGTGAGCACACCGCCGACGACCGCGGGATCGAGCCACCCGTCGCCCGCGGCGCACGCGCGAATGGCCTGGGCGAGGTCGGCGGGGGCGGCGTGTTTGAGCAGGAAGCCGCTCGCGCCGGCGGCGAGCGCCTGCTGCACCGCCTGCTGTTCGTTGAACGTGGTCAGGATGAGAATCGCTGGGGCGTCGGGGTTTTCGCAGAGCGCCCGGGTGGCGGTGATCCCGTCGGTGCCCGGCATGCGCAGGTCCATGAGGACCACGTCGGGCCGCGTGTCGGCGGCGAGCGCGACGGCCGCCGCGCCGTCGGCGGCTTCGCCGACCACCTCGATCCCGGCGACGCTGCCGAGCAGCAGCACACAGCCCGCCCGCACCAGGGCCTCGTCCTCGGCGATGAGCACTCTGATCGTCACGTGTTCTCCGCGATTCCCGTGGCGCTCAGCGGTATCTCCGAGACCACCGACCAGCCCGCGCCGTCCGGGCCGTATTCGACGGTGCCGCTGAGGGTTTGCAGCCGCTGTGTGAGCCCGGCCAGGCCCTGGCGGGTGGAGAGCCGGCCGACCTGCTCGGCCGGGCCCGCCCCGCCGCTGCTGCGCACGGCGACGGTGACCCGGGAGGGGTGCCAGCCGATGCTGATGTCGACGTGCGCGCCCGCGCCCGCGTGCTTGGCGACGTTGGTCAGCGATTCCTGCACCAGCCGATAGGCGGCCAGGTCGACGTCGGGATCGACCCGCGGGGGCCGGGCGCCGTCGGTGTCGAGACGAATCGTCAACCCGCGCGCCCGATTCCGCTCGATCAGGTCTTCCAGGGTGCCCGGCGCGGTGGCCTGGGCGGGGGCACGCAGCAGGCCGAGCAGGTCGTGCAACTCGCTCATGGCGTGGGTCCCGGCCTGCTCGATGGTGGTCAACGCCGCGATCACCTGCGGGTCCCCGCCGGTGGCCAGCGCCCGCGCGGCGGCGGCGTGCAGGATCATGCCGGACACCGCACCCGAGACGCTGTCGTGCAGGTCGTGCGCGAGCCGCAGCCGCTGCGCCGCCAGCGCGGCCTCGGCGTCGGCGCGCAGCCGCGACTGCGCCGCGAGCCCGCGCTGTTCGCGCAGGTAGAGCACGCGTGCCACGCCCCAGACGACGCCGAGCGCCAGGGCCCAGAGCGTGCCCGCGACGAGATAGTGGCTGGGCGCGGACTCGGCGGGACCCGCCAGGTCGTTGTGGTAGGTGAACAACGCGAGCGAGAGCGCGGAGCCCGCCAGCACCAGCCGCGCCGTGCTCGCGGGCACCCGGCACCCGGCCGCGAAGGTGGCGACCAGCAGGTACCCGACCGGAAAGTAGTTCGGGACAACCAGATTCACCGCCGTCCAACCCCACGCGAGTGCCCACACCGCGAGCGGGAACCGCCCGCGCCACAGCAGCGAACCGCACAGCAGCACCGCCGCGACCGGCACCACCCAGATCGGCAGGCTGCCCCCGCCGGCCAGCTCGCGATCGCCGCCCCAGGCCGCCAGGTCGAGCGCGCCGACGGCGACGACCAGGGCGAGGTCGGCGCATCGACGGAGCGCGCCGGCGGGGAATTCAGCCACCGCCCAGCAGCTTCCACACCCAGGTCAGGGGATTGCCGATCGTCATCGCCGGCGGTGGCGGCTCGGCGGCGGCGTCGGCGAGCACCGCGCGCACGGCCGTGACGACGTCGGCGCGGCTGGGTTCGATCAGGCCGCCGTCGGGATTCTCGGCGAGGGTGACCGGCACGCCGCGCGGCGGCGCGGCCGAGGTCTGGGCCAGTTGCAGCAGCACGATATCGGGGGCCTCGGGCACGACGATCGTCGCCGCGACATCGACGACCTCGCCGTAATGATGGGCGGGACTGAAGATCCCGAGCCGCAGCGCCGCCCGCTGCCCGGCGAGCAGGGCCGCGGAATCGGGGTGGGCGAGGGCGAATTCCCGTTCGAGCAGACTCGCCTGCCCGATCCGCACACCGGTCGCGCCGCTCTCGTCGACCGCGTATACGACCACGAAAGTCCGTGCTGTCATGGGCAGAAGTGTCGCACGACAGCGCCGGACGGGACTATGTATTCAGCGGGGCCGGGCGGCGGGCCAGGACCAGGGTGAAGGCGAGCGCGCCGCCGAGATCGGCGAGGACGAAGACCCAGATTCCGGCGCGGGCGCCGAGCTGCTCACCGAGCACACCGCCCAGCAGCGCCCCGGCCAGGTTCGCGGCGGTCGTGCCGGTGGCCAGCAGCGCGCCCACGCGGGCGAAATACCGGTCACCGACCTCGGCGCCCATGACGGTGATCAGCGCGATGTTCAGGATCGCGCCGAAAAAGGTCGGCAGCGCGGTGCTCGCGCAGACGATCACCAGCGCGACGGGCAGGGCGCCGGTGGCGGCCGGCAGGGCGAGCGCGCAGACCGCCGCCGCGAGGACGGCGCCGCGCAGCGCGCGATCGGCGGACATCCGTCCCGCGAGCAGGCGCGGCGCCAGCACCGCGCCCAGCGCCGCGGACAAGGTGGCGGCGACGGCGGGAATGCCATACACGGACACCGGAATTCGGATGTCGGTGAGCAGGAACACCGAGCGCATCGCCGCGACGCCACCGGCGGCCGCCCCGCCGATCAGCAGATACAGTGCCAGCGCGGCGAGGATTCGGGAGTCGCGCAGCGCGCGGATCCCGTCGGCGAATTCGCGGCGCAGACCGCTGGGTTCGGCGGTCTCGCGGTGATCCGGCGCGGACAGTCCGGCCAGGCAGTAGGCGCTGAACAGATAGCTCAGCACGTCGCAGCCCAACATGATCGCCGCACCGGCCGCCGCCAGCAGCGGCCCCGCCACCGACGCGCCCGCCGACCGCGCCAGCAGGGCATTGGCTTGCAGCCGCGCGCGGGTGGCGCCGAGATCGCGCACGCCGAGCGTGCTCAGATGCGAGAAGTACAGTCCCGCACGGACTATGCCGGTCACGCCGAGCGTCAGCGACAAGCCGATCAGGGTGGCCACGGTGAGGCGGCCGGTCAGCGCCGCCACCGCGCACACCGCGATCGCCGTGGCGGCCACGAGATCCGCGCCGATCAGCATCCGGCGTGGCCGGCGCACCCGGTCCAGCAGGACCCCGGCGCACGGACCGAGCAGCAGCGGCGGCACCGCCGAGGCGGCGACCAGCAGCGACACCTCGCGCGGCCCGGCCGCCAGGGCGGCCACGGCGGTGACGGCGACGGTGGTGCTGGTCATGGTGCTGCCGAAGCTGGAGGTGGCCTGGGCGAGCAGATAGCGTCGCAGATCCGCATGCCGCCGTGTCGCAGCTGTATCGATCATGGTCGGGTTCCTTGTCGGCGGAAAAGAATCGCCGGGCGCGGGGCCGCACGGCCCCGCGCCCGGCGCGGTTGTCGGGGTGTCACTGCATTTCGTGGGTGTTGGTGCAGTGCTGGATGCTCCAGGTGCTCAAGCCGGCGTCCTCGCCCTCGTTCCTGGCGATTTCGGCCTGCAGTCTCAGGATCTGGCCCATGGTGTCTCACCTCCTTCGGGTGTCGCGGGTGCGGTGGGGTGTCACTGCATTTCGTGGGTGTTGGTGCAGTGCTGCATGCTGAGCGTGCTCAAGCCGGCGTCCTCGCCCTCGTTCTTGGCGGTCTCGGCCTGCAATTTCAGGATCTGGCGCATCGTGTTCACCTCCTTCGGCGGTGGCGGAGTCGACTGGGCGTCACTGCATTTCGTGGGTGTTGGTGCAGTGGGCCATGCTGAGGGTGCTCAGGGCGGCGTCCTCGCCCTCGTTCTTGGCGGTCTCGGCCTGCAGCTTCAGGATCTCGATCATCGTGTTCACCTCCTCTCGGTGTCGTCGGTTACAGCTCGACCGGCTGGGGCGCGGCCGGAGCCGCTGCCGCGTCGAGGGTGAACAGGGGGTCGGGGCTGCCGGTCAGCGCGTGGTGGAGGGCCAGCAGGACGCCGGCCGAACCGGTGGCCAGGTCGGCGCTGAGCCGCTGGCCGTGCCCGCCGAGCCAGCGCACGCCGGTCGCGCCGGGAATCGCGTACTTGAACAGCGCCGTCCATCGAGCCGGATCGAGCGGCAGGCCCGAATCGGCCTGGGCCAGAGCCATTCCCGCTTGACCGTGGAAGAGCCCGGGAGCGGCGGTGAAGCGGATGCCCGCGGAGCGCAGACATCTCCGCAGCGCCTCGGCCAGCACGGGATCGTCGTGCCGGCGCAGGTAGCGGGACGCGACCAGCGCGTAACCCGCGCTGCCGGAGGCGAGGTAGGGCATGACCCGCAGGTCGCGCTCCGAGGTCCGGAACTCCAGCGCGTCGCCTGGTCGAAGCTCGGCGTGCGCCAATTCCTCGTGCAGCAGCCGCAATCCGTGGTCGAAGGAGCGCTGCTCGCCGGTCAGGGTCGCCAGGTAGTACAGGGCGAGCGCCGGGCCGGGCCGCCCGTGCAGCAATCCGCCGGCGTTGTCGGCGCCCAGCAGGGGGCGCAGGTCCGCGGGCAGGGCGCTGAGCAGGCGGTGCGCCTGTTCGAGGTGGCCGGGATCGCCGGTGCGCCGATGAAAGAGCAAGTAGGCCATAGCGATTCCGGCGGCACCGCCGCCCCAGGTCGCGGACTCGGTGGCGAGACGATGCGCTCCGGCCGCCGCGAGCAGCGTCGCCGCGGCCTCGCGCTCGCCGAGATCGTCGAGCACCAGGGCGATTCCGGCGTTGCCGAACATCAGGCCCGGGCAGGTGTCGTCGCGGGCGGCCAGCGATTCGTCGCGCAGGCGGGTCCGCACCGCCGGGTCGATGGTTCGTCCCGCCGACCGCAACGCGTGCAGCACGCCCGCCGTACCGTGGGCGACGCCGCGGGTGTTGGTGCCGTAGCCCTTCGGGCCCAGCGGATACACCGAAATCGGATGCCCCGGTTCGGCCATGCGTTCCAGCGCGTCGGCGGTGCGGTCGCGCAACCAGGCCAGCGCGGTGATCGGGTCGGCGCGCACCGTCTCCGGATCGGGCAGGCGTTGCTCGCCGCTGTCGCGCCGGTAGCGCAGCGCGGCATCCCACAGCGGTGCCGGCGGGGCGGCCACGTCGGCGAGATCGGCGTGCAGATGCGCCAGCGACTGCGGCGACCGCTCGGCGGCCTCGTGCATCGGGAAGATCAGCGTCTGCGCCAGCGCCGCCAGCGCGTAGGCATCCACATAGCGCGGATCGGCCTCGGCCCGCGCCGCGGCCGTCCGCAATTCGGGCGGCGTGAAGCCCGGCGTGGACAGCAGCCCGAGCGGATGGTCCAGTCGCTGCACGGCTTCCACGTCGATCAGCCGCACGGTGTCGTCGTCGGCGACGAGCACGTTGCCCGGACTGATGTCGACGAAGGCGTAGCCGAGGCGGTGCAGCGTCTGGATCTGCTCGGTGAGCTGCTCGAGGATGTGGCGGCAGCGCCGGTAGTACCCGGCGAAGGACGCCGGATCCGCGCCGGCGTGGATCAGCGGCGTCGTGGCGACCATCCAGCTGGTCAGCGTGCGTCCCGGCACGAACTCGGTGACGAGGTAGGTGTTCTCCCACTCGGTGAACAGCTCGATCGGTCGCGGCGCCAGCCCGGGTGCGGCGGCGTGCAGGGCGCGCAGCGTCAGATACTCGTGCTCGAGCCGCTGGCGGGCGTCCCGCGCGCCGACGTAGCCGTTGTGGCCCCTGGCCTCTTTCACGAAGCACGCGCCGCCGTGGCTGTCGCGGACCCGATAGGCGCCCCCGGCATTGCTGTGCTGGAGCACCTCCTCGAAGGTGTAGCCGTGGAAGCTGACCTCGCCCGCGGTGTCGGCGGGTTCCGGCGGCGGCCCGAACGGATCGACCACGCCGGCCGGCAGGAAGAATTCCGGGCGGCGCTCGTCCGGGATCTCGGTGCCGTCGAGGGCGCGCATGGTGGGCAGCTTCGAGCCGTCGGCCTGCAGCCGGTAACGGGGCCGAAACGCACCGAAACGATAGGAGACACACTGTGATTCGCCGAATCGGCGATCGGTGAGCACATAGGGTCCCGCGATGCCGTAGAGTGCGCGCTCCAGCCGGATCAGCACCTCGTGGGCGCGCTGTGGCGTCGGCGGGTAGAGCGCGCAGAACTTCCCGCTCTGCACCCGGCTGCCGTGCTTGCTGTGCAGCCAGCCGAAGAACGCCCGCCCGGTCAGGTGCTTGAACGGCACCCCCAGCTCGGCGCAGACGCCGGCGACGATGTCGAGCACCAGGTGGGTGTTCTCCAGTGCGCTGGAGACGTGCACTTTCCAGCCCTGATCGGGCAAGGCGACCTCCGGCGGCAGCCAGTGGGTCCACACGCCGGACTCGCTGCGCGTCCACCCGGCGGGCGGCGCGGCGGGGGCGAATCGCGGTCCCGGGTCGCTGTACTCGATCGGCCGGAAGTAGTCCGGGTCGGTGAGCAAGAACGCTGCGTCGTGAAGCATTGCGGTCCAACCCTTCTCGGGTTTCGAATCCGTCCGTCGGTCGATCGAACGGATTCCAGAATGACCGCTGCGGCACCCTCACCGAATCGGTGCGTGGTGCCGTCTCCGGCCTACCGCACGGCGATGAGTGGTCTCATCGTCGCGCGGTAGTGCTCGTGCTCAGGCGCCGATGGCGCGGGCCAGCTGGGGCCAGGATTCGTGCAGATCGGTCTCGAACTGCCCCCAGGTGTGCGAACCCTCCGGGCGGTTGACGTGGGTGACCGGCAGTCCGAGCTGGGTCAGCCGGGCCGCGAACGCCGCGGTGCACGAGCTCGCGATGGCCTCCAGCGGCGGGAACGGCAGCCCGCCCTCGTCGATGGCGCCGGGCGTGCCGGACGCGGCGGACAGATAGACGGTCTTGCCGGACAGGGCCGCCGCGTTGGCGAAGGCATCGTGCGCCTGCCAGATCGCGCCACCGGGGGCACCCCACATGTTGGCCGAGTTGGCCCCGCCCCGTCCGACCTGCGCGTTGATCATCGCGGTGCCGAGCGCGTCGGCGGTCCAGGGGCAGCCGCTGTAGGCCGCGACCGCGCTGTAGAGCCCACCGGAGTGGATCGCCAGATCCACGGCCGAACCCGCGGCCATCGACGCCCCGGCGATGGCGTTGCGGCCGGTGCTGCCGAGCTTCGCGTCGAGCACGCCCGGTAGCTCCTGGGTGAGGTAGGTCTGCCACCGGTTGCGGCCGATCGCGGGATCGTCGGCGATCCAGTCGGTGTACAGGCTGTACTTGCCGCCGACCGGCATCACCACGTTGACGTGCTTGTCCGCGAAGAACTCTCGCACATCGGTGTTGTCCCACCAGGAGATGCCGTCCTCGCCGCCACCGATGCCGGTGAGCAGGTACAGCGTCGGCGCGGGCCCGTCGGCCGCGTGGATCACCCGGTTGGTGATCACCCGATCCATCGCGGGAGAGTAGACGTCGATCCGGGAGATGTTGTCGGCCAGCGGCGCCTCCTCCACCAGCCGGGGTTGCGCCGCCGCCGGGACGGACACCAGGAATGCGGCCGCCAGTGCCGCCGCGAACGCGGCCGAAGACTTCGAAAACGCCATACTCCAGCTATACCGCCGCGCGATCATGACGAAACGTTCTGTGCCGAAGCGCGATACGGGACAGCCGCCTGCCGACCGCCACGTATCGAATCTGCGCGAACGCAATTCTGGACGGCCGACCGCTCGTCCGCCAGTCTCGCTGTACCGCAACGCGATGTCGTGTTGCCCGGAGCGAGGAGTGAACGTGAGACGACACGGGAGAGCGGTCCTGGCCGCGGTGATCGCCACCGTGGCGTTGGCGCTCAGTGCGTGCGGCGGTGGGCAGGTCCGGGAATCCGGTGGAGTTCCGGTGCTGCGCTATCAGGGGTGGGCATCGCAGGTCACGATTCCTGAACTGGCGGAGGACCTCGGATTCTTCGAGGGCAAGGTGAAATTGGACTGGCAGGGCAATACCGGCAGCGGACCCCAGGACATCCAATCCGCGGCGACCGGGCAGGTCGACTTCGGCGGCGCGTTCGGTGGCGCGGTCGCCAAGCTGGCGCAGGCGGGGGCGCCGGTGACGGCGGTGATCAACTACTACGGCTCCGACGAGAAGACCTTCACCGGGTTCTACGTGCCCGAGGACAGCCCGATCCGATCCCCGAAAGACTTGGCCGGAAAGAAGATCGGGGTCAATACGCTCGGCGGTCAGGCCGAGGCCGACATTCATACGGCCTTGAAACAGAACGGTTTCGACGAGCAGCAGATCAAATCGGTGCAGCTGGTGGTCCTGCCGCCGCCCAACACCGAGGACGCGGTGCGCCGCGGTCAGGTGGATGTCGCGGCGCTGAGCGGGCAGTTCCAGCAGCGGGCCGTCGCCGCCGGCGGACTGCGGCCGGTCTTCACCGATTTCGAGCAGTTCGGTCCGTTCAACGGCGGCCAGTACATCTTCCGCAACGATTTCCTGGCCAAGAACCACGCCGTGGTCGAAGCTTTCGTCGGCGGCATCGCCAAGGCGATCGAATGGCAGAAGACCACGCCCCGTGAACAGGTCGTCGCGAAGTTCACCGAGATCATCGATAAGCGCAAGCGCTCCGGGGAGGATTCCTCGGCCGTGCGGTTCTGGTTGTCGGTCGGAGTGCCCGCCGTCAACGGACTGATCACGCCTCGTGATTTCCAGCTGTGGGAGCCGTGGCTGCGCGACACAGGCGCGATCACCGGTCCGCTGGACTCCTCGAAATTCTTCACCAACAAGTACAACCCGAACGCGGCGAAGTAGGAGAGTCCGTGACACAGGAACTGCTGGCCGAGGCGCTCCGGCAACGGTATCGCGAGTCGCACTCGGCGGCGCCCGCGCAGTGGAACTCCGTGCTGCGGGTGCTGCACGAGCACCGTTCGGTGCGCGCTTATCTCGACACCCCGGTCTCCGACGAGACGCTGCGCCTACTGGTTTCGGCGGCGCAATCGGCGGCGACTTCCTCGAATCTCCAAGTGTGGAGTGTCGTCGCGGTGCGTGACCAGGCGCGCAAGGCCCGGCTGGCGGAACTGGCCGGTGGGCAGCAACACATCGTGCAGGCTCCGGTGCTGCTGGTCTGGACCGCGGACTTCGCCCGGCTCCGGCAATTGGCGGCCGATCACGACGCGCCACTGGACGGAGCCGACTATCTCGAATCCAGCTACGTCGGGTTCATCGACGCCGCGCTGGCCGCGCAGAACGCGGTTGTCGCCGCGGAGTCGCTCGGACTGGGCACCGTGTACATCGGCGCGCTGCGCAATCACCCGGAACTCGTTGCGGCGGAGTTGAATCTGCCGCAGCACGTATTCGCCGTCTTCGGACTGGTCGTCGGCCATCCCGACCCTTCCGGGCCGACGCGGATCAAACCACGCCTGCCCCAGGCCGCGGTGCTGCACCACGAGACCTACAAGCTGACCGAACAGCGCAAGCACGTCGCGACCTACGAACAGCGCATCGCCCAGTTCTACGCCGAGGAACAGCTCACCCACTCCTGGACCGAACGAGTGCTGCATGGCCTCGCCTCCGCCGCCGGACTGAACGGGCGGCACCGCCTGCGTGAAGCCTTGGCGAATCACGGGTTTCGCTTGGTCTGATACCGCTCGGGGTTCGTATTCACCTCGCGGCGGGGCCGAGTAGGTCCCACCGGTTGCCGGCGATGTCGAGGAAGATCGCCACCCGGCCGTAGGGTTCGGTGCGCGGTTCGCCCACGAAAGTGACTCCGGCTTCCAGGAATCGCTGGTAGGTGGCGTCGAAGTCGGCGGCTCGGAGGAAGAACCCGACTCGCCCGGCGGCCTGTTGCCCCCGGGCGGCGCGTTGCACATCCCCGTCCGCGCGGGCGAGGAGGATTCCGGTTGCGGCACCGGGCGGGCGCACGACGACCCAGCGCTTGGGCCGTCCGTCAGTCGTCAGCGCCGGCGAGTTCTCGACCAGCTCGAATCCCAGTGTCTCGACGAAGAACTCGATCGCCGGGTCGTAGTCGTCGACGATGATCGTCACCAATTCCAGATGCACCCGATGAGGGTATTCCGGCCGTCGCACGGCGGGCGGCCAGATAGCGATCGCCGAGCACGCAGAAGGTGACGAGCAGCAGTAGGCCCCAGCCGAAGGTGACGCGCAGATACTCCAGGTCGCGGCCGACGCTGGGCCAGCGGTCCGAGAGCCATTTGTCGTAGGACAGGAAACCGAAGACCGCCAGCCACGCGGGCCAGTTCCGCAGTACCGAATCGCGCAGCACGACGGTCATCAGGAACGGCGCAAGCAGCATCGAGTAGTACATCTGGCCGAGCGAGCTGAGCAGCCACGTCCCGAGCAGCAGCACACCGGAGGCGGTGCAGACGAAGAACAGTTCGTCGTCGCGGTGGTCGCGGTAGAGCAGCCACAGGGTCAGGCCGACGAGGGCCGCCACCGCGAGCCGCAGCAGCCAGACGAGCCAGTCCGCGACACCGTAATACGCCCCGTTCCCGACGATCGCGCTGTTGAAGTAGTCGCGGGTTTCCGACAGGTAGGGCATCGTGTGGGTGAAGAACGCCACCGGATCGGCCGACAGCGGCCAGGCGATGCCGAGCAGCAGCAACGGCAGCACGAGCGCGCCGACGGCCACCTTCCACTGCCCGCGCGCCAGTGCGATGAGCAGCAATGCCCCCGGCGTGATCTTCACCGCGATCATCACACCGAGCGCGGCACCGGCCAGCAGATCGTGCCGGTGGAGCAGCCAGCGGAGGAAGAGCACCTCGGCGAGCAGCAGGCAGCCGTTGATATTGGTGAAGACCAAGGTGTTGGTCACGCTCTCCGACGCGAACATCGCGACCAGGAGCAGGGGGGCGGCCACCGACGACGCCCGGAATCCGAAGAGCCGCAGCAGTAGATAGCACGCGAGAACGATCGCGACGACATTCGCCAGGATCAGCACCCATCGCGCGTGATCGTGGTCGAAGAACGCCAGCGGGGCCAGGAACAGGGTGCCGCTCGGCGGATACAGATAGTGCGGGTCGGTGGAATCGAAGTTCGCGGTGTAGACGGGCAGGTGCTCGCGGAATGCCCGCGCGGCGGCGTAGACGGGTCTGAAGTCGTCGGTGACGTGACCGTTGCCGGCCTTGATGACGATGCGGTTCGCGATCGTCAGCAGCGCTAGCGGCCACAGGACCAGCTTCAGGAGGTCGGCGGTGGTGGGGGCGACGCTGCGCTCCGGGCGACGAATGAGCACCTGCGGAACGGTACACGGTCGTGGAACACCCAGCGGCCCTGTGCGTTCCAGACCCGGCAAGTTGCAGAATTTGAGTTGCAAAATCTGTGTTGCAAAGAATATTCTGCAACTATGACCGACGAGGTACCGCCGCGGGAGATCACCGACTCCGCCGCCCTGCGCGCGCTGGCGCATCCGCTCCGGCAACGCATCCTGCGCGCCCTGGCCGAAAACGGTCCGTCGACCTCCACCGCCCTGGGCGCCCGGCTGGGCGAGAACACGGGGGCGACGAGCTACCACCTGCGCCGGCTGGCCGAGCACGGGTTCATCGAGGAGGCGCCGGAGCTGGCCAAGGGGAAGGAGCGGTGGTGGCGGTCGCCGCCGAAAGACCTGCGCTACACCGTGACTCAGGAGACCTCGCCGGAGCTGCGGGAACTGCTCGAGGGGCTGTTCGCCCAGCACATCGCCGAAGACGTCGAGATGTTCCAGCGGTTCCAGGCCGAACGCGCGGACCTCGGCGACTGGGCCGACGTCATGCCCTTCTCCCGCGGCGCGGTCTATGCGACACCCGCGGAACTGTCGGAGTTCTTCGAGGACTATCTGCGGCTGCTCAAGAACTTTCAGGCCACCCACGACCGCGACCGCCCGGGCACCCGGCGGGTGCTGACCCGCTTCCTGGCCTTTCCGGCACCCACCGAGTAGGACCCCTCATGTTGTCGATCATCCGGCGCCTCGCGGCGCTCGCCGCCCTGTTCGCCGCGGTGTGGGGCGCCATGCCGCCCGCACACGCGGAACAGCCCACCACCACGGCCGATATCGCTTTCCCGCGCGGTGACGGCAGCACCACCACCGGCACGGTGCACGCACCGGCGGACGCTCGGGGTCTTCCCGGTGTCGTGCTGGTCCACGGGTCAGGCGACGGACAGGGCGAGCACTACGACCAGATCGCCGCGGCCTTCGCCCGCGCGGGCGTCGTCGCGCTCCGCTACGCCAAGCGCACCGAGGATTACACGCCCGCCCACCGCGACTATCCGCTGCTGGCCGAGGACGCGCTGGCCGGTGTCGCCGCGCTGCGCGGCCGCCCGGAGGTCGACCCGGCCCGCCTCGGCCTGTGGGGCTTGTCCGAGGGTGGCTGGGTCGCGCCAATGGCGGCCGCGCGCTCCGGCGAGGTCGCCTTCCTGATCACCGTCGGCGCGAACGCGGGCGCTCCGGCGGCGCAGCAGAACTGGGCCAACGAAACCAGGTTCGCCCTGGCCGGAGTGCGCGGCTCGATGGTCGATGTGCTGGCGCGCAACGGGATTCGCCAGCTGGTCGGCGGCGGGCAGTTCGCGCAGGCCGACTACGACCCCACCCCGGTGCTGGAGCGCCTCACCCAGCCGGTGCTCGCCATCTGGGGCGAGAAGGACCGGCTGACCCCGCCGGGTGACAGCCTGCGCGGTTTTCGGGCCGCGTTCGACCGAGTCGGAAAACGGAACTACACCCTGGTCACCCTGCCCGGCGCCGAGCACGCCGGACACCGGACCACCGATGGTTTCGACCGATTGCCCGATCTCGCACCGGGTTACGCCGAACTGCTCGGCGACTGGGTGACCGGACTGCCCGGCTCGTCCGACACCGCGCGAGCGGATGCGCCTGCCGCGCAAACACATCCGGTCAGCGCGCTCGAACCGCTGCGCTGGTGGGAGTCGGTCCCGGTGCACCTGGCCCTGCTGGGCGGGACACTGCTCGCCTTCGCCGGCTATGCCCTGACCGGGTTCGTCCGGCGGTGGCGGCTGCCGAATCCCCGGCCCGCGCGAGTGCTCCTGATCGCCGCCGTGCTCGGAATCGTCGGCGCCGTAGCGCAACTCGGCGTCGTCCTGTCGACGCGCGCCACCTCGTTCGGGCCGCTGCTGGCCGGTCGCACCCTGCCGTGGCTCGCGCTGCAACTGCTCGCCGTGTCGGCGGTTCTCGCGCTGGGGTTCGTCGTCGCCCGGGGACCGCGCACACTGCGTGGCGTGGGCACGGTGGCGCGGCTCCGCTGGGCGCTGATCGTCGGTGGCGGAACCGGTTTCACGATCTGGGCGATCTACTGGGGCCTGCTGCTCCCGTGAGCCAGCGCCCGGTCCCGGGCCAGCAGGAAGAACGGGATCGCGGTGGCGATGCCGACGGCGAAGGTCAGCGCGAACGAGGCCAGCCACCAGCGGATGATGCCGAGCTGGCGGGCTTCGGCGAACGCCCACACGTGGAAGCCCACGACCACGAAGGCCAGGTCCGTCATCGCGAAGCGCCCGGGGACGGTTTTGTGGATGTCGCCGACGAAGAAATCCGCCGCCGACTTCGGCCCATTGGCTCGCACGTAAGGCAGAGCGATGGCGTTCTGGGTGAGGAACGAGGCGATGAAGATCGCGATCAGGCTGCGCTGCCGCCAGCGCTGCGTGGTGGGCTCGATCATGGGGACTCCTCGGGGTCGTGATCGTGTCGGTTGCGCCGGCGAGATCGGTCAGATCGATCCGTCGGGCTTCCCCGAAGACTATGTGGCCGAGTTGCCACGTGGCCCGCTGACGGTGCCCCCGGCCGGGGACGCGCAGATTTCCGCCGGGCACATCAGCGCAGTGGTGGGTCGATACTGAGACATCGATCCCGTTGTGCGAAACCGCGGCGTGTGGCTTGCCCCGAGGCAGCGACCAGCTGCGACGCTGTGACCTGCGTGCGCCGCCGATTCAGTGCCGGAGAGCGCTGGCAGGGGCCTTTTTCGTTGTGTAAATCAGCGTTTTATGCCCCCTCGACCAGCCCAATAGCTTGCGACTCATGAATTGGGATTTTCTTTCGGTCGAACAACTTTCCACCGCCCTGCGTGGCGGCGAGGTGACCTCGGTGGAACTCACCGAGCGGGCGATCGCCCGGATCGAGCAGGCCGACCAGGCGATCAACGCGATCTGCGTGCCGGACTTCGAGCGTGCGCGCTCGGCCGCCCACGCTGCCGACCAGGCCCGCGCCCGTGGGGAGGATCGGCCGCTGCTCGGGATTCCGGTGACGGTCAAGGAGTGCTACGACATGACCGGGCTGCCCACCACCTGGGGCATGGCGCAGTACGCGGACCACGTCCCGAGCACGGACGCGGTGCAGGTGGCGCGGCTGAAGGCGGCGGGCGCGGTCATACTCGGCAAGACCAATGTGCCGCTGGGGTTGCAGGATATCCAGAGCTTCAACGAGATCCACGGCACCACCAGCAACCCGTGGGACCACACGCGCACCTCGGGCGGGTCCTCCGGCGGCTCGGCCGCGGCGCTGGCCTCCGGATTCGGCGCGCTGTCCCTCGGCTCCGACCTCGCCGGTTCACTGCGCACCCCCGCGCACTTCTGCGGAATCTACGCCCACAAGCCGACTCTCGGCCTGGCGGCGACCCGGGGCATGACCGCCCCCGACGTCCCGGCCCTGCCGACCGAGCTGGATCTCGCCGTCGTCGGCCCGATGGCCCGCACCGCCCGCGATCTCACGCTGCTGCTCGACGTGATGGCCGGGCCGGACCCCCTCACCCACGGCGTCGCCTACACCGTAACGCTCCCGCCGCCGCGGCAAGAACGGCTGGCGGACTTCCGCGTGCTCGTCCTCGAGGACCACCCCCTGATCCCCACCGGATCCGCGGTGCGGGCGGGCGTGCACCGGGTGGCCGACGCTCTGATCGCCGCCGGGGCCCGGGTCGAACGGCACAGCCCGTTGCTGCCCGACCCGACCGAAGCCGCGACGCTGTACAAGCAGTTGCTGTTCTCGGGCTCGGTGGCACGCTTCCCCGTCGCAGCCCACGAGCAACTACGAGCCGAGGCCGCCGCCCTGAGCCCGGACGACCACGGTCTGGACGCGACCCGGCTGCGCGCCATGCTCTTCACCCACGGGGAGTGGCTCGAAGCCGCCGGCCGACGCGAATTGCACCGCCACGGCTGGCGTCAGCTCTTCACCGAATTCGACGTGGTCCTGTGCCCGATCACCCCGACGCCCGCGTTCCCGCACGACCACAACCCCAACCCGCTGGACCGCGTGCTCGACATCGACGGGACGCCCCACCCCTACTTCGACCAACTCGTCTGGGCCGGTGTGGCGACCATGCCTGGCCTGCCCGCCACCGCCATCCCGGCCGGGCGCTCACCCGACGGCCTGCCCGTGGGCGTCCAGCTCATCGGCCCGATGTTCGAGGACCGCACCCCGTTACGGCTGGCCGAGCTCCTCGAACAAGAGATCGGCGGCTTCCAGCCACCGAGGTAGCGCTGCCGGTCAGAGGCAGATGCTGACGCTGGCCGGGCCGAGGGGCAGGTTGAAGCACAGGGTCACCGAGCCGACGGGGGTCGCGGTGGGGGTGGTGGCCGCGGCGGCGGGGCCGGCGCTCAGGGCGATGGCGGACACCGCGAAGGCGGCGACGGTGAGGGAGCGAGCGGGTTTGCTGATCATGGAACTACCTGGCCTCTCGAGCGACGGCGGACCGTCTTGGGGATTCGCTATGAAATATCCCTACGTCAGCGGCGACAGACAAGTCAACCGGGTTGTGAAGTGCCACAGCTGATTCAGCGTCCGCGCGAGATCGCGGTAGACAGCCTGACCAGGCTGTCTACCGGACGGCCCCGATCCGATCGGATCGGTAATGTCGGTCCGGTGACCGACGCTACCGACCTGATGTCGATGCACCTGGCCGATGCGGACCAGCCTTTCCCGGCCGTCGACCTCGCGGATCCGTCCGGGTTGCTGGCGCTGGGCGGGGATCTGTCGCCGCGGCGGCTGTTGAGCGCCTACGCCGCCGGCATCTTCCCCTGGTACAACCCCGGCGAGACGATCCACTGGTACTCCCCGGATCCGCGCAGCATCCTGCTGCCGGCCGGTCTGCGGGTCACCAGATCGCATCGCCGAGCCGTCGCGAACGGCGACTACGCGATGACTATGGATCACGCCTTCGCCGAGGTGATTTCGCAGTGCGCCGCACCGCGCCCCCAGGAGACCGGAACCTGGATCGGCTCCGACATGCAAGCGGCGTACCTGCACCTGCATCAGCTCGGTCACGCGCACTCGGTCGAGGTATGGCGCGACGGCGAGCTCGTCGGCGGCCTCTACGGCGTGGCGTCGGGCCGCTCGTTCGCCGGGGAATCCATGTTCTCCCGGGCCCGCGACACCTCCAAGATCGCGCTGTACTGGCTCTGCGCCCAACTGGCCGCCTGGGAATTCGCCCTGATCGACTGCCAGGTCACCTCCGACCACCTCTCCTCGCTCGGCGCCGTCGATGTCCCGCGCGCGGACTACCTGCGCTTGCACACCGAGGCCGCCGCCCGCCCCGGTCTACCCGGCCCCTGGCGCTTCGACCTCCCGGTTCCGCACTCGCCCAGACATTTACCGGCGTGAGTCACCGCGCCAGACGGGCCGCCAGGTAGGGCGCCGTCCGGCTGCCCGCCGCCGCGGCCACCTGCGCGGGCGTCCCGGCGGCCACCACGCGCCCACCGCCCTCGCCCGCGCCCGGCCCCAGATCGATCACCCAGTCGACCCCCGCCACCACGGTCATATCGTGTTCGGCCACGACGACGGTGTTGCCCGCGTCGACCAGATGGTGCAGCTGCCGTTCGAGCAATTCGACATCGGCCGGATGCAGCCCCGTGGTCGGTTCGTCGAGCACGTAGAGGGTGTGACCACGGCGAGCGCGCTGCAATTCCGTGGCCAGCTTGATGCGCTGCGCCTCGCCGCCGGAGAGTTCGGTGGCGGGCTGCCCGAGGCGCAGATAGCCGAGGCCGACCTCGCGCAGGGTGCGCAGGCTGCGCGCCGCGCCGGGCAGATCGGCGAGGAACTCCGAAGCATCGTCGACGGTCATCGCGAGCACGTCGGCGATGGTGCGGTCGCGATAGCGCACCTGGAGCGTCTCCTCGGAGTAGCGCGCCCCGTGACAGGTCGGGCAGGTCGCGTAAGTGCCTGGTAGAAACAGCAATTCGACAGCGACGAAGCCCTCGCCCTGACAGGTCGGGCAGCGTCCCTCGGCGACGTTGAAGGAGAACCGCCCCGCGCTCCATTTGCGGCGGCGCGCTTCGTCGGTCGCGGCGAACACCCGTCGCACGGCATCGAACATGCCGGTGTAGGTGGCGAGATTCGACCGAGGTGTGCGCCCGATCGGACGCTGATCCACCGTCACCAGACGGTCGACGACGTCGAGTCCGTCGGCGCGGACCCCGATGCTCGCGTCCTGATCGAGATCGATGAGCGCGGCATCCGGGTCGGCGGCGGAGTCTTCGGCTTCGGCCGGTTCGCCGCCGGGGGAGAGGTGGCGGGTGACGACGTCGCCGAGCACCTTGCACACCAGCGTCGACTTGCCGGACCCGGAGACGCCGGTGACCGCCGTGAACACCCCGAGCGGCACCTCCACCGTCAGATCACGCAGATTGTGAAATCGGATGCCGCGCAACCGCAGTGTGCCCGCGGGCGTACGCACCGGCCGTGGGCTGCGCGGGCGATCATCGAAGAGATAGGGCCGGGTCACCGACGCGGTCGCCGCGGCCAGACCCGCGACCGGCCCGCTGTAGACCACCTCCCCGCCCTGCTCGCCCGCGCCCGGACCGACGTCGACGATCCAGTCCGCACGCCGCACCACATCCATGTCGTGTTCGACCACGAACAGCGAATTGCCCGCGCGCCGAAGGCGATCCAGCACGTCCAGCAGCGGCTCGGCATCGGCCGGGTGCAGGCCCGCGGAGGGTTCGTCGAGCACATACAGGACTCCGAACAGTCCCGCGCGCAACTGGGTCGCCAGGCGCAGCCGCTGCAATTCGCCCGGCGACACCGTCGGTGTGCGACGATTCAGGCTCAGATAGCCCAGGCCGAGATCGATCAGCACCTGGATGCGGGCGACGAGATCCGCCGCGATCAGGGTGGCGACCTCGGTGAGTTCACCGGATTCGGTGGATTCCCACGCGGCGGCGGCCTCGGCGCGGTCGGCGGCGGGCCGCAGGGCCTCGGCGAGATCGGTGAGGGAGAGCGCGATGTAGTCGGCGATCGTCCGCCCGGCGAAGGTGACGGCCAGCGCCTCGGGCCGCAGCCCGGAGCCGCCGCAGACCGGGCAGTCGATGCTGTCGACGAATTGCAGCACCCGCCGGCGCATGGTGGCGCTCTGCGAGTTGGCCAGGGTGTGCCGGACGTGGCGTTCCGCGCTCGAGAAGGTGCCGTTGTAGTAGTACTCGGCCTGCACCGGATGCAGCCGCGGGTCGATGGTGACGGTCGGCTGCTCGTCGGTGAACAGGATCCAATCCCGTTTGGCCTTGGCGATTTTGCGCCACGGCTTGTCGATGTCGTAGCCGAGGGTGACCAGGATGTCGCGCAGGTTCTGGCCCTGCCAGGCGCCGGGCCACGCGGCGACCGCGCCCTCCCGGATCGTCAGCGACGGGTCGGGCACCAGCGTCTCCTCGGTCATCCGGTGCACGCGCCCCAGCCCGTGGCACTCCGGGCAGGCGCCGACGGCGGTGTTGGGGGAGAAGGCGTCGGAGTCCAGCCGCTCGGTCGCCCCCGCCGGGTAGGTGCCCGCGCGGGAGAAGAGCATGCGCAGCAGGTTCGACAGCGTCGTCACCGTGCCGACGGTGGACCGCGAGGTGCCCGCGCCGCGCCGCTGTTGCAGGGCGACGGCGGGCGGCAATCCGGTGATGTCGTCGACCTTCGGCGCTCCGGTCGGCAACAGCAATCTGCGAGCATAGGGTGCGACGGATTCGAAATAGCGGCGCTGGGCCTCGGCGTAGATGGTTCCGAAAGCCAGCGAGGACTTTCCCGAACCGGAGACCCCGGTGAACGCGACGAGCGCGTCACGCGGGGCGTCGACATCGACGGCCCGCAGGTTGTGCACCTGGGAACCGCGCACGCGGACGTACTGGTCGAGCTCCTGCTCGGGTGCCATCCAGCCATTGTGCCCGCACTCGGGGATCGGTTGCAGCAACATAATGGCTACCATTGGGCAGGCGCTCGTTGACACCACCGATTCCGTGGAGGACACAGCATGTTGCATACCGATATCCCGACGCAGCGCGAGATCCTGGCCCTGGCCCGGCGCTCCGGCCCGTGGTGCGTATCCCTCTACACCCCGACCGAGGTCGAGACGCCCGCCCCGGACAAGAACCGCGTCGCGGTGGAGAACCAGGTGAAGACCGCCCTGGACGCAGTCACCGACAAGCAAGCGCATGCCGCGCTGGCCGACGAATTCGACGACCTGCTCTCCGACGAGGACTACTGGCGCTTCCAATCGCGCACCCTGGCGATCTTCGCCACGCCCGAGCAGCTGATCACCTACCGGGTGCCGAGCAGGCTGGAGGCCGCGACCACCGTCGGCGAGCGGTTCCTGATCCAGCCGCTGCTGCGCACGACCACCTTCCCGCAGTCGGCCTTCGTGCTGGCGCTCTCGGAGAACGCGGTGCGCCTGATCGAGGTCACCGCCGACCAGCCCGCACAGGACGCCGCGGTGGCCGGTCTGCCCGCGAACATGCTCGACTATCTGTCGCTGCCGCCGCTGGGCCGCAGCGCGCGCGGGCGGTTGCAGGGCGACGAAGGCCGTAAAGTGCGAATCCGCCAGTACTGCCGCGCGGTGGACCAGGCCCTGCGCGGAGTCCTCACCGGCCTGGACATTCCGCTGATCCTGGCCGCCACCGAGCCCACCGCCGGACTCTTCCGCTCGGTCAACACCTATCCGCACCTGCTGCCCGAGAGCATCCCCGGAAACCCGGAGCACCTCTCCGACGCCGACCTCGCCGCCGCCGCGCGCACCGTGCTCGACGAGTACTACGCCGCCGAACTCGCCGAACTGCGCGCCGAATTCGAGCTGCGGCGCAGCGACGGCCGCGGCGTCATCGATCTCGCCGACGTCGCCCGCGCCGCCACCTACGGCACCGTGCACACCCTGTTCGTCGACATCGACGCGGTCGTCGCGGGTGGGCTGGCCGCGGACGGTTCGATCACCGACAGCGCCGAGGAACCCGGCGTCCTGAACGAAATCTCGCGCCGCACAATACTTTCCGGTGGCCGGGTGCTGGCAGTTCGCGGTGCCGACGTTCCCGGCGGCGCGCGGGCGGCGGCGATTCTGCGCTACGCCGCCTGATCGGCGAGGCGGCGCGCCCGCTCGTTGAGGTAGCGCTGTTCGGGGACGCTCGTGGTGAGCTGGGCGGCGCGCCGGTAACTGTCGAGGGCAGCGGCGCGCTCGCCGAGCAGTTCCAGCAGGTGTGCGCGCACCGCGTGGGTGCGGTGATGGCGTGCCATCGCCGGATGGTCGAGCAGCGGCGCGATCAGCTCCAGGCCCTGCTGTGGGCCGGCGGTCATGCTGATCGCGACGGCGCGGTTGAGCGTCACCATCGGGCCGGGCGCCACCCGGTCCAGCATGCCGTAGAGGACGCTGATCTGCGGCCAGTCCGTGGTCTCCCAGGTGGGGGATTCGGCGTGCACCGCGGCGATCGCCGCCTGTAACTGGAAGCGGCCGACGTGGCCGCGCGGCAGGACGCGCTCCAGGATGCCGGTGCCCTCCGCGATCATGTCCCGATCCCAGCGGGAGCGGTCCTGCTCGGCCAGCGGGACGAGATCGCCGCCCGCGGTGCGGGTCGCCGCGCGCGAGTGCGTGAGCAGCATGAGCGCCAGCGCGCCCGCGACCTCGTCATGATCGGGTATGGCGCAATGCAATTGGCGGGTGAGACGGATCGCCTCCGCGGCCAGGCCGCCGTCCACCAGGACGCCGCCGCCGGATCGGGTGTGCCCCTCGGTGAACAGCAGATGGCACACATCGAGAACCGAGGCGATCCGCGCGGGCAACTCCGTCCGGCTCGGCAACTCGAACACCGCGCCCGCCGAGCGCAGGGTGGCGCGGGCCCGGGTGAGCCGCTGGGTCATGGTGCGGGCCGGAACGAGGTAGGCCGCGGCGATCTCGCCCGTCGTCAGACCGCAGACGGCGTGCAGCGTCAACGCGACCTGGGAGGAGCGGCTCAGGCTCGGATGGCAGCAGAGCACGAGCATCCGCAGCATGTCGGCGCCCTCGGCCGTGCTTGTCTGATCCACCGGCGGCGCGAGGTGCGCGTCACCCGGCTGGGCCGCGGCCTCCGCCTCCTCGCGGCGGGTGCGGGCCCGGTCGGCCCGCACCCGGTCGATCAGACGCCGCGACGCCACGGTGATCAGCCATCCGCGCGGATCGGCGGGCACCCCGTCGCGACCCCATTGCGCCGTGGCCGCCTCGGCCGCTTCTTGCGCGGCGTCCTCGCAGTCACCGAGATCGCCGTGCCGGCGCAGCAGGGCGGCCAGGACGTGCGGAGACTCGCGGCGCCACGCGTCCTGCACCGCCCGCTCACTCACTGGTCGTCGCCACCCGGCCACATCGCGGGCCGCAATTCGACCGTCTCGCCCGGCCCGGCGAACTGCGCGGCGATCTCCTCCGCCCGCGCCGGACTCTCGACATCGATGAGGAAGAACCCCGCCAAATGCTCCTTGGCCTCCGAATACGGCCCATCGGTCACCAGCGGTTTCCCCGCACCCCACCGATACAGCCGGGCGGACTCCGGCGCTCCCAGCGCCTCCCCGGTGAGCAACTCACCCTTCTCCTGCATCTCACCCAGCAACTTCTCGAAATCGGAGTTCACCCGATCCCGCTCCTCCTGTGACATCGCTCGATACTCCGGCAGATAATCACTGGTCGGATGCCCCCACGGCCGGGGATTGGAATGAATCAGCAGCACGTACTTCACCATGGCTCCTCTCGGTCCGGATGTGCCCCGTCGACCCATCCTCACCTGAAACGTCGGAGCCGAAGCGCCGATGTCGACATGGCTCGCCGTGATCCCACCAGAATCGATGCCGTATACGGTCCGAGCTACTCGTTCACCCAGCGCCACTGAATGGCCGACCACGGCTGGGCCTGTGGCAGGAGTTCATTCACCGCGGCGACGACGCCCGGCCAGGCGGACGGGATGTAGTCGTCGCCCGAAAGCCATCCGCCCGGGCGCACTTTAGGGCGCCAAGCCTCGATATCTGCCTTCACGCTCTCGTAGTCGTGCCGGGCATCGATGTGGACCCAGGTCAGGGAAGCGTCGGCGAACAGGGCCGCGGTGGACTCCGAATCGCCGACCACGATCAAGACTTGGTCGGCGAAGCCGCAGTCGATGACATTGCGGTGCAGCAATCCGGCGAAGGTGCCGCCACCGGAGGACACCGCGGGGCCGTGGGCATTGATGCCGCGCACGCCTTCGGGCCCGCTGCCGCGGCAGGTGTCGACTCCGACAATCGTGAAGGCTTTGCCGCTGTCGGCTACGACTTCGGCCAGTGAGCACAGGCTGCGGCCGAGATAGTTGCCCACTTCGACGAAGGTGCCGCCGCCGGAGAAATGAGCTACCGCTTCTTCCTGCGCGTCTCGCCACGTGAACCAGCCGGGAATGTCCTGCCAACGCTGGACGGGGACGTCGGCCTCAGGTTTGCCCGGATTCGACAGCATGTCCCGACTGTACGGTGTGCCCGAGACCGGGTGCGCTACATCGAGTCGCCGGATCCCGCCGCTTCGGAACCGTCGGCGCGACCAGGTCCACCCCGCCAGACTCTGATCAGACCGAACACACCGAGGCCCAGCAGCCACACCGTTGCCGCGAGGCCCGCGGTGGCGGTGGTGCCGTAGAGCATGACGAACGGTCCGAACTCCGCCAACCGTGCCCAGTAACCGCAGGGCCCCACATCCCCCGGAATGCTGGCGCATTCGGGATGCGAGCCGGCCGCGAAAGCGAGCGTCGCGGCCAGCGGAATCGCCAGGACGACAACACCTGTCGTGACGAGCAATGTCCTGAGGCGGATCCGTGCGGTCATACCACCGAACCTAGTGCGATCACCGCCCGGCCAGCGGGAGCGGCGGAGCCGGTGGAAACGTGACGGGCAAGGCCGCCAGCGCCCGATGGAACGGCCCCGGCCGCCAGGTGGGCGCGACGCCGGGCCGGGCCGGCCGCAGCTCGGGCAGCGCGTCCAGCAGTTGATCGATGGCGTCCTGCGCGATCTGGTACGCCAGCGACTGCGCCGGGCAGGAGTGCTGCCCGATGCCCCAGGCCAGATGCGAACGGTTGCCGGTGTGATCGTCGGCGCTGGTGGCGGGATCGTTGTTGCAGGCGGCGATGCTGATCAGGACCGGCTGATGCGCGGGCAGCCAGACGTCGTCGACCAGGATCGGCTGCCGGGGGTAGGTGATGAGGAAGTTCGCCAAGGGCGGGTCGTTGAACAAGACCTTGTCCAGGGCGTCGCGGGTGGACAGATTCCCGCCGAGCACGCTGCCGCCGAAATGGTCGTCGGTGAGGATCAGTCGCAGCGCGTTGGCGATCAGGTTCTGCTGGAATTCGATACCGGCGCCGTAGTGGCCGGCGACCTGATGGACCATCTCCTCGTCATCGAGTCCGGCCGGATGCCGCAACAACAGTGAGGTGATGTCGTTGCCGGGGCGGGTCTTCTTGAGCGCCACCAACTCCAGCATCGCCTCGCTGATCATCCTGTTGCCGTCGTCGGCATCGATGCCCTCGACCAGCGCGGCCATCCCGGTGGCCACGCGCTGCCCGATCTCCGCCGGACAGCCGAGCACGACGTTGACGACCACGAAGGCCAGGGGAAACGCATAATCACGGATCAGATCGGCGGAGCCGGTTTCGCAGAACCCGTTGATCAGCCGGATCGCGATCCGCTCCACCTGGTCGTGCAGCGCGTACAGATCCACGTCCCGATTGCTGTCGGTGATGGCGTTGCGATAGCGCGCGAAGTCGGCGCCGGTATTGCGGCTGGCGGTGGGACGCCACTGCATGATCGGGAGCACGGGGCAGTCGGCCGGAATGTCCTTCTGCCAGGTGCGCGGGTCGGCGGGGAAGTGCGCGGGATCGTTGAGAATCTGCCGCGCGGTGTTGTATCCGACGACCAGCGTCGCGGGCACGCCCGGTGCCAGTTCCACCGGCGCCAGGGAGCCGAATGTCGCACGCATCTCCCGATATACGCGGTGCGGATCGGCCGCGAACTCCGCCGAGTACAGCGGGACCGCGGCGGCCCCGGGGGCGAGCGGCGAACCGTGCCGGATCGGAGCGGGCGGTGTGGCGGGCACGGGATTCGGCGACGACATGGTTCCTGACGGTTGCGGCGAACACTTGCGGACATGGCACAGCGAAGCCCGAATCGGCGACATCGATGATTCGGGCTTCGCCGTGGACGATGGTGGCATCCGACCCGGCCGGACGAGAAGTGCCGCAGGTGCCAATGTGGCGGCGAACCGCGCCAAAGGTGCGCCGAACCGCCCCCGGCTGGTCGACTAGTGTCACTGACCTGCTCGCTGGGATGTCGGACGCACGGATGAGGTTGTTCGGAAGTGGATACGGTAGACAATGTTTCGTTCTCGAAGTTCATCCTGGAGAACGCCGGTTTGACCGAATCCGCGCGTCGGCAATTGGCGCGCTCGGCCGAACTGCCGCAATGGCTGCTGGACGACGGCGCGGCGATGGTGCCCAGCGCCGTTCAGCTGCGACTATGGGAGCTGGTCGAGCACCAACTCGACAACCCGGCGATCGCGCTGCACATCGGGCGCTTGAACACGCTGGGCCGCTTCGGTTTACACGATTACCTGTTCAGCACCGCGCCGACCCTGGGTGCGGGCCTGGCCCTGGCCGAGCAGCATGCCGATCTCATCACCACCAATATCGGGTTCGCGGTGTCCGGTGATTCCGAGGACGAGGCGAACGCGGATTTCCGGCTACTCCGCGGTCACGGGCGCGGACGCCAATTGGCCACCCAATTCTCCATCGCGGCGGTCGTCGCCCGGGCGCGCGCCGCCACCGGGCAGGATGTGCATCCGATCCGCGTCCGGCTCCGGCAGCGTGCGCCACGGCGGCATCGGCATTTCGTCGAGGCGTTCGGCACCAGCCGCATCGATTTCGGCGCGCCGACCGATCAGATCGCCTTCCGCACAAGCGATTTGATGTTGCCGCTGCGCAGCACCGACGCGGCGCTCGCCGCGGTCCTGCGCCGGTGCGCGACGCTGCTGCCACCGCCGCCCCGGCTCGAGGCCGGCTGGTCCAGCCAGGTGCGGCACACGCTGATCTCGATGCTGGGCGACGGACCCGTGACCATCGACCGGGTGGCGCGCCACCTGGCGACCAGCAGGCGGAGTCTGCAGCGCCGGCTCGCCGACGAGGGGACGACGTGGTCGCGCGAACTCGACCGCGCCCGCAGTGCGCTGGCGGAGCACAGCGCGCGCACCGATCCGGACCGCAGTCCGGCGGCGCTGGCCCGTCGGGTCGGGTACTCCGACACCGGGACGCTGCGGCGGGCCCGGCAGCGCTGGGACTCGCGGCCCTGAGCCCGACGCCTGGCCCGCGCGCCAATCATCCGGTAAACCGCGCCACTTCTGCGGTTTCGAGAACCTGACTTCGCGCAGGTGAGAGCCGAGAAACGCCGGCTCGGACCCGCCGCACGGCCCTCTGCGACGCCGATTCCGCTGTCACATACTGCTCTTCACCACGGCGAACGACGAAGGGCAGATGGCATGAACGAAACACTCTCCGGCGGTTCCGCGGAAAGCGTCGTGTCCGGAGTGCTGCGGCTCGGCGGGCACCGGCTGGCCGAGAAGCTCTTCCGGCGTGGCGCCGGCACCATCCCGATGCGCGGGAACGAGATCGACGCGCAGTGGCTCACCAGCGTCCTGGCGGCCGAACATCCTGGTGCGCAGGTGGATTCGTTCGAGATCCGCGACGCCGACGGTGGCACCACGAGCCGATGGACCGCGACGATCCACTACAACGAGGCAGGCAGGCAGGCGCGGCTGCCCGAGCATCTCTTCGCCAAGACGACCCTGACCTTCACCCAGCGCTTGACGCAGTACCTGGCGCACGCTCTGCCCGGTGAGCCCGGCTTCTTCCAGGACCTCCGCCCGCGGCTCGACATCGAAGCCCCCCGAGGCTATTTCGGCGCGGCGGATACGCGCACCGGCCGTTCGATCACGCTGCTCGAGGACATCAGCGTCACCAAGCAGGCGCGGTTCTGCACCCCGTTGGAGTCCATCACCTTGCCGCAGATCCAGGGACTGCTGGCGAACATGGCGGTCTGGCACGGCCACTACTGGGAGTCGCCGGAGCTGGCCCAGCGCGACTGGTTGAAGACACCGGGCGCGCACTTCGCCAACTTCGACCGCCTGCTCGGCATGAAGAAGCGAGCGACCGTCGGCCTGCGCCGCGCACCCGAAATCGTGCCCGACACACTGCCTCCCGTGCAGGACAGGCTCTACGACGCCTGCGCGCGCTCGTTGCTGATCGCCGAGCAGAGCCCGCAGACGCTGCTGCACGGTGACCCGCACATCGGCAACGCCTACGTCTGCGCCGACGGGGCGATGGGCTTCACCGACTGGCAGCTGATCCTGCGCGGCAGCTGGGCTTTCGACGTCGCCTACACGATCACCTCCGGCCTGGAGGTGGAGGATCGCCGGGCGTGGGAGCGTGAGCTGATCGCGTACTACATCGATCGCCTGCACGCGGCGGGCGGGCCCGCCCTCGCCTTCGACGACGCGTGGCTCGCCTACCGCCAACAGTGCCTGTATCCGTACTTCGCCTGGATGATCACCATCGGACGCAGCGCCCTGATGCCCGAATTCCAGCCCGCCGACGTATGCCGCGCGATCGTGCACCGCACCTCCACCGCGATCATGGACCTGGACGCGCTACGGGCGGTCGATCCCGGGCTGTGATGCTCCGGTGAGTGCCGCCGGATTCGACCGCGGCGCCCCTCGGTCGTTTCGAACGACGCACCGGACAAGCGCCTGTGCTGGATAGCGAAACGAAATTCTGATAAGCACTATTCGGCGCTTTGGGTTCGATTCCTTGACAATGCGAAATCCCGGGGAGTTGTCGTGGGCTGCACCAGCTACCTGAACCCGAAGCCGGGGCGGCGGTCACTACGCGCGCTGACCCGGGTGCCGGCAATCGTGCTTCTGGCCGGAGTTTTCCTGTGGGTGCCCGCGCGCGCTGAGCCGACACCAACGGGCGATGTCATCGCGCAGATGTTCGGATGGAATTGGCGGTCGATCGGGCGGGAATGCCGCGAGACGCTCGGCCCGCTCGGGTACGGGGCCGTGCAGACGGCGCCGGCGCAGGAGCACTCGCGGTGGCCGGAAAGAGGGTATCCGTGGTGGTCGAGCTACTCGCCGGTGTCGCATTCTCTGGACAGTCGCTGGGGCACTCGCGCGGAGTTGGCGGAGATGGTCCGCAGTTGCCACGGGGCGGGGGTGCGGGTCTACGTGGACGCGGTCGTCAACAATATGTCGGGTGTCCGAGGTTGTGACACGGGGAGCGCGGGTGCGGAGTACTGCCATTTCTCCTATCCCTCGGTGCCCTATTCCCGCGCCGACTTCCATCATTGCGGCACACCGCACGACGCGATTCAGGACTTCCGCGATCGCTACCACGTCCAGCACTGCGAGACGTTCGAGCTCGCTGATCTCGCGACGGAAAAGGACCACGTTCGCGATCGCATCGCGGACTACCTGAACGACCTCCTCGCGCTGGGCGTGGACGGATTTCGGATCGACTCCGCTAAACACGTTGCCGCCGAGGATCTTTCCGCCATCTTCGATCGCCTCGACCGACCGGCGTACATCTATCAGGAGGTCGTCTACGGGGTCGACGAAGCGGTTCGGCCGGAGGAGTATCTCGGCAACGGCGACGCCATCGATCTGCGCTACGCCGCGGGCTTGAGTGCGATTTTCCGGCACGGGCGGCTGCGGGAGCTGGGAAATTTCGGCTCGGAGCTGCCCTCGGCGTCATCGGTGGTCTTTGTCGACAATCATGACACCAAGCGCAGTCGCGCCACCCTTTCCCAGCTCGATGGCGAGCGCTATGTACTGGCCAGTGCCTTCGTGCTCGCCTGGCCTTACGGTCGGCTGAAAGTGCTGAGCGACTACGTGTTCCGCCACTACGATCAGCCGCCGCCCTCCGATCCGGACGGCCGGGCCGCGGATGCCGATTGCGCGGACCCGCGCTGGCTGTGCGAACACTCCGCTGCGGGCATCGCGGGTTTGATCGGTTTCCGCCGGGCTGTCGGTGACGCCCCGGTCCGGGACTGGGCAGACGACGGAGCGAACCTGATTTCCTTCGGGCGCGGCGAGGCCGGGTATCTCATCCTGAACGGCGGCACGAGCGACGCGCGTGCGACGTTCCGCACAGCGTTACCGGCGGGCACCTACTGCGACGTCATGCACGGCCTCGTCAGGAATGGTTCCTGCACCGGCCCGGTCTACACGGTCGACCACGGCGGACGGCTGCACGCCGAGGTGCCCGCGCTTTCCGGAATCGCGCTGCACGTCGGCTCCGCGATCTCCGGCGGGTAGTGGCCCTGAACAGTGGTCGCTTCGCCGACATGCCGTGCCCGACATTTCCGGCCGGGTGCAGTCCAATAGGAGCATGCGTATCCGAACATGCTCTGCTCTCCTCGCCGTGGCTGCGTCCGGGCTGATCGGTGCGGGCATATGTACCGCGGGTGCGGAAACGTTCTCCGCTGGCTCGACACCCGGGATCGGTCGTACCGAAGTGGCGTCCCACTATTCGATCAATATCCAGAGCCTCACCGGTAAGAAATTCGCGATCGAGACCGAACCCTCGGCGACGATCGAGAATGTCAAAGCCTTGATCCAGGACCACGAGGGCATCCCGCCGGATCAGCAGAGGCTGATCTATGCCGGGAAACAACTCGAAGACGGCCGGACCCTGCACGACTACAACATTCCCAATGGCGGCACACTCCACCTGGTGTTGCGCCTGCGCGGCGGCTGATCCCGCGTTGCCCGGCCGCGTACAGGTCAGATCTACCGACGCGGCCGGACGACGATCGCCGCACGCCGATACCAGAAATTCGCGTTGTTTCCCTCGTTGCCCATGTACCCCTCCAATTCCGAGGCGAAGGGCTCTAGCGGGGATTTCGTCGCGCCCGTGCACAATTCTTCCGCCGGAACCCGCGCCATCTCGGGTTTACCCGCTGCTCCCGACCGATCGATCAGCCATGTCAGCGTGAGGTCGGACCAGCGCAGCCCGCCGAGTTCGTCCGAGTCCGGTGCCAATGGCAGATCGGACCGCAGCGGCAGGTCCGCGGGATCCTCGGACACCGGGTCGATCATCTCGCCTTCGTCGTCGAAATCCACCTCGGAGCTTTCGACGCATTTCCACCCGTCGGCTACCCGCTCCCAGCGTTGCCGGTAGATCAGCATCGAGGTGGTGTAGTCGTCTTCCTCGTAGCATTCCTCGGCCTCCGCCAGCGCCAGCGAGGTGTCGCAGCCCGCGAGATCGGCTGCCGCGAGCAGCATGCCGGTCCGGGTCGCGTCGCGGCCTTTGAGCCGGTCCCACCCGAAGCCGCTCTGGGAATACTGATGATCCATCAGGTAGACGAGTTGGCGCGGTGGCCGCGGGGCCGATCGAGGGTAGGAATCCGCGGACTCGACGGGGGTGTCGAAGTGTGCGCGCAACTGCTCGGCCATCAGCGCGGCGGAGGGATGCCGCGCGAAATCAGGGCTGCTGCATTCCGTTGCTATCAGGTTGTAGGTCAACGCGATTCGGAACCCCTCGGTCACCGGCCGCACCTCGTGCGCGCAGTCGCTGTAGAACGCGACGAAGGACAATCGCTCCGGTGAACCTGTGTCGACGACCTGCGCCCCCTGCTGCTCGATGACGAGTTCCCCGCCGGTGAACGCCGAAGGCAGCGACACCACCAGCGTGCCGATCATGCCTGCCGCTTTCTCCGAATCCTGATGGCGCTGAAAGAACTGACCCGGTTCGTAGACCAGCATCGAATGCAGTTGCGCGGACAACTCCGAGTCCGGGGGCAGGCCCAGGTCGGTCCGCAGAGTGTCCAGCAGCGGCAGCAGCGTCGCGCGCCACCGATCCTCGTCGATGGTCAGCAGGTCGCGCGGAACCTCCCAGGTGTCGCGCACATTCGGGTCCAGCAGGGTCTGCTCGCGCAGGCCGTAGTGCGCCGGGTGGGCGACCTCGCACAATTGCCGCGCCTGATCGGGCGGCACCGGGAATTCGAGTCGCCCCACACCCCGCACCGTCAGCGCGAGGTGCTCCGCGGATCCGGAGCGCTGTGTGGCGAAAGCGCCTGCCTGCGGCACCGCGTCCAGGATCTCACCGATCGCTCGTAAAGTGTTGTCCGTCATCGTGTCTCCCTTGTTCGCCCGGCGTCGCAGAGCATCCTCTCCCGAGCCACCGACAACGCGGGGGGTGGGGCCGGACCAGCCCTGGGGTCGGTTCTCCAGCGATCGTGATGGCGGGATCGTTGGTGCTACGCCGGATTCGGCGACCTACCCCCAAGGAGCACACCATGCAGATCGACCGAATTCGCCTCCGCGCCGCCGCAATGACTTGCGCCGTGACCGCCTTCGCGCTCGGCACCGCGGTGCTGGGCGGCGCGGCCGCGACGGCCGACACCACCGCCGAGGCCGCGTTCGTCGACGAGATCAGCCTGAACAATGCCACCCTGCCCGGTAAGTCGGCCGCCGAGATGATCAGCGCGGGGTACCTGACGTGCGATCACCTGCGCGCGGGCGCCTCGGTTCTCGACGAGACCGCCGCGGTCGAGCGGGCCTACCGGTTCGAGCAGGGCACGTTGTTCGTCAGCGCGGCGGCGACGAATCTGTGCCCTGATTTCGCTGGCTGATCCGAAAACCATCAGAGTCCAAAACACTTGGTGGAGCGTGTCATTCGGCGTGTTGAGCTACGGTCGCCGGTAACGGAACCGGGCTTGCCGGACGCGCTCATACTGGGGCCACGGACCGAACGATGGAGAATTGTCGTGGCTCAACCCGTTAACGCGAATCAGAACGAGGCCGCGGTCGTCGCGGCGGCGAATCTGGCGGCAGACGCTGTCCTCGGCACGGCGGCCAATCCCGGCACCCAGGCCCAGCTGGCGCAGAACACGACCGCCGCCGGACGGCAGAACATGCACACCGGCCTCGAAGCTCATTCGGATGCTCTGGACGCGCTGCCCCACACCGCCCTGGTAGCGGCGGCCACCGCCCGCGTGCAAACGGCGCTGGAGTGGCTCGAGGCTATCGACCCTTAGGAAGCCATTGCGGGTCCGTCGCCGCCCCGGCCCCGGCGAATTCCTGACGACCTCGTGCAGCGCCCCGGATCGCGCGTGCCACAAAGATGATCGCGCGGCAGATCGGCCGGGCGAAGGTGCCCGCCAGGCGCGTGTAGGGCCAGATCGCGATGAGTAGCACCAGGATCAGCGCGCGGGCCTGGTACAGCAGCGGGGCGTGCTGCATCACGTCCACCTGCGGGTGGGCGGTGAGCAGGGAGCGGAACCAGCTGTAGAGGGTTTCGGCGCTGCGATAGCGGGTGCTGTCGGAATACGGGTCGACCTGGATGGCGACTCGCGACAGCACGCTGGCCGTCAGCAGCGGGAACGTCACGCGGTCGAGCGGTGTCACCGGTCGACCGGCGGTGGCCGTGATCAGGTTCGGCACCAGCAGCAGCGCCGCCCCGATGATCGCGGGCGCGACGGCGACGAGCTCGACGAGGGTGATGGTGAATCGGATGGCGCTGCTCGGCGGGGTGTGCGGGCCCGATGCCGCCACGTCGACGATCCGCGCGAGGACGACCACGCCGACCGCGAGCCCGAACGTCGTCGCGCCGAGGCGTTCCACGCGTTCCAATCCGGCGCCGCTGGTGTAGTGCCGGAAGCCGTCGTGCCGTAGTCGCCACACGTGGCCCAGGATGAAAGAGAGGAAAGCGCCGTAGGGCAAGACGATCCAGATCAGCGCTGACACTCCCGCACCCTTTCGCCGGCGAAATTTCTGCTCGGCAATGACCCTGGCAGGGATGCGCATCGGTCGCTAGGGACCAACGGCACCTACCCGCCGGGACCATGTTCGCTGCGCGGGCGGCGTCAGCCGAGACGTCAGTCGACCGGCCCGCGCGCGGTGAGTACGGTCCTGAGGACGTGCTCGACCGCGGACTCGAACACCGCGCCGCGCAACTCATCTCGTGCGGCGAGAGTGCGCGTGGCGAGATCCAGCACCTGATCGGGGCTCAGGCGGCGCACCACCAGGGCGGCGATGTCTTCCAGATCGAGTTCGCTGTTCGCGTGGTCCAGTCTGGTGAGCGCGAACGAGACGACGATCTCCTCCTCGGTCATACCTCACCTCCGCCTGGTCAGGCCCTGATCCTACGTCGCGGCCGGGCCGCTCTCACTGATCGAAGCCACGGAAGACCCCGTCGTCGTCGACGTTACCGGCGTAGTCCTCGAAATCGACACTGGCCAGCAAGAAATTGACCTCGACCTCGGCCACCGCGCGCGGCGCGATCCGGAACACCGGCTCACCGTCCCCCCCGAACCTCCGCGTCGCTGGTATCGACCACCAGCAACGGATGCTCCGGATCGGTCATGGTGACGCCATCGGCGAGGAACACATAGGTCCGATCCTCGCTCAGCTCGCCCAGATCATCGACCGTCAGCCCGTCGAACACCACGTCGTCCACGGGCGTCAGCTCCGACGCCGTGTCCTCGTCGTAGGAGCCGAGGACCGCCGCGAGCGTCTGCGCCCACGCAGCGTCATCGGTGAAATCCGTACGCACCAGCAGTGATTCACCCTCGGGCAGCGATCGTGTCATAGCCCGATTGTGCAGCACCACCGGCGTTACCCCGGAGCCGGCACCCACGCGGCGGCCGAGCTCAGCGGTTCGTCGTCTCGCGCAGCCAGGATTTCACGTAGTCCAGGACGGCAGGATCGATGGTGGTCGGGATGGTCGCGTATTCGTCGGGCATGCCGGTGGTCGCCTGTTGCAGGAGGTGGTTGGCGCCCTCGACCGTGTGGACGGTGGCGGCCGGGCCGGCGGCGAGGAACGAGCGCATCAAGGGGGCGTTCGCGGCGGCGTCGACCTGGACGTCCTTGCTGCCGAACACGGCGAGGACGGGGATGCGCAGGGCGCGGAGGGCGGGCTCGGGGTCGTAGGTGGCTTGCGCCGCGTAGGCCTGGTCGATCGCATGGTCGATGTCTTCGGGGCGGGCCTGCTGCGCCGGTGGCAGGTGCCGGTTCGCTTCGCGCGCGTTCTGTCGGGCCTCGTCGAACCGGCCGTTTCGCAGCAGGTCGCATTCGAGCTGCTGGGCGTTGTCGGCCGCCGCGAGCTGCGCGGCGGAGACCGGACCGGTCGCTTGCCGTTGTACGCGCATCTGGTGTTTCAGGATTTCGCAGCCGGTCTGGGCGGGGCCGGCGAAGAGGATCGTGAAGGCGATCCGGTCGGGGGCTTGCGCGGCCGCCAGCGGCGCGAGTGATCCGCCCTGACTGTGACCGAGGATTCCGATGCGGGAGCGGTCGATCTCGGGCTGTTCGCGGAGGTAGGAGACCTGGACGAGGATGTCGGACACGAGATCGTCGTAGGTGGCGTCGTCCTTGTTTCCGGTGGTCGCGCCGACGCCGCGGTCGTCGGTGCGCAGGACCGCGTATCCGGCGGCGGTCAGCGAGTCGGCCAGGGTGCGAAAGGGCTTGTGCCCGGCGAATTCTTCGTCCCGGTTCTGTTTGCCGCCGCCGGGCACCAGGATCACCGCGGGAAACGGTCCGCCGTGGTGCGGCCTGGTGAGGGTGCCGCCGATCGAGACCGCCTCGTTCCGGATGGTGACCTCGGTCGAGTGGTACGGCGCGGCCGAGGGCTCGGGCGTCGGCGTACACGCGGCCAGCGCGCCCGAGAGCAGCAGCACGGCGGTGAGCGAGGCATGGAAGCGGGTCATGCTCGAACGGTAGGCAGCGCGGGCCGGGGCGCGGATCGGGGAAGACCCGGAGCTTTGCCCGGAAATGGTGGAACCCCCGGGCACGCGGCAACGCCGTTGGGATACCGCACGTTTCACGGCAGGACAAACGGGAAGATCCTGACCAGGCCGGCGGCTGATCGGCTCGGAGGAGGTCACTATCTTGTCGGAAGAGCAGCGCGTACCCGGGGCGGAGACGACACCGGAGAACGGCGTCGAGAGGCGTCCGGGCCTAGCCGCCCTCAGCCTGAGCGAAGCCAACGGTGTGCTCACCCTCGTCGCGGCCGAGGGAACCCTGTTGCCCGCGAGCATCACCGCCGTCGATGCCACCGGGGCGCCCGTGGCGGTGTATTCGGCGCAGCTGGTCTCGGGCTCGCTGTCCTCGGGTGCGAACCCGGGTGACGGCGTGGAGTTCGGGCTGGTCGACCTCTACGGCGAGGCCATCGTCGGCGACCTGGCCAAGCAGCAGGACGACCCGGCGCCCGCGATCGAGGCGTCGCACTAGAAACTCGGAACCCGGCCCGCTCCAGGCGCTCGCCTGCGGCGGGCCGTGCTCATAAAGCCTGGTTGGAGCGGTGCGAACAC
The DNA here is from genome assembly GCF_040655395.1 of Nocardia sp. NPDC050435. Lineage (NCBI taxonomy): Bacteria > Bacillati > Actinomycetota > Actinomycetes > Mycobacteriales > Nocardiaceae > Nocardia > Nocardia sp. NPDC050435. The sequence continues at coordinate 124,384 of NZ_JBFAJW010000012.1, forward strand.
GGCCGGGTAGCGTTCGACGGATGGCGGCTACCCCCAAGCACACCGGGCTTCCGGCCGGGACCCGGCAGCTGGCGGTCGAGTGCCGGGCCGAGGTGCCCCTGCTGACCAAGCGCCTGATGTCGGCGATCTTCACCGATATCCCCGAGTGGACCGATTACTCCCCGGTGAGCCGGGATGATCTGCGCGCCGGCTGCCAGAGCTATCTGACCGAGGTGCTCGACCGGCTGGCCGGTGCCGCGGCCGCCCGCGCCGACGTCGCCACCGCGATCGGCCGGGATCGTGCGGCGCAGGGCGTTCCGCTGGAGGTCATGCTGCGGACGTTCCGGCTCGGCGGCCAGGTCGTGTGGGAGGCGCTGCTCGACCGGGCCGGGGAACTGCCGGCCGCCGCCGTCCGGGAAATCGGCGCGGCGACCTGGTCGGCGATCGACGGCATGTCCTCGGCGCTGGTCACCTCCTATCGCAGCACCGAATTGGAGCAGGTGCGCCGGGACGAGCGGCACCGCCACGGGTTGATCGAGGACCTGCTGGCCGGCAGCGCGCGGGATCCGGCGTTCGCCGCGCGCGCGGCGCGCGAGCTGAATCTGCCCACCCACGGCGGCTATCTGGTGGTCGCGGTGCGCGGCGACCGCCCGAACATCGAGCTGGGTACCGAGCCGGCGTTGGCCGCCTTGGGGATTCGCTCGGTGTGGCACGATCGAGTCGACACCGTGGTCGGGCTGGTCTCGATGGAGCAGCGCGCGAGCGCGTTCGTGCTCGAGCAGGTCGGGCAGCGGATCCGGGGGCGCGCGGCCGCCGCACCCGTTGTCGCCGGACTGGCGCAGATCGGCACCGCGCACGCGCTGGCGACTCTCGCACTGGAGACCCTGCCCGCCTCCGCGCACGGCGTGGTGTCGCTGGAGGATCGGTACCCGGAGGCGCTGCTGCTGCGTTCCCCCGATCTGACCGAGCTGATGATCGCTCGCACCCTCGGTCCCGTGCTCGCGCTGCCCGGCAAGGAGCGCGAGATCCTGCTGAGCACCCTGACGGTCTGGCTGGCGGAGAACTGCTCGGCGGCGCACGCCGCACCGCGCCTGCACTGTCACCGCAATACCGTCATCAACCGGTTGCAGCGAATCTCCGCGGTGCTGGGCCGGCGGCTGGAGGGGCAGCGCTCCTACCTGGAGCTGTCGCTGGCCTTGGCGGCGTTGGAGCTGACCGCCGACACCGCGCACTGATTGGGCTCCGCGCCCATTTTCGACGCGGGAAATCTGGGCTGTCTGTCCGTTGATTGGGCAATCGTGGACCGTGAGACTCGATGAACAGCCCGCACCGCGACCGCGGCGCGGCTGTTCCTGCGAGCTGAGGAGCACCACGAGTGCCGGATTTCGATCTATTGGTGATCGGTGGCGGACCGGGCGGATACGTCGCCGCGATCCGCGCCGCGCAACGCGGCCTGCGGGTCTGCGTGGTGGAAAAGGAGCGCCCCGGCGGCGTGTGCCTGAACTGGGGCTGTATCCCCACCAAAGCGATGCTCCGCTCCGCGGAGGTCTTCCAGATGCTTTCCGACGCCGCCGAATTCGGCGTCCACGCGGACAACGTCCGCTACGACTTCGCCGCCGTGCGCGGCCGCAAGGACGGCATCGTCAAGGAGCTGACCGACGGCGTCGCGGGCCTGCTGAAGGCCAACGGCGTCACGGTGGTCGAGGGGCACGCCCGGTTCGTGGCGCCGACCGTGGTGGAGGTGCACGAAGCCGGGCCCTCGCCGGTCTTCGACGGCGGCCCGCGATACGCTGCGGCCGCGGGCGCGCCGATCCGCCGGGTGAGCGCCCGCGACGTCATCGTCGCGACCGGCTCCGTGCCGGTGCGGCTGCCGATCCCCGGCGCGGATCTGCCCGGCGTTGTCACCTCCGACGGCGCGTTCGGATTGACCGAGGTGCCGAGGCGATTGGTGATCGTCGGCGGCAGCGCGGTCGGGGCCGAGTGGGCCAGCCTGTTCGCCACCTTCGGCAGCCAGGTCACGGTGGTCGAGATGCGGGATCGCCTGGTTCCGCTGGAGGACCGGGAGATCGGCGAGGCGCTCGGGCGCTCGTTCCGCAAGCGTGGCATCACCGTGCTGACCGGCGCCACGGTCACCGCGATCACCGAGACCGACGCGCTGCGGGTCTCGGTGGGCGGTCCCGACGCCCGGGAGATCGACGCCGACATCGTGCTCGTCGGGGTCGGGCGGCGCCCGAACACCGCCGAACTCGGGCTCGACACCGCCGGAATCGCCACGGACGCACGTGGTTTCATCGTCGTCGACGATCAGCTGCGCACCGCCGCCGAGCACGTCTACGCCATCGGCGACGTGACCGGCCGGGCCCTGCTCGCCCACGTCGCCTCGCATCAGGGCCTCACCGCGGCCGAGGTGATCGCCGGCAACGAGGCCCACATCGACTACTCGGTCATCCCCGCCGCGACGTTCACCCATCCGGAGATCGCGAGCGTCGGCCTGACCGAGGAGGCGGCCCGGGCGGCCGGGCACGAGGTGGTCGTCGCCAAATTCCCGGTCGCCGCGCTCGGCCGGGCCAAGACCTACGGCGAGACCGAGGGCTTCGTCAAAATCGTTGCAGGGCAATCGCATCAGGAAGTGCTCGGCGTGCACATCATCGGCCCCTCGGCCAGCGATCTGATCGCCGAGGGCGCGCTGGCGATCACGCTGGAAGCCACGCTCGACGAGCTGGCCGACACCATCCACGCCCACCCCACTCTCGGCGAGATCGGCATGGAGGCGGCCATGGCCGGCCTCGGCCTGCCGGTACACATCGCGCCGCGCAAGCGTTGAGGAGCCCCGACATGACCACGACCACCGCGCGCAGCAAGCCTGCCCGCAAACCCGCGAAAGCCGTTGCCCCGGTAGCGATCACGGCGGATATCGAGTCCGGTTTCGCGGGCGAGAGTCCCGAAACCCTGCGTGGCCTCTACCGCGACATGCTGTTCGTCCGGCGCTTCGAAGAGCGCACCGCGCAGAGCTACCAGCAGGCCAAGATCGGCGGATACTGCCACCTCAACCTCGGTGAGGAAGCCACCGTCGTCGGCCTGGGCGCGGCGATGCGGCCCACCGACTACCTGTTCACCAACTATCGCGAACACGGCTACGCGCTGGCCAAGGGCATCGAACCGGGCCGGGTGATGGCCGAACTCTACGGCCGCGCCACCGGCACCTCGAAGGGCTGGGGCGGCTCGATGCACATGTACGACACCGCGACCCGGCTGCTGGGCGGCTACGCCATCGTCGGCGGACAGGTGCCGCTGGCGATCGGCGCGGCGCTGGCCATCGACTACCGCGACGGCGACGACGTCGTGGTGTGCCAGATGGGGGAGGGCACCACCAATATCGGCGCCTTCCACGAGTCGCTGAACATCGCGGCGCTGTGGCGGTTGCCCGTGGTGTTCCTGGTGATCAACAACCAGACCGGCATGGGCACCACGGTCGAGAAGTCCTCGGCCGAACCGGATCTGTGGAAACGCGCCGCGGGCTACCGGATGCGCGGTGAGCGCGTGGACGGCACCGACGTGCTGGCCGTGCGCGACATGGCGAGCGAGCTCATCGAGCAGGCCCGCCGGGATCGGAAACCGGCCCTGCTCGAGGCGGTGAGTTACCGGCTCAAGGGCCACTCCGTCGTCGACCCGGCCAAGTATCGCAGCACCGACACCGTCGCCGAGGCGCGCGAGCACGATCCGATCGAGTTGTGGCGCGAGCGCCTGCGCACCGCCGGCGTGCTGACCGCGCAGGCGCTGACCGATCTGGACCGCGAGGTGGCCGACACCGTCGCCGCCGCGGTCGAATTCGCCGATTCGAGCCCGCATCCGGAGCCGTCGAGCCTGTTCGACTACACCTACGCGACCCCCGTGCCGGGCGATTCCCGCCGTCTGCCCGCCGACCCGCTCTTCACCCACTGAGGAACCCCACTGTGCCTGTCATGACCTATCGCGAAGCGTTGCGCGAGACCCTGCGCGAGGAGATGCGACGCGACGACGACGTTTTCCTGATCGGTGAGGAGATCGGCGTCTTCGAAGGCTCCTACAAGATCACCGCCGGCCTGCTGGACGAATTCGGTGAGAAGCGGGTGCGCGACACCCCCATCGCCGAGGAGGGTTTCGTCGGTGCGGCGATCGGCGCCGCCATGCTCGGCCTGCGCCCGGTCGTGGAGATCATGACGATCAACTTCTCGCTGCTGGCGCTGGACCAGATCGTCAACCACGCCGCCAAGATCTACGGCATGTTCGGCGGGCAGACCAGCGTGCCGATGGTCATCCGCACGCCCGGCGGCGGTGGCCAGCAGCTCGGCGCGACGCATTCGCAGAACATCGAGTTGTACTACGCCTTCGTGCCCGGTCTGAAGGTCGTGGCGCCCAGCACGCCCGCCGATGCGCGGGCGCTGCTCAAGGCCGCGATCGAGGACGACGATCCGGTGCTGTTTCTGGAGAACCTGTCGCTCTACAACACCAAGGGCGAGGTGCCCGAGGATCTGCCGCCCGTCCAGATCGGCAAGGCCGCCGTCACGCGCACCGGGTCCGACATCACGCTGATCGGCTACTCGCGCATGGCCACCGTCGCCACGCAGGTGGCCGAACGCCTTGCGGGGGAGGGCATTTCGGCCGAGGTGATCGACCTGCGCAGCCTGCGTCCGCTGGACCGCGACACCATCGTGGCCTCGGTCCGCAAGACCGGGTGCGCGGTGATCGGCGAGGACGACTGGCTCACCTACGGCATCGGCGCGGAAATCGCCGCCTCGATCTCCGAGGGCGCGTTCGACTATCTCGACGCGCCCGTGCGCCGCGTGGCCATGGCCGAGGTGCCGCTGCCCTACGCCAAACCGCTGGAGACCCTGGCTCTGCCGTCCGCGGACTCGCTCTACACCGCTGCGAAACAGACCCTGGCGGCCGTCGGGAAGGACACCCGCAATGCCTGAGATCATCATGCCCCGCCTGTCGGACACCATGGAGGACGGTGTCGTCTCCGTCTGGCTCAAGCAGGTGGGCGACCAGGTCCGCCGCGGCGAGATCGTCGCCGAGATCGAGACCGACAAGGCCCTGATGGAGCTGGAAGCCTACGACGACGGGGTGCTGCAGCAGATCCTCGCCGAGCCGGGCGTGCGGATCGCGATCGGTGAGCCGATCGCGATCGTCGGGGACGGTACCGCGGTCGAGACGACCCCGCCCGCGGTGCCGGTTGAGGCCGCCCCGCCCGCGGTGCCGGCCGAAACGGCCCCGCTGGTCGCAGCCGCCCTACCGGTCGAAGAGGCTGCGCCACAGCATGTTCCGGGCAGCTCCGGCCCGGACCGGGGCGAGGTGATCAAGTCCTCGCCGCTGGCCCGCAAGATCGCGCGCGAATTGCGGGTCGACCTGGCGGCCGTCATCGGTACCGGTCCGGGCGGGCGGGTCACCAGGCGCGATGTCGAGGCGGCGCACAGCGCACCCGTCCCGGCACCGCCCGCCCTCGCGGAGCCCGTTGTGGCGCAGGATGTTCCGGCGTCCGGCGAGTTCGAGGAGATCGCGCTGACCAGTATCCAGCGCGTGTCCGCGACCCGGCTCACCGAGAGCAAGCAGCAGGCGCCGCACTTCTACCTGACCAGCGCGATCGACGTGACCGAGCTGTTCGGCTTCCGCGCACGGGTCAACGCCACGCTGGACGCGACGGGCGCGGGCAAGGTCAGTGTGAACGATCTGCTGGTCAAGGCGGTGGCCGCCGCGCTGCGCGCCGACGGCGCGGTCAATGTCAGCTTCGCCGGAGACAAGCTGCTGCGGCACAAGGGGATTCATATCGGCGTGGCGGTGGCGACGCCGGTGGGCCTGCTGGTTCCGGTGATCCGGGACGCGGACCGCAAGAGCGTCTCCGAGATCGCGGCCGAGAGCCGGGACAAGGCGGCCCGCGCCCGCGACCGCAAACTGCGCGCCGAGGAGATGACGGGCGGCACCTTCACCATCTCCAACCTCGGCATGTTCGGCATCGAGCAGTTCACCGCGGTCATCAACTCGCCCGAGTCCGCCATCCTCGCCGTGGGAGCCGCCGCCGACGAACTGCGCCTGGACAACGGCGAGGTGGTCGCCCGCAAGATCCTGCGCGTCACCCTGTCGGCGGACCACCGCGCGCTCGACGGCGCGGTCGCCGCGCAGTTCCTGGCGACCCTGAAGGAGCTGGTCGAAAACCCGCTGCGGATCGTCACCTAGAACGTCTCCGGCCGAGCACGGCGAAGCGGCCCCCTCGTTACGGCGAGGGGGCCGTCTCGATGTTCAGGAGTCGCGGAGTTCGAGTTCGTGCGAGATCGCCGCGGCGGTGCTGCGCACCGCGCTCTCCACCTCGCGCAGCCGGGTGCGGGGAATGCGGGCGGCGAGGGCGGCGATGCTGACCGCGGCGCAGACCGATCCGGCGGCATTGCGCACCGGCGCGGCCACGCCGAGGATGTGCGGGTCGAGTTCGCCCTGCGACACCGCGATTCCGGCCTTGCGGATCCGGGCGAGCCGGGTGCGCAGCGCGTCGGGATCGGTCAGCGTCTTGGGGGTGAATCGTTCGAGCGGGGCCTGTTCCAGCACCGCGGTGACCTCGTCGGGGTCGGCCCAGGCCAGCAGGACCTCGGCCGCCGCGCCCGCGTTGATCGGCAGCACCTGGCCGCGTTCGTAGGAGAGCCGGACCGTGTGCTGGGCTTCGACGAGATCCAGGCACACCACCGAGCGGCCGGAACGCCGGGTCAGGAGCACTGTTTCGTCGAACTGCCCGGCCAGCGCCCGCATCACCGGCAACGCCGCCTCGGACAGGCCGAGGCCGGCGCGGGCCAGGCGGGCGAGCTGAAAGATCCTGGGGCCGAGCCGGAATCCGCCGGCGGTCTCCTCGACGAAGCCGTTGCCGGACAAGCTCTGCAGGTAGCGATAGCCGGTTGACCGGGCGACGCCGAGCCCGGCGGCGACCTCGGCCCCGGTCCACACCGGCTTGTCGGCGGAGAACAGCAGCAGGATGTCGAGCGCGCGATCGGCGGTGGAGTTGCGTTCCCGGTAGGTGCTCGCCGCGGCGGTGCGTTCGGTCATGGACACACGGTAGACGCGTGAGGAATGTCCTGTAAAGCAGGATGTATGTGCCGCAATGCAGGATCCTGCCGCTATCGTGGCAACGGCGGAGGATCTAGGCTCGGTCGGAGGAGGTTCACATGGAAGACCCCAGGTACGCGGTGGTCCGGGCCGGTCGCGCGCTGGCCGCCGCCGGGCTCGGCGACATGGTGTGGGGGCACGCGTCGGTGCGGGACCCGGGCGGCGACGGCGTCTGGATGAAGTCGGCCGGGTGGGGCTTCGAGGAGGTCGAGCCCGACACCGTCGTGCTGGTCTCGCCGGCGGGGGACGTGCTGGCGGGCTCCGGGCGCCGGCATCTGGAATTTCCCATCCACACCGAGATCATGGCGGCCCGGTCCGATGTCGGGGCGGTGGTGCACACGCACGCCCCCGCGCTCGCGGCGTTCGCCTCCCTGCGGCGTGAGTTGCTGCCGATCTCGCACGACGCGGTGCCCTTCACCCACCCGCAGCTGCCGCGATTCGAGGAAACCGGCGCGCTGATCGCGACGGCGGAGCTGGGTGGCGCGCTGGCTCGGCGGCTCGGCGACGCCCACGCGATCCTGATGCCCAACCACGGGGCGGTGACGGCGGGGCCCGATATCGGCACCGCCGTCATGTACGCCGTGCTGCTCGAACGAGCTTGCCGCACACAGCTTCTCGCCGCCGCGGCGGGCGGGCCGGCGGTATGGTCGGATCGGGCGGAGACGGAGTTCAAACGCGAGCAGGTCTGGAATCCCGCGCAACTCGATGCCGGGTGGCAGTACCTGGTCCGGCGCGGCGGGCCCGGTTCAGCGGTGTGAGTCCAGCGCCGCGGCCAGGGCCCGCAGGTCCGGCAGCGCCGCCGTGATCCGGGCCCGGGCCCGCTCGCTCAGCGTGGCCAGCGCCTCGGACACCCCGGCGTCCAGGCGATCGGCGAGTTCGGTGCTCGTGGCGCGCATCTTGGCGGTGGGATGGAGCTGGATCACCCGGCCGTCCGCCGGGTCGGCGCGCCGTTCCAGGAATCCGGCCTTGGTCAAGGCCGAGACCAGGGTGCTGACATTGTTGGCCTGCATGCGCAGCGTCGCGGCGATCTCGCGCACGGTGATGCCCGGGCGGCTGTCGACCAGCATGAGGACCTCCACCTGAGCCAGTGGCCGCGGGTTTTCGCCGCGCGGGGTTCCCTGGCTCTGTCGCAGCGCTCGGTGCAGCGTCCAGCTGGTGCGGGTGATCTCGGCCGGCAGGTCGGCGGGGTCGGTGGTGGGCACACCGCAGTTTACCTCTAGCGGTAGACCGTTCCCGTAATGAGAGTGTCCTGTATTACAGGATGGAACTACCGTAATGCAGGACCCGATCGTAGCGTGGCCGCCATGCCGATCGAAACCATTGCCGCGGTCGCTCGTCCCGCGGCCGACGAGTTCTCCTGGGAGACCGTCATTCTCGACGACCCCGGACCCGGTGAGGTGCTGGTTCGCCTGGTCGCCGCCGGGGTCTGCCACACCGACCTGTCGGTCCTCGCGGGCCGGCTGCCGACGCCGCTGCCCGCCGTGCTCGGACACGAAGGCGCCGGCGTGGTCGAAGCGGTGGGCCCGGGCGTCACCACCGCCGCCGTCGGCGACCGCGTCGTCCTGTCCTTCGCGTCCTGCGGTGCGTGCCCGCGCTGCCGGACCGGCCGTCCCACCCAGTGCCCCAGCTACTTTCCGCTCAACTTCGGCGCCCGCAGGCCCGACGGGACGACGCCGTTGCGCGATCGGTCCGGGCAGCCGATCGGCGGCCTGTTCTTCGGCCAGTCGTCGCTGGCGCGGTACGCGGTGGCCTCGCAGCACAGCGTGGTGCCGGTGGACGCCGCGGACGAGGACGAACTGGCGATGTTCGCCCCGATCGGGTGCGGTATCCAGACCGGCGCCGGCGCGGTGCTGAATCTGCTACGCCCGCCGCCCGGTTCGCGCGTCGCCGTGATCGGGGCGGGCGCGGTCGGCCTGTCGGCGGTGATGGCCGCGCGGCTGTGCGGTGCGGCCGAGATCGTGGCCGTGGATCGCGTCCCCGCCCGGCTCGGGCTGGCCCGCGAACTCGGCGCCACCGCGACGACCGACCGGGCCGAGGAACTGTGCGATGTCGACTACCTCCTGGAGACGACCGGTGTGCCGCGCCTGCTCGAAGCGGCACTCGGGCAGATCCGGGCGGGCGGCACCGTCGCCGTCATCGGCGCGCCCGCCGCTGGCACCCGGATCGCGGTCGACGTCAACGCCATGATCGACGGCCGGACCCTGCTCGGCGTCACCGAGGGCGGCAGCGACCGGATCACCTTCATCCCGGCGCTGATCGCGCTGTACCGCGCCGGCCGGCTGCCGCTGGATCGGCTCGTCCGCTTCTATCCACCGACCGAGCTGCGGCGCGCCGTCCAAGACGCGCGCTCCGGCAGCACCGTCAAACCCGTCATCCGATTCGAGGCCCCATGACACTCCCGCACGCCCGCAACCTCATCGACGGCCGATGGCACGACGGCCACGACGTCGGCACCAGCCTCGACCCGGCCACCGGGCAGCCGCTGGGCACCTTCGCCGACGCCGGCGCGGTCACCGCGCGGGCCGCGCTCCAGGCAGCCCGCCGGGCATTCGACAGCACCGGCTGGTCCCAGGACCGGCAGGCTCGGGCGACCGCGCTGAACGCGCTCGCCGACGCGATGGCCGCGCGCCGCGACGAACTGGTCGAGCTGCTGTCCCGCGAGAACGGCAAACGGCTCGCCGACGCCGCGATGGAGGTCGACGCCACCATCCCGAAACTGCGGTACAACGCCGCCCTCGCACTGACCGACAGCGGCCGGGCGGCGCAGGTGGCGCCCGGCGCGTACTCGATGGTGCTGCCCCAGCCGATCGGTGTGGCCGCGGTGATCGTGCCCTGGAACTCGCCGATCATCCTGGCGGTGCGCTCGTTCGCGCCCGCGCTCGCCGCGGGTTGCACCGTGGCGATGAAGATGCCCGCGCAGACCGCGCTCACCAACGGACTGCTCTACGAGCTGATCGCCGGCGCGCTGCCCGCCGGCGTCGTCAACGCGTTCACCGAGTCGGGCAATACCGGTGCGCCGGTGCTGGTTTCGGACCCGGCCTCCGATGTCGTCAGCTATACCGGCTCCACCGCGGTCGGGCGCGCCATCATGGCGGCCGCGGCGCCCGGGCTCAAACCGGTCTCCCTCGAACTCGGCGGCAAGTCGCCGATGATCGTGTTCGACGACGCCGATCTGGACGCGGCCGTGCCGGTGCTGACGGCGGCGATCACCACCTTCGCCGGACAGTTCTGCATGGCGGGCAGCCGAATCCTGGTGCAGCGCGGCCGCGCCGACGAACTCCGGGAGCGGCTGACCGCGGCGTTGTCGCGGGTCGTGGTCGGCCCCGGGGCCGATCCGGCCACCGACATGGGCCCGCTGATCGACCGGGCCGCGGCCGAGCGCGTCGAGCGGCTGATCGAGGAGGCGGCCGGGTACGCGACGGTGCTCGTGCGCGGCGGATTGGTCGAGCCGACCGGGGTGGACGCCTTCGTGCGGCCCGCGCTGATCGAGGTGGCCGATGTCGGGACGCCGGTGGTGCGGGACGAGATCTTCGGTCCGGTGGCGACGTTCGAGATCTTCGACACCGAACTCGACGCGATCGAGCGCGCCAACGCCACCCAGTACGGGTTGGCCGCCTCGATCTGGACCCGGGACGTCGATCGGCCGCTGCGCGTCGGCCGCCGGATCGACGCGGGCACCGTGTGGACCAATACCTGGGGCGTCATCCACGACCAGATGGAGGAGGGCGGCTTCAAGCACAGCGGGGTCGGCAGGCTAAACGGCACCCGCGCGCTGGAGGAGTTCCAGGAGCTCAAGCACCTCGTTCATCAAGTCTAACACTATAGGTATAGCACTAGAGTAAAGTGAGAGGCGCGAGGTGAGTGCGGTATTCGCGGACCGAATCGCAATGTCCTGCTTTATAGGACGATGCTTTCGGAATATAGGACACCATGCCTAATGTCGGTACATCGAATCCCCCGACAGTGCGAGAAGTGAGGTGATGGCGCCGGTGAAGTCGCCAGAGGAGACCGAGGTGGTGATCTGCGGCGCGGGGCCGGTCGGCCTGACGGCCGCGGTCCTGCTCGCCGCCCGCGGCGTCGAGGTGATCGTGGTCGAACAGAATTACTCGACCAGCGACGAACCCAAGGCGATCAGCATCGACGACGAGTCCCTGCGGGTGTATCAGCGAGCGGGCATCGTCGAGCAGGTGCTGCCGATCGTGGTGCCGGGCACGGGCACCCGCTACTACGACCGCCACGGGAAGCCGCTGTTCCAGGCGCGCGGTCCGCGGCCGTTCCGCGCGGGCCACCCGTTCAAGAACCCGTTCGCCCAGCCCGATCTGGAGCGGGTGCTGGTCGACGCGCTGGCGCGGATGCCCAATGTGTCGCTGCGGTTCGGCGTCGAGGTCACCGGCTTCGACCAGCTGGCCGACTCGGTGCGTGTGCACGCGCACACCGCCGCCGGCCCAGCGGTGTTCGACGCTGCCTACGTCCTCGGCTGTGACGGCGGCCGATCGATCACCCGGCTCGGTCAGGGCATCGAGATGACCGGCCGGAGCTACCCCGATGTGTGGCTGGTCGCCGACACCCTCGACGATCCGCACACCGAACGCTTCGCCATGCATCACGGCGATCCGGCCCGTCCGCACGTCATCGTGCCCGGGCTGGACGGCCGCTGCCGCTACGAGTTCCGGCTCTTCGACGGGGAGGGATCACCCGCCGAGCCGCCCTCGTTCGACCTGATCCGCGCCCTGGTCGCGCCCTACCGCGACCTGCGGCCCGAGCAGATCGAACGCGCGGTGAACTATCGGTTCAACGCGGTCGTCGCCGACGAATGGATGGTCGGGCGTTCCTTTCTGCTCGGCGACGCGGCGCACATGATGCCGCCCTTCGCCGGACAGGGCCTCAACTCCGGCATCCGCGACGCCGCCAACCTGACCTGGAAGATCGCCGACGTGCTCGCCGGGCGGCTGGCGCCCGCGGTGCTGGCCAGCTACCAGCGCGAGCGGGCAGCCCACGTGCGGGACACGGTGCGGATGTCGGAGCGGTTGGGCCGCGTCGTGATGACCACCTCGCCGCGCTTCGCGGCGCGCCGCGACAGCGTCATCGAGCGGGCGCTGAGCACGGCGGACGGCCGCGCCTACCTCGAGGAGATGCGCTACCGGCCCGCGCAGCGCTGCACCGAGGGGCTGGTCCTGGACGCCGATCGGCACCCCGGAGTCGGTGTCGTCGTGGGGCAGCCGCTGGTCTTCGACACCGCCGGGCACACCGTCGCCCGCTTGGACGACGTGCTCGGCAGGGAGTGGGCGCTGATCGGCGTCGACGTCGAGGACCGGGACTGGGCGGCGGTCGAACCGCTCGTGCGCCGGCTCGGGGCGACCACGGCGACGCTCGCGCTGCGGGAGCGCCTGCCGCGCACCCGGCGCCGGGTCCTGATCGACGTCGACGGGGCCGCGATCCGGGAATTCGACACTTACGCACAACAATTCGTGCTGCTGCGGCCCGACCGGGTGGTCGCGGCGGCCTGGCCGCCGGACCGGAGCGCCGACACGGTGACCGCCATCTCGACCTGGACAGAAAGGGCCCTGACCCATGGATAGACCACAGCGAATCGTCTTGCGGGAGCGCGAGGCGGCCGGCACGCTGACCCGGACCACCGTGTCCCACATCGGCTTTCGAGTACCCGATGTCGCGGCGGCGGCCGCCTTCTACGGCCGCGTGCTCGGATTGCAGGTGCACGAGCGGCTCCCCGGGGGCGGACTGCGCCTGGGCTGGGGCGCCGGACATCACGTCATCGAGCTGCTCGAGGGCGAAAAGGGGCTGCACCACTACGGTTTCGAGGTCCGCGACCTCGACGGCGTCGCGGGCATCGCCCAGCGGCTGACCGCCGCCGGGCACACCGTGTCGCCCCTGGACCCGGCCTATCTCGACGCCGGTCTCGGCGCCGCCACCGGCATCGTGGTCGCCGACCCGCACGGCACGCCCGTCCACTTCCACACCGCGGTGGCCCGCGAGGGCGAGAACGCCGCCGACACCGGGCGCCGGCCGATCAAATACCAGCACATCACCCTGGCCACCGACGATGTGGTGCCGATGGTGGCGTTCTTCGTCGACACCGTCGGTTTCCGCATCTCCGATCAGCTCGAGGACGGCCGGTTCGCCTGGCTGCGCAGCGACCGCGACCACCACACCCTGGCGGTGGTGAACGTCGGCGCGGGCGGCGACATCGACCACTACTCCTTCGATCTGGCCGAGTGGGCGGACTTCAAGGCGTGGTGTGACCGGCTGACCGACGAGAACGTCGATGTCACCTGGGGTCCCGGCCGGCACGGTCCGGGCAACAACCTGTTCGTCTTCTTCGACGACCCGGCCGGCAATCACATCGAACTGTCCGCCGAGATGGAGAAGTTCCACGACGACCGCGTCACCTATGTACCGCGCCGGTGGCAGCCGATCCCGCACTCGGTGAACCTGTGGGGCGGCCAGCTCGCCTCCTGGCGCAAGACCAGCGAAGGACACTGACAATGGCGTACGCGACCTACGAATATCGCGGCGAACGCCGCGTCGGCGAAGTTCAGGGCTCGACCCTGGTGCCGCTGGGCGGATTCTCCGAAATCGGTTCGGCGACAACACCGGAAGCCCTGGCGGCCGCCGAGCGCGACACCGGCGGCCGGGTCGAGATCGAGCGCGTCCGGCTGCTGCCGGTGGTGCCCAGCCCCTCGAAGGTGTTCTGCGTCGGGCTGAATTATCGCGCGCACGTCACCGAGGCCCACCGCGAGCTGCCGACCTATCCGGTGCTGTTTCCCAAGTTCGCCGACAGTCTGATCGGCGCCTACGACGACATCGTGCTGCCGCCGGAATCGAGCCAGGTGGACTACGAGGGCGAACTGGCCGTCGTGATCGGACGGCCGGGCCGCCGCATCGCCGAAACCTCCGCGGCCGAGCACGTTCTCGGCTACAGCGTGGCCAACGACATCACGATGCGGGACTTCCAGTACAAGACCCATCAGTGGATGCAGGGCAAGGCGTGGCAGGCGAGCACGCCGCTGGGGCCCGCGTTGGTGCCCCCGGCCGAGGTGGACCTGTCGACGGCGGGGATCCGCACCGTGCTCAACGGCGAGAAGGTCCAGGAGTCGGACCTGTCGATGCTGATCTTCTCCATCCCCCGCCTGATCGCCGAGATCTCCACCTTCACCACCCTGGCCGTGGGCGACGTGATCCTGACCGGCACGCCCGGCGGCGTCGGCTATCGCCGTGACCCACAGCTTTTCCTGCGCGACGGCGATCAGGTCAGCGTGGAGATCGACGGTGTCGGCTCGGTCCGCAACCTGGTTCGCGCGGAGGTCACGGCATGAGCGCCCGTCCCGTCGAACCCAGGATCGATCGCTCGCTCCGCCTCGAGCTGCAAGGCGACTGGGGCATGGCCAACCTGCACCGGGTCTGCGGCTGGATCTCGCAGGAACTGACCGACCGGGCCGGCCCGCACACCCGCGTCGGCATCTGGAACGGCCGCGGCTTCTCCGACAATGTGCGCGCGGTCGGCCGCGGGGTGGTCGACATCGCCCTGACCACCCCCGCCGCCTTCACCGCGGTCGCGCTGGACGGCCGCGGCACCTATCGCGACGAGCACTATCCCGGCCTGCGCGCGCTCGGCGTAGTGCCGCAACGGGATCGGCTGGTCTGCGCGGTGCACGCCCGGCACGGGATCGGCTCGTTCGCCGAACTGCGCGAGCGGAAACCGGCGCTGCGGGTGGCGACCTCGGTCGACGACGGCATCAACGCCGTCGGCCTGGCCGCGCACGAACTGCTGGCCCGATCCGGCGTCGACATCGAAGCCTGGGGCGGGCAGTTCCTCGGCGACGAGCGACCGTTCGAATCCTTCGATCACGTCCTGGTCGGTCGCGCCGACGCGATCGTGCACGAGGCCGTGATGCTGCCGCAGTGGCAGCAGTTCGGCGGCGACTTCCATTTCCTCGAGGTCGAGCCCGAGGTGCTCGCCTCCTTCGACCGGGACTTCGGCTGGCCCGCCGCCACCGTCGCCGACGAGTTCTTCCCCGGTCGGAGCGCCTTCCAGACCCTGGATTTCTCCGATTTCCTGGTCGTGACCCGCGCCGATCTTCCCGAGGACGTCGCCTACGCGGTCGCCTGGGTCCTGGGGGAGACCCGCCATCTCCTCGAGGCGCAGTACCTGCACATCGCGCCCGAACGCAGTCCGGTCACCTATCCGCTCGACCCGCAGACGATGGGCCGCACCCCGATTCCGCTGCACCCCGGTGCCGCGGCCTACTACCAGGCGCTGCCCGGCGCCGAATTCGCTTCCTGACGAGACAAAGAGGTCTCTGGCATGAGTGTTGTCATCGAAGACATCGTCACCATGACGTCCGAGGTTCCGCTGCGCAGCATCCGCCGCGACGAACGGGATCTGCTCGCCCCGCCGCACCCGGGCACGCTGCCGATCAAGCTGTGGCGCGACCACCCGCCGCTGACGGTCGTCCATTTTCCGCAGCGGTACCGGGCACAGCCGTTCGCGCCGCCGCGCGGCGTCTACGAGAACGACCAGATCCGCATCGAATGGCAGACGATGGACAATCGCCAGCCGTTCTATCACCGCAATTGCGATGTCGACGAGATCTCCTATCAGATCGACGGCGAGCGCACCCTGATGACCGAACTCGGCACCATCGAGCACCGGCCCGGTGAGTTCTCCCGCATCCCACGCGGGGTCGCGCACGACAACTACGGACGCACCGAAAGCCACCTGCTGTTCTACATTCCGGCACCGGTCACCGAAATCGGCAGCGCCGTAAGAACATCGGCGGCAGTGCTGCCGCCCTTCCCCGGGTGGCAGCCGGGGCAGCTCAACGAGGCCGTCACCCAGTGCATGGGCTCACCGGGGCACGACATCACCGTGTTCCCCATCGATGAGCACGCACTGCTGAACCGCGTCGGCGCGGAGAGCGAGCGGATGTCGGTCTTCGCCGTCGAGCCGGGCTCGAATCCGTTGTTCGCGACGGATCGATTCCGTTTGGGCACACACACTTTCACCGCCGAGGGCGCGCGACGCTACCGCCGCACCCTGGACGCCGACGAGATCCAGTACCAGATCAGCGGGGTGCGCACGCTGGTCACCCAGCGCGGGATCGTCGACCTCGAGCCGGGTGATTTCGTCCGGATCCCGCTCGGCATCGCCCACGCCAGTGTCGGCCGGGACGAGGGGGCCTACCTCAGTCTGCTCTCCGATCGCGCACTACCGCAGGTCGCCGAGACCTCGCGCACGGCCGAGCCCTGCACCGCCGAGCGGCTCGAGGCTCTCACCGCGGAGCGGAGCGCGCGATGAGCATGCTCGCGGTCCGTGCCACCCAAGGCGCACACACGCTGTCCCTCGAACAGATTCCGATTCCGCGGCCGGGACCCCTCGACGTCGTGGTGCGGGTCGCCGCCGCCGGCCTGGCGCCCGGCATGATCGCCCTGCTGAAAATGGGTGCGTTCAAACATCTTCCGACCACACTCGGGCACGAAGCGGCCGGCACCGTCGCCGCGGTGGGGGAGCAGGTCGCCGACGTCGCGGTCGGCGATCGCGTGCGGGTGCACCCCAACCTGAACTGCCGCAGCTGCGAGTACTGCCGCACCGACCGCGACATGATGTGCCCGCAACAGGCGATGATCGGGCACGCCGCGTTCGGTGCGGCGCCGATGCCGCTCTACGAGCGCTACCACGACGGCGGGCTCGCCGAATATGTCCGGGTGCCGCACTGGCTGATCGACCAGCTCCCGGCGAACGTCGGCTTCGACGTGGCCGCCAAGGTGCACGATCTGGCGAACGTGGTGCGAATCCTGAAATGCGCCCAGCTGCCGCTGGGCGCCACGGTGGTCGCCACCGCGGCCACCGGGACGATGGGCACCGCGACGATCAAACTCGCCGAGCACTTCGGCATCGCGCGGCTGCTGCTGGTCGGGCGCTCCGCCGAACGACTCGACGCCGTCCGGCCGCTGGCGGGCGCGGTGCGGGTCGAGACGATCGCGCTGGAGGAGTTGCCGCCGGACTGGGAGAGCACCGGCGGTCTCACCCGCCGGCTGCGCGAGCTGGCGCCGGCGGGCGTGCACGCCGTCGCGGACTACATTCCGGCCGGCGCGGCCACCGCGCAGGCGATGGCGGCGCTGCGCACCGGCGGCACCCTCGCCCACATGGGCGGCAACGCCACGCCGATGACGCTGCCGCCGCTGGCGCTGATGGTCAACTGCTGGCGTTTCGTCGGCACGCGCGCCTGCACCAGATCCGACGCCACCCAGGTCCTCGAACTGCTCGGCTCGGGCGCGTTGCGAGCCGACGAGCTGATCACCCAGCGTTTCCCGCTCGCCGACGCCGCCGCGGCGGTGGAGGCGATGGTGAATCGCGCCGAGCCGATGTGGATGACCGTGGTCAACCCCTGAGACTTCGCTCCGACGGAAGACGAAAAACCATGAAACTCACCCACTTCGGGCACGCCTGCGTGCTCGTGGAACTCCCGGCCGCCGAGACCTCGACCCGGATCCTGTTCGATCCCGGCACCTATTCGCGGGACTTCGAGGACCTCACGGGCCTCGACCTGATCCTGATCACCCACGCCCACCCCGATCATCTCGACGCCCCCCGGCTCGCGGCGTTGCTGCGGGCCAACCCGGCCGCCCACCTGGTCGTCGGCAAGGATGCCCTGACCGCCGTCGACGATCCCGGCTATCCCGCGCACATGCGCAGGCCCGCGCGGATCGCCGAGCCGGGCCGGACACTGTCGCTGCTCGGGCACGAGATCGCGATCACCGGCGGCGCACACGCGTGCGTCCATCCCGACCTGCCGGCCTCGGAAAACGTCGGCTATCTGATCGACGACCGGGTCTTCCATCCCGGGGACGCCTTCGACGAGATCGCCGTCGCGGTCGAGGTGCTGTTGCTGCCGATCGGCGGGCCGTGGATGAAGATCGGCGAGGGCATCGATTTTCTGCGGCGCATCTCCCCGCGGGTCGTCGTGCCGATCCACCAGGCCGGTCTGGCGCCGGCGCACCAGAACATGCACTGCGGGCTGCTGCGGAACCTCGCGCCCGAGGGCACCGAGGTGCTGGTTCTCGAACCCGGGAGCTCGCACTCGATCGCGTCCTAGCCGCGAGCGCGAACCGCGAGGAAATCGGCGGACCGGCCGCGCGTGGGAGCGGCCGGTTCGCCGCGGGGCAGTAGTACCTTCGAGCTATGGCCGATCCCCGCTACAGCTACGGACCAGAGGACCCGCGCTACCCCTCCCGGGAGGAGCCGCCCTCGAAGGTGAACCTGGGCAAGCTCTGGGCCGGGGGCATCGGCACGGCGGTCGTCGTCGCGCTGCTGGTCGTGGTCGCCATCATGCTGGTGCGCGGAGTGCTCGGCGTCGCGATCCTGTCCCCGGAGGGGGCCGGGGCCTACGGCACGGTGTCGACCACCTCCTACGCGCTGGCCGCGGCGGGCGCCGCCCTGGTGGCGACCGCCCTGCTCATGGTGCTGCTGCTGGTCATGCCGAGCCCGCTGACGTTCTTCACCTGGATCTGCCTGCTGCTCACGGCCGTCGCGGTCATCGCCCAGTTCACCCTGGTCGCCGACCTGGACGCCAAGATCGCGACCGCGGCCCTCAATCTCATTGTCGGACTGTGCATCACGTCCATGCTCAGTTCCGTCGGCGCCGCCTCGCTGAACGACGCGCCGCGGTACTGACCGCACGACCCCGGCAGCAATCCAGTGGAGGCGAGATGACCGACGACCGCGATCGCGACGATCTGTTCGCCATGCCCGGCATCCGCCGGAGTGCGCCCAAAGGCGAATTTCCGAGCCAGGAGATGTTCCCGCAGGTCGCCTACGAACTGGTGCACGACGAACTCATGCTCGACGGCGTCTCCCGGATGAATCTGGCCACCTTCTGCACCACCTGGATCGACGACCAGGCCCGCCGGCTGATGAACGAGTCGCTGGACAAGAACATCGTCGACAAAGACGAATATCCGCAGACCGCCGCGATCGAAGAACGCTGCGTGCACATGCTCGCGGATCTGTGGCACGCCCCCGAACCGCGCAGCACCCTGGGCACCTCCACGACCGGTTCCAGCGAGGCCGCGATGCTGGGCGGGCTGGCCGCGAAATTCCGCTGGCGCAAGAACGGCGGCACCGGGATTCCAAATTTCGTATGTGGCGCTGTCCAGGTTTGCTGGGAAAAGTTCGCGCGCTACTTCGACGTCGAGATCCGCCAGATCCCGCTGCGCGGGGACCGCCTCACCATGCACCCCGACGACCTGGCCGCGCATGTGGACGCCAACACCATCATGGTCGTGCCGACATTCGGCCAGACCTTCACCGGCCTGTTCGAAGACGTCGCCGCCCTCAGCGCCGCGCTCGACGACATCCAGGCCACGACCGGCCTGGACATTCCCCTGCACGTCGACGCGGCCAGCGGCGGCTTCCTGGCGCCGTTCTGCGCGCCGGACCTGGTGTGGGACTTCCGGTTACCGCGCGTGAAATCCATCAACGCCTCCGGCCACAAGACCGGCCTCGCGCCGCTGGGCGCGGGCTGGGCGATCTGGCGCGAAGCCGCGGACCTGCCCGAAGAGCTGATCTTCAACGTCGACTACCTCGGCGGCAGCATGGCGACCTTCAACCTGAACTTCTCGCGCCCGGGCAGCCAGACCATCACCCAGTACTACGATTTCATTCGTCTCGGCCGTACCGGGTACAGCCGCGTGCAAGCCCAGATCTACGCGGTAGCACAGCATTTGGCGGCCGGGCTGACGAAACTCGGCTACTTCGAGATGATCCACGACGGCGATCCGCGGCGCGGCATCACCGCGGTGTCCTGGCAGTTGAAAGAGGAGGACATCGGCTTCAACCTCTACGACCTGTCCGATCGGCTGCGCACCCGAGGCTGGCTGATCGCCGCCTACCCGCTGCCCGACAATCGCGGCGATCAGGTGATCATGCGTGCGGTGCTGCGGCACGGGTTCACGATCGACATCATCGATCTGCTGCTCGCCGACGTGGAACGCAGCATCGCCGCGCTGCGCAAGAACCCGATGGCCGAGCCGCTGACGAAGGCGGACGCGGGCGGGTTCACCCACTCCGCGAAGGCGGCCGTGCCGGAGCCGGGGCCGACGGTCGGAGCGAAGGTCTCCGGCTGAGCCGCGGCACGGTCGGAGCGATGACTTTCGGGCGGCGCTGTCGTCGGTATCTGTGAGGTAGATCGACAGACAGGAGTTCAGGCATGACAGGACCGATTCGGGCGGGCACGACCACCGTGCGGGCCAACGGGGTGGATCTCGGCATCGAAAGCTTCGGCAACGAGGATGATCCGCTGATCCTGCTGGCCGGCGGCACCACCATGCTGTCCTGGCCCGACGCGCTGTGCGCGCGGCTCGCCGCTGGCAGTCGGCGCGTGGTCCGCTACGACCTGCGCGACTCCGGCGCCTCGACCACCCTCGACCCGGAGCATCCCGCCTACGACCTGCGCGATCTCGCCGCCGACGCGGCCGCCCTGGTCCGGGCGCTCGGCGCGGAGGCAGCGCACCTCGGCGGCGTCGGCGTCGGCGGGATGGTCGCGCAGGTCGCCGCACTGGATTATCCGGAAGCGTTCACCGCCCTGACCCTGGTCGGCACTCGCCCGGTGGCCCCGGGCCCCGTGGACCCGGATCTGCCCGACCACGACGGCGCGGTCCTGAACGCCCTGTTCGCCCACCCCTTTCCGGACTGGACCGACCGCGACGCCGTCGCGACATTCGCCGCCGCCGGCGCCGGACCACTGGGCGACGACCCGGAGTACGCGCGAGCCACCGCGGCCCGCATCTGGGACCGCACCCCCTCGGCCGACCCCGCCGTCCACCAGGCCAACCAACTCGGCATGGTCTTCTCCCGCCTCGACTGCACCCCCCGCTGGCGCGAACGCCTCCACACCCTCACCACCCCCACCCTCATCGTCCACGGCCGCACCGACCCCTTCTTCCCCGTCGGCAACGGCGAAGCCCTCGCCGCCGACATCCCCGGCGCCCAGCTCCTCGTCCTCGACGACATGGGAACCGGTTTGCGCCCCAACGCATCCGACCAGATCGCGACCGCGATGCTCGCGTTGTAGCCGCTCGGCAACACGCTCGGCTGTTCCGGCTCGACGGTAGTGTTCGATCTCGTTGGAGCTGCGCAGGTTTCAGGGGGAGTGATGGACGCCGAGATCCGTACGGCGGCGGGGTGGGTGCGGGGCGGCTGGGAGAACGAGATCGCGGTGTTCCGCGGCATCCCCTATGCCCCACCGCCGTTCGGGGCGCGCAGGTTCCAGGCGCCCGCCGAACTCGAGGGCTGGGATGGCGTGCGTGCGGCGGTGGCGTTCGGTTCTCCGGTGCCGCAGGCCGGGCACTCGGGTTCGGTGATGCGCGCCGCGGGCGGTGTCGTCGAGGACGGGTCGGATGACTGCCTGACTGTGAATGTCTGGTCGCCCGAGCTCGGCCGGGTGGGGATGCCGGTCATGGTGTGGATCCACGGGGGAGCCTATCTGGAGGGGAGCTCGGGCGATCCTCATGTCGACGGCGCACGCCTGGCGGCCGCCGGTGTGGTGGTCGTCAGCATCGAGTACCGCACCGGATTCGAGGGATTCGCTCACATCGCCGGCGCTCCGGACAACCGCGGCATTCTCGACCAGATCGCCGCCCTGCACTGGACGCGGCGCAATATCGACCGGTTCGGCGGCGATCCCGGCAATGTCACCGTGTTCGGCCAGTCCGCGGGCGCGGGCTGTATCGCGGCGTTGATCTCGATGCCCTTGGCGGCCGGACTTTTTCGTCGCGCGATAGCGCAAAGCGTGCCGGGCACCTTCTTCGCACCCGATCTCGCGGCGGCGATCTCGGGTGTCATTACCGGGCGACTCGGCGCTCGAGTCGAGGTCGAGGATCTTGCTTCCGTTCCTCCCGGTGCCCTCGTCGACGCGACACAGGCGCTCATCGCGATCATGCCGGAGTTCGCCGAGCAGTGGGGTCCGATGGCGCTGACTCCGACGCCCTTTTCGCCGGTTCTCGACCATGACCGCCTGCCGCGGGCCCCGTGGCAGGCGTTGGCCGACGGTGCGGCCCGCGGTATCGAGTTGCTGGTCGGGCACACCCGCGACGAATACCGCTTGTTCGTCGCGGATTCGGATCGAGAATGTACGGGCGAGCAACTCGCTGAGACCATCGCGCGGCTGCGTGGGGTGCCCGGCGACGGCGGGTATCTCGCCGCGTACCCCGACGCCACGGCCGCGCGGTTGCACGAGATCGTGAATGCGGACTGGCTGTTCCGGATGCCTAGTTTGCATCTGGCCCAGGCGCAGCACGTCGGCGGTGGTCGCGCTTGGATGTACGAACTGTGCTGGGGGTACAACCGAGACCAAGAAGCCTCGCACAGCCTGGATTTCCTGCTCGTCTTCGGCACGCTCACCGCCGCGGACATAGAAGCTCACCCGAGCGCGTATCGGAACGCCGTCGCTGAGGCGGTCGAGGTCGGGGAGCGTATGCGCGCGGATTGGGTGCGGTTCGCTCGGTCCGGCCATCCGGGATGGGGCGAATTCGACGCGCGGCACCGATGTACTCGCGTGTACTCGGCACAGCCGTACGACGGCGCCTATCCGGAAGAGCGCTCGCGTTGGATCTGGCGCTCGCACCGGTTCAAGGCATTACGTGTGTGCAGTGCCGAGTAGTTCGCTAGATACGGTTGCGGAGCTACGCATTCGTAGCTAAGATTTTCGTATGGTTCGGAGCGACGAGAAACAGGTGCGCCGACGGTCGCTGGAGGATGTGCTGCACGCATGCCGGAGTGCGGTGATCGCCGAGGTTGCCGAGGTGGGGCTGGGGCGGCTGTCGGTGGAGGGGGTGTCGCGGCGAGCCGGGGTGGCGAAGACGTCGATCTACCGGCATTGGACTTCTGCGGAGGAGTTGCTGCTGGACGCGCTCGCGCAGGCTCATCCGGTGGAGACGATCGCGCTGGACGGTGGGGGGTTGCGGTCGGATCTGGTGCGGGCGCTGGAGCAGTTGGTGGGCTGGCTGGCTGGGCCTACGGCTCCGGCGGTCGCGGCGATTCTCGCCGAGCGGCAGCGGCGGCCGGATCTCGTCGAGGCGTTGTACGCCAAGGTTTTCGACACCCATGGCACCCGGTTCACTCGCACCGTCATCGAACACTATGCCGCGCAGGGCCGGATCGACGCACGGCTGGTGACCCCGGTGGTTGTCGATATCGGTGAGGCGCTGGTGATCAAGCATCAGATCGATACGGGGGAGCTGCCGGATGCCCCGATTCTTGCCGCGATCGTTGATCAGGCGATCCTGCCTGCCCTCGGCGTCGCGCGTTCGCTGGAGTGAGGAACAGGCACATGAGTACAGACGCACCCGTCGCGGCACCGCCCGTCACCGTGCAGATGAATTGGGGCGAAACGACTTTCACCTCGCGGACCACCCTCACCACACACCTGTGGACCGCGCCCCCGCTACGCCGGGAATCGCCGATTCACGACAGGGCATTCGAGGCGTTGCGCGCCCTGCGCGTGGACCTGGCCCGGTTCCTGCCTTGGTTCAGCCATCCCCGGGTGGCGGTGCCCGAGCTCACTCCGCCGACCGACACCGAGACCTCGTGGGATTTCACGCTGCTCGATCCGTTCGTCGAGGATTTCATCGCCGCCGCCGAGGGCAGACCGGTGGTGGCGAACTTCGCCACCATTCCGACCTGGATGTTCGTCACCGAGGCGCCCGTGGTGGTTTCGGAGGATCTCGACGAGAACCACTGGGACTACGAGCAGGGCAGTGAACTGCGCGATCCCAGCTGCGCCGAGGTCGCCGACTACTTCTACCGGCTGGCGAGCTGGTACATCGCGGGCGGGTTCACCGACGAGCTGGGCCGGTGGCACGAATCCGGGCATCGCTACCGGTTCGCCTACTGGGAGGTGCTGTGCGAGCCCGACATCGGGCATCGGATTCCGCCGGCGGTCTACACGAAACTCTACGACGCCATCGTCACCCGGCTGGCCCCGCTGGACCCGGACATGAAGTTCGTCGGGCTCTCGTTGAGTCACGTGCACCATCAGCCGAAGTACTTCTGGCACTTCCTCGATCCGGCCAACCATGCCGAAGGGGTGCCGATCGACGCCATCTCCTATCACTTCTACGCCCAGCCCGAGATCGCCAATCCCTTCGGACCGCAGGGGAACGCGCCGAGCGCGCATTGGCGCGACATCTTCTTCGCCCAGGCCGACGCGTTTCTCGACCAGGTCCGTTTCATCGATTCGCTGCGCAGGCGGCTGGCGCCCGGCGTCGCGACCTTCATCAACGAACTCGGCACCTACGCGCCCGACGTGATGAACCCCGCGCCCGAGATTCCCGACTCGTACTGGGCGTTGAGCGCCTCGGTGCAGACCTACCTGTGGGCCGAACTCGTCGGCCTCGGCATCGATCTCGTCGGTATCGCCGAATTCATGGACTATCCGGGCATGATCCCGGGCGTGAGTCTGATCGATTGGGAGACCGGCGCGCCCAACACCCGCTACGAGGCGCTCGCGTTGCTGCTGCGACACTTCGGCGTCGGTGACGGGCTGGTGACCACGACGACCGGGGTGCAGGGGTTTCCGGATCCGCGCGTCCACGCGCGAGGGTTCGTGTGCGCCGCCGGTGACCGAAAGGTGTTGCTGATCAACAAGACAGCGAGCACGGTCGAGGTCGCCATCCCCGAGTTCGACGGAGCGGGCGAAGTCGACACGGTCGATGGACGGAAACCGTTCCGAGGGGGCATCCTCACGCTCGACCCGCACGGTATCGCAGTAGTCTCACTCTGAGCCGGCTCGCCACAGGGCCTGGACCAGGGGGTTCGAGTCCAGCAACTCCATGGCCGGGCCGGTGGCGAGCACACGGCCCTCTTCCAGCAGCACCAGTTGGTCGGCGAAGCCGCCGGTGATCATCGTGCGCAGTTCGTTGCTCACCACGAGCACCGCCGCTCCCGAGTCGGCATAGGCGCGCAACGACTTCCACACCGCGTAGGCCGTGCCCGCGTCGAGGGAATTGGTCGGGCCGTCGGCGATGAGAATCGGTGGCGCGGGCAGCAATGCCGCGGCCAGTGCGGCGCGCTGGATTTGTCCGCCGGAGTGTTGGTGCGGGAGCAGCTCCTGCGTATCCAAGGGGTAATACGCTGCGGCACAGGCACGTTCGATACTCCACGCGTGATGACGGGCGTGCAGGGCGCGCAGCTGCGCGCCGACCGTCTCGTGTGGATCGAAGGCGCTCAGCCCTTCCTGGGGAACGTACCCGACGACCTGGCTCTGCAGCCCGGGGTACGGGGGCACGGACTCGGCCCCGATCAGAATCTGCCCGCGACATTGCGCCGTGGCGGGCAAGCGCCCGGACAGGGCCGCCGCGATCATCGACTTGCCCGCACCCGGACCGCCGAGCACGGCGGTGATGGCGCCCGCGGGCACCGTCAGATCCACGGCGGTGAGGACGGTCTCGCTCCAGCGTCCGGTATCGATGTGCACGGTGAGGTTACGCAGTGCGGCGTTCAAGGTGGCTCGCTTCCCGGATGGTGCGGCCGACTGTAGCCGACTCGTCCGGGCGCGGAATCCGGTCGCGAGGTCAGCGCTGTCCTCGCGGCCGGAACGGGCGGGTCAGCGGTAGCGGGGATTCGTGTTGTGCCATTCGAACGACCCGGCCATCCAATCGCGCACACCGCGCAGGAACAGCTGCAGTTCGGGGGAGGGGATCGCCCGCAGCGCGCGGTGGTCGTCCTCGAACTGGCGCACCATCCGGTTGTGCAGATCGACGGTGATCTCGGTCGCCTCCTGGATCGAGCACCCGCGATCGGCGGCGATCTGCAGCACCATATTGCTGACGGGCATCTCGTCGGCGGCGTCCTTCTTCACCGAGAACAGATCGTTGACCAGCACGGCCGCGGTGCCCGCGCGGAACGCGGCCTGGCGGACCCGGTCGTCGTAGAAGAGGTTCGCGGGCACCTCGTATCCGGCGACCGGATCGATCAGCGTCATCGAGGTGTAGAAGGTGTCGTGCTGGCGGGCCGCGAGATACTCCCACGCCGTGGGTGATTCGCCGGTGTGCCGCCATGCGGCGTAGGCGGTCCAGGACACGAACATCGTGAATGTCGCGTAGCAGGCGCGCTGCACCTGGGCGGGGGTGGCGTGGGCGCGCAGGTTCGCGATCGCCGAACCGAAGGCGCGCAGCACCTTGTCCTCGCGCAGCACCTCCGTCAGCGGGGTGCTGAACTCGCCGGCCTCGGGCAGCGGGTCGAGGGCCGCCATCGCCAGGGTGAGGCGCTGCGGCAGCCGGGTCGGGTCCGCGCCGAGGGCCGAATCGTCGGCGTAGTAGTCGTCGGCCATCCACCAGGCGGTGTTCATCTGAGCCGGGACCAGCAGACGATCGGGGTCGTCGGAATCGGTGTGGGTCAGCATGACCAGCCGTCCGTAGCCGGTCCGGCGCAGCTTCTCGAGTTCGTCGTCGGTGAAGCCGAGGGAGTGCGCCCAGGCGACGAGGCGGTCGTCGATCCGGTCGGCGAGGTCGTCATCGATGCGGGTGGCGAGCGGGCAGTACAGCGGCGGGGCGGACCCGTCGCCCCACTCCAGGTCGTGATAGGGCTCGAGCTCGGCCGCCGGGCGCCGGATCGGAATCCGAAACGCGCTCTCGCCCAGCGATTGTCCCGGATCGCGAAGATTCGGGACGCCGGCTCGGGGTGGCGGCGGCGTCGGTTCGGGTTCGGCGCGGGCCGGTGACGAGAAGCGGGTGGCGAGGTCGGTGCCCAGCCCGTGTGGTCCGTCCAGTAGCCGGGTGTGGCGGCCGGGTGGTTGCGGTTCGTCGGTCGGGCTGGTCTGGTCGTGGTCGAGACTTGTCACAGCACTTCTCCCGTCGCAGGTCATGGTTGAAGACAGCACGGAACGCCGACCTCGACTATCGGCTGCCGCGCCCGGCGGCGCAGGCGATTGCGCGATTTCCGTGATCGCGACACGCTGATCGCGCGTTGCCATTCCAGGTGCGGACCCCTGCGGCGTCGGCAAAGTTAGGGTAGCCTTACGTGCGCGTGGGAATGTTCTGTTTCGAACTGTGCGGCAACATATTTCGAGTAGGCGAGGAGCTTTGATGGCGGAGAATCGGGGTGCGTTCGTCGAGCGCGCACAGCGGCTGGCCGAGGAAGTGCTGTATCCGGCGGCGTCGGCGGTGGACGGTTCCGGGCAGGTGCCCGGCCGGCACTGGGAAGTCCTGGCGGAGGAGGGGTTCTACGGCCTGCCGGTCGCCGGGCTGGAATTCCCGGAGATCGTGCGCGTGATCGAACTGCTGGCGGGCGGTTGCCTGGCAACGGCTTTCGTGTGGTTGCAGCACAACGGGGCGGTACTGAGCCTGGCGGGCTCGCAGAACGCGGCACTGCGCGAGATGTACTTCGACGATCTGGTGAGTGGGCGTCGGCGGGCCGGTGCGGCGTTCGCGGGGGCCGTCACGGAACCGGCGAAGCTGTGGGCGCGGCCGGTCGAGGGCGGGTACGTCCTCAACGGCACCGCGCCGTTCGTGAGCGGCTGGGGGATCGTGGATCTGCTCCAGGTGGCGGCCCGGTCCACGGACGAAAAGCCCGGCGACACCGTGGTTTCCGGACTGATCGAGGCGTCCGCGAGTGACACGATGTCGGCCGAGCCGATCGCGCTGATCGCGGGCCAGGCGACGGCGACGGTGCGGCTGCGCTTCGATGACCATCCGCTGCCCGCCGCGCGTGTGACCGGGGTGGCCCGGTTCGGCGATTTCGCCGGGCTGCAAACCTTCGGCTCCCGGCTCAACGGTGCACTGGCCTGCGGGATCGCCGACCGGGCGATCATCCTGCTCGACGCGGCCGCCGCGACATCGGCGGCCAAGGCGCTGCGGGAGCAGTTGGACGGCGTCCGGGTCGCGCTGGATCAGGCGATGGCGGACGCGGCGGCACTGCAGGTCGCGCGCGGTCAGGCCGCGGAACTCGCGGTGCGCGCCGCGACGGCGCTGGTCGCCGCCACCGGCGCCGCGGCGCTGCTGCCGGAACTCCCGGCGGGGCGGCTGCTGCGGGAAGCGGCCTTCACCTCGGTCGCGGCCAGCCGCCCGGAGATGCGCGCGGCCATAGTCGACGTCGTCAGCGCCCCGCGCTGACAGCACCGGTACAGCGGCAGGCGGAAACTAGTACTGGCAGCACCTGGATAAGCCGGGCGGCATCGGCGACGATCGGAGAATGACGACACCGGGAGACGCCCGAGCGCTGAGCAAGGCGCAGCGAAACGAGTTGGGCGCCTTCCTCAAATCGCGGCGCGCGCGGATCACGCCGGAGGATGTCGGTCTGCCGCCGGGCCCCCGGCGGCGGACCCCCGGCCTGCGGCGCGAGGAGGTCGCCCAGCTGTCCGGCGTGGGCGTCACCTGGTACACCTGGCTCGAGCAAGGCCGCAGCATCAATGTCAGCGTGCAGGTGCTGGACGCGGTCGCGCGCACGCTCGGCTTGGACGCCGCCGAACGGTCGCACGTCTACCGGCTGGCCGGGGTGCCGACCGTGCCGAGCCCGCACACCGAAACCGGACTGCCCGAGGAACTCCAGATCATTCTCGATCACCTCGCGCCGCTGCCGGCGGTGCTGCTCAGTGCCCGCTACGACCTGCTCGCGCACAACGACTCCTACGAGTCGCTGTGCCCGATCCGGGCCCTCGGGGATGTGGTGACCGACGTCAACATCGCCAAGCGGGTCTTCCTGACGCCCAAGTGCTGCAACGCCTATCACCACAGCTGGGATGATCTGCGGCGGATGGTCGCCTACCTGCGCGGCGCCTACGCCAAGAACCTCGGCGACCCGGGCTGGCAGGAGCTCATCGAGGAGCTGTGCGCCAAGAGCCCGGATTTCGCCAAGCTGTGGGCCCGCAACGATGTGGCGGTGCCGATCAGCCGGGTGAAGAGCGTCCGCAATCTGGCCGTGGGTGACCTGGACATGTTCGTCACCTCGATGTCGCTGCCCTCGGTGCCCGGCTCGTGGGTGCAGATCTATACGCCGGTCGACGAGGACGCGTGGACGAAACTGCGGGCCCTGCTGGCGATGTCGCAGCAGGAGCGCGGCGAACCCTGGCTAGATCATCGCCGGACCTATCACCCGGAATTGCTGGCCGGGTAAGGCGTTCAGGACTCCCAGGGCGCTTCGATCGAGGGATCGTCGAAGGCCGTGGCGGCGTCGTGATAGAGGTCGGTGATCCGGTCTCGCACCCGCTTGCGTTCCGCGTCGGAGATATCGGCCTGGTCGAGCCGTCCGGCGGCGTGGGTGACCGCGCTGAAGACGCGTTTGGGGGTGCCGCCGATGATGTCGGCGACCGGGAATTTGTAGGCGGCCTCGGTCGCCGGATCACCTTTCGGATCCCGGTACAGGTAGACGCTGGCCAGTTTCAGCGGGTCGCCGTCGGCCCAGCGGCGTGCGCGTGACTCCGCTTTCTGCCCGGACCAATCGTGGTCTCGCGCCGCCCACGGCAGGTCGACGTCGGCGGCGTTGTCCGACGCGGGCGGCACCGGCTTGCTGTCGTCTTTCGGACTCATCGCTTCTCCCGAGGACGGGGGTCAGTGGCCTTGCTGATCGGTGAGTGCCAGACCTTCGCGCGCTTTGACGCGGCGGTGTTCGAGCAGGATCCAGCCGACGCCCGAGACGATCAGGGCCCCGGTGGCGATGGCTCCCACCACGGCCCATCCGGCGAATCCGTAGCCGGCGGCGGTCAGTGTCAACGCCAGGGCGGCGATGCCGATCGCGCACAGGATGATGCCGGGGATGTTGTAGCCGTCCTCGATGCCCTCACCCGCGTGGTTCCTGGTCGTGCGGCTCTGGTCGGGAAACTCCCCGCTGGCCCGTGGGCGCCGATGGGGTGCGTGGCCCAGGTACTGGTTCGAGACGGTCATGGGGCTACCTCTCTCTCCTCGCGTTCCGTGGACGCGATGCCCACGGCCTACCCGGAGGCCGGGCCAGTAAACATCGAGCATCGATGCCCGCGGGCGGCCCGGAACCCCGGGTCCTCACATTCGGCTCGGCTGCGTCGTCGGATTCCCGGAAGCGGTCGCGAGGCGCGGCCGGGGATATCGAAACGGAGCAGGGATGACCTCGAACGAATCGCAGATCAGGATGTTGCTGGAGCGCCGCACCGAGGCGCAGCGGTCCAAGGACATCGATCGGCTGATGTCCTTCTACTCGCCCGCGGTCGTCTATTTCGACGCTGTCGCCCCGCTGCGCTTCACGGGGACCGAGGAACTGCGAGCCAACTTCGTGCGGTGGTTCGACGGGTATGTCGGCCCGATCGGGTTGGAGACCCACGATCTGACCATCGACGTGGCCGGAGACGTAGCCTTCGCCAGCATGCTGCATCTGGACTCGGGTAAGCGCCGCGGCGGCATCGAGTTGCCGATCTGGGTCCGCGAGACGGTCTGCTTGCGACGCTCGGCGGCGGGCTGGAGCATCACGCACGAACACATCTCGATTCCGATCAATCCGGCGAACTTCCAGGTCTGGTTCGCTTCCGGGAAGGACGCGCCGGTTCGCCGCGGTGGCCGCACGATCGTCGGATTGGTCGCCGGTGCCGTGCGCACCCGGTTGCTGCCGAAGCGGCGGTGACCGAGGTCACAGGATTGCCCGAGACGATCTCTCGTAGTTGTGGTGTTCGTGGGTATAGCGGGCTGCGGGATACATCGGAGTGCCCCCGGCCGAGATGCGTCGACGTTGCCGCGTCTTGGCCGCGTCGCTCAGGGCTCCGAGAGTAAAGGGGAGGGCAGATGTGGTGGATGCCGTTGTTGTTCGTGCTGGGTCTGCCGATCATCGCGGTCGGTGCCGCGTATAGCACTGTGCTGCTGACGTTTTGGTGGGAGTTGCGGAACAGCCGGCCGCGGCCGGAGGTCGGGTCCGGGTGGGTGGCGGCCTGCGGGCGGGCGCTGCACGAGACGGTCTCGGACTTCGTCGCGGCGGTACGTGCGGGCTGCCGGGCGCAGCACTCCGAACGCGCGCGCTGACAGTCCGGGTTTCGGTCTCGGTGTGCCGGGTAGCTCGATTGCCGTCCGTTGCGAAAGGAGACACCGATGACCGACGCCCTGCCGCCGATCCGACGCGCCGCACCTACACGCAGACGCTCGGTATCGAGGCCGATATCGCGGGCGGGTCGATCGCGAAGGAGACCCGTACGCCGGAACCCGGGATCGACGAGTGATCGGTATGCGAAATGAGTGAACCCCTCGCCGCCTTCGAGACCGCCCATGCCGAGGCGCAGCGACTGAACCCGGCGCTGTCCGAGCGCGTGCAGCTATACGCCTATTACCAGCAGGCTGTGGTCGGCGACAACACCACCGCGGCACCCGAGGCAGACGGCACCGACGCGCGCGCGAAATGGAACCTCTGGGCCGGGATGAAGGGCATGAGCGCGCGCGAAGCTCAGTCGGAATACATTGCCCTGGTGGAGAACCTGAAACGGCTCACAGGGGAATGATCGCGCGATCCTCGAGGCGCGCGATGGCCGGTTCCGGGGCGGCTTCGGTGTAGGCCCACCGCCCCGGGCTGAGCCATTGCCACCGGGTGCCGCAATCTCGGCACTGGAACCGGGGGGCGCTGTCCGCGTGCACGGTGACGCCGCCACAGTTCGGGCAGGCGGACGGCAAACCGAACAGACTCTCGAAATCCAGCTTCGCAGAAAATGTCATCGTCCGAGTTTCCTGTGCGGGGGCCGCTGCGGCCCGGTCCGGAAGAGCTCTGTCCTGACGCTGCTACGAGTCGATAGTACCCACCACCGGGGCAGTTGAACCTTCGTCGGCGAAATAGTTGGCAGTCGATTCGACCGAATCGGCGAGTAACCGTTTAAAGCGCCTATTTGGGTTACTCCTTTCGTTGTAGACGTCGAACGAAAGGAGTACGTCATGAGGCACGCGACCAAGACCAGACACCGCTACCGCGAGCCGGCGGGCTTACGGGTGCACTACCGGGAATCGGGAACACCGTCGCCGACCGCGGTCGTCCTGCTGCACGGGTCACCGAGCTCGTCGTATTCGTTCCGCGAGATCCTGCCGATGCTGGGCGACACCACCTATGTCGTCGCGCCGGATCTCCCGGGTTTCGGGTTCTCGGACGCACCGCCGCTGGGCGAGTTCGAGTACACCTTCGAGCGGCTGTCCCAGGTGATCGAAGCGCTGCTCGATGATCTCGGGATCGAACGGTACGTGCTGTTCGTGACCGATTTCAGCACGCCGGTGGGCTACTACCTGGCGACTCGGCGCCCCGAGCGGGTGCTGGGGCTGGTCGTGCAGAACGGCAGCGTGCACGAGGCCGGAATGACCGAGGCGTGGGACGCGCCGCGCCGGTTCTGGGCGGCGCGGACCGAGGAGACCACGGCGGCGCTGCCGGTGTGGCTGAACTTCGAGGGCACGCGCGACACCTACCTCTCCGGGCTGCCCGAGGAACTGCGGGAGTTGCATCCGGTGGAGTCGTGGCATCTGGACTGGGAACGCATGTCGCGGCCGGGCAACGTCGAGGTGCATTTCGAGCTGTTCTACGACTACCGCAGGCATGTGGCGCGTTTCGCGGAGATCGCGGCCTATCATGCCCGCTATCAGCCGCCCTGTCTGGTGCTGTGGGGCCGGCACGATCCCTTCTTCGATATCGGCGAGGTGCTCGCCTTCCACCGGGAAATGGCCCACCTCGAGGCGCATCTGTTCGACGCCGGGCATTTCCTGCTGGAGACGCACGCCGCCGAAGTCGGCGAATTGCTGGTCACTTTCGTGGCCGACGCGTTCGACCGCCCCGCGGCCGAAGTGTGAGCGTCGAGTGGAGCGCGGGCCATTTCATCGCCGGTGATCTCGCGCTCGATTTCGCCAACACCGTCTTCCGGCGCCGGCCCGAACTCGGTGCGGACCTGCTGACCGACGCCGAGGCGTTCGGCGCCTGGCTCGTCCACGCGGACCTGCCCTTCGACGGCCGTGTCTCCGAGGCCGCCGTCGAGCAGGCGCGGGCGTTGCGCGCGACGCTCTGGACGGTCTTCGACGCGCAGACCGGTGGCCGGACCATCCCCGCGGAGCCGTTCGCGCGGCTACTCGAAACCGGCCGCGGCAGTACCGGTCTCGTGGTGCGCGCCGACGGATCGATGACCGCGACCGACACCGCGGGCGCCCTCGCGATCCTGGCGCTGCGCGCCGTCATGCTGCTGCTCGACCCGCCGTCGCCCGGTGTGCGCGCCTGCGACCGCTGCGGCTGGTTCTTCCTCGACTCCTCCCGCGGCCGGCGCCGCCGCTGGTGCAGTATGCAGACCTGCGGCAATCAGGCCAAAGCCGAGCGCCACCGCGCCGCCGGGCGGTGACCGCGCCTCAGCGCGGAGCGTACTGGGCCGGATACCAGCCGCGCGGGCCGAATTCGGCGAGCCGGAGCCCGGCCCGCGAACGAACGGTCGTGACCACGGCGTCGAGCAACTCTTGGACGTCGGCGGCCTCGGGCACGTCCAGCGCGCGGTAGCCGGCGAGCGCCGACTCGGCGTGCCGCCGCGCGGCGGCGAGTTGCCCCAGCACACGATGCGCACGGGCCAGTCCCTCGTGCGCCCGCGCGGACTCCGGGCGATTGCCGGTCTCCTCGGCCAGCCGCAACGCGGCGGCGTGGGCGAGCAACGCCCGCGCGGGATCGCCCGCGACGCGGGCGGTTTCGCCGAGGCCGTTGACGGCCGCTGCCTGATCGAACCGATTGCCCAGGGCGGCATACAGATCCGCGGCCTGCCGATGGTGCGCCGCGGCCGCGTCGAGGGCGCCGGCGTGCCGGTGCGCTGTGCCGATGGCGGTGAGCACCAGCGCCGCACCGCGCTGATTGCCGAGCTCCCGGTGCAGTGCCAGGGCGCGGTGCAGGTGCTCCTGCGCGGCCGGTCGCAGCCCGCTGCGGTCCAGCACGACACCCAGGTTGCCCAGCACGTGCGCCTCGCCGACCCGGTTGCCCGCGCGCTGCGCCAGCAGCAGCGCCCGCGCGAAGAATTGCCGGGCCGCCGGATGGTCGCGGCGGCGGGTGGCGACCAGTCCGAGGGTATTGAGGGCGCGTCCCGCCTCGTAATCCGCACCCAGTTCCAGGCTCAGGTCGGCGGCCTGCCGGGACTGCAGCACGGCCTGGTCGTAATCGCCGCGCCGCCAGGCGGTCCAGCCGAGGTCGATGCGGGCGCGGGCCTGCGCGCCGCGGTCACCGGTACTGTGCGCGGCCCGCAGCGCGGCCTCGTGCACGATCGTGGATTCGGTGTGCCGGGATGTGGCGTCCAGATAGGGGCGCAGGGTGGCCGCCAGTTCGCCGCCGCGCAGCGGCCACGCGCTGTGCGCGGCGGCTCCGGTGACGGCGACGAGGTTGTCGCGCTCGGTGTCCAGCCACGCCGACGCGGCGTCGGCGTCGGCGAAACCGGTGATCGGCGGTGCCGACCGCTGGTCCGCGCCGTACCGGAACAGCACGTCGACGGCCGCGCGGGCGTGCTGTAGATAGTGCTCGAACAGCCGGTGCTCCGCAGCGCGACGCTCGTCGGCGGGTTCGTCGGCGGCCGCGGTGCCGCGGGCGAACTCGCGCAGGAGATCGTGGAAGGTGTAGCGGTCCGGTTCGTGCTGGGCCACCATGTGCGCGTCGAGCAGGTCTTCCAGCAGGTCCGCGGCGGCCGGGTCGGCGATGCCGGCGAGTGCGGCGGCCGTGCGCGGATCGATGTCGCGGCCGGGGTGCAGGCCCAGCAGCCGGAACATGCGCTGCTGCTGGGCGTCCAGCTGCCGGTAGGACAGGGTGAACGCGGCGGCTACGCCGCGCTCGGCGGTGGCCAGTTCGGCCAGCCTGCGGCGTTCGTCGCGGAGCCGGCCGGC
The DNA here is from genome assembly GCF_040655395.1 of Nocardia sp. NPDC050435. Classification (NCBI taxonomy): domain Bacteria; kingdom Bacillati; phylum Actinomycetota; class Actinomycetes; order Mycobacteriales; family Nocardiaceae; genus Nocardia; species Nocardia sp. NPDC050435. The sequence goes on from NZ_JBFAJW010000012.1 coordinate 159,313, forward strand.
CAGATACTCGACGCTCCAGCGGGGCCGATGCTGCAACCGCGCCGCCGCGATCCGGACCGCCAGCGGGAGGAAACCGCACAGTTGCAGCACGTCCAGCACGGCGAGCGGTTCGGCGTCGGCGCGCGCGCCCACGATCCGACCGAACAGGTCCACCGCGTCCTGCACCGGCAGCAGATCCAGTGAAACAGCGTGTGCCCCATCGAGATCGACCAGCCGGCGGCGACCGGTGACGACCAGCAGCGCGGCCGCCACCGGACCCGGCAGCAGCGGCCGGATCTGGTCGGTGTCGGCCGCGTTGTCCAGGACGACGATCACCGCCCGCTCGGCCAGCTCGCCGCGCCACAGCGCGGCCCGGTCGGCGGTGCTCGGCGGGATCCGCTCGGCCGGTAGCCCCAACTGCCGCAACAGGATCTCCAGGGCGTGCCCGGGACGCACCGGCGTGCCGGCGGGAGCGTGGCCGCACAGGTCGACGAACAGTTTGCCGTCGGGATATCGGCCGGCCAGGCGGTGCGCGGCGTGGATCGCGAAGGTGGACTTGCCGATGCCGGGCATGCCGTCGATCGCCACCAGCCGGGTGGCCGGGTCGGCCGCGGTGGTGAGCTCGGCCAGGGCATCGAATTCTGTTCCACGTCCGGCGAAATCGGGGATGTCGTAGGGCAGGAAATCGGGTGTCGCACGGACCGCCGGTGTCGCGGGCGGCCCGGCCAGCTTCGGGTCCTCCCGCAGCACAGCCTGTTCCAGCGCCAGGAACTCCTGGCTCGGGTCCAGGCCCTGCTGTTCGGCGAGGGCGGCGCGGAAGGCGCGGGCGGCGGCGAGCGCGTCGGGTAGGCGGCCGCCGCGGTAGAGCGCCAGCATCAGGTGGGCGTGCAGGCGCTCGCGCAGCGGGTGCGCCGCGGCGTAAGTGCCGAGCTCGTCGCGAATTTCGTCGTGCCGGCCCAGCGCGAGTTCCAAATCCATCAGGCGTTCGACGGTGCTCAGCCGCTTTTCGTCGAGCCGGGCGCGGGTGCGTGCGACATAGTCGGCGCTGACATCGGCCAGGGCGGTACCGCGCCACAGCGCCAGCGCGGAGCGCAAGGCAGCCACGGCGGCCACGGGATCGCCGGCCGAGCTCGCCTGCCCGGTCGCGACCAGCGCGTCGAATTCGGCGAGATCGAGGTGGCCCGCACCGGGGCGCATCAGGTAGCCGCCGGAACGGGTTTCGAGCAGATCGGCGGCGTCGGCGGTGCGCAGCACCCGGCGCAGCGCGGTCACCGCGGCGTGGATCTGCGAGCGCGCTGTCTCGGGCGGCCGCGGGCCCCACATGGCGTCGATGAGGCGCTCCGCGCTGATCACCTGGCCCGCGTTCAGGAGCAGGTAGGCCAGCACCGCGCGATGGCGCGGCGCGGTTCCGGGCACCGGAACGCCGCTCGCGGTGAGTTCCACCGCGCCGAGAATTCCGAAACGCATACCCATCTCCATCGTGCCCCTATCGCGCGGGCATCGAAAATGTATCAACCCGGGACCGCAGAGTTCTCCGCATGCAAGCACTTCCACTCGTCGAGCCCGAGAACGCGGCCGGCGCCACCGCCGCGCTGCTGGCGCTCGCACAGCAACTGTGCGGCGTCACCCCGAACCTGATCAAGGCGCTGGCCAACAGTCCCGCCGCCCTGCGCGGCTTCGTCGACCTGGCCGAAGCCACCCACACGAGCGAACTGTCCGAGGCCGACCGGGCCCGGATCGCGCTGCTGGTCGCACAGGAGAACCGGTGCGACTACGGCCTTTCCGCCCATAGCTTCCTCGCGGCGAAGGTGAGTGGCCTCACCGCCGAGCAGGCGGCCGCCGCGCGCGCCGCGACGGCGGCGGATCCCACCTCCGCGGCGCTGCTCGCCTTCACGGCCGCGGTGGTGCGCCGCCGCGGCGCGGTGACCGACACCGAGTGGGCTGCGGCGCGCTCGGCTCTGACCCCCGCCGAGATCGTCGCCGCCATCGCACAGGTGACGCAGAACCTGTTCGGCAACTATCTGGCGGTGGCCGTCCGGCTCGACAACGACTGGCCGCTGGTCCGGCACGACGCCGACGCCCTGGTCTGACCCGCGACCTGTTCCGAGTATCGAAATACCCCCTGGGAGAAAGAATTATGAACGCACACAACGCAACGCAGACTCCAGCGACCGAGCACGGATCGCTGGATCGAATCAGCGCCCTGGTCGGCGGCACCGCGGGCGAGCGCACGCGCTTCGCCGCTTTCGTCGTCGCCTCGGGCATCGTGCTCACCGAATCGGTGGTGGGCGCCTACTGGGATCTGGCCCGCGTGCCCTACGTGGTGGAGACCTTCGAGGGCCTGCGCTACCCGATGTACTTCGCGACGCTGCTCGGCATCGCGAAGGTCGCGGCGGTCGGCGCGCTCGTGGTCCCCGGCTTCGCGCGGCTCAAGGAATGGGCTTATGCCGGACTGGTTTTCGTCTACGGCGGCGCCGCCTTCTCCCACATCGCGATCGGCGATCCCGCGCCCAAGTGGATCGGCCCGCTGGTGTTCACCGGTCTCACACTGATGTCGTGGGCTCTGCGCAAGCCCGCACAGCGCGATCCGAAGCCGCTGCCGGTGGCGTTCCGATTCGGCCGCTGACCGACTATTCCGAAAGCTGGGAAATCATGTCTTACGAAGATCTCCGCGCCGCCCTGTCCGGCCGGGTACTGCTGCCGGGCGAAGACGGCTTCGAGGCCGCCGCGCGCCCCTGGAATCTCGCGGTTCCGCAGCGGGTAGCCGCCGTGGTCGAGGTGGCCGACGCCGCCGACGTGGCCACGGTCGTCGAACGTGCCGGGGCCATGGGCGTTCCGGTGGCCGCCCAGCCCACCGGGCACGGCGCGGCCGGTGCGCTCGAGGCGGCCATCCTGTTGCGGACCGGCCGGTTGGATCGGATCGAGATCGATCCGCGGCGACGGATCGCCTCGGTCGGTGCGGGCGTCCAGTGGGGAGCTGTGCAGGCCGCGGCGGGTGCACACGGGCTGACCGGGCTCGCGGGCAGCAGCCCGGTGGCCGGGGTCACCGGATACACCCTCGGTGGCGGGCTGAGCTGGTTCGGGCGCAAGTACGGCTGGGCCGCGGACGCGGTGCGCGCCTTCGAGATCGTCGACGCGGCCGGGACCCCGGCCCGGATCACCGCCGACTCGGACCCGGAGTTGTTCTGGGCACTGCGCGGGGGTGGTGGCGATTTCGGGATCGTGACCGGGCTGGAATTCGACCTGTTCCCCGCTCCCGCGGTCTACGGCGGCCGCGTGATGTGGCCGGGCCAGAGGACGCCCGAGGTCTTCGCGTTGTTCCAGCGGATCACCGCGAACGCGCCCGAGGAGCTCTCGGTGTGGTTCCACCGCGTACTGCCGCCCGGCGCGCCCGGCGCGATGGTCGGTCTGGACAGCGTCTATCTCGGCGATCCCGAGACCGGCCGGGAGCTGCTGGCGGTCCTGGGCGAGATCGGCGGTGCGCTCACCGACACTCGTGGGGTGATCGCGGTCGCGGATCTGGGCGCTATCGCGGCCGAACCGACCGAGCCGAGCCCGGCGGTCACCCACGGCGAACTGCTGACCGGACTCGACGCGGCGGCGCTGCGGGCCGTGGTGGCGGAACCGGTCGCACCGCTGATGACCATCCAGATCCGTCACCTGGGCGGCGCGCTGGCGCGGACCCGGCCGGGTGGCGGCGCGTGCGGTCCGGTGGCCGAGCCGTACCTGCTCTACTTGCTCGGGCTCGGGCTGCCGCACCTGGTCGGCCCGGTCGCCGCCCGGCGCGCCGAGCTCACGGCGGCGCTCGGTGCACAGCTCAGCGGCCGCAAGCCGTACACCTTCCTCAGTGGTGCGGACACGGCGACGGCGGCCTTCGACGCCGGCACGCTGGCCCGGCTCCGCGAGATCAAGCGGGAGCGGGACCCGAAGTCGGTGCTGCGCGCCAACTTCCCGGTGCTCGGGTAGGAATGGGGCGATCGACCGGCCGCGGATCCGCAGGGGTCCGCGGACTGTCGCGTACGGGTGCGCGGCCGTACAGTCCGCCGATGCTCGCTCCGGATTACGCCGACGTGCAAGCCGCCGCCGCACGCCTCACCGGAATCACCCGGCCCCTCGGCGTGATCACCGGCGATCACGATCTGGTGCCCGGCGCCGTGGTCTCGCTCGGGCTGGAATTCATGCAGCACACCGGGTCGTTCAAGGCACGCGGTGCGGTGAATCTGCTCGGCGCGCTGCGGGAGGCACGACGAGTGCCGCCGGCCGGGATCGTCGCCTCGACCGGGCGCAACGCCGATCTCGGATTCGCTTGGGCAGCAGCGTGGTTCGAAATACCGGTCACCGTGTTCCTGGCCGATACGGCGCGAGCCGACACCGTGGCTCGGCTGCACGGCTACGGCGCCGAGGTCCGGCTCGGTGGCGCTACCCAGGCCGAGGCGGCCGGTTTCGCACGCGAATTCGCCGCACGCACCGGCGCGCTCGACGCCTACACCTGCGACGCGGTGCTGAGCGCGGCCGGTGCGGGCACCATCCTGCTGGATTTCGCGGCCGCGGTGCCCGATCTGGATACCGTCGTCGTCGCGGTGGGCGCCGGCGGCATGTTCTCGGGAATCGCGGCCGCCGCGGACCATCTCGGCATCCGGGTCGTCGGTGCGGAGCCGGTGGGCAGCCAGGCATTGCACGCGGCGGTCCGGGCCGACAGCGTGCAGAACGTCGCAATCGACTCCGTGGCAGCTGATTCCCTGGGCGCGGTGCGGATCTGTCCGGCGGCACTGGCGTGGGCCCGCGCCGCCGACGTGGTCTCGGTCGTGGTCGACGATGCCTCCATCGTGGACACCCGGCGGCTGCTCTGGCAGGACTATCGGGTCGTCGTCGAGCACGGGGCGGCGACGGGTCTGGCGGCCCTGCGGGCGGGGGCCTACCGGGCACGCCCTGGTGAGCGCCTCGGGATCGTGTTGTGCGGAGCCAACTCCGATCCAGGTGATCTGACGGGCGGTGCTACGAGCAGGGCGTGCGGCTAGCAGTTGCTGGGCGCGGGTTCGCCGCGGAATCGGGCGTCCAGCCAGGCCAGGGCCGCGGGCGCGCCGAGTACGGCGGTGCTGAGGTGGTCGGGGCTGGGGTAGAGCTCCGAGAGCACGCGCGTGCCCGCGGCGCAGTAGCGATCCATGGTGCTGTCGATGGAATCGACCGGGATCAGGGCGTCCTGGGGGGAATGCCATTCGTAGACGGGGGCGAGCGGGGTGCCGTCGTAGAGTTCGAGGCTGTTGGCCTCCACGACCTGGCGGGCGCCCGGGTCGGCGATCAGCGAGGTCGAGGTCGCGACGTCCATGACGCCGCGGCCTGCCCCGGCCGCGAGGATCTCGTTGGTGCAGCTGTTGGCGATACGGGCGCGCAGCGCGAGCCCGGCGGGGTTCATGTGTTCGCTGATCGGCAGGAGCCGGGGGTATTCGCGTTCGAGCCCGATCGCGGCGGCCAGGGCCAAGCCGAACACCGGATGCCGTTGGTAGCCGAGCACTTCGATCATCTTGACCAGGTTCATCGGCACGCCGCCCTCGGCGGCCCCGACCAGTCGCAGTTCCGGGGCGTATTCGCGGTGCAGGGCGGCCGCCCACGCGGTGGCCATGCCGCCGCCGGAGTAGCCGAGCATGGCGACGGGGCTGGCGCCGAGCCCGAGTTCGCCGACGCGCTGCGCGGCGCGGATGCCGTCGAGGGTGATCAGGCCGCCGAGCCGGGCCGCGCCGTAGGCGGCGTTGGGGCCGAGGTGATCGGGCAGCGCGATGGACCAGCCGCGCAGCAGGATCGCGTTGAGCGCGAGCGCCTCTTTCACGAACAGGTTCGGGTCGTGGGTGTAAAGAATCCGCGAGACAGCGCATTTGGCGCCGAGGCCGTTGATGATGTGCTGGTAGGACAGCAGGGGCGCGCCGGGCTGATGATTGGCCGGGGTGAGCACCGTGGTGGTGGCGGCGATCGGCTGGCCGGTCGAATTGGTGGACCGGAACTTGATCATCGTGACCCGGGCTCCGGGGAAGAACAGCAGCGGCGGCATTTCGCGAGTCGCCAGCACGTCGCCGGGGGCCGCGGCTTCGAGATTCGGTGGGGCGAGATAGAACGGGTCCGGGTCCGGTGTCGGATAGAGCGGCTCCGCCGTGGCGGGCGCGGCGCCGAGCGTGAGCGCAAGGGCCGCCCCGAGCGCACCGAGGAATCGGGCCGAGCGACGAACGAGTACCGACACAGCTGGGATCCCTCCCGTAGCGGCTGACGTTGCGGGACTGTCCGAGTATCGAGGCGCCCCGGAACCGGCCGCGCCGGACACGCCGCGCGCGGGGTAGCCCTGGCCAGCCACGCGACCGGTCAGTGGGCACCTCGGACGGAGGTGATCACGGCCGGTGGGGGATCGGCGGTGCCGCCAAGCCGGAGAAATCGCGTCGCACGACGTGGTTGCGGTCGGCGAAACTGCCCAGCGCGTAGTCGGGGAGCAGGCCGAGGTATTGGCGGCGCGTGCGGGTGCTCCAGTGGCGGGCCGCCGCGGATCGGGTCTTGTAGAAGTTGAGGGTGTAGCCGCCCTCGTAGAGGCGCAGCAGGGCGTAACCGCCGGGGTATTCCTTGACCGCCGCGAGCTCGAGGAATTCGACGTCGGCGCCGTGATCGGGCCGGGTGCGGCGGGTGCGGTGGGTGTGCCCGCTGTGGTGCAGGAAGACGCCCGGGGCACGGCGGTAGAGCTGTTGCAGCGCAGCGGCATTCGATCGGCGCAGCACGAAACTCGGCCCGTGCGAGTTGCTCACCGCCGCGTGCGTGGTGACCGGGTGGTGGCCGAAGACGAGGGTCGGCCGGTGCGGATCCGCGCGCAGCAGCGCGGCCAGGTGGTCCAGCTGGGCCGGGTCCAGGACGCCGCCCGCGCCGTGCGGGCGGGTGGTGTCCAGGGCGATCAGCCGTAAGCCGCCGAGCGAGTGCTCGATCAGGCGTTGCCGGGGGTGGAACACCGAACCCCACGGATCGGTGTGCGCCGCTCCGGCCTGATCGTGGTTGCCGCGGCAGACGAAGTAGTCGCGGCCCAGGCGACCCCAGGCGTCCAGGTGGTCCCTGATACCCCGCGACTGCGCGAGCGTGCCGGAGTCGGTCAGATCGCCCGCGAGAACGAGTTCGTCGGCGGCCCGGTCGGGTGCGCGCAGATCCTCGAGCAGCGCCGCCAGCATCAGGCGCGGATAATCCTCGTCGTGCCGGACTCCGCCGGGGAGTCCGGGCAGCAGCAGCCCGCTCTGCCGCTCGCCGTAGTGAATGTCGTTGGCCAGGGCGATAGTTCGGAGCAGCCGGCCCGGAGGCGGGGTGGCGGTGGTGAACACGCCCGTGGTCTCGGGGGCGTCGGCACTGCGGGTGACCAGCGTGCGGGCGGGATGAGCGCGCACACCGTCGGAGTACGCCTCGAATCGGTAGCCGCGGCCCGGTTCGAGGCCGGTGATCTCCGCATAGTGATAGGCTGAGAGCCGGGGAGCGCCGAAGCGGACCGGCAGCGGGCCGACGTGGTCGACCGGCCCGAGCCGGACCTCGGTGTCGGCGGGCACGGGTTGTGCGCGACCCGCCGCGTCCCGGCTCCGGGAGGTCCAGGTGAGAACGGCCGAACTGTCGGTGACGGTGACGACCTCCAGATCGGAGGCGATGACCGAATGCCGCTGTCGCCGAGTCGATGTCGAGCGGGGGACAGTCGATCGCACCGGTGCCCGCACGGTGAGCGCGGCCGCTCCGGCGGCGACGTTCGCCAGCCAGACGGCGCGCAGTCCTGGATTCGCCATGGTGCCCTCCACCGGCTCTGCTGCGTCCTGCCCCGAACGCTACGGCGGCTGGTTGAACGTGCCGGAGCCCGCATGTGGCCGGTCGAATCTCTCGGATCGAACTCTGCGCGACGCGGCATGCGCCGTGCCCCCGCCCGACCCGAGTTGTTCGGCTATTCGTTGCCGAAAAGGTATCCCGGGCCCGTGATCGATACGGCTCGGGTGAGACCGGACGAGAGTAGGGTCCCCAACATCTGGTGACGTTCGGGTGACACGCTCGAACCAGGTGCGTGAGCGATGGGAATCTCGAGTCGGATGAGTATGCCGCACAGCCTTTTCGGAAGCGTCGCAGGACCGGTATGACAGAGAACGCGGATGCCGCGCAAGCTCGTGTCTTCCTGACCGAGCTGGAAATCCACACCCGGAAACTGGTTCGGCGGCGCGCCGCCGCCGGCCCCCGGGAGCAGCAGGCGGTCAACGCCGAGCTGGACCACGTGCGCCGTCAGATCGCGGGCCTGCGGCACCGGTTCCCGGAACTGGGGTAGCCGGGGCCCGGATTCCGGGTCAGCGCCGCTGCTTGCGCGGCCAGGCGCCGTCACGGGGGTGCTGGGCGAGTCCGTCGGCGCGGGCCTCGGGGTCCGCCCGTGGCCGGTTGCGCCAGCTCTTGGTGGGATTCGGATCCCAGGTCATGGCGATCGCCGCGGTCGTCAGCAAGGTTGCGACGATGGCCACCACGACCAACTCGGTCAGCATGCCGTCCCACTTTCCGTCGTCCCGGCGGGGCCGGGGAGTGCTCGTGCAGCGGAAAGTTACCGTTGTGCAGTGGATTTCCGGGCGCGGCTGGAAATTTCACACCCGCGGTGCCGGGCTGTCGTGACAACGCACATCGGCGGGTTGGGGAGTGTGCCGGAAGCAGCGCGCCGGAATTGGTAACCGCCACAGGATCGGCAGAAAAGCGGGCGCGGGCAGACCCGAGTGTATTGACTCCGAATCGGAGCTGTCTCACCGAAGTTGGAGTCGACATGTCGGCACGGTCGCGGCGCACCGGCACAGTGCTGCTGGTCGCTTGGCTATTTCTCGGGTGCGTATCCGCCACCGCGCGCGCCGACCTCGAACCATCGGAATCGTCGAAAATCGTCGAGGCCCGCGACACCGCGAGCCGGCGAATAGCGGTGGGCGTGTATTCGGCCGCGATGGAACGCACCGTGCGCATGACGGTGCTGCGTGCCGCGAATCCGGAAGAACCGGCGCCGACGCTGTATCTGCTCAACGGTTCCAGCGGCGGCACGGACGGTAACTGGCTGGATCGCACCGACGCCGCGGAATTCTTCGCCGGTAAACAGGTGAATGTCGTGGTGCTGCTCGACGGTGCGGGCAGCTATTTCACCGATTGGCGCGCGGAGGATCCGGTGCTCGGCAAACAACGCTGGGCCACCTTCCTCACCGAGGAATTGCCGCCGATTCTGGACCGTGAATTCGGCGGCAGCGGCGCGAACGCGATCGCCGGCATCTCGATGGCGGGCACCTCGGTGTTCCAGCTGGCGCTGGCCGCGCCCGGCTTCTACCGCGCGATCGGCTCCTACAGCGGCTGCGTCCGCACCAGCGACCCCGCGGGCCAGGCCATCGTGCAGGCGGTGGTGTCGACGCAGCGCGGCACGGCCGCCAATATGTGGGGCCCGCCCGGCGATCCGGCGTGGCGCGAGCACGACCCGTACCTGCAGGCCGACCGGCTGCTCGGCACCGCCGTCTACGTCGCGACCGGCACCGGTCTGCCCGGCCCGAAGGAGACGCTCGTGGGCGCGCACGGCGACGCCATCCAACTGCTCTACCAGCTCATGTTCGGCGCGCCGATGGAGGCGATCGCGAATCTGTGCACGCGACAGCTGCGGGACCGGTTGCAGGCCAAGGGGATTCCCGCGACCTTCGATCTGCGGCCCACCGGCACCCACTCCTGGGGCTACTGGCAGGACGACCTGCACAAGTCCTGGCCGATGTTCGAGGAGGCCCTGCGATGACCCGTGGCGAGGCGGCCGTGGCGCTCGGCTCCTTCGGAGCCTGCCTGATCTCGGTGTTCATGCAGATGATCGACGTCACGATCGTCACCACCGCGCTGCCGGTGATCACCGGCGAACTGGGCGCGTCCCAGACCCAGCAGTTGTGGCTGGTGGCCGGCTACTCGCTGGCCTTCGCCTGCGCGCTGCTCACCGCGGCCCGGCTCGGCGCGATCCTCGGTCGTCGCCGGATGTTCCTGTGGTCGGCGGCGGCCTTCACGCTGGCCTCGCTGTGGTGCGGAACCTGCACCGGCGCGGCCGAACTGGTGGCCGCGCGGATCGTGCAGGGCGTGGCCGGGGCAGGGATGGCCGCCCAGACCATCGCGGTGATCACCGCGTCGTTCCGGCGGGATCACCAGCCGTACGCGTTCGCCGTCTACGGCGCGACGGCCGGGTTCGCGGGCATGCTCGGGCCGATCCTGGGCGGTGCGCTGGTGACGCTGAATCCGTTCGGGCTGGGCTGGCACGTCATCTTCCTGATGAATCTCCCGCTGGGCGTGCTCTCCCTCGCCCTGGCCGCGAAGTACCTGAAGTTCGGGCCCGCGCCGGAGCGACCGCCGCTGGACCTGCGTGGCTCCGCGATCGCGACGGCCGCGCTGTTCCTGCTGCTGTTCGCGCTCGCGGACAGCCAGCACGCGGGCTGGCGGCCGATCCACGGCGGCTTTGTCGTCGCCGCTCTCCTACTCGGCGGACTGTTCGTCGCCTACGAACGCGCGACCAGGCGGCGCGGCGGACTCGCGCTGGTGCGCCTGGACCTGTTCGCCGAGCGCGGCTTCGCCGTCGGCTCGCTGCTGGTGACCATCTTCTTCGGACTCTTCACGGCCTTCGTGTTCACCGTCTCGATCCTGCTGCAGGACGTGCTCCGGTTCTCGGTGCTGCGCACCGGGATCGCCATGACGCCCTTCGCCATCGGGGCGGGTATCGGCGCGCTGGTCTCGCCGATCCTGGTGAACCGCTTCGGCATTCGCGTGCTCGCCGCCGGCATCGCGTGGTTCGGTTTCTGGGTCGCCGTCGGCGTCGGGTACCTGTACGTGGGTTCGGGCGCGGTGAACCTGGCGCTGGTCACCGGGCCGGTGCTGCTGGCGGGGTTCGGGGTCGGGGTGTTCGGGATCCCGCTGCAACCGATCATGCTCGCGGGGCTCGACGATCGCGACATGGGTGAGGCGTCCGGGCTGCTGCCCACCGTCGAGCAGATCGGGAACTCGGTCGGGCTGGCGGTGCTGAGCGCGTTGTTCTTCCGTGCCCACACCCTCGGCGGCAGCATGACGATGCTGGGGGCGATCGCCCTGACGTCGGTGGCCCTCGGCGTGCTCACCTTGGCGCTGCCCGACCGTCGCGCCACCCTCGGCGCGACGCCCTGGGTCCGGGCCGCCGCGGACTGAGGCGCTATCGGCGCGCCGGCTCCGCCAATTCCTCCGGCAGCGCGGGGAATTCGTCGTCGCGCGGCTCCCGCGCCCGGGACCCGCCCCGGCCGGGTGACCACCAGTAGAGCCCGCCGAGCAGCCGCATGGTCGCGGGCACCAGCAGCATGCGCAGGATCACGGCGTCGATCACCAGCGCCGTGACCATGCCGATCGCGATGTACTGCATCATCACCAGCTCCGAGAGCGCGAACGCGCCGCACACCACCGCCAGGATGAGGGCGGCGGCGGTGATGATCCACCCGGTGCGCGCGATTCCGGTGCGCACCGCCTCGGTGTCGGTCGCGCCCGCGGCGCGCGCCTCGTGGATCCGGGCCAGCAGGAACACCTGATAGTCGGTGGACAGGCCGTAGATCACCGAAATGATCAGCACCAGCACGAGAGCCATGATCGGCTGCGGAGTGAAGCCGAGCAGTCCGGCGCCGTGGCCGTCGACGAAGATCCAGGTGAGCACGCCCAGGGTGGATCCGAGGCCGAGCAGGTTCAGCAGCCCGGCCTGCAACGGCAGCACCACCGAGCGGAACGCCAGCACCATCAGCGCCGTGGTGAGCAGGAACGCCAGCACCACGACCCAGGGCATGCGCGCGCGCAGCGCCAGCAGGCTGTCCCGCTCGATCGCCGATTGGCCGCCCACCAGCGCGATCGTGCCGTTCGGCAGCGGCATCGCCCGCAGATAGTCGATGGTGCGCTCGGCGGCGTGCGCGTCCTGCAGGACCGTCGAGGTGGTGAAGACGCCGAGCTGGGAGGGCGCGTGCAGCGGTTCTGGGAACGGCGCTTTCAGCCCCGGCGCCCGGTTCGCGGTGTCCAGCACCGCCGCCATGTCGGCGTCGGCGCGGGTGATCACCACGAGTTCGATCGGGTTGATCTGGCGCAGCGGGAAGAGTTCGTCGAAATGCTGCTGCGCGACGCGCGTCGGATGCTCGGGCGGCAGAAAGCGCTCGGAGATGCCGCCGAAGGCGACACCGCCCACCGGGGCGATCAGGACCAGCAGGATCGCCACCACCGGAACCGCGACCAGGATCGGCTTGCGCATCACCCACGCCGCCACCCGGCCCCACGGATTGTCGCGCTGATCGCTGTCCGCGCGGCGGGTGTGGAAGCGGTTGAAGCCCAGCCAGTCCACGCGCCGGCCGAGGACGGCCAGGGCGGCGGGCAACACGGTCACCGAGATCGCGGCCGCCAGCGCGACCGTCACCATGGCGCCGAGCGCGAACGAGCGCAGAAACCCGTGCGGCAGCACCAGAATCGCCCCGGCGGCGGCGACCACGATGGTCGCGGAGAAGACGACAGTGCGCCCGGCCGTCGCCACCGCGCCGCGCACCGCGTCCGGCACGTCGCGGCCCGCGGCGAGTTCCTCGCGGAACCGGCTGACGATGAACAGCCCGTAATCGATGGCCAGGCCCAGCCCGATCATCGACACCACCGGCGAGACGAAGGAATTCACCTCCAGGAAGGAGGTCAGGAAACGGACGACGCCCCAGGCCGCCAGCACGGTCAACCCGCCGACCGCCAGCGGCAGCGCCGCGGCGACCACCCCGCCGAACAGCAGGAACAGCAGCACCGCGACCGCGGGGATGGCCACCAGCTCCATGCGGCGCTGGTCCTGGGCCATGGTGTCGTTGAGCGCGAGGGCGACCGGCTGCCCGCCCGCGATCTCCAGCTCGACGCCCGGCAGCGCGAGCCGGTCGGCGATCTCGCGGTAGTTGTTCAGCACCGTGGTGTCGTCGTCGCCGCGAATGGCGATCGAGGCGAAGGCGTGATCGCGCGCCGCGGTGCCGAAGATCTCGGGCACGGCCAGGCCGGATTCGGTTTCCCAGTAGGCGCCGTTGATCTCGGCGATCTGGTCCGGGAAGCGGTGCGGCAGGCTGTCCAGATGCGCGACCACGGTGCGCGCGAAATCCTGATCGTCGACGGTGCGTCCGGCGGGCGCGTGGAACAGCAGCAGCACGTCGGCGACGTGATCGTTGCCGAAGGCGTCGTCGCGTAGTCGCGCGGCGCGCGCCGACTCCGAGCCCGGGTCGTCCCAGCCGCTGACGCTGAGGTGGTCGTGCAGGCCCAGACCGTAGAAGCCCAGCGTCAGCAGGCCGCCGACCACCACGACCAGGACGGTGAATCGCCGCCGGACGATCAGATCTATCCAGTGGCCGAACACCCCGACCATCGCAGCCTCCCGAGAGCGAATTCCGTGCCCGGCGCAGGTCGCCGGTGTTCGTAACATATGCCGCCGAATGTACTGGCGCGGGCATACTTCCGGCGTATTCGAGATGCCACAATTCGGTCGTGGCCATATTGTGAGGTGTCCCTGAAGCCGCGAACGCCCGGGTGCCGGAGGTTACTGTGACTCCGATGCCGGTCTGCCCATTCTCGGGCGCCGGAAAGCATTGGTGCTGTGCAGGATCCGGCCCGGGAGGATGTTCATGTCGGATATCGCAATTGTCGGGATCGGATGCCGTTTCGCCGGCGGGATCGACTCGCCGGATACATTCTGGGAATTCGTCCTGGATAAGCGCGACGGTGTCATCGAATGGCCTGGCGACCGGTGGGACTACCGTCGCTATTACGACCCGGAACCGCGCACGCCGGGGCGCAGTTATACCAAGCGCGGCGCATTCATGACGACGGATCCGTGGGAATTCGATCCGGATTTCTTCGGCATTTCCCCGCGTGAGGCCACCGTGCTCGATCCGCAGCAGCGGCTGCTGCTCGAGGTGACCTGGGAGGCCCTCGACGACGCGGGTATCGCCCGGCACGCGGCCGGCAACCAGGTCGGCGTCTATGTCGGCGGTTTCGTGGTCGACCAGTCGGTGATCGGCGTGGTCGGCCCCGCGCTGTTCCACACCGACATGCACACGCCCGCCAGCGCCTCCTACACCATGCTGTCGAACCGGATCGCCTACGCGCTGAACCTGATCGGGCCCGCGGTGACCGTGGACACGGCGTGCTCCTCGTCGCTGGTGGCGTTCCATCTGGCCTGTCAGGCGCTGGCCAGCGGGGATTGTTCGGTGGCGCTGGCGGGCGGTGTCAACGTGATGCTGCAGCCGGAGACGTTCGTGCTGATGTGCAAGGGCGGCTTCCTCGCCGCCGACGGGCGCTGCAAGTCCTTCGACGCCTCCGCCGACGGGTACGGCCGCGGCGAGGGCGCGGGCATGGTGGCGCTGAAGAAGCTCGACGACGCGGTGCGCGACGGCGACCGGATCTATGCCGTGGTCAAGGCCACCGGCGCCAATCAGGACGGCCGCACCACCGCGATCACGGTGCCCAACGCCGACTCCCAGGAGTCGCTGGCCCGCTCGGTGTGCACGCGCGCGGGATTGGCTCCGGAGTCGATCACCTACGTCGAGGCGCACGGCACCGGCACCCTGGTCGGTGACCCGGTCGAATTGCGCGCGCTGGGCAAGGTTTTCGGCGTCCCGGACAAGCGGACCCGATCGCTGGGCGTGGGCTCGGTGAAATCCACGCTCGGGCACACCGAGGCCGCGGCCGGGGTCGCCAGCGTGATCAAGGCGGCGCTGGCCATCCGGCACCGCACGATCCCGCCGCAGGGCTGGCTGGACAAGCCCAACCCGGACATCCCCTTCGACGAGCTGGGCCTGCACGTGCAGACCGAGACCGAACCGCTGCCCGCGGACGCGCCGCCGATGACGGTGGCGGTCAACGGTTTCGGCTACGGCGGCACCAACGCACACGCCATCCTCAGCGAATACCGGCCCGCCACCGTCGTCGAGGCCGCACCGGAGCCGCGCCACTACGGTGTGCTGCCGATCTCGGCGCGCAGCACCGGCGCGGCGCGGGCGCTGGCCGGGCGCTTCGCCGAACTGATCACCGCCGGCGCGGAGCCCGGGCGGCTGGCCGAGGCCGCGTGGACGCGCATGGCGCACCACCAGTTCCGCACCGGCATGCTGCTCGGCGACACCGACGAGCTGGTGCACGAGCTGCGGTCCTTCGCCGGCGGCGCGGGCCGCGAGGCGGTGCGCACGCTCGTGCCGCGCTCCTCCGAGCCGGTGTTCGTGTTCTCCGGGATGGGCCCGCAGTGGTGGGGCATGGCCCGCGGACTGCTCACCGCCGGAGGCGTTTTCGCGGAGACCGCGGCGGAGATCGACGCCGAGTTCCGCGCGATCGCGGGCTGGTCGATCGTCGAGGAGCTGCTGAAGCCCGAAGACGAATCGCGCGTCACCGACACCGAGGTCGCTCAGCCGGCCAACTTCCTGGTGCAGGTGGCGCTCGTGCGCGAACTCGCCCGGTACGGCATCGAGCCCGCGGCCATCCTCGGCCACAGCGTGGGCGAGGTGTCGGCGGCCTATGTCAGCGGCATGCTCACGCTGTCCGAGGCCGTGCTGGTCGCCTACCATCGGGCCCGGCTGCAAGCCACCACGGCCGGCTCGGGCGGCATGCTCGCGGTCGGCATGTCCTACGAGCAGGCCCTCGAACTCATCGGCGACGATCCCCGCGTCGATGTCGCCGCGATCAACAGCGCCACCGCGCTGACCCTGTCCGGCGAGGTCGACCGGCTCGAGGAAATCGGTGAAAAGCTCACCGATGACGGCGTTTTCGCGCGCTGGCTGCGCGTCGAGGTGCCCTATCACAGCCGCCTGATGGACCCGATCCTGGACGAGCTGCGCACGGTGCTGGCCGGGCTCGCCCCGAAAGCGCCCACCATCCCGCTGATCTCCTCGGTCACCGGCGCGGAGGTGACCGGACCGGACTGGGACGCCGACTACTGGGTGGCCAATGTGCGCGAACCGGTGCGCTTCGCCGACGCCGTCACCGCACTCATCGCCGAGCGCCGGGTCTTCCTCGAGGTGGGTCCGCACCCCGTCGTGTCCGGCAATATCCGGGAGACGCTGCTCGGCGCGGACGTCAACGGCACCACGGTGCCCACGCTGGACCGCAAGCAGCCCGACGCGGACAGCCTGCGCCGCACCCTGATCGGCCTCTACGGCGCGGGCGTGCTGGACCTCGAGCGGCTGTTCCCCGCCGACCGCCCGGCCACCCGGCACGTGCCGCTGCCGCGCTACCCGTGGCAGCGGACCCGGCTGCACGCCGCACTGCCGCTGTTCGAGCAGGCCCGGCTGGGCAGCCCCGGCAGCTACGCCATGCTCGGCGATCCGGATGTCGAGGGGCGGCCGGACTGGCTGCTGCAGGTCGGCACCGAGTTGCTGCCGTGGCTGGCCGATCACGTGGTCAACGGCATCAAGATCATGCCCGGCGCGGCGTATCTGGACGCGGCCCTGAGCGCCACGGCGAAACGGCTCGGCGTGGAACGCGTCGCGCTGGAACAGGTCCGGTTCGTCGCGCCGCTGATCATGGGCGCACCGGACGTCCCGCTGGTCGCGCTGACGGTGGAGGAGGCCAGCGGCCGCTTCCTGATCCGGTCGCGCTCGGCCACCGGCACCGCGTGGACGCTGCACGCCTCGGGTCGCATGCTCACCGGCAGTCACCGTCAGACCACGGTGCCGGTGCCCGAGATCGAGGTCGGCGTGGACGTCGATCCGAAGCTGTTCTACAGCGGACTGGCGGCGGCCGGGCTGCAATACGGCCCGTCCTTCCAGCGCGTGCTGACCGCGCGGGTCGGATCGGACACCGTGACGGCCACCGTGGACGGCAGCATCGCCGCGGACTCGGGACATTTCGCGCATCCCGCGGTGGTCGACGCCGCGATGCAGACCGCGGCGCTGCTGTTCGCCGAATCCCGGGTCGACGAGGGCACCCTGGTGCCGGTCGGCGTCGCGGCCGTGCGGATGGTCGCGCCGCTGCCCGAGCGGATCACCGTGATCGCGCGGCGCGATCCCCGTGCGCGCCTGCGGGCCGACGTGGATCTGCTCGACGACGACCACAACCTCGTGATGCGGTTGAGCGGCCTGCAGATCGGCGCGCTCACCCCGGGCCAGGATCCGTTGCGCCGCATGGCCGACTTCTTCTACACCGAGACCATGCAGGCCCGGGACCCGCTGGATCCGACGGCGCTGCCGCAGGATTCGGTGCGCACCGTGATCGTGGCGCTCGGCGGCGGCGACCGCGCGCAGGCCCTGACCGAGGCGCTGCCGGACGCCCGGCTGCACCGCGCCGGCCTGCCCGGCGACGAGGCGGAATCCGGTCTGACCGAACTGCTTTCGGCCGCCCGGGACGCGGCGGCCGACCGGCTGCACGTCGTCGTGGTGGCCGGGACCGGCGACGACGACCTGGCCGCGCTGTGGACACTGCAGCGGGTCGCGGTCGCCGTGCACGCTTTCGCCTATCCGCCGGACACCGAGCCCGGCGCGCAGCGCATGGCGGACGGGAGCTGCCATGTCACCCTGGTGACCGAGCGCGCGTTCGCGGTCCCCGACGACCCCGCGCTCGCCGACCCGGAACAGGCCGCGCTGGCGGGCGCGCACCGGGTGCTGCTCAACGAGCAGACCGCGCTGCGCTGGCGGTTGATCGACGTCGCGCCGGACACCGAGATCGCCGACCTGGTCACCGAACTGGCGGTGCCCGGGGCGTTCTGGAGCGACAACACCGACGAGGTGGCCCTGCGCGGCGGCACCCGCTGGACGCCGCTGGTGACCAAGCCGCTGCCGGATCGGCTGGCGGAGCTGGACACCGCGGCGCCGCTGACCGACGACGAGGCCAACTTCGCGCTGGAACTGCCGCGCACCCGCGTCCTGTCCGCGCTGGCCTGGCGGCAGTGCCCGCGTCCCGAGCCGGGGCCCGGGCAGCTCGAGGTCCGGATGAAGGTCATCGGCCTGAACTACAAGGACCCGCTCAAGGTGATCGGCCTGCTCGGCGAACGCGAGCTCGCCCCGACCTACTTCGGCACCGTGCCCGGCATGGAGGGCGTCGGCGAGGTGGTGCGGGTCGGGCCCGAGGTGACCGATCTCGCGCCGGGTGATCTGGTCGCGGTCGCGGCCAAGGGCATGATGCAGCGCTACGTGGTGGTGGAGCGGGCGCGCGCCATCGTGCTGCCGCCCGACGCCGACCCCGGATACTGCACCAGCACCATCGCTTTCGGCACCGCCGAGTACGCGCTCCTCGATCTGGCCCGGCTGGAACCGGGGGAGACCGTGCTGATCCACGGCGCCGCCGGCGGTGTCGGCACCGCCGCGATCCAGGTCGCCAAGGATCGCGGGGCGCGCATCATCGGCACCGCGAGCACCGATGAGCGCCGGGCGCACGTGCTGTCGCTGGGCGCCGACCACGCGCTCGACTCGCGCTCGCTGAACTTCGTCGACGATGTGCTCGCCCTGACCGGCGGCCACGGCGTCCAGGTGGTGCTGAGCAGCGCGCCGGGGGAGATCCTGCGCCAGAACTTCAACGCCCTGGCCGAATTCGGCCGCATCGTCGAGGTCGGCAAGGCCGACATCTACACCGGCGGGCTGCTGGAGCTGGCCAACTTCGACAAGAACGTGGCCTACTTCTCGATGGACCTGGACCGCCTGGTCGCGGCGGACGCGCACCGGCTGATCGCGCTGCTGCAGCGGGTCTACGAGAAGGTGCTCGCCGGGACCTACACCCCGCTGTCCTACCGGCTGTTCGAGACCGACGAGGTGGCCGTCGCCTTCGAGGAGACCATCCGCTCGACCGGACTGAACCGGATCGCGCTGCGCATGGATTCCCCGACCCCGGCCGTGCGGCCGCACCTGCCCGGCATCGAGATCGACCCGGCGGCAACCTATCTCGTCACCGGAGGGTTCGGCGGCTTCGGCATGGCCATCGGCCGCTGGCTCACCCTGCGCGGCGCACGGCGGCTGGTGCTGGTCGGGCGCGGCGGCGCGCGCACCGAGGAGGCGCGGCGGCAGCTCGAGGTGTGGGACGCGGCCGGAGTGGAGGTGATCCAGGAAAAGGCCGATGTCACCGACGCGGCCGCGATCGTCGCGATCGTGGACCGGGCGCACAGCGCCGGGCGGCCCCTGCGCGGTGTGTTCCACGCGGCCGGGTCGGTCGCCGACAATCGCCTGGACGCCATGACCTTCGAGCAGCTCGACATCGTCTACCGGCCCAAGGTGCATGGCGCGCGGGTGCTGCACGAGGCGGTCGCCGCGGCCGGGATCGACCTGGACATGTTCGTGCTGTGCTCCTCCGGTGGGTCCATGTACGGGATCTACGGCCAGTACAACTACTGCGCGGCCAATGTCGCGGTCGAGACCATGGCCCAGGAGTGGGCGCGGGCCGGCGAGCCCGCGCTGTGCGTGGGCTGGGGGCACCTCTCCGGCGCCACCGGCGGCATGGCCGCCGACGAGACCGCGGTGAAGTACCTCGACCTGGTCGGCTTCGACCCCATCGATATGGCCGACGCCACCGCGTACCTGGAACAAACACTGCGCCTGGGCATTTCGCGCGCGGGCATCATCCCGACCGACTGGGCCAAACTGACCGGCACCTTCCCGCAGCTGACCCGGACCGGCCGCACGATCGCGCTCGCGCAGGTCTCGGCCAAGGACACCTCGGAACTGGCCCGGCTGCGGGCCGAGGTGGCCGCGATCGAGGAGGGCAAGCGCGGCGCGTTCGTCGCGCGCAAGATGGCCGAGGAACTGGCCGTGGTGATGGGCGTGCCGGTGGAATCCATCGACATGACGGTGCCGGTGCCCGAACTCGGACTGGACTCGCTGATGGCGGTGGAACTCGGCGCCCGCGTCACCAAGACGCTCGGCATCGACCTGATGTCGCTGCAGATGGGCCGCTCGTTCAGCCTGGAGCAGGCCGGGCCGAAGGTGGCCGAGCTGATCCTGGCCGCGGAATCGGCCAAGGGGCAGTCGCTGCCGGATCCCGCCGCGCCGAGTACCGCGCCGCAAGCGGAAGTCGTCGCGGCTCCGGTGCCCGTCGGAGCTCCGGCGTGATCCGCGAACGCTGGAAAGAGGGTGCGCCATGGTCGATTTCGGCCTGATCGAGGAGTGGGAGCCGCCGCCGGGCCGGCTCACGAGCTGGGTGGCGGCGCCGGAATCGGCCGCGCGCGCCCGGCTCGCGCCCGTCCATCCGGCCCCGCCCTCGCATCAGCAGGAGCAGTACCTGCGGCTGGCCGACCAGCACGCCGCGGCGGAGTTCCGCTACTCCGGACTGTGCCTGGTGACCGCCGAGATCCCCACCGGTGACCTGGACCGGGCGGCGATGACCCGCGCGATCAACGCCTTCCTGCTGCGGCACGACACCTTTCGGACCTGGTTCCGGATCGGGGCGGGCGGGGTCGTGCAACGGCATCTCGTGCCCGCCGAGGACGTGGAGTTCGTGCCGGTGGACTGCGGGTGGGTCGACGACCCGCACACCGTGCGCGACCACGTGCAGAAGACCACGCCGGGGCCCTTCGACTGGGATTGCTTCAGCTTCGGGGTGATCGAGCGCGCGGACTCCAGCACGCTCTACCTCGCGGTCGATCACCTGCACACCGACGGTTTCGGCCAGTACCTGTCCGGGTTCGATCTGGCGCTGCTCTATGCCCGCGAGGTCTGGCCCGAAACGCCCGACCTGTTGCAGCCCGCGGCCAGCTATCTCGACTACTGCACCGCCGAGCGGGCCTACACCGGTCAGATGTCGCTCACCTCGCCCGGAGTGCGCAAGTGGCTGGAGCTGATTCGCGGCAACGGGGGCAGCCTGCCCGCGTTTCCGCTGGATCTGGGCAAACGCTCCGATGTGTACAACCGCAGTGCGCACCGCACGGTGACGCTGTTCGACGAGGCGGCCGCCGCCCGCTTCGAGCGGCGCTGCCGGGCCAACGGCGCGGAATTCGTGGGCGGCATCTTCGCCGCGGCCGCGCTGGCCGAACGCGAACTCGTCGGCAGCGACTACTACTTCGGGATGACGCCGGTCACGACTCGCAGCACCGCCGCCGAGCGGGCGTCGGTCGGCTGGTACGTGACGCTGCTGCCGGTGGCGTTCCCGCCGGGCCGGGCCAAGTCCTTCGACCGGGTCGTGCAACTGGCGCAGCACGCCTACGAGAACGGGCTCCGGCTGGCGGCGACCTCGTTCCAGCGGGTGGTCGAATTGCTGCCCGCCGATTCCGATCTGGATCTGAGCCCGGGCTGGGCCTGTCCGATGATCTCCTACGTCGACGCGCGCGAGCTGCTCGGCAACGAGGTCTTCGACATGGCCTCGTGCGGGCTCTACGCCAATCGTGCTGCCTCCGAACAGGTGCTGATCTGGATCAACCGGCTGGCGACCGAGACCACGCTGAGCGTCATCTATCCCGATACCCCGGTGGCGCACGGTTCGGTGCGGCGATATCTGACGCAGCTCGAAGCCGTCTTCGCCGCCGCCGCGCGGGAGGAGAACCCTTGAGCGAGAGCAGTTTCCGTGATCCGGGCATTCCCGACGGCGAGAAATCGGTCTACGTGTGCGGGCTGGTCGACCAGCCGCCGGGCTTCGATCTGGTCAGCGTGACCCACCACGACGGCGACGGGTACCGCTCCCTGGTGCAGGTCACGCCGAGCTACGGCAGCTTCGCGATCACCGTGGAGCAGCTGTTCCAGCGCGCGGGCGGGCAGCTGCGCGCGGCCACCTATCGCGCCGAAACCGTCTCCGGCGCAACGGTGGTGAGTCGCGAGGAGGCGGCGTTCCTGGGCACGACGCACCTCCAGATCGGCGGTGGGCTCGCGCCCTTCCCGACCGGCCTCGTGCCGCTCGCGGGCGTGCTGACCCTGCTGCGCGGTCTGGACCTCACCGAGGGCGCGACCGCCGAGCTGAACCTGTGGCTCGCCTTCTCCGTGCACATTCCGGTGACGGCCAAGGTCGAGCAGTGCGTCCCGGTCGGGGTCCCGGCCGGGCTGATCGAGTGCTGGCCGATCCGGCTGCGGCCCCGGCTGGCCGGGATGAACCCCATGTTCGAGAAGATCCTCGGCGGATTCCTCCCGCCCGCGGTCGTCTACATCGAAGCGGCCCCGCCGCATCGGACCGTCCGGGTCGGGTTCCCGACCGGTCCGCTGCCCGGCGATCCGCGCGCGCTGCTGGAGCTGGTGAGCTGAACGGCGGTGCCGCAGGCTATTTCACGCCGATCGGCTTGCCGAAGAACGAGGCGACGGTCTCGCCGAAGGTCTGCCCGAGCAGCGCCAGGCCCGCGGGGTTCAGTGCCATCAGGCCGGCGTCGGAGGTGCTGCACCCGTGTTCGGCCGGGACCCCGTCCAGCCGATCGCGCAGCCACAGCAGTGCGGTCGCCGTGCCCGAGACCTCGGTGCTGACGTGTTCGCCGAGGTGCTCGCGCACGTACTGCACCCGTGCGGCCGGGTTCCGGCAGTAGGTGTCCACCAGCGTGTTCACCGGCCCGACCGGGACCAGCTCGTCGGGATTGGCCTGCCAGATGAACATCGGGGCGCCGGGCACCGCCTGACCCATGCGGGTCTTGTCCAGCGTGGCGCGCACGACGGGGTTGCGCATCGGATCGCCCTCGGGCACCCGCAGCAGCCCCTTCATGTTCATGAACGGGAACAGCGCGGTGTTGTACTGCACGCACAGCCCGCCTTTGAGCACCGCCAGGCCCTGGCCCAGCGGGTCGAGATCACGGCGGAGCAGGTCGCCGAAGTCCGGATACTCGCGGCCCAGGCCCAGTACCGCGCCCATGATCATCCCGGACCACATCTGGCCGTTGCCGATGTCGAGCAGCGGGCCGAAGTCCGCGGGGACGCCGCCTTCGGCAACGCCGACGATGTTCAGTTCGGGCGCGTAGCTCGGCTGCAATTCGGCGGCGTGCCCGGTGGCGATCGCGCCGCCGGAGTAGCCGTAGAGACCGACGCGGGTCTGCTCGGCCAGCCGCATCGGCGCGAAGTCGCGGGCGGCGCGGATGCCGTCGAGGGTGATGCGCCCGGCCAGCGGTCCGGCGGCGAAGGCGCTGTCGGGGCCCTGATGATCGGGGATGACCACCGCCCAGCCCTGCTGTAGCGCGCCCTGGGCGATGACGAATTCCAGCGGGGCCACGATCTGCCCCAGGAACGTCGCCAGCGACCACTGCCGCACGGCATAGGACGGGGCGCAGTAGGCGGCGAGGGAATCCTCGGCGATCTGCATGGAGACCAGCTTGTCCGGCGCGGAACCGCGCGGCTTCAGCACGGTGGCGACGGCGGCGATCGCCTCGTCGCGAGAGTTGTTGGAGCGGTAGGAGACCTGCCAGGCGTCGACGTTGATCGGGATCAGGCCCGCGTTGGCCACCTGGACCTGGCGCGCGGCGATGATCTCGCCCGGCGCCTTCGCGGCGACCACCGCGGCGGGCGGACGGTAGAACCCGGGATCCAGCTCCGGTGGCAGCGCGACGGCCGGTGCGGCCGGCACCGTGCCCTCCGGGGTGCCGCCGGCGACCGCGGTGTTCAGGGTGGCGGCAGCCAACAGCAGAGCTACCGCGACAGCCACCGATTTCCCTGGCAGCCACCGACGTCGGACCATCTCGCACTCCATTCGGCAAGATTGAGACGTCTATGTCTCAATGCTGGAGGTGAGACTAGCCAGACCGAGACGTACTTGTAAAGGTTGTCCGAGACAGTTCGGGTCGGCGGGCCGGGAATCGCGCGTCCCGGCCCGCCGCCGCGCTACCGGCGGCCGCGCCGCCGCAGTGCGACGACCAGCAGGACACCGCCGATCACGAGCACGAGGGCCACCCCGGCGGCCAGTGCCAGCGGTGCGATGCCCGTCGATTCGCTCGCCGGAGCGGCCTGTGTCCCTTGCTCTTTCGCCGCGGGCCCGCCGTTTTCGCCGAAGGCCCCGTCCGCCGCCGCGGCGCGGTAGACCGGACCGGCCTCCGGTGCGCCGGTCACGCTGACCTCCAGCTCGATCGGCACCGGCGCGGTGCGTGCCACCTCGGGCTCAATGCCGGGGCTGAGTTTGACCGCGATGTAGAACCACCCGGGCACCGACTGCTCCCGCACCTTCACCACGTCCGCGTCGCGATTGCGATACCGGATCGGGACGGTGGCCAGGGCGGCGTCGTGCGACGGCAGCACCGTCTCGCTCCCGGTGTAGGCCGTGGTGTCGCTGTCGACCTCGGTGCGGAACGGGGTGTACAGAGTCGTCGCCACATTGGAGACATAGGCGCTGCCGCGCTTGCCCGTGTCGCCGTAGCGGACCCGATAGGCCAGGCCCTGGCCCCATTCCGCCCGCACTCGGTAGAACACGAACTCCCCGCGCTGCAACGTATCCGAGTAGAGACCCGAACCGGGCAGTGCCGTGGCGACGTTGAACGAGCCGCCGCCCACCACCGGCCGGGCGGGCCCGGGCGGCGTAGTGAAATCGACCGGCGCGGTCTGGGCCGGCGGCGGGCCGGGATCCGAAACCCCGGATTCCAGACCGACATTCATCTCCAGCGTCAGCTGTTCGGGCGCGTTCTCGCCGACATTCGACCACTCCAGCGCGAAGTAGTAGCGTCTGCCGCCGCGGCACTTGTCGGCGCCCGCACCGGTCTTCGGTTCGGCCGCCTTGGTGAACACCGTGCCCACGGTCAGGGCGACGCCGTCGGAGGAGCGGGTGGCCTGCTCGCTCTCGAACACATTGCAGTCCTGCCCGTCCGCGCCGTACACCCGCAGTGTGAGCGAGTTGTTGGCGAACAGCGCGGAGCCGTCCCGGCGCGGGAAGGACACCGTGCCGCTGAAGTAGGCGGTCGAGCCCTCCGGGATGTCGACGGCGTAGTGGCGCCTGGTCTTCTGGGACAGCACGTCCAGGTACTGACCCGCCGCGAGCGCCGGCGCGTCGCGATACTGCGCGGTGCCCTGGACGCGGGTGCCGGCCGGGGTGTAGTTCCGCAACGCCGTCGCGCTGACGCGGGGGAGGACCTGCTCGAGGGTCCTGCCGTCGGCGGCGTCGGTGTAGGTACCGCCGGTGGTCTGCGCCAGGCAGGTCAGCTGGGCGCGCGAGGGCGCGTCGACCCCGAAACCGATGGCGTGCATGACGATCTGGTGCCCCTGGGCGGTGAGCTCCTTGGCGACCTCGCACGGATCGGGCGGGGAACAGGTGTCGAGCCCGTCGGACACCAGCACGATCGAGCTGGGCCCCGCCTCGGGCAGTGCCCGCGCGGCTTTGCGCAGGGCGGCCCCGATCGGGGTGAAACCGCTGGGCACGATCCCGTCGACGGCCGTCGTCAGCGCGGCTTTGTCGAGCGGCTCGGCGCCGCGCAGTTGCGTGACATCCTGGCAGCCCGCGGTTTTCTCGGCGTCCGAGGAGCCGGTGCCCGTGCCGTAGACGGTCAGGCCGACCTTCGAGGCGTCCGGCGCCGCGCCGACGAACGTCCGTACGGCGTTCTTGGCCGCGTCCATTTTGCTGCCGCCGCCCGGATCGGCGGCCAGCATCGATCCCGAGGCGTCGAGTACCAGCATGGTGGGCGCGTACTCCGGATTGTGCTGCGCTGGTTCCTGGGCGACGGCGGGTGCGGCCCCGGGGAGCAGGCCGATCACCCCCGCCGCGGCGAGAACGACGACCTTCGCGAGACGCAACACGCTATCCACACTCCGTTCCGCCGCACCCGGACATTCGCGGCGTTCCGGACACTACTGCAACGGATGTAGCGATAGCCACTCGAAATGCGAACAGCAAAACGGGGATAGCACCCAGATGCTATCCCCGAATGCGGTGTCTCGCTCAGGCTGTGGCGTTCTCGCCGGCGCGCCGGATCTCGACGATCGGCAGGCTCAGCGCGGCCGGCGCGCTCGCGGGCACCACCGGCTGCTTCGGCGCGACCGGCGCGATGCGCTGGTAGCCCGCGGCCTGCTCGGGCCGAGTGTCTTGCTCGCCCTTGTTCGGCCAGTACGCCGCCGCGCGTTCGGCCTGCGCGGTGATGGTCAGCGACGGGTTCACGCCGAGATTGGCCGAGACGGACGCGCCGTCCACCACGCTGAGCGTCGGGTAGCCGTACACCCGGTGGTAGGCGTCGATGACACCGTGTTCGGCGTCCGCGCCGATCGCCGCGCCGCCGAGGAAGTGCGCGGTCAGCGGGATGTTGAAGATCTCGCCCCAGCTGCCGCCGGCGATGCCGCCGATCTCCGCGGCCACCTTGCGGGTGACGTCGTTGCCCGCCGGGATCCAGGTCGGATTCGGTTGGCCATGGCCCTGTTTCGAGGTCAGCTTGCGCCCGAACAGTCCGCGCTTGGTGTAAGTGGTGATCGAGTTGTCCAGATGCTGCATCACCAGCGAGATGATGGTGCGCTCGCTCCAGTTCCGGGTGGACAGGAAGCGGAACAGGTCCAGCGGCCGGCGCAGCACCAGCAGCAGGAAGCGCAGCCAGCGCGGAATGCGCCCGCCGCCGTCGACCATCAGCGTCTGCAGCAGGCCCATCGCGTTGGAGCCCTTGCCGTAGCGGACCGGTTCGATGTGGGTGTCGGGCGTCGGGTGGATCGAGGAGGTGATCGCCACGCCCTTGGTGAAATCGACGCCCGGGGTGACCTTCTTGGTCGCCGCGCCGACGATCGACTCGGAATTGGTGCGGGTCAGCACGCCCAGGCGGTCCGAGAGCTCGGGCAGCACGCCCTTGTCGCGCATGGCGAACAGCAACTGCTGGGTGCCGCGGGTGCCGGCGGCGAGCACCACGTTCTTCGCGGTGTAGGTGCGGGGCTGCTTGCGGAGCAGGGCCCCGGTGCGGCGGGTGGAGACGTCCCAGGTGCCGTCCGGCAGCGGGCGCACGCCGTCGACCGTGGTCATCGGGATGACCTGCGCGCCCGCCTTTTCCGCGAGATAGAGGTAGTTCTTCACCAGCGTGTTCTTGGCGCCGAACTTGCAGCCGACCATGCAGTCGCCGCACTCCACGCAGCCGGTGCGCTCGGGGCCGACGCCGCCGAAGTAGGGATCGGCCACCGTCTCGCCGGGTTCGCCGAAGAACACGCCGACCGGGGTCTGGACGAAGGTGTCGCCGACGCCCATGTCCTCGGCGACCTTCTTGAACACCTCGTCCGCCGGGGTCATGTGCGGGTTGCGCACCACGCCGAGCATCTTCTGTGCCTGCTCGTAGTACGGGGTGAGCTCGTCGCGCCAGTCGGTGATGTCGCGCCACTGCGCATCCTGGAAGAACGGCTCCGGCGGCACGTACAGGGTGTTCGCGTAGTTCAGCGAGCCGCCGCCCACGCCCGCGCCGCCCAGGATCAGCACATCGCGCAGCAGATGGATGCGCTGGATGCCGTAGCAGCCCAGGGCGGGGGCCCACAGGAACTTGCGCAGGTCCCAGCTGGTCTTGGGCAGCTCGTCGTCGGCGAAGCGCTGGCCGGCCTCGAGCACGCCGACCTTGTAGCCCTTCTCGACCAACCGCAGTGCGGTGACGCTGCCGCCGAATCCGGAGCCGACGATGAGTACGTCGAAATCCGTCGCCCGCTGGTCCATGTGCAGAACTCCCTCGATGCCGGTCTTCTGTGACTGTCGGTAACACTACTCTCCAGTAGTGGTGCGGCTCACGCTCGGGTTTTCCCTCAGTTGACGACGGCGGTGCGCGGCCCGTCAAGGGGTGTGGGCGGCTTGTTCCGGAGCGGTGCTCGCTATTGTTGACAACGCTCTCCGAATGGTGCACCGTGTCCGATATGCCGACGACGCCCCGCGCCCGCGCTCGCGCCCAGACCATGGAGGACATCGTCCGGATCGGACGCGACCACCTGGCCACCGACGGCGCGGCCGCGCTGTCGCTGCGCGCGGTCGCGCGCGATCTGGGCGTGGTGTCCTCGGCCGTCTACCGATACGTGCGCAGCCGCGACGAACTGCTGACGCTGCTCGTCATCGACGGCTACACCGCGCTCGGCGACGCCGTGGACGCGGCGCTGGCCGACGCGCCCGACGATCCGCGCGAACAGCTGCTCGTCCTCGCGCGCACCGTCCGCGCCTGGGCGCTGGCCGAACCCGCCCGGTACGGACTGCTTTTCGGCACCCCGGTGCCCGGCTACGACGCCCCGGTCGAGCAGACCACCGCGCCCGGCACCCGCGTCATCCTCGCCATGCAGCGGCTGTTCGCGCGCGCCCACGAGCGCGGGCAGCTCACCGCGCCCGATCCGCTTCCGGTCGTCTCCGCTCCGCTCACCGGCAGCTTCGCGGCGATCCGCGGCGAATTCGACCTGGATCTGCCGGACTGGCTGATCGTGCGCGGGGTCACCCTGTGGGCCTCGCTGTTCGGCCTGGTCAGCGGCGATGTCTTCGACATGTACGGCCCGGAGACCTTCGCCGATCGGGACGAGTTGTTCGAGCTGCAACTCGGCGCGCTGCTCGACATGCTCGGGTTCCGCACCTGAATCCGGCTGCGGTGCAGAGCTTGTGGCCGGTGCCCAATCGGGCTGTGCTGTGCCCCAAGACACTATTGCTCGGCATTGTGGCGGCCGTTACTGTTACCCGCGGGTAGGACAGCGGCGTTGTCTGGGACGCCAATACCGAGCGGGGAAGTATGCACAAGCGACGACGCTTATTCCGGACCATGGTCACCCTGGGGGTCGTCCTCGCGATGAGCGCCGGTCTGGTCTCGGCGCAGTCCGGTCACGCGACGCCGGACGGCGGCGCCCTCGGCGCGGCCTGGACCGCGACCCACGACGGCCCCCGGACCTACCCGCAGGTGCACATCGACTGGGACGTGCCCATCACGATGAGCGACGGCACGGTCCTCAAGGCCAATGTCTACCGGCCCGCCGACGCCGCCGGCGTGCCGGCCGCCGAGCGCACGCCGACCATCGTCAACCTCACCCCGTACTCGAAACTGCTGAGCAATATCGCGGATTCGGCCCAGAGCGTCCCGGTGCTCAGCGACCTGCTGGTCGAGGCGCTGAAAGGGTTCGACCTGTCGGGCTACGGCCTCGGCGGGCTCACCGAGCTGACCCGGGTGCTGCCCGCGGGCCTGGGCCGCTCCTTCGCGGTCGATCGCAAACTCGTGCAGAGCGGCTACACCCAGGTGGTGGTCGACGTGCGCGGAACCGGCTTCTCCCAGGGGATCTGGCAGGTCTTCGGGGAACGCGAACAGCAGGACGGCGTCGAGGTCGTCGACTGGGCCGCCCGCCAGCCCTGGTCCACCGGCGACGTCGGCATGAGCGGCGTCTCCTACTCCGCGATCAACCAGATGCAGACCGCGGAACGAAAGCCCGCGGCGCTGAAGGCGATCTTCCCGATCGTGCCCGGCAGCGACCTGATCCGCGACATCGCGGCCACCGGCGGCGGCGTCGGCATCGGCTTTCTGCCGATGTGGCTGCTCGGCGTCAACGGGCTCAAACTGGTTCCGGACGTGCAGTCGGTGCTGACCGGCCGCTTCGATACGAAATGGCTGGCCGACCGCGCCGCCGATCCGCTGACCTTCTTCAACTATCTGCTGGCAGCGCTGACCGTCCCCAGCATCGCCGAGGTCCCCGAGCACCTGATGGATCTGCTCACCGACGATTCGCTGTTGCGCACGGCCTGGCTCGGACATCCCGAACGGATCGAGATCCCCACGTTCGTCTACGGCGGCTGGCACGACATCTTCACCTACTCCTCGCCTCGCGCTTTCGAGGCGGTGAACGTACCCGCGGGTCAGAAGAAACTGATCATGGGCGACACCTACCACCTCACCTCCGGCAGCGGCATGGGCCTGCCGGGCGGCCCGCCGCGCCTGGACGTCCTGCAGCGCGCCTGGTTCGACAAGTGGCTCAAGGGCATCGACAACGGGATCGACAGCTACGCCGATGTCACCGTGTGGCAGCAGGGCGGCGGCTGGACCAGCACCACCGAATTCCCGCGCCCGGGCATGGATTACCGGCGCATGTACCTCGATCCGGCCGTATCGGGCACCGCCCGCAGCCTGCACGACGGCAGCCTGACCGCCGAGCCGCGGGGCGCGGCGCGCCTGACCGTCGCGCCGGGCCTGACCGGCGTCTGCTCACGCGACTCCGCTACGGGCACAGCGGGTTTGACCGCCCTGCTGGACGTGTGCGCGAAGGACGACCGGATCAACGAAACCAACGGCCTCACCTTCACCAGCGCGCCGGTCACCGAACCCACCCAGATCTCCGGCCCGATCGCGGTGCACCTGAACACGGTGCTCGACGCCACCGACGGCTACTGGGCGGTCACGGTGAACGACGTCGCGCCCGACGGCCGCTCCACGGTCTGGACCAGCGGACAGTTGCAGGCCTCGCTCCGGAAAGTCGACGACGCCAAATCGGCGCGCAGCCCGAACGGGGATTACACCGAGCCCTACCCGATCCTCACCCTGGAAGATCGGCTGCCCCTGGTGCCCGGCGAACCCACGATCATCGACCTCGGGCTCCCGGCCACCGACGGGGTGCTGCAACCCGGGCACCGGCTGCGCATCGATGTCTACGCGCTGAATTTCCCGCGCGGAATTCCGTTGCGGCCCTTGCTGAACGAGAGCGAGCTCCAGCCGCAGCACCTGGAGCTGGATCCGAACCGTCCGAGCTGGGTGAACATTCCGGTGGCCGGGAACCCCGGCTGGTAGGCCGGGAACCCCGGCTGGAAGGCCGGGGTCGCAGGCGATCGCTCGCCGGTCCGCGCGTCGGTGCGGTTCCCGGCGATGGATCGGAGCAGCCGGGTGCGTCGCCGGAGTGCGCGCGAAAGGCGTTCTCCGCGTGCGCTATCCGGCGACAGCGGTGCGCCGCTGACCGGCAATCGCACCGCCGTAGGCGACGGCGCCCACCCCGGTCAGCGCGATCGCGAGCGGAGTGTGCCGTTCGCCGCGCTCCTGTCCGTCGCGCTGATCCGCCAGCTTCGACTCGTAGGTGAAACTCTCGCCGCTGCCGCCGACGACAATGCACTTGTCGCCGGGAGACATGCGTTTGCCGTCGCACTCGGGCGTCGCTCCCGGATCCGCGTTCGCCGCGAAGAGCGAGATTCCGAGCCAGATGGCTCCCGCCACGAAGGCAAGTCCACCGACCTGCCGGATCACCCCGAGTGGGCCGTTTCCGCTCGCCATGATTCCTCCCCGGATAGGCGAGCTGAGACTAACAGCGCGGAACCGGCTGGGGCACGCGGTTTTCCGGGGACCCCGGGATCGTGACCCGGTCGACGCAGACCGCTCAGTCCGGCACGGTCACCGGGTCGGCGCAGCTGGCGACGGCGTCGACGAAAGAGCACGCCTTCGGCGCGCGCGTGGGGCGATAGGCCGGCGGGACGCCGCCGGCGCGGGTGATCGCGGTGTAGGCGGGGACGGCGTCGGTGGGCTTGCGGGTCAGGCTCGGATCGGTCAGCACGTCGACCGTGTAGAGGCCGAAACGCGGTGTGTAGGAGCCCCACTCGTAGTTGTCGGTGAGGCTCCAATAGTTGTAGCCGATCAGGTTGATGCCGTCGGCTTTCGCGCGTTGCAGCCAGTAGACGGTGTCGCGGAGCAGATCCGCACGGGTGTAGCCGTCGTCCCGGGGGTGGCCGTTCTCGGTCGGCATGCCGTTCTCCACGATGTAGAGCGGTTTGCCGGGGAAGGCACGGGCGTAGTGCTGCAGGGCGTAGTAGATGCCCTCCGGTTGCAGCGAGTTCTTCCAGAGCTCGGTGAAGCTGAAGCCGCCGACCAGGGTGTCGGGGGAGAGGCCGTAGTAGTAGTCGATACCGATGTAATCGAGTTTGTGCGCGATGCGCGAGATCATCGCGCCGCTCACCAGGTCGTCGGCGGCGGGGATGTAGGCGACGTTGCTGGTCACCATCGCGCCGGGCTGCACCTGGTGGATGTAGTCGTAGATGCTGTTGTGGGACTGGGCGAGCCGCTCGTTCATCGCGGGCACGGCCGTCGCGGCGATGCCGCCGTGACGGGTCTCGTTGATGACGTACATGGCGGGTTCGTTGAAGGTGACCCACATCGGGTCGGCGGGGGCGTACCGGTCGACGACGCGGCGCGCGTTGGCCAGCCAGTCCTCGACCATGCCGGGGTTGCCCCACCCGCCGCGGTCGACCTCCCAGCCCGGGTAGACCCAGTGGTCGATGGTCAGCATCGGGCGCATCCCGGCGGCCTTGATCGTGGCGATCACATTGTCGTAGAACCGGAAACCGTCCTCGTCCCATCGGCCCGGCTCCGGCTGGACCCGCGCCCACTCGATGCCCATCCGGTACACCTTGACGCCGAGGTCGGCGGCGAGCTGGATGTCGGAGCGGTAGCGGGTGTAGAAGTCGATCGATTCGAGGTAGGGATCCTCGGTCTTGCCGGCCGCCACGTAGCGCGACCAATTGCTGTCCGGTGCGTGCCCTTCGGCCTGATACCCCGACGCCGCTACGCCCCACAGGAAATCCGGGCCCAGGGGAGCGACCAGGTCCGGGGGAGCGGGCCGCGCCTGCACCGGTGCGGCGGTGACCAGCAGCGCGGCGGCGGAAGCGGACATGGCGGCCAGGGCTTGGCGGCGGCTGAGCGATCGCATGGGTCTCCTGCGGGATTCGGTGATCACTTGTCCGGCAGCCTAACTGGTCGAACGTCCGAAACGGGGGAGGATCGATGGGCAATTGCAGGACTCTGCCCCTAGAAGTAAAACATCCCAGTAGGTAGATATGCGCATCTAACTATATGCAGCATATAGAACCAAAAAACAAAAACCCCGCACAGACGAGAGCGGCGCTCAGCCAGGAACGCTCGCTGTCGCGACCAGATAGCCCTTGGGATCGCGCCACGCTTCGCCGGGGTGGAACTTGAACCAATCCTCGATGTCGGCGGTGAGATCGGTGAGAATGGCGGCGCGGTTCGGATGGTCGGGGGCGATGCCGTCGAAGGTGAACAGCGCCTCGGCGAAACGGATCAGCGGCTCCGGGCTGTCGATGACGAGGGCGTTGTCGCGGTGCAGCAGGTGCGCGGTGCCGAAAGCCGCGTCCAGCAGCGGCGGGAGGGTTTCGGCATGCACCGTGTACGGCGGGGCGTCGTCGCGGGTGATGCCGTAGGTCGCGGCGTGCGCGATGATCAATTCGCGGATGCGCGGGCAGGTTTCGGGGTAGTTGACCACCACGCAGACGGTGCCGCCGGGCTTGGTGACCCGGCGGAATTCGTGCAGCGCGGCCGCCGGATCGGGGACGTGGTACAGCATGTGCCGGGCGGTGAGGATGTCGAAGGTGTTGTCCTCGAACGGCATCCGGGTGGCGTCGGCGAGGATGCCGCGGACGCCGGGAATGACGTCGGCGGCTGCGACCATGGCCGCGGAGGTGTCGACGCCGATCAGCGGGCCGTGGTGACCGGCCGCGGCGAGGCCGGCCAGGAAACGCGCGTCGCCGCAGCCGATGTCGGCGAGGTATTCGCCGCCGGTGAGGTCGATCGCGGCCAGGACGTCGGCCTGCGGATCGTGTGGCTGCTCCGAGTAGCGCCGGTGGGTGTCGATCCGGACCTGCAGCGCGGTGGGATCGGAGTATTCGGCGTCGAGATGACGGAACGCGCCCGTGGGAGATTTCATCGGTGGTCCTTCGGTCCAGTGGCCGGTGTGACTCCGCGTGTTATCTGGCGCGAGCGTACCCCGGAGTGCGGCTGTGGAAACCGCTTTCGCCGGTCGCGGGTGGATCGAGAATCGGTTCGCCGAGCCCGACCCGGCGTTGCACGCGCCGCATCCACTCCGGCGCCCACCAGCAGCGGTCGCCGAGCAACTGCATGACGGCGGGGACCAGAAGCATGCGCAGCAGGGTGGCGTCGATGAACAACGCGGCGATCATGCCGAAGGCGATGTACTGCATCATGACCAGGTCGGAGAAGGCGAAGGCGCCGGTGACGACGAGCAGGATGAGCGCGGCCGCGGTGATGATGCCGCCGGTCTGTGCCGTGCCGATGCGGATGGCGTCGGTGGTGCTCGCGCCCAGCGCCCGGGCTTCGACCATGCGGGAGATGAGGAAGACCTCGTAGTCGGTGGAGAGCCCGTAGATGATCGCGATGATGAGGACGAGCACGTTGGACTGGATCGGTTGCGGCGTGAAGTTGAGGAGCCCGGCGAGGTGGCCGTCGACGAAGATCCAGGTGAGGATGCCGAGGGTGGAGCCGAGTCCGAGTGCGCTCATCAGGGCGGCCTTGATCGGCAGAATCAGGGAGCCGAAGGTCAGGAACATCAGCACGGTGGTGAGGAACAGGACGAGGGCGACCATCACCGGAATCCGGTACAGCAGTGCGTCGATGCTGTCCTTCTGCATGGCGGGCATGCCGCCGACGAGCATGGTGACATCGTCGGGGACGTCCATCCGGCGCAGGTAGTCGATGGTGGTGCCGGCTTGGTCGGAGTCGACGAGCAGGGTGCTGGTGCGGTAGACGCCGCGTTCGCGGGTGGAGGAGGAGGGGATCTTGAAGTTCTCGGTGAGCCCGGGTGCGGCGTTGGCCTGTTTGACCAGGGTGCCGATCGCGCGGGGGTTGTCGGAGACGAAGACGAGTTCGAGGGGGTCGGAACGTTTTTGGTCGAAGGCGGTGTCGATGGCTTCCTGGGCGAGCCGGGTCGGGTTGTCGGGTGGGAGGTAGCGTTCGCTGAAGCCGCCGAAGATGAGGTTGCCGACGGGCACGGTCAGGAACAGCAGCAGCAGGCACAGGGGTACGGCGAGTTTGCGGGGGTGGCGCTGGACCCAGGCGGTGGAGCGTTCCCAGCGGGTGTTCTCGGGGCTGCGGGCTTTGCGGAATCGTTCGAAGCCGAGCAGGTCGACGCGGGGGCCGAGGATGGCGAGGATGGCGGGCAGCACGGTGACGGCGGTGAGCGCGGCGAGGGAGACGGTGGCGATCGCGCCGTAGGCCATGGATTTCAGGAAGGCCTGCGGGAAGATCAGCATGCCGCCGAGGCTGACGATGATCATGGTGGCCGAGAACAGGACGGTGCGGCCGGCGGTCTGGACGGTGCGCCGCACGGCGGCCTGGGTGTCGTGTCCGGCGGCGAGTTCTTCGCGGAAGCGGCTGACGATGAACAGTCCGTAGTCGATGGCCAGGCCGAGTCCGATCATGGTGACGATCGGTTCGACGAAGGAGTTCACCTCGGTGAAGGTGGCGACGAAGCGCACCACGCCGTTGGCGCCGAGCATGGTGAGGCCGCCGACGATGAGGGGCAGGGCGGCCGCGACGACGCCGCCGAAGATGAAGAACAGCAGGATGGCGACGGCGGGCAGGGCGAGGATTTCGACGCGGTGGATGTCTTCGGCCATCTTGTCGTTGAGGGTGCCCGCGAGGGGTTGCAGCCCGGCGACCTGGACGTCGATGCCGGGAATCGTGAAGGCGTCCTTGACATTGCGGTAACTGCGCATGATGTCGGTGTCGTTGTCGCCGCGCAGGGCGATGAGAGCGATGGCCTGGGTTTTGTCGGGGGTGGCTGCGGCCGCGCCGGTGAGGGTCGCGGTGACGCCGGGCCAGTAGGCGGCGTTGATGCCGCCGATGTAGCGGGGGTGTTCGCGCGGCAGGCGATTGAGGCTGTCGGTGATGGTGCGGCTGAATTCGGGGTCGTCGACGGTGGTGCCGGCGGGTGCGGTGTAGAGGACGGCGACGTCGAATTCGTGGCTGCGTCCGAAGGCGCGGTCGGCGATGCGCGCGGCTTGCGCGGATTCGGAGCCGTTGTCGAACATGCCGCCGCCGCTGAGGTGTTCGTCGAGGTCGGCGCCGTAGGCGCCGAGGGCGAGCAGTGCGCCGGTGACGAGGGCGAGGACGAGGAATCGGAGCCGGGTGACCAGGGCGCCCCAGCGCGCGAACATCAGCGGGTTCCGGTGCGGGTGGAGGGGACTGCCGTGCTGAATCTCGCGGAGCCGTTGCGCATCCCACCAAAGGTACCGATTTCGGTGGGGGTGCGGTGTGTGGGTTTCGCCGGGGGCCGTGGCCGCGGCACGGCCCCCGGGGCGGAGTCGGGTCAGCCGCGGAACCACATGGGGCGCAACAGGGGACCGTCTTCGGGGAGTTGGATCAGGTCGCCTTCGAGGTCGAAGCCGCAGCGGGCGTAGAGGCGCGCGGAGCGTTCGGTGGAGGCTTCGAGGTAGGCGGGCAGGCCCGCGTCGGCGGCGGCTTTGGCGCGTTCGGTGACGATGGCCGCGCCGGCGCCTTTGCCGCGGTGCTGCGGCAGGGTGGCGATGACCTGCAGGTAGCGGTGTGGCTGGTCGGTGGGGTGGGTTTGCGCGAGCAGGGTGGTCAGGGCGCGCAGGCGGCGCATGGGCGGCACGGGGGCCTGTTCGTACATCGCGCGGGTTTCGGCGACGGCGCGGTCGAGGCGTTGGTGGTCGCGCACGGTCTGCCAGATCGAGACGGCCCAGATCTCGTCACCGGATTCGGCGATCCAGACTTCGTCTTCGTGCAGAGCTTGTTCGAGCATGGCGGGGGCGTGCTGGGTGCGGTAGAGCTCGGCGATGTCGGGGTGGTCGCGCACGATCCAGCGGCATACTTCCTCGTCGGCGCTGGCCTCGGCGAAGACGGGGCCGACGACGGGGAATTCGTCGAGTTCCGCGCGGCGGACTTTCAGCTGTGTATCCATCTGTGCAACCTCCCGGTGTGAACGGTGTCTTCGGAAGCCACGGTAGGGCGGTGTCGACGCGCTTACGACAATTTCGTCACACTGGATGTCGTGACGAAAAGGGAACTTCCCGGCTGTGTGGTGTGCGGTGTCGAGGTGGCCCGGCCGGCGCGGGGCCGGCGGCGGCGGTATTGCTCGCGGTCGTGTCAGGCGCGGGCGTATCGCGCGCGGCGGCAGTCGGCGGCGCCGCGGCGTACGCCGCCGCGGCGGTTGACGACGGTGGCGATCGTGCGTGCGGCGGTCGCGCTGGCCGATGCGGAGGGTTTGGAGGGGTTGTCGATGCGCCGGCTGGCGACCGAGCTGGGTGTGGCGACGGCGGGCCTGTATCGGCATTTCCCGGATCGGGATACGTTGCTCTCGGAGATGGCGGAGTTGACGATGGCCGAGATTCCGCCGCCGGCAACGACTTCGGCGGGTTGGCGGGAGGCGTTGCTGTACGAGGCGCGGGGGGAGTGGCAGTTGTATCGGCGGCATCCGTGGATGCTGCCGGTGCTCGCGCAGACGCGTCCGCCGGTGGGGCCGACGCTGCTGGATTCGCTGGAGCGGCCGTTCGCGGCGGTGCATCGGCCGGGGATGGCGCGCGAGACGGTGCTGACGGTGTGTTTGTCGGTGTCGAGCCTGGTGCAGGGGCTGGCGTTGCTGGTGACCTCGGAGGATCGTCCGCTGGGTTTGCGGTCTTCGGCCGAGCAGGTGGCGGCGCTGGTGAGTCCGGAGGATTATCCGACGCTGGTGCAGATTTTCGACGGCGGGGCCGCGGGGTTGGATCTGGATCTGGATCGGTTGATGGAGGCCAGTGTGGCGTTGCTGTGCGACGGGATCGCGGCGCGCTTTTTTCCGGCGGACTTCCAGCCTTGACTTTCCTGTCAGGAAAGTGGAGTCTTACTTTCCAGATAGGAAAGTGAGGAGGCGTCATGGACAACATCACTCCCGACCAGGCCCGCGCCGCTCTGGACGCGGCCGACCGCGCCCGTGAGCAGGTGGCCGAGGAGGTCGGACTGCCGCGCGGTTACTGGTGGGCGATGGCCGCGGGCTGGCTGGCGCTGGGCGCGATCGGCCAGTTCGGGCCGTGGTGGCTGGTCGTGGCCGCCACCATCGCCTTCGGCGCGGGGCACGCGGCCTTGGCCGCGCGCCTGCTCGACGGCCGCCGCCGCACCGGTCGGTTGCAGGTCAGCGTCGCCGTGGCCGGGCGCCGGGCGGCGCTGGTCGTGATCGGCATACTGATCGCGCTCGTCGCGCTCACCGTCGCGGCCGCGCTGGCCCTGGACGCCGACGGCGCCGTGCACGCCGGGCTGTGGGCCGCGGTGCTGGTGGCCGCGATCACCGGGTTCGGCGGTCCGGAGATCCTGCGCACGCTGCGCCGGCGGGTGCGGGCGTGAGCGTGGCGCGCTTCGACGAGCTGATTCATCCCAGCACCCGACTCGGGCTGGTCGCGACGCTGGCGGCGGCCGACTGGGCCGAATTCGCCTATCTCAAGGACAGATCGGGGTTGTCGGACTCGGCGTTGTCCAAGCAGCTCGCCACCCTCGAGGGTGCGGGCTATGTGAGCACCGAACGCCGCCTGGAGGGCAGCCGCCGCCGGGTGCGGGCCCGGTTGACCGCGCTCGGGCGCGAAGCGTTCGAGGGGCACATCGCGGCGCTGCGGGAGATCGTCGCCGGCGCGGCCGGCGGCGATCAGCCGCGACCCAGGTAGGGCATGCCGGTCGCCATCACCGTCAGGAACGGGATGTTGGTGCTCAGCGGCAGGTCGATGGTGTGCGCGACCAGGGTGGCGACGTCGGCGGCGGCCATGGTGGGTTCGGGGCGCACGCTGCCGTCGGCTTGGAGAGCGCCCGCCGCGATGCCGGCGGTGAGTTCGGTGGCCGCGTTGCCGATGTCGATCTGGCCGACCGCGATGTCGTGGTCGCGGCCTTCCAGGGCAAGGGCTTTGGTGAGGCCGGTAATGGCGTGCTTGCTGGCGGCGTAGGCGACGGTGTGCGGGCGCGGGGTGTGCGCGGAGATCGATCCGTTGTTGATGATGCGGCCGCCGCGCGGTCGCTGCGCGCGCATCAGCCGGAACGCGGCCTGGGCGCACAGGAACGATCCGGTGAGATTGGTGTCGATCACCGCCCGCCACTGCTGCACGGGCACGTCCTCGACGGGCAGGGTCGGTCCGAAGATGCCGGCGTTGTTGACCAGGACGTCGAGCCGGCCCCACCGGGCGCTGATCTGCTCGAACAGGGCGGAGACCGCGTCGGGGTCGGTGACGTCGGCCGCGATCGGGGTGACGGTGCCAGGTCCCGGTGCGGCGGTGACGGTCTCGGCGAGGGTCGCGGTGGTGCGGCCCGTGGCGACGACGTGGTGGCCGGCCGCGGTGAGGGCGACGGTGACGGCGCGACCCAGCCCGGATCCGGCGCCGGTGACTAGGACGATTTTCGAGGTGGACACCAGCCGAGGGTAGTGGGTGCGCGCGGCGACGTTTTCGGCGAGTTGCTCCGGCGTGTCGCGGTTTCGGCGGTTGGCCGTCGCTGGCAAGCTGGCAGAAATTCGCTCGCGCGATACCCCCGACTTCAGGAGAACTCGGCTATGCGTCGTTTGCGTTCGATTCGTCTGGCCGCTGCCGCGGCCACCACCGCTCTGCTGGTGCTCGGGGGCGGTCCGGCCGCCGCCGAGGCGCCCGCGCTGGACTGGCCCGCCGCGGCCCGCCAGTTGCGCGCGGTCGCCGACCCGGCCGCCGCGCAGGCCATCGACCGGTTGCTCGCCGGGCAGGCGTTGCCCGGCCGCGCGCCGGCGGCGCTGCCCGCGCAGCCGTTCCAATACCCGGCCCAGTCCGATATCGGCCGGGGTGCGGGCCCGGGTGTCTACGGGTCCGGGATCGCGCTGGACACCGACGGTTTCCGGTTCGGCTTCTTCGGCGGCCCCGGCACCATCTCGCCGAATCAGGCGGGCGCGAAACTCGAGGTGGTCTGGTACAACCTGTCCAACGGTCGCAGCGGCACCGAGGTGCTCACCGAGCACAACGACGTTCCGGTCGACACCACCATTCGCAGCCGTGTGCTCGACACCGGCCGCGGCATGATCGTCGCCGCGGTCTACGGCTCGCTGTGGCACCGCTGGTCGGTTCCGGTCAGCGACGCCCATCCCGACGGTTTCCAGTACCAGCTGGGCGTCATCTCCGTCCCGTCCTTCGGTGCGGTCTACAACTGACCTGCCACGCAGCGGCGGCCGCGCGAATTCTCGTGCGGCCGCCGCTGTTCGGTTCAGCTGACCAGGGTCAGGAACTCCTCGAGGCTGATCTTCTCGTCCTTGTTCAGGTCGGCCTTCTCCAGGATGGACAGCGCCGCCCGCTTGGCCGCCTCGGTCGAAAAACCGTACGCCTCAACGGCTTGCACGTACTCGTCGAGGGTGATGAAGCCGTCGCTGTTCACATCGACCTTCCCGAACACCGCCTTGGCCTCGGCAACGGTGAACCCACCCATAACCCACTCCTTCTTTCGCACCCGACTTCCGAGCTAGCCACCGGAGTATCGCACCTTCTCGCGGGCGCGAATCCGCAGGGCGGGGCGAGTCAGTCGAACGCCACCGCGCCGTGTACCGGGCGCCGACGGTGCTCGACCGGATCCCGCACCGGCCACTCACTCTGGCTGACGAGTAGGCAACCGCCGCAATCGAACCCGTGGATCGCGTGCCGGAATCGCGTGCCCGCGTGACAGTATTCGCTCATGACTTCCGCGCGAAGACAAACCGCGGTGCGCCGCGCGGTGCGTTCGATCGTGCTGCTCTGTTGCGCGGCGACATTGCTGTGCCTGGTGCTGCTGGGGCTGGGATACGGGGCGTTGCTGCTGTTCGTGTACCACGCCTCGCCGTACTGACCGGGTCTTCAGCCCACGGCGGCGAGGTACTCGCCGTAGAACAGCATCAGGCCGATGGCGGCGGAGATGCCGGCGATGAGCCAGAAGCGGATGGTGACCGTCGTTTCGGCCCATTTGCTGAGTTCGAAGTGGTGGTGGAACGGCGCCATCTTGAACAGGCGGTTGCCGGTGGTGCGGAACACGACGATCTGCAGCAGCACCGAGAGGATCTCGGCGAAGAACAGCGCGCCGACGACGGCCATGAGCAGTTCGGTGCGGGTGGTGATCGACAGTCCGGCCAGCAGCCCGCCTAGGGCCAGCGCGCCGGTGTCGCCCATGATGATCTTGGCGGGTGCGGCGTTCCACCACAGGAATCCGACACACGCGCCGACTCCGGCCGCGCACACCACCGCCAGATCCAGCGGGTCGCGCACGTTGTAGCAGCCCACGGCCGGGGTGGTGGCGCAGGCGTTGGTGTACTGCCAGAAGGTGATGACGACGTAGGCGCCCAGCGCGAAGCTCATCGATCCGGCGGCCAGCCCGTCCAGGCCGTCGGTGAGATTGACCGCGTTGGACCAGGCGACGACGAGAAAACAGGTCAGCAGCAGGAAGACGAGCGCGCCGAAGGTCACCATGCTGTAATCGCGCACATAGGACAGATGCTGGGCGGCGGGGGTGAGCCCGGTGCTGTCGGGGAAGCGCAGCGCGAGCACGCCGAAGACCACCGCCGCCCCGAGCTGGCCGATGTACTTGCCGGTCGCGGTCAGCCCGAGGTTGCGCTTCTTGCGCAGTTTGATCGAGTCGTCCAGGAATCCGACGACGCCGAGCGCGGTCGCGAGCCCGAGCACGAGCAGCCCCGAGGCCGAGGGCGCCTCGACGTCGTAGCGGATCCCGGCCAGATGCGACCCGAGGTAGCCGGCCCAGATCCCGGCCAGAATCGCGATCCCGCCCATGGTCGGCGTGCCGCGTTTGGCCTGATGACTACTGGGGCCGTCGACCCGGATCTCCTGGCCGATGCGCCGGGTCGTGAACAGCTTGATCAGCACCGGCGTGAGCGTGATCGACACCGCCAGCGCAATCGACGCCGCGAAAAGAATCTGCCTCATCCGCCCCCACCACCTGACCAACCGACCGATACCGCAGCCAGGCTAACCGAACGCGCCCGGCCCGGGCCGGGCGGTGGCCCCGAACAGTGCTGCCGCCGAATCGTTTCCGGGCCGCGCGAGCGGCCGCGGACTAGACTCGGTCGCGTGCCACGCCGCCACTCGGGACTGTCATGAAAGCCGTCGTCTACGACCGCTACGGCGGCCCGGAGGTGCTCTCGGTCGCGCAGGTGCCGGTGCCCGCGCCCGGGCCGAAACAGGTACTCGTGCAAGTCCACGCGACCTCGCTCAACCTCTCGGATTGGGAGACGCTGCGCGGGACGCCGCTGTATTCGCGCCTCGGTGGCCTGCGCGCTCCACGGCGGCCGATTCTGGGGTCCGATATCGCCGGGCGGGTCGAGGCGGTCGGTGCCGAGGTGACGCAATTCGCGCCCGGCGACGCGGTGTACGGGGACAATCTCATGCTCAAGGGCGGGTTCGCGGAGTACGCCGTCGCGCCGGAGTCGGCGTTGGCGCACAAGCCCGCGGAGTTGAGTTTCGCCGAGGCTTCGGCCCTGCCGCAGGCCGCGGCGATCGCGGTGCAGGGCACGGCCGGGATCGAGGCGGGGATGTCGGTGCTGATCAACGGCGCGGGCGGCGGATCGGGCATGTTCGCGATCCAGCTGGCCAAGAACGCCGGAGCGCGGGTCACCGGGGTGGACAACGCCGCCAAACTGGCGTTCATGCAGGGGCTGGGCGCCGACGCGGTCCTGGACTACCGCGTCGAGGATTTCACCCGCACCGGTCCCCACGACCGCGTCCTGGATCTCGTTGCCTACCGGTCGGTGTTCGCCTATCGCCGTGCGGTCGCGCGCGGCGGCCGCTACCGCTGCGTCGGCGGCACGACCCGCGCCTTGCTGCGCATGACCACCCTGGGCGTGCTGACGGGTCTGGTGACCGGGCGCGGGCTGGGCGTGCTCGCGGTCAAGGAGGGCCCCGCGCACTTCACGCCGCTGGCCCGCGAATGCGTGGCGGGCCGGGTCGCGATCCACATCGACCGCGAGTTCGAGCTGGAGGAGACCGCGGCCGCGCTGGCCCATGTCGGGGCGGGGCGCGCCCTGGGCAAGGTGGTGGTCCGGGTCCGCTGAGTGATCAGCGGAGGCCGTGCCGGCGGCCCGAGGGCGGGGCCGCCGGCGGGTCCGCGACTACTCCGCGTAGCGCTGATCCTTGCCGCGGGCGCTGTAGCCGAGGCTCCAGATGTAGCCGTCGGGGTCGGCGAAGGTGGCGCCGTAGCCGCCCCACGGCAGCGCGCCGGCGGGTTTGAGGACGGTGGCGCCGGCCTTCTCGGCCTCGGCGAGAACCTCGTCGACGCGGGCCTCGCTGCGCACGACGTAGGTCAGGACGACGCCGCTGAACCCTGTGCCGTCCGGGCTGGTGCCCACCTGCTGGGCCAGGCCCTCGCGGCCGTAGAAGCCGACGGGGCTGGCGCCGTCGGACTCGAAGAAGACCGAGACGCCGTAGTCGTTCTCGATCTTCCAGCCCAGGCCGTCGGTGTAGAAACGCTTGGCCCGCTCCATATCCCGGACGCTGAGCAGGATCGAGCTCACGTGGGCTTTCATGATGGTTCTCCTCTGTCGGATGTGCTGGGTGCTGCCGGAGACCGGCGGATCGGCGAGCGCGGATGTCACATCGGCGGCCGTCGACCGGTCAATGGGTATGACAGGCCCGGACGAAGGAATGTGACGGATGCACGAGCAGGACTGGTTGGGCGCACGATTCGCCGAACATCGGAGCCACTTGCACGCGGTGGCCTACCGGATGCTCGGCACCACCGCCGAGGCCGAGGATGCGGTGCAGGAGGCGTGGCTGCGCGTGGGCCGCGCCGACACCAGCGCGGTCGAGAATCTCGCCGGGTGGCTGACCACGGTCGTGGCGCGGGTCTGCCTGAACCTGCTCGAGGCGCGCCGCGCCCGGCGCGAGGACACCGCCGGCGCGCTCCCACCCGAACCCGACCGGCCCCGCCCGGCCCTGCGTCCGGTCGTGCCCGA
This sequence comes from Nocardia sp. NPDC050435, assembly GCF_040655395.1. Lineage (NCBI taxonomy): Bacteria > Bacillati > Actinomycetota > Actinomycetes > Mycobacteriales > Nocardiaceae > Nocardia > Nocardia sp. NPDC050435. The sequence goes on from NZ_JBFAJW010000012.1 coordinate 202,773, forward strand.
AGACGAAGCGCTGCTGGCCGATTCGGTCGGCGTCGCGCTGCTGGTGGTGCTGGACACCCTCACCCCGGCCGAACGGCTCGCTTTCGTCCTGCACGACGTGTTCGCGGTGTCGTTCGCCGAGATCGCGGCCATCCTGGACCGCACCCCGGCCGCGACCCGGCAACTGGCAAGCCGCGCCCGGCGCCGGGTGCAGGGCGCGGCGGCGGCGTCGGAGGCGGGACGCTCGCCCAAGCGCGAGATCGTCGAGGCGTTCCTGGCCGCTTCGCGCGCCGGGGATTTCGCTGCGCTGCTCGACCTGCTCGATCCCGATGCCGTCGCCCTCGAGATCCGCGGCGCGCACGAGGTGGCGGCGTTCTTCGCGGGCCGGGCCCGGGGGGCGCGGGTGGCGTTGGTCCAGGGCGTTCCGGCGGCGGTGTGGTGGCATCGGGGCGGGCCGAAAGCGGTCATCGAGTTCACTGTGCGCGCCGGCAAGATCACTGCCCTGGCCATCGACACCGATCGGCGGCGGCTGGCCGGACTGGACATCGTCGTGCTGCCGGTCGCGGCGCGATGAGCCCTCGCCTGACCGCGTGCACGCTGGTCGTCCACGATCTGCGCGCCGCCCTCGACTTCTACTGCCGCGTCCTGGGATTCACCCTGCACGAGACACGCCCGGCGACCGCGAGCCTCGGCCCGCCCGCCCAGCCGGACCTGCGGATCCTGCTGCACGCCCCCGCCGCGGACCCGCAGATCCCCGCGCACACCCGCCACGCCCTCCGCCGCGCGTACGCCTCGGGCCTGCTCGACAGCCGCCTGGTCTTCCACACCGACTCCTGCGCAGCCACTTTCGAACGCCTGGAAGCCGCGGGCGCGGAGGTCGCGCAGGAACCGATCGCCAGACCCGGCGTCCGCGACTGCGCCTTCTTCGACCCCTCCGGCAACCTGCTGCGCTTCACCGAGCGGCTCTGGACGAGCGCGATTCCAGGGCTCGCAACCCGGGCGGCGGTAGGGTGGGGCGTCGGGGCGAACGCGGAGACGGAGGGCGAATGGCGAGTACGAAACAGCGGGTTGTCGGCGGCTCGGTTCTGCTCGCGAGCGTGGCCACGATGGTGACGCTGGCGGCGGGTCCGGCGGCGGCCGAACCGCGCGATTGCACGCTCGAGCGGTGGTGGAGTGGTGCGGCCGCGCACTGCGGCGGAGAAGGCACCTACATTCTGGAAGTCGACTGTTTCGGGGTGAGCGTGTCCGGCGGGCAGCCGATGGGGCCGTACTACAAGTCGGTCACCGGCCACACCGACCCGGCCAGGGATCCGATCTTCACCCACCCGCGACGCGACTGCATGAACCCGCTCACCCTCGGCCAGATCGGCATCGCGACCGGCGCGCGTATCACCGAGGTGCCGACCCGCCCGGCACCGTCCAACGCCTACGAATAGCAGTTCCCCGCAACGCGTTTCAACCGACCGTGCTGCGCTGTTCTGATCCCCTGCCGCGCCGTGAACGCCGAGTTCAGGGCAGCGCGGGCGTCCGGCCGCGCACCTCGGCCATGTGGTCGGCCGGTGTCCACGCATCGCGCCACTGCGGCACCTCGAGTCCGGTCTCGGCGACGCCCAGATCGTCACGGGCCGCGATGCTGAAGTCCTTGCGCAGGCGGTATGCCTCGCGGATGATCAGCAGCCAATCCGCCTCGCCCGCGAGGTCGCCATCACCACCCGCTAAGCGTGCCCAACAGCTGGGAGAGCCTGGACGCTGGTCAGCCGAGAACGAGGAAAAGGATTGCGGCCAAGGGGATTCCGAGGCCGGAGATGAGGGCGCCGTAGGCCAGGTCGCGGCTGTTGCGGTCGGTTGCGGGGATGCGGGTGAGGGCGAACAGTGCCAGGGGGACGGCGAGGAAGAAGGCGCCGAGGAGGCCGAGGCCCCAGGCGACGGCGGCGGCGATGTTGGTCTTGGGTGCCGGTGGGTTGCCGTCGCCGCCGGTGGTGATCTCGCGGGTCAGCTGGTCGAGCATGTGTCTGGTCCTCCTGGTCGCCGCCCATGTGAAACCACCATGACTCCCCGGCGGCGTGCCCTGGCGAAACCTTATACCGAACAACGGGTTTCGGCCGCATTCGGTGGAACGTCAGTCGCGCTGCTGGTCGCGTTTGATCTTGCGCCACCCGCCCGCGCGGTTGTTGGCGATGATCTCTCGGAACATGGCGATCAGCGCGGGAGCGTTGATGGTCTCGCCTTCGCGGAAGGCGACGGTGCGGGCGGTCTTGTTGTCGTGGCCGGCGGTGATGATGCCGTGCGGGTCGGCCACGATCGCCCCGTCGTAGAGGAAGACGTTGACGTGGGTCTTCGCGGCCAGCAGGGCGCAGATGTTGCCCTCGAGCACGAAGTAGGGGCGCACGGTGCGCTTGATGGTTTCCTCGACCTCGGGGTCGGCCTCGTGGACGAGGTCGCGGACTTGCCGGCAGATGGCCTGCTGCCACTCGGGCAGGGCGTCGATATAGGCGTCGACGCGGGGATCGGCGACATAGCTCATCGGTGGTCCTTCGGGGTGCGGTGGGCTCCACGACGAGCGTGTCACACGCCGGGGCGCCAGGGACGCAGGCGCGGCTGATCAGTGGGTTCCGGCGAACGCCACGCTCGTCCCGACCCCGATGATCAGCACGCCGCCCGTGCTGCCGATCGCCTCGAGGCGGCGTGGGGAGCGCGCGAACCAGGAGCGCGCCGTCGCCGCCAGCAGCGCCCACGTGCCGTCCGAGAGCGTCTGGATGATCAGGAACAGCACGCCCAGCACCAGCAGTTGCAGCGGCACCGCGCCGGCCTCGGGCGCGGCGAACTGTGGCAGCACCGCGCCGAAGAACACGATCGTCTTCGGATTGGTCGCCCCGACCACGAAACCCTGCCGCAGCACCCGCCGGTCACCGACCTGCGGGATCTCGGCCCGCAGCGCCGCCCCGAGCTGCTTGCGATGCCGAATCGTGCTGACGCCCAGATAGATCAGATACCCCGCGCCGATCACCTTCACGATCGTGAACAGCAGCGCCGAGGCCATCAGCACCGCGCCCAGGCCCAGCGCGACCGCCGTCAACGGCACCAGCGATCCGGCCACGGTGCCCAGCACCGACAGCACCGCCGAGCGCCGCCCCATGGTCAGCGCGCGCCCGATGGCGAAGAGCACGTTCGGGCCCGGAATGATGATGATGACGAACGCGGCGACCGCGAAGGCGGCCACGTGGGACGCGGGGACCATCGAGGCAGCATAATCCGTTGGTGCGCGCCGGATCCCGAGAATCCGGCGGTCCGCGCCGAATACCGCGGGCACGGCGTGGAGCCACCGGGCAGCGCGCTATGGCGGGCCGCACCGAGCGGCGTCGTGTCCGGGCTATCTTTTCGGCTAGCGCGCTCCGGCGATCGCCGGAGCGATCACCGCCTCGGCGAGACGGCGATGCGACTCCAGCCGCGCGGCGCGATCGAAGGTACTGGTGTGCACCAGGATTTCCTCGGCGCCCGTGCGCGCGACCAGCCGTTCCAGTTCCGGCAGCACCGTGTCCTCGGTGCCGTGGATGTGCCCGCGCAGCGACTCCTCGAACAGCCCGCGCTGCCGGTCGGTCATGGGCTCGCGGGCGATCTGGGCGGGGGAGACCAGCGGCGGGAATTCGCCGCGGGTGCGGGAGTAGGCCGCCGACCACGCTTCGGGCAGCAGCAGCCGGTGCGCTTGTTCCCGGCTGTCGGCCAGGACGACGGAGGCCGAGACGATCACATACGGTTCCTCGCGTCCGGGCGCGGGCCGGAAGTCTGTGCGGTACTGCTCGATCGCGGCGACCATGGCGTCCTCGCCGCCGGCGGCCACGATCACCAGCGGCAGGCCGAAACGGGCCGCGCGTTCGGCGCCGGAGCCCACGGCCAGCAGGAACGCGGGCACGGTCAAACCCTCGGCGGGCCAGGCGTGCACGCCCGCGCGGCCGACGCTGAGATAGTCGAGCAGTTCGGTGAGCTGGGCGTCGAAGTCGCCGGCGTCCTGCTTGCCGTGCCCGAGGGCGCGGCGCACGCCGTCGGTGAACCCGACCGAGCGCCCGAGCCCCATATCGATGCGGCCGGGGAACAGCGATTCCAGCGTGCCGAACTGCTCGGCGACCACCAGCGGCTGATGATTGGGCAGCATCACCCCGCCGGTCCCGATCCGGATCCGATCGGTGACCGCGGCGATCGCCGCGGCCAGCACCGTCGGCGCGGAACCGGCGACCCCGGGCACGCTGTGATGCTCGGACACCCAGAAGCGGTGGTATCCCCAGCGCTCGGCGAGCCGGGCGAACTCCACGGTCTCGCGCAGCGCCTCGGGATGCGACTGCCCCTGACGCACCCGGGAGCGATCCAGGATCGAGAAGCGGGTCTGCGTCAACGGTGTGCTCATACCCATGCCAACGTGCTCGGCGCGGGTTGATTCCTGGCGTGGCGGCTGCGGCGAGCTCTCAGCTGGTCGGGGCGGCCGCTGCGAACACCGGCGCGACCGCGCGACGATGACGCAGCCGGCCGCGAACACCCAGCGCCAACGGGACCAGGACGGTGAGGAAACCGGATACCGGCTCGAAGACGAGACCGAACACGGTGAGCCCGGCGAGTGCGGCCAGGATCGGCGCGGGCAGGTAACCGCGGGCGCGCTCCACCTCGAGCGCGGCCAGGCCGAACCCGACAGCGGCGACGCCGAACGCGGTGAACCAGAAGGCGAGTTCGCCCTGTTCGGTGCCGTTCACCCAGACCACGACACCGAGGGCGGTGTGGACCGAACCGATAAAGGTGAGCAACGCGCCGGCCAGCGGGAACCTAGTTTTTGAATCCATATTCATAAACTGTGCCCTAAGCTGACCCGCGTGGCAAGACCCCGGCAGTTCACCGACGACCAGATCCTCGACGCCGCCCGCGACCTGCTCGCCGACCCGGCGACCATCCGCCCGGGCATCGCCGCGATCGGTCGCGCCGCGGGCGTGCACACCGGGTCGATCTACGTGCGCTTCGCCTCCCGCGAGGAATTGCTAGCCCGGCTGTGGCTGCGTTCGATCCGCCGCTTCCATGCCGGGTTCAACGCCGCGCTCGCGGGGCCCGATCCGCTGCTGGCCGCGGCGATCTTCCTGACCCGCTACTGCCGCGACCATCCCACCGAAGCCCGCGCGATGAAGATGTTCCGTCGCGAGGACCTGCTCGAGGTGGGTCCCGAGGACCTGCGCGCCGACATCGCCACGGTCAACGACGTGATGAACCAGACGCTGCGCGCCGCCGTCGCCACCGAATTCGGTGTGGCCGACGAGCGGCACATGGCGATCGCGACCGCCGCGGTCAAAGCCATTCCCTACGGCATGGTCCGCGAGTTCATCGCCGTCGCCGCACCCATTCCGGACTGGGTCGACGAGGTCGTCACCACCGCGACCGCCGCGGTGGTGACCGAACTGCGCGCGCAACGGTAAGCGGCTCAGACCGGTTGCGGCGCGCGCCAGGCGTCGGCGTGTTCGGCCGCGTAGGCGGCCAGCGAACGCGCCGGGTGCCCGGTGAGACGTTCGACGGTGTCGGTGACCGGCGCGTTGACGCCCGCGCGGATCAGCTCGAACAGTCCGAGCTGCCAGGTGATCGCGGCCTCGTCCGCGCCGGCCGCGCGCAGGTGGCCCGCGAACTCCTGCGGGCTCAGCGCGTGGTAGCCCAGCTCCCGGCCCGCGGCTTCGCCGAGGATTCGCAAAGCCGCTGTGTGGCTGAGGGATTCGGGGCCGGTGAGGACATAGGTCGCCCCGGCGTGCCCCTCGGCGGTCAGCGCCAGCGCCGCCACCTCGGCGATGTCGCGGGTGTCGACGAAGGCCAGGGCGGCCTGGGCCGCGGGCAGGGCGAGGGTTGCGCTCGCGCTCAGTTGCGGGGCGAACCCTTCGCCGAAGTTCTGCTGGAACCAGTTGGGCCGCAGGATCGTCCACTGTTTGCCCGAGGCGCGCACATCGGCCTCCCAGCCGGCCATCGGCACCGTCTCGGGCAGTGACCCCGAGCCCAGCACCGAGAGCAGCACCACCCGCCGGACCTCGGGCGCGGCGGCGAGGAGTTCGCGCACCAGGACCGCGGCGTCCGGTTCGGCGTAGGGGCCGACGATGTAGAGGCCCGCCACGTCGCGCAGCGCCTGCTGCCAGGTGCCGCGGTCGGCCCAATCGAATCGGACCGGCTGCACGCCCGGGCGGGCCGGGGCGGGATTGCGGCTGGCCGCACGGACTTTCGCGCCGCGCGCCAGCAGCGCGTCGACCACCGGTCGTCCGGTCTTGCCGGTCGCGCCGAGTACCAGAACAGTCATTGTCGTTCTCCTTGCCGGTTGTGTTCGTTGCTACTGCGATAAATCTATGGCCCGTAATCCGGACTACCAATGCTTGATTCGCTGGAGATGATGTCCAAGCGTCCGGGCATCTGGATCGCTGGGCATATAGTCGATCCCGTGGATGTCCTGTCTGATTCGCTGGCCGCGATGCGCACCGGCCAGCCGCGCTCGGCGCGCACCGAGGCCCGCGCCCCGTGGGGCCTGCGCTTCCGCGCGGTGACCGGCACGACCTTTCATGTCGTGACCCAGGGCACCTGCTGGTTGCTGTCCGGCCGCGATACCGCCCCGCTCGCGCTGGGGCCCGGCGATGTGGTCTTCCTGCGGACCGGCAGCGCGCACGCGCTCGCCGACCACCCCGCGACGCCGCAGGTCGACTTCGTCCCCGAACGCCTCGACCCGTCCGCCACCATCGGTCAGGTGCGCCTGGACGGCCCCGGCGCGCAGGCGGTATTGCTGTGCGGGGCATACGAACTCGACCGCACCCGCGCGCATCCGCTGATGAACGAACTGCCCGAGGTGGTGCACCTGCCCGCACGCGCGGGCAAGCACACCGAGCTGCGCAATCTCGTCGATCTGCTCGCCACCGAGCTGGACACCGAGCGCCCGGGCAGCGATGGCATCGTGCCCGCGCTGATCGACGCCATGCTGCTCTACATCCTGCGCGCCTGGCTCGACGAGCGCTCCGCCGACGCCGCCACCGAGACGGGATGGGCGCTGGCACTGCGTGATCCGGCCATCGGGCGGGCCCTGCAAAGCATCCACGCCCGCCCCGCCGACCCCTGGACCGTCCAGGAACTCGCCACCCACGCGGGCCTGTCGCGATCGGTGTTCGCCCAGCGCTTCACCGATCTGGTCGGCGAACCCCCGCTGACCTACCTGGGCTGGTGGCGCATGACCACCGCGGGCCGCCTGCTCCGCGAAACCGACGCCCCGCTCAGCGCCATCGCCCGGCGCGTCGGCTACACCTCCGAATTCGCCTTCGCCAAGGCCTTCAAACGCGAATACGGTACGCCCCCGGGCCGATTCCGCCGTCCCGCGTAACGAGGGTCCGCGGCGGGCGGCTGTCGGCGCAGCGCCAGGACGACGAGGGCGGCGAGAGCGCAGGCCAGAACGACCGGCGGCAGGAAGGCACCGGCCTGGTCGGCGGCGCGCGCCAGCGGGTTGGCCAGGCCGAGCCGGTCCAGGCCCCAGCCGAGCGCGGCGGCGATCACCAGCACCCCCGCCCCGGCGCGCAGACCCGGCTGGGCGCGGGTGCCGGCCAGCACCAGCAGCGGCGGAAGGGCCAGGGCGACCAGCAGCAGCTGAACCGCCTCGATACCGAGATTGAAACCGAGGACGCTGAGCGCGAGCTGCCCGGTGGACAGGTTCAGCTCGGCGAGGGTGAAGGAGAACGCCATGCCGTGCACGAGCCCGAAGCTCCCGGCGACCACGGCCTCGCGGCCCGGGAACAGCGGGCGCACGGCATGCGCGCCGCCGATGAGAATGGTTGCGGCGATGAGGGTTTCGACCGGCGCGGCGGGCAGTTGCAGGCGAGTCAGGGCGCTGACCACGAGTGCGACCGAATGCCCGGCGGTGAACGCGAGGGTGACCGCGAACAGGTGGCGCACGGCGCGCCGCCGGCGCGTGTCGGGCCGCCAGCGGCCCGATTCGGCGATCAGCACGGCCGGCAGCAGCAGCGTGAACAGGAACAGCAGATGGTCGGTGCCCTCGAGAATGTGATGGCCGCCGAGCACGACCATTGCGGTGAAGCCGCGCCAGACGCCCGCGTCGGCGAGATCCACCGCCAGCGGCGCCACGGTCAGGGCGGCGTCGGCGCGCAGGACGCCGATCTGGCGGGCCGCGTGGCTGGTGCCGACCTGCCCGGCCGCCCAATCCTGCCGGACCGAGACCACCGCGATATGGGTGCCGATCGCGTGCAGGACCGCGTCGTAGCCGAGGGTGAACCGGCGCACCTCGGCCCCGGGCGGTGGCGTCAGTACCGCGTGCGCGCGGATTTCCCTGGTGGAGCCGAGCACCGCGGGATCGGCGTATTCCGTACGTACGTCACCGATCTCGACGGTCCAGGGCACGCCGTCGGGCGTCACCGGTCGCAGGTGATTGCGCAGATAGCTCGCCACCCCGGCGGCGTCCGCGGCCGATAGGCTCGGCCGCAGGTCGACCTCGATCCCGCTGGCCTCGGCCAGATTGATCGCCGGAATCGACAACTCGGCCCCGATCGACGCCTCGCCCACCTCGAGCTGGATCGTCGTGCCCGGCATCGGATGCGGTTGTGCGGCAGCGGGATCGGTGCACAGCGCGAACAACGCGCAGCCCAGGACCAGCAGCGCCCGGTGTAGCGTTCGTGTCACGCGTCCAGGATGGGCGTCCAGCGAGCACTCTCGAATCGGTCGAACGACCTATCTTCGCCGCTCTCACCCCACGGTCCGACTTCCATGTCATACCAGGGGGTTACAGCCGACGATAATTCCGCCGATAGCGTCGAGATCGTCTCCGACTCAGCTTCAGGAAGATCTATGACGACACCTGCCGTGATTCCCGAGTCCGTTCCCCGGCCGCCGCGGCGCGGCGCCGACGGCGATTACGCCCGTCTGCTACGCCGGATCTCCGCGGCGGGGCTGATGGAGCGCCGTCCCGGCTACTACGTGGTCCGGCTCGGGCTGGTCGGGGCCGCGTTCGTCGCGGGCTGGGCCGCGTTCGTCGTCGTCGGCGACTCCTGGTGGACGCTGCTGGTCGCGGCGTTCCTAGCCGTCGCCTTCGCTCAGGTCGCGCTCGTCATGCACGATGTCGCGCATCGGCAGGTCTTCCGGTTGCGCCGCCCCACCGAACTGGCCGGGCGGGTGGTGGGCAACGCCGGTATCGGCCTGGGTTACGGCTGGTGGCAGGACAAGCACACCCGCCACCACGCCAACCCGAACCACGAGGACCTCGATCCCGATGTCGCGCCCGACATCCTGGTCTGGTCGCAGCGTCAGGCCCGGGCCAGCCGCGGCCTGGCCCGGCTGATCGGGCGGGCGCAGGCGTACCTGTTCTTTCCGCTGCTGCTGCTGGAGGGGCTGAATCTGCACGTGGCCGGGGTGCGGGCGCTGCGCAACCGGTCGGTCAAGCATCGCGCGCTCGAGGGCGCGCTGCTGTTCGCCCACTTCGCCGCCTATCTGGCCGCGCTGTTCGTGGTGCTCTCGCCGGACAAGGCGCTGGTGTTCCTGGCCGTGCACCAGGGCCTGTTCGGGCTGTACATGGGGTGCATCTTCGCGCCCAACCACAAGGGCATGCCGACCCTGACCGGCGACGAACGCCCCGACTATCTGCGCCGCCAGGTCCTGACCTCGCGCAATGTTCGCGGCGGTGTGCTGACCGATCTGGCGCTGGGCGGGCTGAACTATCAGATCGAGCACCACCTGTTTCCGAGCATGCCGACCCCGAATCTGCGTCGCGCGCAGGTGATCGTGCGCGACTACTGCGCCGAGATCGGCGTGCCCTATCACGAAACCGGTTTGCTCGCCTCCTACCGGGAGGCGCTGCGCCACCTACACCACGTCGGCGTCCCCCTGCGCTCCGCCGACGGGCACCGCGACCGGTGAGCCGGGCTCGCGGCGCGGAACGGTGGCCACCGCGAGCACGCACAGGATCGCCACCGCGAAGCAGGCCAGCGTGTACCAGAGGTTGCCGAGCGGATCACCGTTGGCGGTGACGCCGTGTTCGGCGGCGAAGAAGTCCGGCAGCGCCGAAATCCACAGCAGCGCCATCACCGCCAGATACACCACGCTGTAGATCTGGACGAAGCGGTTGCGGTACGGCGGCTCGGCGGGCGGATCCTGGCGCAGGGACCGCCACTGCCGGGTGAGCACCACGACCGCGACCACACTGACCACGACCAGCTCGGCGGCATAGAGGAACCCGCGCACCGGGGTGCTGCCGGCGCCGAGCACGGTCGCGGGAATCGGCAGGATCGCGGTGCCCAGCGAGGCCAGCACGCCGATGACCACGGTCCGCCAGAGCAGTTGCGGCCCGGTGAAATGCTGCCCGGCCGCGACGTGGCGCCCGACGAACCATTGCACGCACAGCGCCAGCGACATCGGCCACAGCGCCGCGAACACCACCACGCTGGGCAGGGGCACCGCGTCGAACATGGGCTGGTTCATCGGGTTGTCGACCGACCACTCCCACCAGCGCAGCTGCGGGCCCAGATGATCGAAGATCTCGTAGAACCCGTGGTGGACGAAACCGACGCAGGCCGCGCCGACCAGCACGCCGTAGCGCCCGAATACGCCCAGCATGCGCACGATCTCATAGGCCAGCGTCGCCATGAACGGATAGATCGCGACGATGTAGAGCGGTAGCCGCCCCCACAGGAAATCGACGGTGAACACGTTGTGGACGAACATCGTGTCGACGTGTTCGGCGATGCCGAACTCCTGCGGGAAATACAGCGGCGGTTCGATGATGAACAGGTAGGCGGTGGCGCCGAACCACAGCACCAGGTTGGTCGGATCGCCGTGGCGGCGCAGCCGCACGATCGCGTAGATCAGCGCGAGCACCGCGCCCACCACGACGGTCAGCTCGAGCACCGGCAACGTCCAGTTCTCCAGCGCGAACGGATTGCGAAACTCGACCAGCCCGCCCGCTTCGGCGCACGAAAAGCCCAGGGCCTGCGACAGTTCCGCGAAGGTGGGTCCACATCCGGCAGCCATCACCGCACCTCCCGCGTCGCGGCGGTGTACCAGTGCGAGACGTCGTAGCCCTCGTCGAAGCGCCGGAACCAGACATCGGCCAGCGCGGGCAGCTGCTCGTGATCGGGATTGTGCTTGGGCATCTGGCTGCGGATGATGCCCGCCAGCGCGACCAGTTGCTCACGCAGCGGCAGATCGTCGAAGGCGCGCGGCATCGGGCCGTTGTCCTGGGCGCGCAGCCACGGCAGCAGCCGGCGCAGCTGCTGTTTACGGCGGTAGGTGGCGTGCATGGCCATCGCGTCGACCTGCCGATCGGCCAGCGGCACATGCTCGTTGAAGCCCTCGTTGGCGATCCGGATGACGCGCAGCACGTGGGCGAAGATCGAGGGCGCCTGCCGCATCCGGTAGAGGTCGCTGCCGACCACGTGATCGAAGATGATCAGCGCCGAACTGCGGTGCTCGACCTCTTCGACGAAATGCCAGATGAACAGCGAGGCGACGCGATCGTCGCCCGGCTGGAACAGGGTGGCGTCGTTGTCGAGCATCAGCTTGAACACCGGGGTGAAGGTGGCCTCGAGATCGGCGGTGTAGGCCAGCCGGTAGGCCAGCGAGGTCTGGGTGGTGAGGCGGTCGAATTCCGCGATCACCTGGTTGTAGGTGTCCTGCAGTCCGGGGTAGGCCCGGATCAGTCCGTTGACGTGCTGGCGGTGGGCGGTGGAGTGCTGGCCCTCCTGGCGCACGAACGCGTCGGCTTCCGCGGCGACCTCGGGGTCGCTGATCTTCGGCATGGCCTCGCGGATCATGTTGACGATCATCTTCTCGAAGCCGATCGCCAGCAGCGAGACCGCGTTGGCCATGGCCGAGAAGGCCGGATTCTGTTCGTTCCACAGGAACGGCACGTCGTAGTCGGCGAACGCGAAGCGCATCTTTCGGACTTGCAGGTCGGTCATACCGGACACCATACACACGCGTGTATGAATGTATGATACGAATCGAAATCACTGACCGGAACTGCGAAAACACCGCGTACGGAACCTCTGGTACCGTCTGGCCGGTGGCAGGCAGGCGCGGGTGGGGCGGCAATCCACCGAACAGCGACCAGGAGGCGGTCGACCGAATCGTCGGCACCGCCATCGAATTGACGAGCCGCACCGGCTCGGCGGTCGGCATCTCCGACATCGCCGAGGCGCTCGGGGTCATCCGGCAGACGGTCTACCGCTATTTCCCCAGCACCGACGCGCTGATGCGCGCCGTCGCGCTCGCCTCGGTCGCGGAATTCCTGGATCGGCTCACCGAGCACGTCGCCGGCATCCACGATCCCGCCGACGCCATGACCGAGGGCGTGGTGTTCACCCTGGCCGAGGTCAGCCGCACGCCGCATCTGGGCTGGCTGGTCTCGAGCGCCTACGCCCACGTCGATCCCGGCAGCCTGGTCTCGCAAGAGGCGCAGAACTTCGGTATGCAGATGATCCGGCGCTTCGATGTCGACTGGGAGAGTTACGGATACGACGAGGCGTCGCTGCGCGAGCTCGTGGAGTTCTGCCTGCGCACCCAGCAGTCGTTCTTCGCCGCGCCGGGCAATCCGCGGCGCAGCGACGACGAGCTGCGGCGTTACCTGCGCCGCTGGATGGGGTCGGCGATCCTGGCCCAGGCGAACTAGCTAGCGGAAGTCGGGGTAGTCCTGCACCCAGTGGAAACCGCGGCTGCGCAACGGGAAACTGTTCGGGTCCAGCTCCTCGAGGGTGATCACCACCGGGCGATCGCGCAGCGTGCCGTGTAACAGCAAGCGGCCCTTGCCGGTTCGCTCGCTGGTCAGCGTCGCCAGCACGGTTCCCTGCGGGGTGGCGAGCTCGAGTCGCCCGCCGGCGGCGAAGCTGGCGCGCGCGGGGACCAGTTCGCCGTTCATCCGCTGATAGGTGGCGCTGGCGGGGGCGTCGAAAACGAGTCGCTGCCAGCGATTCTCGTCGGTGGTCAGGGGCGGCAGCGGCTGCCCGTCGAGGCTGAATTCGCGCACCTGCCAGATGCCGTAGAGCTCGGACTTCGGGCGAGCGGCGCCGGCCTGCTCGTGCCAGACGATCCAGCGGTCGATGCCGCCGCCCAGGGCGATCCAGAGGCCGAGGGCCACCTGTATCCAGACCGCGGCCCGGTTGCGGCGTCGGTCGGCGAACAGTGCGGGAATCGTTGCCGCCCAAGCACGTTGGCGCAGGAAAACATCGAGCAGGCCGCGCAGGTGCGGGGCGAGCACTAGGGTGCCGAGCGCGAGCAGATGCAGGGCGAGCAGCTTCTCGGGAATATCGAAGGTCAGGTTCGTCAGCAGCACCTGGGCCATGCAGGTCATGCTCGCCAGCGCGCCCAGCACCGCCGTCCGGGGCACGAACAGCAAGAGCCCGGCCGCGACTTCGGCCGCGCCGAGGGCCATTTCGTAGGGATAGGAGCTGCCGATCTGCAACCACAGCACCGAGGCCGGGCTGAATTCGCCGTAGGGCTGCAGGAGTTGGGCCAGGGCGGGCGCGGGCATTTGGGTGGGGATCAGTTTGGCGAAACCGAAACTCAGCATCTGCCCGCCCAGCAGGACCCGGGCGAACAGCAGCACCCACGCCGGCAGGCGCGGATGTGCCCGCCGATCCACGGCGCTCCACACGGCGGTGGCCACGGCCGCGGCGACCAGCATGCAGAACGCCAGCACCCACGCCGCCGCCTGATCACCCGCCCCGGAGTCCAGGCGCAGGACGGCGTCGACGCCGAAGACCGTGCGCCCGACCCAGCCGGTGATCGGGTCGGTCAGCGCGGCGGTCCACAGCCCGGGGCGGAACACCCGCCCCAGCGGGCCCAGCAGCGGAAACAGCACCCAGGCGATCAGCAGGGCGTAGAGGGCGAAGTAGAGCAGGCAGAACCGGAACGCGATCTGCGCCAGTGTGATTCGGCCGGTGCCGGCCTCGGGCCGGGTCACTGGCGCATCCTCGGATCCGCGCTGGGATCGGCGTACCGGGCCGGGCAGCCCTGCTCGGCGGCCTCGGGACGGAGCTCGTAATGCCAGGGTTCGTTGTCATAGATCTGGCACAACCCGTAGGCGGCGCCGTGTCGCGACAGCCACGCCGTGGCCGCGCTCGGCCCGAGGTCCACGGCCTCGCCCGAGACGTGCGCGGAGGTGGCCGGGGTGGCGACCCAGCGGGCCGCGGCCTGCTCCGAGCCGTACTTCCAGACCGCCTCGCGCAGCAGTTGCCGCTGATATTCCGGCGTGCGCCAGCCGCTGTTGACGACGAACGCGATGCCCTCGGCGGCGGCGTCGGTGGCGGCGCGGCGCAAAGCGGCCAGCAGGTCCGGGTCGAGGTTGGCCACCGACTCGGCGTCGTCGTCGAAGATCGTCGTGCCGGTGGGCGTGGGGCCGAAGGCGGAGGCGGACAGGGCCGTCAGGGAGTGATAGGCCGCGACGCCGGCGAGCGGTGCGCCGAGGATCAGCAGCGCGGCCAGCAGGCGGGCCGGGTGTCGGTGATTCATACGGTGCAGTCAATGCGAACCGGCGTTGCCTGCTCGTATGCGATTTTTGATACAGCGGCGATAGCCGGGCCCCGCGGCTCGGTGCGCGCGGAGCCCGGCCCGGATCAGCCGCCGAGTGTGCCGGCCAGGAACGGCCAGGACCGCTTCAGGTCGTCCTCCCAGTAGCCCCAGGAATGGGTGCCGACCGGTCGATCGTCGAAGGTGACCGGAATGTTCAGCTCGGTGAGCCGGTCGACGAGATTGACCGTGCAGTACCGGATCGCGGCCTCGATCGGGCCGCCGAACGCGATCTGGACCGGCAGCGGGATCCGGCCGTCCTGCACGCGCGGGTCGGCCGGGGTGTCGTGCGGTGCGCCGGGGACGCCGTTACCGGTGCTGAGGTAGAGGGCGGTGCCGCGCAACCGATCGGCGTGCACGAGCGGATCGTTCTCGCGCCAGCGCGGGCCGCTGCGCGGGCCCCACATGTTCTCCACGCTCTGCCCGCCGCCCCAGTTCTCCACGGTGATGCGCACGAACTCCTGGCCGACCGGGTCGGAGGTCTGCGCGCAGCCGCTGTAGGAGGCCACGCTCTTCCAGAAACCCGGTTTGGCGATGGCCAGGTTCAGCACCGAGGTGCCGCTCATGGAAACCCCGACCAGCGCGCGATTCTGGTTCGACCCCAGGAAGGCCTCGATCACCGGCGGCAGCTCCTCGTTGAGGAAGGTCTGCCACTTGTTGAAACCGAGCACGGCGTCGGTGCGGTCCCAGTCGGTGTAGTAGGAGTTGCTGCCGCCGATCGGCGTCACCACGTTGACGTCCTTGCCGCGCAGGAAATCCGCGACATCGGTCTGGGCGTCCCAGCCGCTGCGGTTCGGGCCGCCGCCGGACCCGTTGAGCAGATACATGATCGGCCGGGGTGTGCTGCGATCGGCGGCGCGCAGCACCTGCAGCTCGATCGGGCGGTTCATGGCGGGGGAGAACACCATGACGGTCTGCTGGCGATCGCCGGTGTCCTGCACCGAGACCACGTGCGCCGCACCGGGTTCCGCGACGGCGGGACCACCCGTGGTGAGCAGGCCCGCGGCGGTCAGGGCGGCGGCCAGTACAGCGCGGGAGATGGCGGTCCGGATCGGTCGTTGCGCTATCACGTATCCCTCTCGTGTTCCGTTCGGCGGCACTGGGGCCGCGATTCGGTGTCCAGGAGAGGGTTCGTGCCGCGTGGCGCGGGGGTTTGGTCGGGGCGAGGAACAGCGGCCAGGCGGCGGATCATCCGCCGAACGGGTGGGTGGCGGCTTCGGTGGGGAGTGGTTGCTGCAGATCGGCGCGCAGGCCGTCGAGGCAGATGTGGAGCAGGCGCTGCCACAGGTGCGGGCGGGATCGGTCGGTGCACTGGACGGCGTGGCCCAGTGAGACCAGCAGCAGCAGTAGATCGTCGGTGCTCACGCCGGGGCGCAGTGCGTCTTCGGCGCGGGCTCGCAGTTGGTCGATGACCAGGCGGAGGCGGCCGAGGCCGTCGGGGTCGGGCACCGGCACGGCGAGTGCGAAGTGTTCCATGATCGCGCGGTGGTGTGCGTAGCCGGTCAGCGCCTGCTGGTAGAAGTCGGTCAGTGCCGCCCAGGGATCCTCGGCCTCGGCGGCCGCCGTGCGCGCGGACTCGGCCCAGTTCGTGAAGTCCTTGCGCAACACCGTCTGTACGAGCTCTTCCTTGGTCGGGAAGTGCCGGTACAGGGTGCCCATGCCGACCTGGCTGCGGCGGGCGATCTCGCGGACATCGACCGCGGTGCCCTGCTCGGCCAGTACCGCCGAGGCGGCCTCGATGATCGCCTCGCGGTTGCGGATGGCGTCGGCTCGGGGTGCGCGGGTGCGGCTCTCGGTCATGCCGGACAGCATATCTTCTAAGCGGAGCAGCTGCTCCGCTCTGTGTTAGCGTGGAGGAGCAACTGCTCCGGATAGTGAAGAGAGACAACATGTCCGATCCGTCCACGGCCGCCACACACCACGCCGACGCCCCTGACATCACCGACTGGAACGCTGGGATCATCGCCGAGGTCCGGGCCAACGCCGGATACGCGCGCTGGAGCACCGCGGCCGAATTCGCCGCAGGCCGCCCGGTCCCGCCCCGTATCCCCGGTCTCTACGACGAGCACCCGGGCATGCCGCTGATCCTGGTGCACCACACCGGAGCCAAGTCCGGACGTGCGCGGATCAGCCCGCTGTTCTATCAACCGGTCGGCGACGATTGGGCTGTCTTCGCCACGCACGGTGGCAGTCCGCGCGATCCGGCGTGGTACCGCAACCTCACGGCGAATCCGCGGATCACCGTCGAGACCGGCGCCGAAACAGTGCCTGCCCTGGCCCGGGTCACCGAAGGTGCTGAGCGCGAACGGATCTGGGCGAAGCAAGTCGCGGTGGTTCCGAAATTCGCGGAGTTCCAAGCGGCCGCGGGCCGGCAGATCCCGGTCGTCGTGCTGGAGCGAGTCACCGGGGATTAGGTCGGCGACTGAGTAGTGCGGGCCCGAAAGCTAGGGGGCGCAGGTTCCGGCAGGATGGTGGGGTGCGGGATCCGGGAATCAATCGGCCGACGCGCTGCCTGATCGCGGTGGGGGTGCTGGCTGTCGCGACTGTCGGCGCTGCGTGCGTTGCGCCCTCGACTCGGGATCGGTGCACCGAGCCGCCCGCTGTCGAGGTCGTGCGCGACGCCGCCGGCGCGAGTGTCGATGCGGTGATGATCGGCGCTCACCATACGTGCGACGGCGCGATCGTGGAGGGACTGCGTCTGGCGCCTCGCTATTGGCCGCCGAGCAGCCCGGCGCTTCGCGGGGGTGGCCCGCTCGAGGTGACCGTATCGTCGGACTTGGACCGTTTGGACGGAAGGTATTTCGCCAAATCCGGGCCGAGCGCCGGTGACGGAGTGGACGCGCGTTTCCAGGCGCTCGGCGACGGCCGGTTCGGTGTCGAAGCGCCTGCGATTCCGGGCTGCTGGCTTCTGCGCATGAATGTCGGTGTCGGCTGGGCGGTGCTGGTCGCGGTCGGCGACTCCGCGGCACCGTGTCCGCCGCCGGACGCCGATTTCGCCTGAGCGCGCTACGAGGTGTCGGCCGAGGGCTCCGAACTGTAAATGAGCTCACCGGCGTCGCCCGAGCACCGTTCGCGCCGCCGCGGCACAGCAGAATGTGCACGGTGAGTGTGGATACGGAGATTCTGGACTGGGTCGGGCAGCATCGCTCACCCGCGGTGACGGCGGCTGCGCGCGGGGCGATGGATCTCGGGATGAGTGACGCGGTGGTGCTCGGGGTCGCGCTGGCCGGGCTGGTGGTCGTGGCCGTGCGCCGGTGGTGGTGGCAGGCGATCGCGCTCGGGGCGGCGGTGCTGGGGGCGCAGGCGGTGGCCCGGGCGTTGAAGGAGCTGATTCAGCGGCCACGCCCGGCCGGGGAGCTGACGATCGTTCAGGTGGGGGCGTTTTCGATGCCCTCGACGGTGGCGGCGATGACCGCGGCGGGCGCGGTGGTCGGGTATCTGGTGGTGTCCTGGCCCGGCGCGTATCGAGGGTGGGTGCTCGGTGCGATCGTCGCCGTCCTGATCGGGATCGGTGCTGCGATGGTCTATCTGGGGGCGCACTGGCCGACGGATCTGCTGGTCGGGTGGGCGGTCGGCGCGGTGGTCGGGGTGGTGGTGCTGTGGGTGGTGCGCGGTGTCGCGCGGCGCTTGCCGGTGCGGCGCGGCGGGGCGCGACCTGCGTGAGGTCGGCACGGCGCCTCCACATTTTCTCCACGGGTGCCCGATTAGATCGGATGCGGTAGGAATGGCTGCGGCTACCGGTCTCCGGAGGTCGCCTCGACTGATGGAGAACGCATGTCCGAGACCCCGGCCGACGAGAGCCCGGATTCGGTGCGCCCCAAACGGAAACGGCCGCCGGTGCAGTCGATCCGGCGGCTATCGGTGCGGGTGCCGGAGAGTGCGGGTGGGGCGAATGGGGTTGCGGGGCAGGATGACTCCGAGGCCGCATCGGTGAGTCCGGCTGTGAACGGGAGCGGTGAATCGGTGCCGGTCGCCGTTGGATCGAAAGTGGGAGGGGAGTCGGCCGGGAACCCGGTGCGCGCCTCGGCGGTCGCGGAGACAACGGCGGACAGCCCGACCGCTCGGGTCGCGGCTCGAACGACAGGGCAAGGTTCTCGGCGGTATCCGACGACCAAACCCCCGCTGCCGGCTCCGTCGCTGGCGATGCGAATTCCGTTGCCCTCGGGTGCGTTCGCGGCGTCAGCGGGCGCGGGTGTCGCGGCGGCCGTGTCGATTCCGCTGGATCGTCCCGGTATCGGCTGGCTGATCGCCGGAGTCGCCATCGCGGGTGCGATCTACACGGTCGATCGGCGGGCACGGACGTCGAGCACGGCGGGCGAATCGTCCGGTGCGCCCGAGACAGTGGCTCCGCTGCGACGCTGGGGCGCCCTCTGGTGGACGGTGCTGGCGCTGGGCCTGTTGGCGGTCGGCGCGGTGCGGGCCGCGGGGTGGCTGTTCGTGCTGTGCCTGCTGGGCGCGGGGCTGGCGATGTCGCTGGCGGTGCAGCCGCGCTCGCGCCGCGGGCTGGGGTTCGACATGTTCGCGGTGCCGGTGCGGGCGGCGATGGCGGTGCCGTGGCTGTATCACGGGGTGCGGCGCTTGCAGGGCAGCCGGGCCTCGGCCTCGCAGCGCCTGGGCTGGTCGGTGCTGGCCACGGTCGCGCTGCTGCTGGTGTTCGTGCCGTTGCTGGCCGGTGCGGACGCGGTGTTCGCGCGGCTGATCGCCGGGGCCACCCCGGCCATGGACGGCGGGTCGATGGTGCGGTGGGTGTTCCTGTTCACCGTGGCGGGGCTCGCCGTGGCCGGGGCGCTGTATCTCCTGGCCGCTCCGGCCGCCGGTGGCGAGGCGAATTCGGTTGCGGCGCAACTGGTGCGCAAGCGCTGGACGCCGCTGGAGTGGGGTCTGCCGCTGGGCGCACTGACCGCATTGTTCGCGGTGTTCGTGGCCACCCAGCTCGCGGTGCTCTTCGGCGGCAACGGCTATGTGCAGCGCACCGCCGAGCTGACCTACGCGGAGTACGCGCGCGGCGGGTTCTGGCAGCTCTCGATCGTCAGCATGCTGACCCTCGGCGTCATCGCCGCCGTGCAGTCCTGGGCGGCCCAGGACTCGGCGGGGGAGCGGCGCTGGCTGCGCCTGGCGGTGGCGGTGCTCAGCGTGCTCACCCTGGTGATCGTCGCCTCCGCCGTGCACCGCATGTGGACCTACCAGCAGGCCTACGGTTTCACGGTGCTGCGCCTGCTGGTCGAGGTGTTCGAGGTGTGGATCGGCCTGATCTATCTGCTGGTGCTCGCCAGTCTGGTTCGCCTGCGCCGCCACTGGATTCCGCGCGCCGCCGCCGGTTCGGCCGCCGCCACCCTGCTGGCCCTGGCGTGGGTGAACCCGGAAGCCCTGATCGCCGATCGCAACATCGACCGCTGGCTGAGCGGCGCCACCGTCGAAACGACCGACGGCCGCCAGGTCAAACCCGCGCTCGATCTCGAGTATCTCGGCAGACTCTCCCCGGACGCTCTTCCCGCCACCGAGCGCCTGCCCGCGGACTGGCGAGACCGCATCGCCACCGCGATCCGCGCGGATCTCGACGAGGATTCCTGGCAGGGCTGGAACCGGTCGCGCGCGAACGCCCGCTGACCTCAGTTCCCGTGCGGGTCGTTGCTGTTGAGCACGGCCACCACCTGCTCGTAGTCGCCGCGCGCTTCGCCATAGCGCAGGAATTTGACGTTCTCGACCTGGATTTCGGTGGCGTCGGGCTGGGTGGCGAGCAGGTGCATCACCTCGTCGGCGAAGTCGTCGAGCGGCATCGCCCAGGCGCTGTCCTGCTGGCCGGGCATGAGTTCGGTGCGCACGGCGGGCGGCTCGAGCTCGACCACCGAGACCGTGGTGCCGGCCAGTTGCAGCCGCAGTGATTCGCTGAGCATGTGGATGGCGGCCTTGGTCGCGTTGTAGGTGGGTGTGACTTTCAGCGGCGCGAAAGCCAAGCCGGAGGACACCGTGATGATGGTCGAATCCGGCTGTGCGGCAAGGTGTTCGATGAACGCGGCGATGAGCCGGATGGGGCCGAGCAGGTTGGTGGTGACGGTGGCCTCGGCGGTGTCGAGGAAGCCCGCGGGGGTGTGCCAGTCCTCGACGCGCATGATCCCGGCCATGGTGACCAGCACGTTGAGTTCGGGATACTTGCCGAGCACCTCGGCGGCGGCCTCGGCGATGCTGCCCGGGTCGGTGGTGTCGATTCGCACGGTGCCGATCCCGGGGTGGTCGGCGGCGATGCGGTCCAGCAGCTCCCGGCGGCGGCCGCCGACGATCACGGTGTTGCCCGCGGCCTGCCAGCGCAGCGCCAACGCCAGCCCGATGCCGCTGGTGGCGCCGGGAATGAAGAGGGTGTTTCCGTCGATGTTCATGCCTCCACCCTCACACCGGGCACGGGAAGGTAAAAGCGGACTCGCCAGCCAGGGATCGGCGATCCCTGGCTGTGGTGGGGCCGCGCGGCCATGGTGGGGACATGCATCATGAACAGGTGGATCGCGCACAGTTGGCGGCGTTTCTGCGCCGCCGCCGGGAGAGCCTGCAACCGGCCGACGTCGGGCTCGCGGGCGGTCCGCGGCGGCGCACGCCCGGTCTGCGCCGGGAAGAGGTGGCCGGCCTGGCGGGCATGTCGCCCGACTATTACGGCCGCCTCGAACAGCGCCGCGGCCCGCAGCCGAGTCCGCAGATCCTCGACGCCCTGGCTCGCGCGCTGCGCCTGACCGGGGACGAACGCGATTACCTGCACCGCGTCGCCGGGCACAATCCACCGCCGCGCACCGGTACCGGCGCCTATGTCGCTCCGGCGCTGCTGCGCGTGTTCGACCGGCTCGCCGATACCCCGGCCATGATCCTCACCCAGGTGGCGGAGGTGCTGGTGCAGAACGACCCCGCCCGCGCCCTGCTGGGCGAGCGCACCCGCTACACCGGTCTGGACCGCAGCGACATCTACCGCTGGTTCGCCCACCCCGGCACCGAACGCCGTTGGTATCCCGAGGACGATCACCCGCGCCAGAGCCGCGCGCACGTCGCCTCGTTGCGGGCCGCGTACGCCGCTCAGGGACCGGACGGGCCCGCCCACCGGATCGTGCGGGCCCTGCATCCGCGCAGCGCCGAGTTCCGCGATCTGTGGGAACGCCACGAGGTCGCCGTCCGGTTCACCGACCACAAGGTCATCCTGCACCCGCAGATCGGTCCGATCGAGGTCGACTGCCAGGTGCTGTTCACCGAAGACCAATCGCAGGCGCTCCTGGTGCTGACCGCACCGCCCGGCACCGAGGACGCCGACAAACTGCGGCTCGCCGCCGTCCTGGGCCATCAGCAATTCGCGCGATAGCGCTATCGGGCTCCGAACAGCGGCAAACACTCCGTCAGCCCGCTCACTCGCACGGGCAGGCTGCGCCGCGCCGCCCAGCGCTCGCGAGTCAGTCGTAATCGGTGCAATACCACGGGCTTTGCGCGCACGGCGTGCCGCTCCAGCCCGTCCGGTTCATAGCCGAGTTTGCGCGACACTGCGAGCGAGGCCGCGTTGTCCTCGAAGGCGCCCGAGGTCGCCGCGACCGCCCCGAGGCGCTCGAAGGCCAATTCCAGCACCGCGGCCCGCATCTCGGTTCCCAGCCCCTGACCGTGGTGCGCGAGGCCCAGCCACGACCCCGTGCCCACCTCGCCGCACACCCCGAAATCCCGTGCACTCAGCGATTGCGTGCCGACCACCGCGCCGTCGCGCAGCGCGACGAGGTTCAGCGTCCAGGCGGTGGCCTGCCACTCGGCCCAGCAGCGCCAATGCCATTGCAGGACCGCCCGGGCCCGCTCCGGCGGCTCCGCGTCGGTCCACTGCGCCGTGAACGGCTGCACCGCCGGATCGTGGACGCCGGAGGCCGACAGCGCGGCCAGCGCACCCAGGTGCGCCGGCTCCGGCAGGCGCAGCTCCAGGCGTGGGGTGCGCACCCGCAGCCCGGCCGGTGGCCAATGCGTCATCAGGCTCATGGCCGACATCATGGCAATCTCGGCTCGGGCCGCGCCAACGGTTTCGGTGGCGCGTTACCGCGTGCGCGGTTGTCGGTTGTCGTCGCTACAGTGGCCGCTGTTCGGAAAACGGAGGAAGGTCGCGGGGTGTTGTACGAATTCGAGGAGATCGATGACGAATTCGCGGACATTTCGGAGCTGCTGAGCGAACTCACCGCCGCCGACGGGGCGGCCCGCGCACGAGCCCTGGACAGCCTGGAAATCCAGCTGGGACACGACGATTGGAGTTACGACGACGATTGGTGCTCCGATGACGAGCGCCTGGCGGCGATGTGCGCGCCGGTCCTGCTCGAGCTGGCGGTGCGCCCGCACTGGCCGGACCGGCTGCGGCTGCTGCGCCTGACGGCGATGCTGGTGGGCGACGACGCCTCCGCCGCCGACGGCGCGATTCTCGCCTCGGCGAGCCGGGCCGAAGTCGGCCGCGCCGCCGACGCGGTGCTGCCGAGCCTGCTGCCCCTGCTCGGCGACACCGACGCCGAAGTCCGCTCCGCCACCCTCGAACTGCTCGCGGTCTGCGGCGACGAGCGCAACCTGCTGATTCCCGCATTACAGGCGCGGTACGCGGCCGACACCGAATCGCGGATCCGCCTCCAGATCCTCGATGTGCTGGACGTCGTCGCGCGCCGGCGACCGGAACACGCGGCGGCCCTGCGTCTTCCGCAGTGGCTCACCCGCTTACTGCACACCGCGGCCGCGCCGCAGGATCGACTCTCGGCCCTGAGCCACCTGCTGGCCTTGGAACCGCGGGCCCTACCGGGAGCCGTGGTGCCCGTGGTGCTGGCCGCCGCGCGCGAACTGGTGCGCGGCGGCGCGATCGAGCACCATCCCGACGCGCCGGTCCGGGATATCTACCTGCGGTTGGATTCGCGGCCCGATGAGCAACTCGCCCTCGTCGAAGCCCTGTTCGCGCTCGACGACTCCGATATCCGGGCCCTGGCCTGCTATCTGGCCGAGCGACTGATCAGCACCTGGCGCACGGAATACCCGCGGTTGCTGGAATGCCTCGCCGACCAGCTGAGCGATCCCGAGACCTGGCGGCCCGCGGCCGAGGCGCTGGCCCGCCTGGGCACCGCGGCCGCGCCGGTGGCCGACCGGATCCTCGAGCAACTCGAGCGCTGCCGCCGGATCACCGAGTGGGATGACCCGGCGGTGCTGCCGGTCCAGTTACCGTGGCTGACCATCGACACCGCGACACCGACGCTGAGCGGGCCCGGCCCCATGCTGCGGGCGGCCGCGAACACCGGCGACCCGCGCGCGCTGCCCGCCGTGCGCTGGGCGCTCACCCTGGACCGGACACCGTGGGGGCTCGACACTCTGCTGGCACCCCTGGGTGCGCACGCGGTCGAGCTGGTGCCGCTGATCCGCGAGCGGATGCGGCACGCGCACGCGCATCGCAGCGATCCCTTCCTGGATGTGCGCTACTACCAATTG
Source organism: Nocardia sp. NPDC050435 (assembly GCF_040655395.1). NCBI lineage: Bacteria > Bacillati > Actinomycetota > Actinomycetes > Mycobacteriales > Nocardiaceae > Nocardia > Nocardia sp. NPDC050435. Next base: position 226,752 of record NZ_JBFAJW010000012.1, read on the forward strand.
GCCTGCGCCCTGGGGCAGCTCGGCCCCGCCGCCGCGGCCGCGGCTGCCGACATCGTCGCCGTGCTGGACGACCGCAGCGCGAGCCTGGTCGAGGTGCTGGGCCGCTTCGGGGTGGATGCGCGGTCCACGATGCCGGAGGTGCGCCGCTACCTGGAGCACGATCGTCTCGCGGTGCGCCTGCGCGCCGCGGTGACCCTGTGGCAGTTCACCGGTGATCCCGCGCCGGTGCTGCCGCAGCTGGACGCGGCGCTGTCGGACTACGAGGAGACGATCCCGGCCAGCGAACTGCGGCTGCGCGCCATGACCGCCGCCGGTGAGCTCGGTTTCGCGGCGGCCCCGTGCGCTCCGGCACTGCGACGGCTCATCGCGGAAGACCTCGGCCCGCGCACCACCGTCGCCGCGGCGGCGGCGCTCTGGCGGGTGACCGGCGAACCGGAACCGACGGTCACCCTGCTGCTCGGAGTGTGCGGCCGGCCCGAACCCGACCCCGCGGAATGGCCGCAGCGCGGAGCCCAGCGGCATTGGCGCACGGTCGCCGCGGAATGCTTCGCCGAAATCGGCCCCGCCGCCGGGCTCGCCGCCTCGCTGCTCGCCGCCGAACTCGCCGCACCACGCCGCCGCTGCGACAGCGTGCCCGCCGACGAGGAACTGCGCCGCGCCTGCCGCGACGCACTGGACGCGGTCCGCACCGGTTAGCCCACCCCGGCTTCCGGAACGCCGGTGGCGCTCGCGACCGCCAGGCAGACCGGATGGCCCGCCGGATCGATCAGCACCCGAAACCGTTGCCCGCCAGGCTGTTCGGCGGCCAGCACGGCACCGAGATCGAGCAGCAGGCGCTCGGCCCGAGGCAGATCTTCGACGCGGAAATCGAGGTGCAGGCGGCGCGCGGCCGCAGCGTCGGGCCACTGCGGCGGCCGGTGGTTCGCGACGCGCTGGAAATCCAGGCGCACGTCCAGAGCGCTGGTGAGAACGACGAAATCCGGTGTAGCCGAACGCAGTTCACCGCCGAGGAAGCCCTGGTAGAAGCGGGCCAGCCGAACCGGGTCGGGGCAGTCGATGGTCACGGCGAAAAGACGGGCGATGCTGGGCATCTACCCACCCTTACCACGCGCGGCAGTCCGCCGCGACATCCAGGATCAGTGGACCTGGTCGTGCCGGCTCCGGGGCGATAGTTCGAATCTGTCCGATCCGATCCCTGGTCGACGCGGGCGCTGCCGCGTTGGATCTGTCGAATGCCCCTTACCTTCCACTGGTTTCTGCCCACCAACGGTGACAGTCGCGATGTCGTCGGCGGTGGCCACGGCGCCCACGCGACGCATTCGGCGGGTGACCGGCCGCCCAGCGTGGCCTACCTCAGCCAGATCGCGGTCGCCGCGGAGAACCTGGGCTTCGAGGCGGTGCTGACCCCGACCGGGGCGTGGTGCGAGGACGCGTGGCTGACGACCGCGATGGTCAGCCAGGCTACGAAGCGGCTGAAGTTCCTGGTCGCGTTCCGCCCCGGTTTCCTGTCGCCGACCCTGGCCGCGCAGATGGCGGGAACCTTCCAGCGCCACACCGGCGGCCGGCTGCTGATCAACGTCGTCACCGGCGGCGAATCCAGCGAGCAGCGCGCCTACGGCGACTTCCTGGACAAGGACGGCCGCTACCAGCGCACCGGGGAATTCCTCGAGGTGGTGCGCAAGCTGTGGGCGGGCGAGACGGTCAGCCTGACCGGCGAGCACGTCCACGTCGACGGGGCCACGCTGGCGCAGCCGCCGAACCCGGTGCCGCAGATCTACTTCGGCGGCTCCTCGCCGATCGCGGGCTCGATCGCGGCCCGGCATACCGATGTCTACCTGACCTGGGGCGAACCACCGGCCCAGGTCGCGGAGAAGATCGCCTGGATCCGCGAACTCGCCCAGCGCGAGGGCCGCACCGTGCGCTTCGGCATCCGGCTGCACGTGATCACCCGCGACACCGCGGCCCAGGCGTGGGCCGAGGCCGAGCGCCTGCTCGCGGGTTTCGATCCCGCCGCCGTCGCCGATATCCAGAAGTCGCTGGCGCGCAGCGAATCCGAGGGCCAGCGCCGCATGCTCGCGCTGCACGACGGCTCCAGCGACGGCCTCGAGATCTACCCCAACCTGTGGGCGGGCATCGGCCTGGTGCGCGGTGGCGCGGGCACGGCGCTGGTCGGCAGCCACGACGAGGTCGCCGACCGCATCCTGGAATACCACGACCTGGGCATCGACGAATTCGTGCTGTCGGGATATCCGCATCTGGAAGAGGCGTACTGGTTCGGCGAGGGGGTCCTGCCCCGGCTGGCCGCGCGCGGAGTGTGGCAGCACCCGGGCGATCCGGTGGTGCATCGCGCCCTCGACGTCGCGTCGTTGTGACCGCGACTCTCGAACGCGCCCCGGCGACACGCCGCCGCCTGCCGGGCATCCGAATCCTGTTGCCGCTGCTGTCGGTCGCGGTGTTCCTGGCGGTGTGGCAGGCCGTCGCGACGGCCGGTCTGTGGAACGAGACGTTCGTGCCGCAGCCGATCACCGTCTGGCGTGCGGCCGTCGATATGTCCACCACGCACGACGGCGTGATCGGCTACCAGGGCTATCTGCTCTGGGAGCACCTCTACATGACCCTGCGCCGGGTGCTGGCCGGTGTCGTGGCCGGTGTCGCCGCCGGTGTGGCGCTCGGCATCGCCATGGGCACCGTCGGCTGGCTGCGCAGCATCCTGGAACCCTGGCTGACCTTCCTGCGGACCCTGCCGCCGCTGGCCTACTTCTTCCTGCTGGTGATCTGGCTCGGCATCGACGAGGCGCCCAAGGTGACGCTGCTGGCGCTGGCCGCGCTGCCCGCCGCCGCCATCGCCACCACCACCGCGGTGGCGGCCGCGCCGATCGGGTCGGTCGAAGCCGCACGGGCGCTGGGGGCCTCGCGTGCCCAGGTGATCCGGGACGTGGTGGTCCCGGCGGCGCTGCCGGAAACCTTCACCGGTATCCGGCTGGCGGTCGGCATGGCCTACTCGTCGGTGGTCGCGGCGGAGCTGTTCAACGGCCTGCCCGGCATCGGCGGCGTCGTCAAGGACGCCAGCAATTACAACAACACCCCGGTGGTGCTGGTCGGGATCGCCGCCATCGGCGGTTCCGGTCTGCTGATCGACGGCCTGCTGCGTGCGGCCGAACGGCGCGCTGTGCCGTGGAGAGGAAAGATATGAGTACCCAGAGGTTTCGGCGTGCGGTCGCGGCGGCGGTCGCCGGTGTGGTTGCCTTCGCGGGAGCCGGCTGCGCCGTGGACCGCTCCGGCGCCGACGACGGCAAGCCGACGATTCGCCTTGCCTACCAGTCGTTTCCGAGCGGTGATCTGATCGTCAAGCACAATCGGTGGCTGGAGGACGAGCTACCCGGTTACAACATCGAATGGACCAAGTTCGACTCCGGTGCGGACGTGAACACCGCGTTCGTCGCCGGGCAGGTCGATTTCGGCGCGCTCGGCTCCAGTCCGGTGGCGCGCGGGCTGTCCGCGCCGCTGAACATCCCCTACCAGGTCGCCTACGTCCTGGACGTGGCCGGCGACAACGAGGCGCTGGTGGCGCGCAACGGAACCGGGATCGAGTCGATCGCGGATCTGCGCGGCAAGCGCATCGGCACCGCGTTCGCCTCCACCGCGCACTACAGCCTGCTCGCCGCCCTGGACCGCAACGGCGTCACCGACGCCAAACTGGTCGACCTGCAACCCGCCGCCTCGCTCGCGGCCTGGGAGCGCGGCGACGTCGACGCCGTCTACACCTGGCTGCCGACGCTGGACCAGTTGCGCAAGAGCGGCAAGACGTTGATCACCAGCCGCGAGCTCGCCACCGCGGGCAAGCCGACCCTCGATCTCGGCGTGGTGTCCACGGCCTTCGCCCAGGCCCACCCCGAGGTCGTCGACATCTGGCGCAAGGTGCAGACCCGCGCCATCGACACGATCAAGAACCGGCCCGCGGACGCGGCCGTGGCGGTCGCCGCCGAGATCGGCACCACCCCCGCCGATGCCGCGCAACAGCTGGCCCAGGGCGTGTTCCTGACCAAGGAGCAGCTCACCTCCGCGGAGTGGCTGGGCGCCGAGGGGCGGGTCGGGGAGATCGCGGCCAGCCTGCGCAGCGCCGCCGAATTCCTGGCCGCGCAGAAGCAGATTCCGGCCGCGCCGTCGGTGCGGACGATCGAGGACGCGATCTACGTCAAGGGATTGCCCGGTGTCCTCGATTAGCGAACTCGCCCCCGTCGACGCGCCGACGGGCCAGGGCGGCATCAGGATTCGGCAGGTCTCGCATCGGTTCGGCCGCGGCGGCGACGCCGTCACCGCGGTCGGGCCGATCGATCTGGAGGTGCCGCCGGGGGAGTTCCTGGTGCTGGTCGGGGCTTCCGGCTGCGGCAAGAGCACGCTGCTGCGGTTGATCGCCGGCTTCGAAACCCCGGCCGAGGGCAGCATCGAGGTCTCCGGCCGCGCCCCCGCGCCGGGGCGGACCGCCGGGATGGTGTTCCAGCAGCCGCGGCTGTTCCCGTGGAAGACGGTGGGCGGCAACATCGATCTCGCGCTGAAGTACGCGGGCGTGCGGCGCGAGCACCGCGCCACCCGGCAGGCGGAGTTGCTGGCCCGGGTGGGGCTCGAGGGCACCGCGCGCCGCCGGATCTGGGAGATTTCCGGCGGGCAGCAGCAACGGGTGGCGATCGCCCGGGCGCTGGCCGCCGAGCACTCGCTGCTGCTACTCGACGAGCCGTTCGCCGCGCTGGACGCGCTCACTCGCGAACGACTGCAAGACGATCTGCGCCGGGTCGGCACCGGCCGGACCGCGGTGTTCGTCACCCACAGCGCCGAGGAGGCGGTGTTCCTCGGGTCACGGATCGTGGTGCTGACCAAGCGGCCCGGGCAGATCGCGCTAGACCTGCCCGTGGGCCTGCCGCGCACCGGGGTGGACGCGGACGAGGTGCGGGCCTCGCCGGAATTCGCGGCTCTGCGGCGGGAGGTGGGGCTCGCGGTGAAGGCCGCGGCGGCCTGAGCTACGCCTCCAGCTGCTGTTTGAGATTGCGCAGCGTGCGGCGGATGTTCTTGGTCTGGAACTCGGCGAAGGTGTTGCCGCCGGTGGCGATTCGGTCGAAGACCTGCACGGCCGCGTTCGGCCAGTGCGTGCGGTCATCGGTCCAGGTCTCGGTGACGCGAGTGCCGCCGTCCTCGGGGGCGAAGCGGTACTCCCAGGACGCGATGCGCCCGCGCAGCCAGGGTTTGCGCGGGCCGATCGCCTCCACGCGGAACGCGAATCGTTCCCCGGGTTCGGCGGCCGTCACCACGCAGCGCGTCACCCACCGGGCGCTACCGCGCTTGTTGCGGCCGATGAATTCCATGCCCACATAGCTGGATTCGCGCGGTTGCTCGACGGTGGCGCCGAGATTCTCCGGGCTCCAGCGGCCCATCAGCGTGGGATCGCTGATCTGCTGATAGACGGCTTGCGGATCCACGGCGACATGGATGCTGTCGACGACCGTCGTCACGCGGCTCACGGCTGGCCCCTTCACTGATCTCGGCTCGTGCCGAGCGTACCCGACACCGGCCGGCCGGATTCCGCCCGTCCCGGGGCGGTCTCGAACTGAGAACGGCCCGAGCGAGTGTCTCGGGCCGTCGGGTCTCACTCCTCGGAGTTCCGGAATATCGCTAGCGGCGGTTCACCACTGGGCGGTGAACTCGGCCGGCGGCAATCCCTCCGCGCTCCGCAGCTCGTCGGCGACGGAGGCGAGCTCGGCGAGTGAGGCATCCGACAAGCCCGGCGCCACTCTGCTCAACAGATGCACGGCGCGACTGCGCTCGCCGTGGAAGCAGGCGGCTCTGTTCTGCAGCGCGGACTCTCGGGTTTGTGGCACAGGCGTTCCTCCATCGTCGGTCGAACGGGCAAAGGGGATCCCCCGGAACATGATCCGAACGTCGATCTTGTGACTCGACAGACATCAATACCCGGTGACCCAGGTCACCAAACTCATCGGGTCGGATATTTTTCCCGCAGGTAGGGTTTCGGGGTGACCGAAGCCTCCGCTCTCCCCGACACCGGCGCGGCCTACGACGCCGTCGCCACCCTCTACGCCGAACTGGTCAGCGACATCCTCGCCGGGTTACCCCTGGAGCGCGCGCTGATCGCCGCGTTCGCCGACCTCGTGCGGGCGCACGGCGGACCGGTCGGCGACCTCGGTTGCGGGCCCGGGCATCTGACGGCCCACCTGCACACCCTCGGTCTGGACGCGTTCGGCGTCGACCTCTCGCCGGAGATGATCGCCCTGGCCCGCCGGGCCCATCCGGAGTTGCGGTTCGAACAGGGAACGATGACCGCCCTCGACCTCCCCGCAGCGACGCTCGGCGGGATCCTGGCCTCCTACTCGATCATCCATCTGCCACCCGCGCACCTGCCCACGGTCTTCGGCGAGTTCGACCGTGTCCTGGCCCCGGGCGGCCACCTGCTCCTGGGATTCTTCGCCGGTGACGACCCCGCCCCGCAGGCGTTCGACCACAAGGTCACCACGGCCTACCGCTGGTCACCCGAGAGCCTCGCCGACCTGCTGTGCGCCGCCGGTTTCACCGAGGTCGGACGCCTGCGGCGCGAGCCGCGCGAGGGCGAACGGTTCCACCACGCTCAGCTGCTGATGCGTAAACCGGCCTGAGCGTGGGCGGCGTTCACTTCGTGCAGAAATCCACGTTGCCGTCGTTGGGGTAGCCGCTGCTCAGCGAGATCAGGTGGCCGAGGGGCACGCACCGCACGATCCAGGCCATCAGATCCGAGGAGCCGCTGGTAGTCGGTGCCGCGGAAGCTGGTGCGGCGACAGCGGGCAGGGCGAGGAGAACCAGCGCGGCCGCCGTGGCAAGAGTTCGCAAAGCGATAATCCTTTCGAAACGATTGTCGCAGTGCAGTATTGACCGGCAGGGTGCGATCCTGCACGCCCTCGGAAGTGGTGGCACCGAAACTCCCGTGCGAGACCGCCGACCGCTAGGTTGCCGCGCCGTCGGTCGGCGCTCCGAACCAGCGGGTGAGGTGGTGGTCGAGGTCCTGCTGGTCGGTGCCGATCCAGGCGACGTGCCCGTCGGGGCGCAGCAGCACGGCCGGGGCGTCGAGGGCTGCGGTGGGGTCGGAGAGGACGTCGACGCGGGTGGACCAGCGGGCGGCGGTGAGGGTTTCGGTGCGGTCGAGGAGCAGGCCGCGGGCCTGGTGCAGGTGCGGGTAGAGGCGGCCCTGTCGCAGGTCGAGGTCGGGGAGGCGGCGGCCGAGGAGGTCGGGGCCGGGGCCGAGGTCGTAGCGCAGGTCGAGCGCGGTGATCTTGCCGACGAGGTGGCGGTTCACCTGGGGGATGTCCATCAGTTCGGTGAGCAGCCCGCGCAGGGCTCGGGCTCCCGGCTCGGGTGCGGCCAGCGCCACCTGGGCGCGGGTGTTGTCCAGGACGTCCGCGGCGACCGGGCGGCGTTCGGATTCGTAGGTGTCCAGCAGGGTTTCCGGGGCCCAGCCCCGGATGTGGGCGGCCAGCTTCCAGCCGAGGTTGACCGCGTCCTGCACGCCCAGATTCAAGCCTTGCCCCCCGGCGGGCGGGTGGATGTGGGCGGCGTCCCCGGCCAGCAGGACCCGCCCGCGGCGATAGTGCTCGGCCAGCCGGGTCGCATCGCCGAAGCGGGACAGCCAGCGTGCGGAGTGCACACCGAAGTCGGTTCCGGCGAGCAGGCGTAGCTGTTCCCTGAAGTCCTCGAGGGTGGGCGGTTCGGCGCGGTCGCTGATCCGCGCGGCCGGGACGACGACGCGGTAGTTGCCGCCGCCGAACGGGCCGAAGCTGAATGCCCGGGTGGTTTCGCGGATCTCGGCTACCTTGGCGGCGATTTCCTCCGGTGGCGCGCTCGCCGCCATTTCGCCCATGAGGGTTTCGGTGCGGGCGGGCTCGCCGGGGAAGCCGACGCCGAGCGCCTTGCGCACGGTGCTGCGGGCGCCGTCGCAGCCGACGAGGTAGCGCGCGCGGAGTCGTTCGCCGGTGCCCAGTTCGACGGTCACACCGTCCGCGTCCTGCGCGAAACCCGTTACCGCGCACTCGGTCCGGACTTCCGCGCCCAGCTCGACCGCGCGCTCCTCGAGCAGGCGCGTCACGACCGGCTGCGGGATGCCGAGCTGATAGGCGTACGCGGAGTCCAGATCATCGGGCGTCGGTGCGTCGATGGCGGCGAAGACGCCGCCGACGGGGCGTTGCCGGCCGTGTTCGAGCAGGCGATCCAGGAGTCCGCGCATGGCCATCAGTTCCAGGCTGCGGATGTGCAGGCTGACGATGCGGACGTAGGACGCGGGTTCGGGATCCTGCTCGAGCACGAGCACACGCACCCGGTGCAGGCGCAGTTCGGCGGCCAGCATCGCGCCGGTCGGCCCGCACCCGGCGATGATCACATCGAACATGCCCCTCCGATCCTTCGGTCCGGGAATCGGATTCGCGCAGGTCCCGGCGTCGGCCGCCCATTGTGCGGCAGTCGCGGGGCGGGTCGCAAGCGATTTAGCGGGTGTCCGGTCGCTACTTGACGGCGACGGGGCTGATCGGGGTGCCCACCGCGCCCGGGATCCGCAGGGCGGGCGCGCACAGCAGGAATTCGTGGATGCCGTCCTCGGCGCAGTCGCGGCCCAGCGCCTCCAGATCCCAGATCTCGCCCAGCGGCATGCCCATGTCCCGCAGCGCGAGCATGTGCAGGGGCATCAGCACACCGTCCTCGGGGGCGAGCACCTCCACGGCCGGGTTGTCGACGGCGACGGCCGCGACGTCGTTCTCGTGCAGCCACTGCGCGCACCGCCAGCTCAGCCCGGGGCTGGCGGCGAACCACTCGGACTGCTTGCGGGTTTCGGTGAACCGCGTCCACCAGCCGGTGCGCACCAGCACTATGTCACCGCCGGCGAAGTCGACGCCCTGGGCGTCGGCGACCGCCTGCAACTCCTGCGGCGTGATCACGCTGTTCGCTTCGAGCCGGGGCACGTTGCGGTGCCGGGCGACATCGAGCAGCACGCCGCGACCCACCACGCCGCCGCGCTCGGCGACCCGCTCGATGCCGAGCGCGGTGGCCCCGAAGCTGGTGACGGCGGCGGCCGGGACGCCGTTGTAGAGCAGCCCGTCGTAGTAGACGTGGGACAGCGCGTCCCACTGGGTGGCCGCCTGCAACGGCATCATGATGTAGTCGTCGTTGAACCGCATCGGGCCGTTCGCGTACATGGCCGCCACCTGGGCTTCGCTGCGTCCGCCCCAGCCGCCGAGCAGGTCGGCGAAATGCGCGTCGCCGCCGTCCACCGACATCAGGTGTACGGGATTGCGGCGGAAGCCGCTCGCGCCCTGCGGCCCGTACGCGTCGAAGGGGATACCCAGCGGAATGGCCCGGCCCTGCCGGGCGCAGGCCGCGGCCGCGGCGAGCCGGGCAGGGGTGATCAGATTCAGGGTGCCGAGCTGGTCCTGCTCGCCCCACCGCCCCCAGTTGCGCACCCGCTCGCCGACTGCCCGCCACGCCTCGGTCACCGCACACCTCCACCTCGAACCTCGCACGATTGTGGCCGGTGTTCGCCAGGGCGGCAATCCCGGATCCCGGCGACAGGGACGCGGCTTACCGCGCCGCGGAAGCGACTGCGGCGTCGCTGATTTCGAGCAGACGACGACGGGCCGCCGGGTCCTCGGCCTGGGCGTGCGGGTGGACCGGCACGGTTCCGTCGAAGTAGTGACCCGTCACCTGGTCGAGCTCGGGGTCGGCGATCAGCCGGAGCGTGGCGTGCGCGCCCTCGTCGAGAGTGCTCATCGGGGCCGCCCCGGCCTGGCGCACCATCGTCGTCGGCATGAGTGTGGCCGGGTGCAGCGCGTTCACGGTGACACCGGTCCCGGCCAGTTGCTCGGCGTATTCGACGGTCCACATGATCATCGCCAGCTTGGACCGGCAGTAGGCGTCGAACGCGTCGTCGCGCTCGGGGGTGGGGTCGTCGAAATCGATCTCGAGCTGTCCGGCCGAGGCGACGTTCACCACCCGCGCCGGGGCCGAGGCGCGCAGCAGCGGCAGCAGCCGCCGGGTCAGGTGATACGGGGCCAGATGGTTCACCGCCCAGATCAATTCGTGGCCGTCGGCGCTGAGCGCACGTGTTCCGCCGGGCCAGCCGCCGAGACCGGCGTTGTTGACCAGCACATCCAAATGCGGTGTGTGGGCGAGTATCTCATCGGCGAGCCGGTCGACCTCCGCGAGCCGGGCCAGGTCGGCCAGGACGACCCGCGGCCGGTGACCGCCCGCGGCGGTGATCTCGGCCGACAGCGCCGCGGCCCGCTCGGCGTTGCGGCCGTGCAGGATCAACCGCGCCCCGGCCGCCCCCAGTCGCACCGCGAGCTCCCGGCCCAGCCCATCGGTCGCGCCGGTGATCAGCACGGTCTTGAAGGCCATAGCGGTATTGCCCATAGCTGTCCTAGCTTTCTGAATAGGTCGTGGGGACGGGTCGTGAGGTCTCTGCGGCCCACGGGAACCGGGTATGGCTTTCCTGGTTGGCCGGTGTCACCGATCGGCGCGGCTAACGCCGGGACAGGTCGATCTCGAAGGTCACCCGATCCAGCCCCGGGCCGTCGTAATCCGGCTGCGGGTCCGAGACCGCGAAACCCAGTGCGGCGTGAAAGGCTTGGGACGCCGCGTTTTCCGGGCTGGTGATGCACCGCACGTAGCGCCGTCCGTGCCCGTCGGCGACGCGGAAGAACGCCTGGTACAGCGTGCGGCCGACGCCCTGCCCGCGCAGTGCCGGGTCGACGCCGACGAAGTGCACGTAGGCGGCCTCGGGGTCGGTCTGCGACAGGAAACCCACCAGGAACGCGGCCACCTCGCCGTCCCGGCGCTCGACCACCAGGCTCGTGGTGGTGAAGTGCTGGAAGAACAGGCGCGGCAGCAGCAGCGCTCGCTCCCGCGCCCCGGCCTGCCCTTTGAGGCCGCCCCACCAGGAATCCAGGACGGCGAGCACGCGGAGGTGGTCGGATTCGGTGAGGTGTCGGGCGGTCAGGTCGGCGGGAAGATCATCGATCACCCGGCCAGTCTCGCATTCGCGCACCACCCGGTTTGCGGTAGGCTGCACGTGCGGCAGAGCCCTCTGACAGGTCTGGCCGCGGCCCTGCGGGCCATTCTCATTTCGGACGTTTCGTCCCTCTCCCGAGCCGAACAGCGGTGCCGCCGCGCTGTGCGGCCGATACCTGCCGTGCGCCTCGGGCACCACCGGAAATGGAGCGAAAACCCATGCACACCACGCCGATTGCCAGCGGCCCCGAGCGCGCGATCCTCGAGGACATGCTCGATCGCAACCGTCAGGCGTTGGTCGAGACCGCCCGCGGGCTGTCCGAGGCCGACGCGCGGCGGCGGCTCGTCGCGTCGCTGACCACGCCGATCTCCCTGCTCAAGCACGCGGCCGCCGCGGAAAGGATCTGGTTCCAGCGGTTCTGGGCGGAGCTGGACGAAGCCGAGTGCGACGGGTATTCGCGTCGCGACGAGGGCACCTTCGCCGTCGCCGAGCACGAGACCCTGGCCGATGTCATCGCCGAGTTCGAGCGCGCCGGCGCGCGATCACGAGAGATCGCCGCGCGTTTCGAACTCGCCGACACCAAGGTCAACCCGCGCGAGGGCGAGGTCAGCATGCGATGGACGCTGCTGCTGATGATCCAGGAGATGGCCCGGCACGCCGGTCACGGTGACATTCTGCGCGAGCAGATCGACACGCCGCTGCGCTGACCGGCGCTGCTCACCGTCGCCGTGCCCGGGCGCGGATCGTCATCGAGCAGGCGCCGACGAGCGCCAGGCCGAGGGCGCCGAGCGCACCGGCCAGGATGAGCATCGCGACCCAGCGGGGCACGAGCTCGCTCAGGCCGGCGGCGGCGAAGGAGAGGAAGAAGTAGGCGCTGGTGGCCAGTACCGCGAGGGCGGCCGCGGCCGTAGCGAGACCGAGGGCCAGCAGCCGAAGTCGGGCGGCGAGCGCTGCGCGGGTCCGGGCGAGCCGGGTTCCGAGCCGGCGAAGCAGCGGGTAGGTAGGGTGCGTCATCGCCGGGCCGCCAACTGCCCGAGCACGATTCGCGCGAAGGGCCGAATGAATACAGCCGTCCAGCTCAGCGGCACGAAGGCGAAGATCGCGGGCCGTCCGGCCACGGTCCAGGTGAGATCGGTCCCGCCCTGCGAGGTTTCGCGCAGCTGGAAGTCCTGGAGGTAGGAGTCGACCAGCAGCGGGATCGAGGTCTCGATCCCGGCCACGCTGAGCCGGGTGGCCGGGATCCGGCGGGTGACCTGTTCGGCGGCCGCGAACAGCAGGAGATCGAGCGTGCGCACCGTGCCCGGGGCGCGTTCGTCGTCGCGATACCGGACACCGTCGACGATCGGAATCCCGCCGAAGGCACCGGCTTCCAGCGTCGACCACACCTGCTCCGGTGGGGCGGCGAAGCGCCGGGTCACGGTCATCGTGAAGGTGGGTCGTCGCGCTTCGCGCGTCTGGATCGTGCGCTCGTCGACCGGGGCGATGTCGGTGTCGAGCAGCCGCTCGGCGCGGCGTCGCAGCACGATCGGAGCCACGACGGCGACGATCGCGCCGAGCACGAGTACGCCGATCGCCACGAAGAGGAGAAGCCGGATCATCGGTGTGCCGTTCTTGTCGGTGGTGGAAAGGTTCACGAGGTGCGCAGCAGGGGCGAGGAGACCTTGCCGGCCAGCCAGCGATCACCGGACTTGGTCAGCGACAACGTGATCGAGAGCTGACCGCGGCGCGGCTGCGACTGGGTGCCGACGCTGGCCACCGACTGATCGATCACGACGATCGCCTCGGCGTCCGCGGCCCCGCTGGTGGCGATGGCGCAGTGGACGTCGCCGGAGGTAGAGCGCACCTGGCCCTGGGCGAGCACCTCGCGCAGATCGGTGCTGCTCGCTTCGAACTCCTTCTTCCACTCGCCGGTCGCGCCGGCCAGGACGGCGCTGAAATAGGAGTCCAGATCGGTGGAGGCGTAGTTGGCGAGCAGAGCGCCGTAGGCGCAGGCGGCCTCGCGTGCGGCGCCGCGCGCCTGCTCCAGCTCGCGGGCATGGTGGTTCTGCCAGCCGAAGTAGACGCCGGCGGCCGGTCCGGCGACGGCCAGCGTGATGGCGGTGGCCAGGAGTGCTCGCGAGCGCCGGGATCGCGGTGGGTGCTCGGTGCGTGTGTCGTCGGCGGGCACGGCATCGTTGTCGGTCATGGTCGGGCTCCTCGGGGTGGGTTCAACGGCCGGGCAGCGGCACCGATTTCTCGTCGCCGGTGACGCCTGGCGGCGGGCCGGCGGTGTTGTCGGGTAGGTCGGGGCGCGGCGCGTTGGCCGACCCGCGGATCTGCTGGGCGGGATCGGCGGTGACGCAGTAGTTGTAGAGCCGCACGCTGCCGTCGGAGACGGTCGCCGGGGCCACCGGGATGGTGTCGTACTCGCAGAACGGCCGCGGCCAGATGTCCATCATCGTGTGAAAGGCGTTGTCGTGCGAGGGAATACCGAGCAGGGCGGTGCCCGAGCGCAGCGCCGGGAACAGCGCCGCGAGCGCGGGTGTGCGCAGGCGTGCGGCCTTGGTGACGGCCAGCATGTTGGTCACCAGCGCGGTGATCGGGTCGGTGGTGTCGGCGACCACGCCGCCGAGGGTCGCCAGTTGCCCGGGACCCAGGTCGAGCAGGCGGCGCAGTTCCTGGTCGGCGGCGGCGAACTGGCCGAACAGCACCCCCGAACCCGTGACGAGGGTGTGCAGGTCGGGTTGCGCGTGCGAGGTCGTCTCCGCGATCACCGCGAGTTTCTCGAGCAGATTGCGGGTCTGCGGGAGCAGCCCGGTCAGGCCGTTCATCGCCTGACTGAGTCCGCTGATCACGGTGCGCAACTGATCGGGTCCCCCGGCCAGGGCTCTGTCCAGCTCGGCGACGATGACATCGAGACGCTCCGGATTCAGGCCGTTGATGAAACCCGAAGTGTTGGTGAGGAACTCGTTGATCGTGACCGGTGTCGAGGTGCGCGGGCGCTCGATCACCGCCCCGTCGCGCAGATAGGGCGCCGCGTCGGTGTCGGGCCGGAAATCGAGGTACTGCTCACCCGCCGCGGAGAGCCGGGCCACCACGACGGCGCCGCCGGCGGGAATGCGGTGCACGGCGTCGATCTCGGCGATCGCGGTCACCCCGGAGTCGGAGAGTTCCACCGCGCGCACCGTTCCCACCCGCACGCCGCGGAAGCTGACGTCGGAGTGCTCGAGCAGTCCGCCGGAGGCGGCGAGTTCGACTCGCACGGTGATGGTTTCGCGGGTGGGATCGAACCGCACCACCTCGACGAGCAGGTATCCGCCGCCCAGCAGCAGGATCACGACCAGGCCCGCCATGGCCAGCCCGACCAGATGCCGCCGCGCCCGGTCGGCCAGGCGCAGCACGACGTCGGCCACGACCTCGAGGGTGACCTCGAGCAGCCAGAGCCCGAACCGGATCAGCACCCCGGGGGTCGAGGGCCGCGGTGTTCTCATCGCGGGCCTCCCTGCAGCCGGCCCAGCACCCGTGCGAGGACCTCGGCGAGGCTGCCCAGGAACCCGGTCACGTCCGAACCGTCGGGCAGTCTGCTGCCGTTCGGGTCGGTCAGGGCGCCGACGCTCAGATACGACACGGTCGCGGCCACGGCGAGCGTGGTCCCCTCGGTGCCGGCCAGCAGCGAGGGCTGCAACGCGTGCAACTGGTCGAGTGCGCCGGCCAGATCGTCGCCCATGGCGGTGAAGCCGTCCATCAGCGCCTGCACGCTGTCGAACAAGCCGACCAGGTCCGCGCCGCTGCTGCCGGTGAATTCACCGAGTGCGCCCAGGGTGCCGGTGACCTTGCTGGTGAGCGCGGTGATGGCCTGGTTGTTCTCGGTGATGACGGAGAGCAGTTGCGGGAAAGTGTCGGCGGCCGCGCCGAGTTCGCTGCGCCGCTGCCCGAGGGTGCGACTGAGATCGTCCATCCCGTGCAGCACGGCGTCGATCTGATCGGTGCGCGCGTTCAGCGCGGACAGGGTGGCGGTCATCTCGGTGAGCAGGTGCGCCAGCTGCGGACCGCGTCCGCCGAGCATGGAGTCGGTCTCGCTGGTGATGCGGGCGACCTGGCTGAGCGCGCCGCCGTTGAGCAGCATCGCCAGCGACATCATCAGTTCCTCCACCGAGGCGCCCGCCGAGGTGTGCTCCCTGTCAATGACCGCGCCGTCGGCGAGCAGCGGTGTGCCCGAGTCCCGTTCGGGCAAGGTCAGGGCGACGTAGATGTCGCCGAGCGGCGTCGGCTGGCGCAGTTCGGCCCGCGAGCCGCGGGGCAGGCGGATCGCGTCCTGGATCTCGAGTTCGACGGTGGCCACGAAGTCGGTGGTGTCGATGGCGGTGACCACCCCGACATCGGTGCCGCCGATCTTCACGTGGGCGCGCTCGGGCAGGTTGAGCGCGTTGTCGAAGAGCGCGCGCACCCGGTAGGTGGGTCCGTCCACGCCGGGCCGGGGCAGCGGCAGGGCGTCGATACCGGTGGCGCAGCCGGCGGCCGAGAACGCCACCAGGCACAGGGCGGCGGCGCGGGCGCGGGGCCGGGTCATCGGGTCAGTCCCAGCAGTGCGGCCATGATCGCGAAATCGGGGCCGAAGTCCTGCAGTTTGCCGGTGCGGCAGCCGTCCGCGCGCAGTTGGACCCGGCTACAGAACAGGGCGAGCAGTTCGTTGTCGAGCAGGCTCTTGTCGGTGAGCAGGTGCAACCGGACCGCGCCGGTCTCGGGGCTGACGGCATTGCCGATGTTCTGGAAGAACAGCGGTGTGATATCGACGATCTCGGTGAGCCCGCGGGCGTGCGCGCGCATCTGGTCGGTGATGGTGGTCAGGCGCAGCAGCGCGTCGGTGAGGGGTTGCTTGTTCTCGGCGACGACCGCGCTGGTGTCGGCGACGAAGTCGTTGATCTGGGTGAGCACGGCCCGCAGGCCCGGGGACTGATCGCGCATGAGGGTGACCAGCTGGGTGAGACGGTCACTGAAATCGCGGACGGTGGCGTCGTTGTCGGCGACGATCTGGGTGATGTCGTTGAGCCGGACGATGGCGTTGGAGATCTGATCCTTGTTCGCGAGGGTGACCTGGAAGGCGCCCGAGAGCGCGTCGAGGGTCTGCCGGATGCGGTCGCCGTTGCCGTCCAGCAGCGGGAACAGCACGCGGCTTGCCATCGGGCCGCCGGTGTTGTCGCCGGACAGGGATTTTCCGATGTCGTCGAAGGTGCGCAGGATGCGGTCCAACTCCACCGGCGTCCGGGTCCGGGCGATCGGAATGTGCGCGCCGTCGGCCAGGGTGGGGCCGCCGGTGTAGCCGGGGGTGAGTTCGATGTGGCGGTTGGTGATCAACTGCGGTGAGACCAGCGCGGCGATCGCCGCCGCAGGCACGTCCACGTCGGGATCGACCACCATGTGCACCTCCACGTACGGTCCGCGCGGCACCAGCTCGGTGACGCGGCCGACCGGCAGGCCCAGCACCGAGACCTCGTTGCCGACATAGAGGCCCGCGACGTTCTCGAAGTCGGCGGTGAGGGTCTTCTCCTGGCGCAGCAGGCGATCCGGCAACGAGGTGAGGCCGTGCGGCAGCATCGAGCACCCGGCCAGCAGGACGGCGGCCACGGCCGCGACGGTGAGACGAAGCACGGTGCGCATCAACGGCATCCCGCCACCACGTCGGTCGCGCACAGCCAGTTGTCGGGGAACAACCACGGCAGATACACCTCGCCGTAGGGCCCGTTGCCCAGGCTGTTGTTGAACTGGCGCAGGGTCACCGGCATGATCTGGAAGAGGTTGTCGAGGTTGTCCTTGTTCTTCTGCAACCCCGCCGACATGGTGTTCAGATCGGCGATCAACGGCGCCAGGCCGCCGTTGTCCTCGATGCCCATCTCGCGCAGGTTCTTCGAGACCAGCGCGATGTTGTCGAGCAGCTGGGTGACCAGGTGCTGACGCCGCACGACCGCGTCGCCGATGGCTTGGCCGCGGGTCAGCAGCAACAGCACCGCGTTCTGGTTGTCCGACACCACCCTCGAGACGGCGTCGATGTTCTGCAACAGCCGCTGCACCTCGTCGCGGCGGTCGCTGATCACCTCGGCCAGCGCGCCGACCGAATCGAGCGCCTGGGCGGTCAGCCGGGGCGAGTCGCCCATCTGCCGGGCGAGGGCGTCGAGGGCGGCGCGCAGCGCGGCGGGGTCCAGCCGCTCGAGGTGTTCGAAGGACTGGGTGTATTTGCTGTCGTTGACGACCTTGGCCAGGTTGTAGGGCACCTTCGTGCGCTCCAGGCCGATCCGGTCGCCTGCGGGCGCGGCCGTGCTGCCGGGGTCGAGTTCGACGTGCATGCGCCCGAGGATGGTCGACATCTTGATCTCGGCGGTGGCGTCGGTGTGGACGCCGATGTCGTCGCGGATCGACAGTGCCACCTCGATGCGGTCACCGGCCGGCCGCGCGGATTTCACGGTGCCGACCTCGATTCCGGCGATGTCGACGCTGTCACCGTCGCGCAGGCCGGCGGCCTGCGCGAATTCGGCGTGCACGGTGTGCTGACCGAGATCGAGCCGGTTCAGCGCGCTCGAGCCGACCAGCAGTGCCAGCACCGCGGCGCCCGCGCCGAGCCCCAGCCACCAGTGCCGGTTGGCCGAGTAGCGCGGAATCGATTCCCACAGATAGTCCAGCGGCGGCAGCCGCAGCGCGGTCAGCGCGTCGTTGACCCGGCCCAGGCGGGCGAGTCGCTGCTTGATGGTCATTACCGGCATACCTCCGAATGCGCGTTGCCGCCGACCTGGCTGAGCAGGCCGGGGGGAAACAGCACTCCCCACAGCGAGACGTCGAGTCCGCAGATGTAGGAGCTGATGTAGGTGCCGTTGCCGCTGATGCGCGCCAATCCGGCGAGCGCGAACGGCAATTCGGCGGCGGTGCGGTCGAGTCGGGCCCCGTTGGACAGCAGCAGGCGCACGCCTTCGCTCGCCGACTGCCGGGCGCGGGCCAGCCCCGGTTCGATGCGCACGATCAGATCGGCGAGCGCGGTGGTCGAGCCCGACGCCTGATCGACCGCGCCCTTGAGCACCTCGCCCTGCGCGTAGAGCTCCGCGGTGAGCGTGCGGGACTGGGTGATCAGCGTTTCCAGTTCGCCGCTGCGCTTGGCCAGCCCGTCCACCACGCCGCCGAGATTGGTGATGACCTCGCCGAGGATCTCGTCCCGGTCGCGGAAGGTGGCGGCCAGCGCGGCGGCCTGGGTCACGAGCGCGCTCAGGGACACGCCGTCACCCTGTAGTGCCTGAATCAGCGTGTTGGACAGTGAGTTGATGTCCTCGGGTTGCAGCGTGGCGAACAGCGGCTCGAACCCGGCCAGCACGGTGGAGACGTCGAAGGCGGATTCGGTGCGTTCGTAGGGGATCGTCGCATCGGCCGGCAGCGGTTGGGCCGCACCGGTTCCGGGGGCGAGCGCCACATAGCGCTGCCCGATCAGGTTCTGGTAGCAGATCAGCGCCTTGGTGGTCGTGGTCAGCCGGTGCCGGGCCTGCACGCGCAGCACGACTTTCGCGCGCCGGTCGGGGTCGAGTTCGATGGCGTCCACCCGGCCGACGCGCACCCCGGCCATCCGGATGTCGTCGCCGACCCGCAGGCCCAGGACGCTGCCGAAGATCGCGGTGTAGCGGGCGGTGTCCCCGCTGACGCCGCGGTTCAGCGCGGAGAGAATGGTGTGCGTGGCGAGCAGGGCCATCGCGACGAACAGCGCCAGGATCAGCACAGCCGTGCGGGTTCGCATCATGTCAGTTGCCTCCTGCGGCAGGGGTGGAACTCACGGTCAGCGCGCCGCCGGCCAGTACGGGACCGAGCAGGATCAGCTGAGCGGCATTGGGTGGGGCGCCGACGACGGCCGCGATCGCCTCGACGCCGTGCAGTTCCTGGGCATCGGTCGCGGCGGCGGGAGCCGCCTGCGGTGCGGGCAGGCCGGGCAGCACCGGGAGCGTGGGCAGCGGCCCGGCTCCGACTATCCGACCTGGCAGCAGCGGGGTCGGGAAACGCTGTGCCGGACCGGATTCCGGCACGGTGGGACCACCGCACCGCGGTCCGGTCAGGGGTCCGTAGCGGGGGCAGTCCGCGGCGGTGTACTGCTGGAACGGGGTGAAGCTGATATCGACGACCCAGCGCATCTGCTTGTTCGGGCCCCAGTTGAAGACCGTCGCCAATTTCGCCAGGGCGGTATTGAGATTGGCGACCGAGACGGCGATCGCGGCGGGGTCGGCGGCCAGCGCGCCGAAGGTGTCGTTCAGTCCGCCCACCAGCGCCGGGCCCGCGCCCGGATTGCGGGCGAACAACTCGTCGGTGCTGTCGAGCGCGCCGCCGGCGGCGGTGAGCAGCGAGATCAGCGCGGCCCGCTTCTCGGTCAGGGTGCGCGCCGCGGTCACCGAGGTGCTGAGCGTGTCGATCAATTCGGGCGCGGACTCGTTGACCGCCGACGCGGCGGCGCCGAGATCGCCCAGCAACGCACCGATTCCGGGAGTGGCGCGGACCTGCGTGGTCCAGGCGTCGAGTCGTTCGATCGTCGAGCCCGGCATGCGATAGCTCGGATCGAGGGCGTCGGCGAGTGCGCCGAGCACGGCGGCCAGCTCGAGCGGATCGATGGCGTCCAGCACGGTGCGCAAGGTGGTCAGCGTGGTCTGCAACTGCGTGCTCACCGTGCTGGTGTCCTGGCTGATCGTGGCGCCGGAAGACAGCGGCCGGGCGGCCGGGCCCTGGTCGATGAGCTCGACGGCGGTGACACCGAAGATGTTGTTCGGCACCACTCGCGCGGTGACCGTCGACGGGATCCGCTGCGCCAGCGCGGGTTCGAGGCGCAACAGCATCTCCTGGCTTTCGCCCCGGGCCGCGATCGCGGTGTGGGCGACCTGGCCGACGAGCACGCCGCGGAAGGTCACGTCGGCCCGTTGCGGCACCCCGTCGCCGGTGCTGGTCATCCGGGCGGTCACCTCGACGGATTCGGTGAACGAGCCGGTGTAGCGCAGGCCGAGCAGATACACGCTCAGCGCGCCGAGCGCGGCGATCAGGACGCCGAACAGGCCCAGTACGGGCGTGCGCACGCCGCGTCCGCTGTGATCGATGATCATCCCGGCTCCTATCCCGAAATCCGGATGCCGGGGTCGATGCCCCAGATCGACAGGGAGATGAGCAGATTGACGAAGACCACGACGATGATCGTCATGCGGATCGCCCGCCCGGCCGCCACGCCCACGCCCTCGGGCCCGCCGGCGGCGACAAAGCCGTAGTAGCACTGGATGAACGTCGCGATCGCCACGAACACCACGATCTTGAGGATCGAGTAGGCGATGTCGATCGGATCGAGGAACTGGTGGAAGTAGTGGTCGTAGGTGCCCAGGGTGGTGCCGCCGAGCAAGACGACGGTGAACCGGGTGGTGAGGTAGGCGACGGCCAGACCCACGGTGTAGAGCGGCACGATGGCCACCACCGCGGCCAGCATGCGGGTGGTGATCAGATAGGGCAGCGGCCGGATCGCGATCGATTCCAGCGCGTCGATCTCCTCGGAGATGCGCATCGAGCCCAGCTGTGCGGTGAACCGGCAGCCGGCCTGTGCGCCGAAAGCCAGGGTGGCCAGCAGCGGGGCCAGCTCACGGGTGGTGGCGAAACCGGAGATGGCGCCGGTGAGCGGGCTCATGGTGAGCAGGCTCAGGGCCGAATGCGATTCCATGCCGACGGTGATCCCGCCGAAACCGCACAGGATGACCACCACGCCGATCACCCCACCGCCGACCACCAGCGAGCCGTTGCCGAAGCCGACGTCGGTGATCAACCGCAGCAGTTCCTTGCGATAGTGCTTGACGGCGAACGGAATCGCGGCCAGGGCTTGCAGGAACACCACGCCCTGATGGCCGAGCCGGACCGGGATCGCGGCGGGCGCGACCAGGGCCTGACGGGCCCGATGCCACGGGCGCAGCACCGGCGGAACGTATTGGGTCACCGTCAGATCACCTTCGTCGGCAGCACGGTGTTGTAGAGCTGGGTGAGGATGATGTTGGCGGCGAACAGCACGATCGCGGAGTTCACGACGGCCGAATTCACCGCGTTCGCCACCCCGGCCGGACCGCCCCGGGTGTGTAATCCGGTGTCGCAGGCGATGATCGCGGCCAGCGCGCCGAAGATCATCGCCTTGATCAGGGCCACGATCAGGTCGGCGGCCACCGCGAACGAGGCGAAGGTGCTGACGTAGGAGCCGGGCGTGCCGTCCTGGATGTAGACGTTGAACGCGTAACCGGTCGCGAAGCCCACGAACACCACCAGCCCGCACAGCAGGGTGCTGACCACGACCGCGGCGGCGAGGCGGGGGGCGACCAGGCGGCGTACCGGGTCGACGCCCATCACCACCATCGCGTCGATCTCCTCGCGGATCGACCGGGAGCCCAGGTCCGCGCAGATCGCCGAGCCGACCGCGCCCGCGATCATCAGGGACGTCACCAGCGGTGCGCCCTGGCGAATGATGCCCAGTCCGTTGACCGCTCCGATGAAGGTCGTCGCTCCGACCTGGCTGACCAGCGAGCCGACCTGGATCGACACCACGACGGCGATCGGAATCGCCACCAGCAGGGTGGGCGAGGCGGACACGCTGGCCATGAACGCGCACTGCTTCACGAACTCCCGCACCGGAAATCGGCGGGTGAGCAGGGCGCGGACGAGTTCGGCGCCCGCGCGGCCGGTCATCAGGACCTGCCGACCAGCCGTCTCCACCGAGCGCTGTGGATGCGCACGCCAGTAGTCCAGTCCTGCGGCGAGCAGGCGTTCCCGCGCGTCGATGTTGGGTGCCGTTGTGCCAGAAGGGAATTCGGTTTGTGCCCGGATGTGCGACTGCTGCACGTTTTTCGTCTCTCGGAGAGGGTGGATCACTCGATGGCCGGAGGCATGCCGCGCGCCCCCGCACCGGAAGGTGAAATCTACGGAGCCGTAGAATTGCTTTCTACGGTCGAGTAGATATCTATCTGGGACAGTAGCAAAGCCGAAATCGGGACGCCAGACATTGAGGGATCATTTCTGGATGAGCATCGAGAAGAAGGAAGCGGGCGTCTGGCAGATCTCGCCGCCGCCACCGGCGCGGCCGCGCCGCCGCAACGGGCCGCGACTGCCGCCCGCGCAGCGCCGGGAGCAACTGCTCGACGCGGCCCGCGCGGTCGCCGGGCGGGCGGGCCTGTCCGATCTCACGATGCAGGCGGTGGCCCAGGCGGCCGGTGTCGCGAAACCGGTACTGTACGCGGTGTTTCCGACCGCGCCGGAGCTGCTCGGGGCGCTGCTGCGGCGCGAGCACGCGCGCGGTATGCAGCAGGTGCTCGCGGCGCTGCCGGACAACCTGGCCGAGTCCGATCCCGACGCGGAGTACGAGGCGGCGGTCATGGCGTTCTTGACCGCCGTGCAGCAGGATCCGATTCGCTGGCGGCTCATCCTGTTGCCCGCCGAAGGCGCTCCCGCCGACTATCGCGAACTGCTCGCCGGGGCGCGCGAAGCGGTCGTCGAACGGTGCGTGCACCTGCTCCGCACGGGGATCGGCCTGCGGGGCGGGCCACGTGAGGTCGACGTCGAGCTGGTCGGGCGGGTCATGCTGGGGTTCATCGAATCGCTCGGCCGGCTGGTGCTCTCGGATCCGGAACGCTTTCCGCCGCAGGTGCTTCGATCGACCGTGCACGCCTTGGCGCGCACGCTGCCCAAGGGCGGCGACGGGACCTCGGTGTTCGCCGGTGAATCCGTGGTCGCGGCATGGCGGCAGGCCCGGCCCGAAGATTCGGCAGCGCTGACCCAGACAGATGGGGCTGGCAGACTCGAATCATGACTGCGGCCAAGGTGAATTCGCACCGGCGCCTCGCGGTGGCGTTGGCCGCGCGCGGCGACACCGAGCTGGCCGGACTGATGGCCGAAGGGCGGTCCGCGACGGTGGGCGTGGGCGGAAGCTCGTCGGTCATCGACATCGACGGCGCGCCGGTCTTCGCCAAACGCGTCCCGCTGAGCGAGCGCGAACTCGCCCATCCAGGCTGCACCGCAAATTTTTTCGACGTGCCGACCTACTGCCAGTACGGCATCGGCGGACCGAGTTTCAACACCTGGCGCGAGCTGGCCGCGAACACGATGGTGACCGAAGCTGTGCTGCGCGGCGAGACCGGGGCCTTCCCGATGCTGTACCACTGGCGAGTGCTGCCCGGACGGTCGCCGATCGCCGAAGACCACGCCGACATCGACGCCGTGGTCGCGGCCCAGGGGGATTCCCCGGCCGTGCGCGCCCGCCTGGAAGCGCTGGTCGTCGCGCCCGCCAGCCTGGCGCTGTTCTGCGAGTACATCCCGAATACGGTGGCGGACCTGTTGTCCGAGGATCCGGCGAGCAAAGCACTGAGCTTCGCCCAGCAGCTCTCGGAGATCGTGACGTTCCTGCGCGGACGCCGTCTGCTGCACATGGACTGCCACTTCGGGAACCTGCGCAGTGCCGGTGACCGGATCTACCTGACCGACTTCGGGCTGGCCACCTCGCCGTTGTTCGATCTGTCGCCCGCCGAGCGGGCCTTCGTCGACCGGCATGCCGGGCACGATGCCGACTATGCCGCGATGCGACTGGTCAATTGGCTGGCCACCGATGTCTGCGGTGCGTCGAGGGGATACCCGCCAGTCGGGCGCAACGAGTTCGTCCGCCGGTGCGCCTCGGGGCGTATCCCGGACGATGTGCCGCCCGTCGTGGCCGCCCTGCTGGCCCGTCACGCCCCGGCCGCCGCGCGGCTGAACGCTTTCTTCTGGAAGTTGTTCGACGGCGAGGTGCACGCCGAATATCCGAGCGGATCGGATATGAGCCTGAGCGATTGGACCATCCACGGCGACGCCGCGCGCGGGTAACTTCGGATGCATGACCGAAATTTCCGAGAATGTGCGAAAACTGTTGGATGGCAAGAACTTCGGGGTCGTCGCGACGATGAACGCGGACGGCTCACCGCACACGTCGGTGATCTGGGTGGACCGGGAGGGGGACGCGCTGGTGTTCACGACGACCGCGCAGCGGCGCAAGGGGCGCAATCTGGCCCGGGATCCGCGCGTCAGCGTGACCGTGTCGGACGCGCGCGATCCCTACCGCACGGTCGATATCGCGGGAACCGCCGAGCTGATTCCGGATCTGGAGAAGCGGCTTCCGGCGCGATTGTCCCGGAAGTACGTGGGCGAGTTGCCGCCGCCGGAGAGCGCGGAGGTCCAGCGCTGGATCGTGCGGGTCGTCCCCGAGCGGATCACCGGGTACGGGATGTGACGCGCCGGGGGAATGCCGGACGGGACGAACGGGTTGTCGGGTAGAGAGCCCCGGTACGAGGCTGGGGCGCAACATGTTCGGGGGAGTATGTCCGGAATAGCCGAATTCGGTGCCATCGCGCTCGACAGCCGGGATCCGCGCCGCCTCGCGCAGTTCTACAGCGCGCTGCTGGGCTTTAAGATCCGCCACGAGACCGAGGAGGTGATCGTGCTGGGCGGGAAAGGGACGCTGCTGACGATCGAGCGGGTGGCGGACCACGTTCCGCCGATCTGGCCCGGCAATCAGGTGCCCAAGCAGATGCATCTGGATCTGTTCGTCCAGGACCTCGAGCTGGGTGAGCGGGCGGCGATCGAACTGGGCGCGGTGAAGGCCGAGTTCCAGCCCGCGCCCGGGAAATGGCGGGTACTGCTCGACCCCGCCGGGCATCCGTTCTGCCTCACGACGCGTCCCGGGGCGTGAGCGGGCCGCGGCGCACAATGGCCAGGGCCTCGTCCACGGTGCTGATCTCGGGAACCTGGGTGAGCCACCAGGTGGCGCCGGCCGCGCGGTAGGCGTCGGGATCCTTGTCGGGAGTGCCTGCGACGGCCACCTCGAAACCGTCGAGCCCGCCGCGGTATTCGGCGATGATCGCCAGCATCGCGGCCAAGTCGCCGGGGGCGGCTTCCGGGCACAGGCCCTCGTAGCGGGCGGCGCGGCGGAGCGGGGCGCGGTGCAGCGACTGCGCGGCGATCCAGATCGGGATGCGAGGTCGCTGGACGGGGGTCGGCAGGAAACGCAGCCCGTCGACCCGGTAGTTCGGGCCCGTGTGCCGGACCTCCTCACCGGACCAGAGCCCGGTGATCACCTCGAGGCTTTCGTCGAGCAGTCGGGCCCGCTCGCGCGGTTCCTCGACCTCGCCCAGGCGGGTCAGTTCCGCGCCGGTGTTCGAGCCCAGCCCGGCGCCCAGGATCAACCGGCCCTCGCTGAGCTGATCGAGCGCGACCGCCTGCCGGGCCACCTCGTGCGGGCGGCGGCGCGACAGTGGCGTGACGCGCGGGCCCAGCACGACGCGGTCGGTGCGGGCGGCGATCGCGGCCAGCGCGATCCAGGCATCGCAGACGGGAAGGCCGGGGCGCTGGGGGCGCACCACGTGGTCCCAGACGAAGACGCCGTCGAACCCGGCGTGTTCGGCCGTCTGGGCGAGACCGGCCAGGACCGCGGGATGGGCCAGCTCGCCGAACGGCGGCAGATACACACCATGGCGCATCCGGCCAGCGTAACTGGCTATTTGCTGTCAGGCGGTTATTTGTTCTCGGTGACCGTGGTGTCCGGGTGCCGCCGACTGGTGTCGGGCTGGACGAAATGTCCGGTGATCGCGGAGCGATCGCGCCGGTTGTCGCCCTCGTGCGGCTCGTTCTCACCGAGCGTGGTCCGCGGGTTCTCGGCCGCGGTCTCCTCGGTGACGTATTCGCCGGTCTCGGCGGAGCGGTGCTTGTCGGCCATGACGTCCTCCTTGCTTCGGCACGGCCCAGGGACGGACCGTGCAGTCGTCTGCCGCATACCGCGCTGGGGGCGGGTGAAACCTGTGTGATGTCGAGAGCCGGTCCCGCCCAGTGGGCCGGGGTATGTCGCGAGCGGGGCTTCTTACGTATACAGAGCGGGATCCGAAGGAGCGCCCATGCCGAAGAGTCCGTCCGACGGCGTCGAGGAGTACCCGGCGTGAAAGTCGACATCCAACTGGACGGCCGGATCGAGCATTCGGCCGCGCGCGCCGCCGAACTGGTCGCCCTCGGCGCGGACGGACTGTTCACCTTCGAGGGACCCAACGACGTGTTCCTGCCGCTGGCCCTGGCGGCCGGGGCGGTGCGCGCCGATCTCATGACCAATATCGCGGTCGCGCTGCCGCGCAGCCCGATCCACCTCGCGCACCTGGCCTACGATCTGCAAACGCTGAGCCAGGGCCGGTTCCGGCTCGGCCTCGGGTCGCAGGTGCGCGCGCACATCGAGAAGCGCTACGGATCCACCTGGTCCGAGCCCGCTGCGCGGATGCGGGAGATGGTGCAGGCGATCAAGGCCGTCTTCGACGCGTGGGAGGGGCGCGCGCCGTTGCGATTCCAGGGCCGGTTCAGCTCGCACACGCTGATGCCGCCGATGTTCGACCCGGGGCCGAATCCGTTCGGGCCGCCCGAGATCTGCCTGGGCGCGCTCGGGCCGCACATGACCCGGACCGCCGCCGAGGTAGCCGACGGGCTGCTGGTCATGCCGTTCAACAGTGAACGGTATTTCACCGAGCGCACCTTGCCGGCGGTCGCCGAGGGGCTGGAGCGGGCCGGGCGCGACCGCGCGGACTTCCGGCTCTATCCGCAGGTGATCGTCGGAACCGGCCGCAGCGCGGACGAATTGGCGGCCGCGGCGCGCGGGGTGCGGTCGCTGCTGGCCTTCTACGGCTCGACTCCCGCGTATCGGCCGGTCCTCGACGTGGAGGGCTGGGGGACGTTGCAGCCCGAACTGAACCGCCTGTCCAAGCTCGGCGACTTCCCCGCCATGCTGGACTCGATCGACGACACGATGCTGCGCACCCTCGCGGTGCACGGGACTCCCGAGCAGTGCGCGGCGGAGATCCTGCGCCGCTTCGGTGCGCACGCCGAGCGTGTCTGCTGCTATTTTCCCGGCTACCCGATCTCGGATCAGCATGTCGCAGATCTCATTACGGCCCTTCGGGCCGCCGGGTGATCCGGCTCGACGTCGACGGCGGGGTCGCCACACTCACGTTGCACCGGCCCGCGCAGCGCAACGCCTTCACCAAGGCGATGGGGACGGCACTGGGGGAGCACTACGCGAGCCTGGACGCGGACGACAGCGTGCGCGTCATCGTGCTGACCGGTACGCCGCCGGCCTTCTGCGCGGGTGCGGATCTGTCCCGGGGCGAAGGCACTTTCGACGCGCCCGCCGATGCCGGGTTCAGCGCCGCGCCCGTGCGCCCGGCGGCCTTCGACCTGCGCAAACCGGTGATCGCCGCGCTCAACGGGCACGCCGTCGGCATCGGGCTCACCCTGGCGCTGCAAGCCGACATCCGGATCGCGGCGGACGAGGCGGTGTACGCGATCCCGCAGGTGCGATTCGGGGTGCTGCCGGACGCCGTCTCGCACTGGACCGTCCAGCGTCTGGCGGGGCTGGCCACCGCCGCGGAGCTCCTGCTGACCGGTCGCCGGTACAGCGGGGCGGATCTGGTCCGGCTCGGGTTGGCGAGTCGCTCGCTGCCGGCCGATCAGGTGCTGCCCGCCGCCCTGGAGCTGGCGCACGACATGGCGGTCAACACCGCCCCGCGTTCGGCGGCGCTGTGCAAACGCCTGCTCTGGGACACCGCGCGGCTCGGTCTGGGGCCCGAGCAGGTCGCGGACCGCGAAACCGCGCTCCACCACCGCGTCATGGGCACGCCCGACGCGGCCGAAGGGGTGCGCGCGTTCCTGGAACGCCGGACGCCGCGCTGGTCCGGGCGTGTCGGTGACGATGCCGAGGGGCACTGACCGCACTCAATGCGAGCTGGCACGCGGTGCACCCATTACTCCGGATCTCCCGCTCGCGCGGGCGTGAAATCCGCCTAAGGTGTTGGTGAGCAACGACATCGGAGGGGGCTCGATGACAAGCACGGCCGGGCGCACATATGTGGTCACCGGCGCGGCGTCCGGGATCGGCGCGGCGACCGCGGCGCTGCTGCGGGCGCGCGGGGCGAAGGTGATCGGCTGCGATCTCGACGAGGCGGAGGTGCGGGCCGATCTGTCCACCGCGGCGGGCAGGCAGTCGCTGGTCGATCAGGTCGGCGCCTACGGGGCGATCGACGCGGTGCTCGCCGTCGCCGGCGGCGGCCGAACCGGTCTGCTGGAGACGAACTACTTCGGCGCGGTGGCCACGCTGGAGGGGCTGCGTCCGCTGCTGGCGCGCAGCGCCGCGCCACGCGCGGTGGCCGTGTCGTCCACGT
The DNA here is from genome assembly GCF_040655395.1 of Nocardia sp. NPDC050435. Classification (NCBI taxonomy): domain Bacteria; kingdom Bacillati; phylum Actinomycetota; class Actinomycetes; order Mycobacteriales; family Nocardiaceae; genus Nocardia; species Nocardia sp. NPDC050435. The sequence goes on from NZ_JBFAJW010000012.1 coordinate 255,000, forward strand.
CCTCCCTCGCGCCGGCCGACGAGCGCCTGGTGCGGGCCTGCCTCGACGGTGACGAAACCGCCGCCGTCGCCATGCTGGCTGCCGACCCGTCCCTCGGCGGCGAAACCGGTGGTTACGGCGTCGCCAAGCGGGCCCTGAACCGCTGGGCACGGCGGGCCGCACCCGGCCCCGACTGGGCCGGCGCGGGCATCGCCCTCAACGTCGTCGCCCCCGGCGTCGTCGATACCCCGGCCGCCGCATGGATTTTCGACAACCCGGCCGCCCGCGCGGCGATCGAAGCCGCGGCACCGCAGCCCTTCGGTGGATTTCCGGGCCGCCCGGAATGGGTCGCTGAACTTATTTGCTGGCTCGCGAGCGCCGAGAACCGATTCGTCACCGGCCAGATCGTCTTCGCCGACGGCGGCTCCGAGGCGGCAGCCCTCGGCGAGCTGCATTGGAAGTGAGGCGCCGAATCGGAGTCGTGGTCGGCGCTGAGAACAGCCGCGTGCACGCGAACCTTGGTCCCTGACCTGCCAGTTGTCGGTGGGTATGGGTAGCGTTCGGGGCGTGGAAACAGGGGAACGAATCCGAGAGCTCGCGGAGCGCATCGTGGCGCTGCGCGACGCCTACTATCAGGGCGCACCGCTGGTCGCCGACGCCGAGTACGACGTGATCGAGGACGAGTTGCGTGCCTTGATCCAGGCGCATCCCGAGCTCGCGCCCGAGCCGAATCCGCTGGAGCAGGTCGGCGCGCCCGCCGTGCTGCACGCGCCGATCCGGCACTCGCGTCCGATGCTGTCGCTGGAGAAGGCCACCAAGCCCGAGCAGGTGGCGGCGTTCTTCGCGCGGTTCCCCGGCCAGCCGGTGGTGGTGATGCCCAAGCTCGACGGCCTGTCCCTGGCCCTGGTTTTCGAGGACGGGCGGTTCACCCGGGCGATCACCCGCGGCGACGGCACCACCGGTGACGACGTCACGATGCTGGTCCGCGCCCTGGTCGACGGCGTGCCCGAGCGGATCGAGGTCCCCGGCCGGGTCGAGGTGCGCGGCGAGGCCGTGATGCTGCGCTCCACCTTCGTCGCCTACAACACCGCGCATCCGGACAAGCCGCTGATCAATCCGCGCAATGCCGCCGCGGGCACACTGCGGGCGAAGGATCCGGCGACGGTCGCCGAACGACGGCTGCAATTCTTCGGTTTCGACCTGGACACCTCCGAGGGCGGCGCCGCGGTCGACCTGGGCGAGGGGCTGCGCGCGCTCGGCGTCGCGGGCGCGCAGATGCGCCTCTGCGCCGACGCCGAGCAGGCGCAGGCCGCGATCACCGCCGTCGAGCAGGGCCGCAACGAGCTGGATTACGACCTCGACGGCGCGGTCCTGCGCTTGGCCGATCGGGATGCGTACGCGGCGGCCGGAACTCGGTCCAACTCCCCGCGCGGCGCGCTGGCCTTCAAGTTCGCCGCCGAGGAGAAGACGACCCTGCTCGCCGATGTGGTCTGGGATGTCGGCAAGACCGGCAAGATCGTTCCGGTCGCGTGGCTGGAGCCGGTGTTCGTCGGCGGCACCACGGTCACGCGGGCGACGCTGGCCAATCAGGAGGTGATCCGCGCCCGCGACATCAAGGTCGGCGACACGGTGCTGGTGCGGCGGGCGGGCGATGTCATCCCGTTCGTCGCGGGCGTGCTCGATGCGGCCAAACGCACCGGCGCGGAGCGCGAGATCATCGCGCCGACGGTGTGCCCCTCGTGCGCACAGCCGGTCACCGAGCAGGGCAACAGCCGGGAACTGTTCTGCACCAACGTGGCCTGCCCCGCGCAGACGGTGCGCCGGCTCATCCACTGGGCCTCGCGCGCCGCCGCCGATATCGACGCCATCGGCGGCGTGTGGATCGAGCGGCTGGCCGATGCCGGAATCCTGGAGCGCCCGTCCGATTTCTACACCCTCACCAAGGAACGCCTGCTGGAGTTCGATCGCATCGGTGAGGTCTCCGCCGGTCGCATGATCGAATCGATCGACGCCAGCCGTGAGGTCGGCCTGCGCCGCGCGTTGATCGGCCTGGCCATCCCGATGGCTTCCGACGGCACCGCCGCGCGTCTGGCCCGCGCCGGTTTCGGCTCGCTGGAGGAGGTCGCCGACGCAGGCGAGGAGCGCCTGGTCGCGGTCGACGACATCGGCCCGAAGGTCGCCGCCTCCCTGGCCGCCCACCTGACCCGCCTGCGCCCGGAGCTGGAACGCCTGCGCGAACTCGGCGTCTCCCTGGACGTGCGGGCCGAAGATCTGCCTCCGGTCGTCGCCGCCGGCGCGCCGCTGGCCGGCAAAACCGTCGTCATCACCGGCGCGATCAGCGACCCGCGTTCCGGTGAGAAGGTCGCCCGCCCCACCTTCCAGCGCATGTGCGAAAAGGCGGGCGCGACAGCCGCTTCCTCCGTCTCGGCAAACACCGACCTGCTCATCACCGGCGCCGGCGTCGGCGACAGCAAGTTGACCAAGGCTGAGAAACTGGGCGTCGAAGTCGTCGACCAGGGCGAAATCTGGCCCCTGCTGATCGCTGCCAACATAGCCTGACCACCTAAAACGCCATGCGCCGAACCGCATTCACCTTCTAGCGTCGGCACATGGCCATCGCGAAGAAGAAGCGGCGCAGGATCGTGGTCGGCAGCCGCGAGTTCTGGTGGTGGATCCACGAAGACTGGGAGAACCCCGCGAAGCCCGGTGCCCCGACCCTGACGGTCGCTACCGATGATCGGCGGATCCGGCTCTATTACGTGCTGGATCAACCGGAGCAGCTGCGGCACATTACCGCGGCGGGTCCGGAGTTTCGCGGGCTCACGCAGGGCGGCCGGCATCGTCGTTTTCGCTGTCCGGGGTTCGGATTGCCTGATGAAGTGCGTCCCTCGGATGTCGCCGAGCTCATCACCTGGTGCACCGAACCCGGGCCGCTGCCCGCCCGCACCGACTGGCGGGGCGAGAGCGAATAGCGCGTTCCTCGGCCGGGCTGCTTTTTAAGAGCCCGCGGCAATTTCGGTGCGCCCCGCGGTTGCGGAGGTTTGCTGGTCCGTTGGCACGTCGGTGAAAGTCGCGCCGATTTCTCGCATGCGGTCGACAGCGTAGGACGGATCGATCAGGGATTCCGGGGTGTGGATGCCGGGGGTCGGGACGCTGCCGCGCAGCCCGAGCAGGCGTTCGACGCCCAGGGCGATGCCGAGGGCGGTGAGCGGGCGTTGGCCCTGCGGGTGCTGGAGGTAGCGGTGGGTGCGGCGCGGGCCGCCGGACCGATCGGTGCCCTCCAGGAGGATCCCGAGCTCGGTCGAGGGAGCGCCGCCCGCGCGTCGACCGGCGGATTCGCCTACGGCCAGGTCGAATCGGACGTTCGGGGCGCCGGTGGCCAGGGCGGTGCTGGGCACATCGAGGATGGCGATGGATTGGCCGGGCAGGGTCGTGCCGTCGACGCTGCGGACCACAGCCTGGGCGTCGGAAGCGGCGAGCCAGGTGAAAACGCCGTCGCGGCGCAGTGTCGCGGATTCGGTGGCGACCACGAGCCGGTCCAGATCCGCCATGCCGGCGGGGCCGCCGGTGTCGGTGTCGTCGAGAACGGCGCCGAATCGGAGGGTCTCGACGTGGTCGAAGTCGGCGGCCCGGTGCAGTGCCGTGAGGACGCCGAGCCCGGCGAGGTAGTGGCTCGCGAGGAGAACCGGTGCGGCGGACGACTGCTGGGCACCGGCGACGACCTCGGGCGCGATATCGACCAGGCCGTTGGAGATGCTCAGATACCCGGCTCGGTGTTGTTGCGCGTAGCGCAGGCCGTGCAGCCTGCTGTCCCACAGCGTCGCGACGACCGCGGCCGGTGCGGGTTCGTCGGGGAGCCCGAGGTCGGCGCGGGTCATGTCGACGGTGACCGCCCGCGCGGTACCGAGGTCCTCGGCGACGCGCCGGGCGCGGTCGAGATCGCGGCCCGCGATGACGAGCGGCAGATCCGGATACCACCGTCGCAGGACGGAAGCCGCGCCCGAGCCCGCCTGTCCCGAACCGCCGAGGATCAAAACCGATTGCGCTGCCATGCTTTTCGCCTCCACTCATAACCCACATTTTGTAACCTACACTTTGTAGCCTAGAGTCGGTGGTGTCCGCAAGGGAGGAATCATGGCCGTTCCGCCGACCCGCCTGTCCAAACAGGCCCGCCGCGCGCAACTGCTCGACGCCGCGCTGGCGATCGTGCGCGCGCAGGGCACCGACGCCCTGACCCTGGTCACCCTCGCGGAATCAGCCGGGGTGAGCCGGCCGATCGCCTACGACCATTTCGGCACGCGCCCGGGCTTGCTGCTGGCCCTCTACCGGGAGCTCGACGAACGTCACCAGGCCGCCGCGGCCGCGGCGGTCGGCAATGCCGGGCCCGCCGCCGCGGAACTGGCTCGCGTCATCAGCGCCGCCTACTTCGCCTGCCTCACCGACATGCCGGAACTCACCGCCCTGTCCGCCGCGCTCAAAGGCGACCCGGACATGGAGGCGGCGCAGCGCGAAATGCACGACGCCTACACCGACCTGGTCGCTGGCGCCCTGCAACCGCACACCACACTCCCGCCCGCCGCGCTTCGCCTGCGGTGCACCGGAATCCTGGGCGCGGCCGAGGCCATCGCCGCGGAACTGAACCACGACCGCGCCACCCTCGAATCCGCCGCGGCCGCACTGACGGACCTGATCGTCGGCAGCCTCGACCTGCGTTGAGCGGAGCCGGGTGCGTTACCCGCACGGCGTGCATGTCAGCAGTCGGTGCAGGCAATAGCGGCAACCGAGGAGCATGCGCACCGGCATCGCTGCGGCGGTGCCGAACGTGCGGGCGCATGTATTCCGAGCTGGCTGCCGATCACCGTGCGGGCAATCCGATGCACGCTCTCGCTCACCGTCGTCGACACTGAGGGTGGTCCGAAATTCCTCCCATGAGTTTCGGTTGGACGGGAGAGCGGTTGTGATTGCCACGAAAGTCGAAGAGCGGCAGGGTGCGGCGCGCCCGGCGACTCCGTTGCTGGCGGCGGTGTTCGTGAGCAGTTTCGATCGGTTCGCGATCAGCCCCATGCTGGTGCTGATCGCGCTCGCGCTGGAGACGCCGCTGGCGTCGGTGGTCGCGCTCGCGGGCGGCTACTTCCTCGCCTACGGTCTCTCGCAACCGATGTGGGGTGTGCTCTCGGATCGGTTCGGCCGGTTGACGGTGATGCGGATCGCGCTGCTGGGCGCGGCGGTGGCGGGCACGGCCTCCGCGTTCGCCCCGACGCTGGCCGCGCTGATCGTGGCGCGGGTGTTCGCGGGCGCGTGTTTCGGTGCGGTGCTGCCGACTTCGCTGACCTATGTCGGTGACACCGTGGAATCGGCGAATCGACAGCGGGCACTGTCGGATGTCGTGGCCGTCACCGCCGTCGGCACCGCACTGGCCACGGGACTGGCCGGTCTCGCCGCGGATCTGCTGCACTGGCGGGTGGTGTTCGCGCTGCCGGTGCTGGCCGCGCTGACCTGTGTGTTCGCTTTGCGCAGGCTGCCGGAACCGGAGCGACCCACGGTGGTCTCGCTGAGCGCCCAGCTGGGCACGGTGCTGCGCAATCGCTGGGCGGTCGCGGTTTTCGCGCTCGCCTTCGTGGAGGGCGGGGTGCTGCTGGGCGTCATGACCTTCTTCGCGGCCGCGCTCCAGGCGCGCGGTTCCAGTGCGACCGTGGCCGGGCTGGCGACCGTCGCCTACGGTCTCGGCGTCGTGCTGGCCTCGCGGATGGTGAAGGCGCTTACCCGGCGGCTGCCGGTGGCGGTGCTCATGCTGCTCGGCGGCGCGCAGATGCTGGTGGGTTATCTGCTGGCGGCGCTTCGGATCGATCCCGCCACCGTCGCCGTCTCGACGCTGTTGCTCGGCGGCGGCTGGGCTTTCCTGCACACCTCGTTGCAGACCTGGGCCACCGAGGTCACCCCGCACGCGCGCGGCACTGCGGTCTCCTTGTTCGCCGGGGCGCTGTTCCTGGGCAGCGCGACCGCGACGGCCGTCGCCGCGCCGGCCGCGCAGCACGACCGGTACGGCCTGTTGTTCGCCGGCGCCGCCATCGCCACCGTTCCGCTGACGCTGGCCGCCGTTCTCGGCTGGCGGCGGTGGCAGCGCACCTCTCGGAACTAAACGGGAATAGATTCCCATTAGCTCCGGTTGGGTCGAGTGAACAGCGGTTCCCAGACCCAGCGCCTGGGGCGTCGAGAGGAAAAACGATGAAGCACAACACCTTGCGCGTGCGGCTCGCGGCGGCAGCGGCGGCGACCGCCGTCTTCGGCGGGCTCGCGGTGGCCTACAGCACGGCCGAGTCCGAGACACAGTGGGACACCGGCTGGATGGCCGCGCCGCAGCTACCGAGCATCGGCTTCGAACCCAACTGGGCGCAGGACGGATTCGACAACCAGACCGTGCGGCAGGTGGTCCGGCTGACCGACGGCGGCACCGCGGCCCGGATTACGCTGTCCAACCGCTACGGGACCACCCCGTTGCGCGTCGGCAACGTCACCCTGGCCCGTACCGCCGCGGGCGCCGAGGTCGACCCGGACTCGGTGCGCCCGTTGACCTTCGGCGGCAGCACGACCACCGAGATCCCGGCGGGCGGCACCCTGACCAGCGACAGCGTCGATCTCGACCTGCGCGCCCTGGACTCGGCGACCGTCTCGATCTTCTTCCCCGAACGCACCGGCCCCGCAACGTTCCACTCCCAGGCCTACGCCAGCACCTATCGCGCCGCGGGCGACCAGGCCGGCGCCGCGGCCGGACCGTTCACCGAGGCCACCCACTCCTGGTACTACCTGACCGACCTCCAGGTCTCGGGCGATGACGACGAGGGCGGCACCGTTGTCGCCATGGGTGACTCGATCACCGACGGCTACGGTTCCGGATACGACACCAACACCCGTTACCCGGATTGGCTGGCCCAGCGCCTGGCCGACGCGGGCACCCCGCGCCCGGTCCTCAACGCCGGCATCGGCGGCAACCTGATCCTCAACGATTCGTCGTGGTTCGGCGAGGCGGGGGTGCGGCGCTTCGAGCGCGACGTTCTCGGGCAACGCGATGTCAGCAGTGTCATCGTCTTCGGTGGGCTCAACGATTTCGGCTTCTCCGAGGTCGACCTGCCCACCTACAAGCCGAATCCACAGATCTCGGTGGCGCAGTTGATCGCCGGGCATCGCGAGCTGATCGCCGCCGCGCACCGGGCCGGTGTGCGGGTGACCGGCGCGACGCTGCTGCCGATGAAGGGCGCCGAGTACTACAACGAGGTCTCGGCGGCGAAGATCCGCGAGTTCAACGAGTGGCTGCGCACCAGCGGTGAATACGACGCGGTCGTCGACTTCAACGCCGCCGTCCGGGATCCGGCGGACCCCGAAAGCCTGCTGCCCGCCTTCGATTCCGGTGACCACAAGCATCCCAACGCCGCCGGCTACCGCGCGATGGCCGAGGCGATCGACCTCGCCACGCTCTGACCGGAAGCCCGAGGGGCGGACGCCGACCGGCGTCCGCCCCTCGGTGTGCGCGCTATCCGATGCTGAAGGGCTGACCCCAGAGCAGCACGTTGCCCACATAGTTCGAACTGTCGATCTCGACCGCCACGAACGACCGGGCCTGAGCGAAACCGCCGCAGCCGTTGACCGCGAAGGTCTCGTCGATCCAGGTCACCGCGGTGTGCGGGCCCTTGATCTTGTTGTAGCGCTTGTGCGATTCCTGCCCGTAGTCGTCGGGCATCTCCAGATCCAGCATCAGCTGCGCGACGGACTGCCCCGGTCCGAAGGTGATTCCGGCGCCGAAGGATTCGGTCGGCGCGATCGGGATGTTCGGATTGCCGCCCGCGGTCGCCGTCTCGTTGTTGTTTCCGGAGAAGCCGCCGATGTCGACCTGGCAGCCGACGAGGTAGCCGGGGCTGATCTTGATGGTGGCGGTCGACGCGGTCGGCCCGGCCATATCCACGCTGGCCCGGGCGCTCACCCAGACGTTGCGGTGCATCGGCGTCGCGCCCATCGAGGGGGTGATCCTGGCCGATTCGCCGGTCAGGGTGACGGTGACGGTGGTGCCGTCGGCCAATTCGCGCGTGATCGAGCCGCCGGGCAGCGGAACGAAGGTGTCGGCGGCGGCCACCCCGGTCTGCCCGATCCCCACTGCCGTCGCGACCACGACCGTTCCGAGAATCTTGCCGAACATGCGATCCCTTCTGTCGGAGCGGAGCATCAGCCGAGGCTGAACGGTTGGCCGTAGAGCGTGGCTTTGACATATTCGGCGCCGATGATTTCGACCACCGCGACCTTGCGGGCCTGCGCGTAACCGCCGCAGCCCTGAATCTCCATCGGCACATCCTGGTAATTGATGGTGTAACTGCCGCTTTTGACCAGTTCGATGTTGTTGATCGAGACCCACTGCACCTGCCCGGGCGCCAGCGGGAAACTGAATCCACCGGTGACACTCGGTGTCGCACTGAGGGTGAAGGCGGCGTTCGCGTTCAGTGCGCTCAGTGCGACCTGGCAGCCGACGACATAACCGACGGTCAGATTCGACGAGCCGTGCGTGCCTGAATTGTTCGTTCCCGGGTAGTTCTTGGGGCCGTTGTTGGGACCTACGACGCCGTCCGGGGTTTCGACCTCGGCCGTGACATCGCCGGTCAGCCACGAGGTGCGCCCCGCGCCGTTCGCCGCGAGCGAGGCCGAAATGATCGCGCGCTCATTGCGACCGGTGATTTTCACGCCCGGTCCCTCGACGTGCCCGTCGGGCAGCGGGACGATCGTGTCCGCGGCCGCGCCGCCCGGAACCGCGATGAGCACGGTGCACACAGCTAGCGCCGTCGCGGCCCGCTTGCCTATTCGATTTCTGCTCATTCACCCCTCGCTCATCGTGGCGCGGCCGTACCCGGGCACGACCGCGCTGCGCCAATATTCCTGAGGTAAAGCCGGAATTCCTGAGGTAAAGCCGGAAAAGCGATGACAGCCGGACAGCGATCGAGGCAGACGGTGCAAGTGGTCCGGCGTCGGCGAACGAATCTAACCACAGATCCGCCGGATTCGATGCCCGCCCGAAACGCCGAGGTCACCTGTGGCGGAGACGATCCCGCCGGCAGTGTCGCCCTGGGACGCGTCGAGCTCGGGGACGTCGTCAACCAGTGCGTCGGCTTCCGGGCTGGACAGCTTCGTATACATGCGACCGCGCGTTCGGCACCGCCGCGGCGATGCCGGTGCGTTCGTTCATCGGTTGCTGCTCGTCTGCGACCGGTGTGGTCGCTGGCGAGAAGGACAGTGCGGTGCCCCGGATGCACAGGGGTTCCAGCGCGGTCTCAGCGACCGGAAGCCGCTGAAATCGGGGGAGTGAGGTCTGTGTCAGTGCACGTCAGCTGTCGGTGAACAACTGGTGGCGGCCGTATCTCGTTTCGATCACTGTCCCATTGGGTACGAGACGGGTGGGTCACGAAGACATGACGATCACGGCAAACCGGAGGACTTATCTCCCATTCCTATTGCTGGATGGTTGCTGGCCGGTTTAGCGTCAAAGCCCGGCTGACAAGGGGCACGCCATGAACATCCATCCGCTAGCCACGAATCGCGCGCGAAGCCCGCTCATCACGGGCAGCGATACCGATGTCGGCCTCGCGCGCGTCCTGGTCGTCGAACAGCACGCCGCCACCGCCGAGATGACGTTGCTGGTGCTGGCCACGGCCGGCTACGACGCGGCGCACACCGCCACCGGCAACGAGGCGCTCGAGGCCGCCGACGACTGGCACCCCGATCTGGTGCTGCTGGATCCGCTGGTGCCCGACCTCGCGCCGAACGAAGTGTGCCTGCGGATGCGCCAGAAATCCACCGCGCCGATCATGATCGTGTCCACGGAGAACGAGGCGAGCATCCTCGACCTCGCGATGGCGGTCGGCGCGCGGGACTATCTGCGCAAACCGTTCCGGACCATCGATCTACTATCGCGCATCCACGCCCGCCTGCACTCCTGATCGCACGCGGTGCCATGTCGCATCGCGTGCGATCACAGGAATCTGCGGATCGGCTGGACCGCGAGTTCCCGGGCGCGCTGCGCGATCGAACGCCGCCGCCATCGCCCCGCCCGGATCCGGTCGCTGACCGTCAGGTCCTCGTCGAAATGCGCGTCCAGGGTCGCCGTGAACTCCACGTCCAGCACCGCAAGCATGATCTCCTCGTCGTGATCGAGGGAGCGGCGATTGAAATTGGTCGAGCCGATCAGCGCGGCCACCCGATCGACGGTGATCACCTTGGCGTGCATCATCGTCGGCTGATACTGATGGATTCGCACCCCGCACTCGATGAGATCCTCGTAGAAGTGCTGGCCGGCGAGCTGGCAGACCCGCTTGTCGGTGTGCGGTCCGGGCAGCAGGATCTCCACCTCGACTCCGCGCCGGGCGGCGGCACACAGCAATTCGATGAAGTACGCGTCCGGCGAGAAGTAGGCGGTGGCCAGGCGGAAGCGTTCCTCGGCCGATTCCAGCATCACCCGCAGTAGGGTCTGCATGTCCTGCCAGCCGAAACTGGCCGAGCCGCGGACCACCTGCACGATGGCCTCGCCCTGCGGGCGATGGTCGATGAAGCGGTCCCGGTCGTCGAAGAGTTCGGTGTGGCACTCGGCCCAGTTCTGCGCGAACGCGGCGGCGATGCCGTCGACGGCCGGGCCGCGCACCTCGACGTGGGTGTCGCGCCATTCGTTCTCGTTGCGTGCGTCGCCGCACCATTCCTCGGCGATGCCGACGCCGCCGGTGAACGCGGTCTCCTCGTCGACGACCAGCACCTTGCGGTGGCAGCGGTGGTTCTGTTTCAGCGGCGAGAGATACAGCGGTTTGCGGAACCACGCGATCTCGACCCCGGCCCGGTCCATCTGCTCCAGCAGTTCGGTGTCGATCAACCGGCTGCCGAATCCGTCCAGCAGCAACCGGACCCGCACCCCGGCGCGCGCCCGCTCGGCGAGCGCCTCGGCGAACCGGCGGGCGATATCACCCTTCCAGTACACGAAGGTCATCATGTCGACGGTGTGCTCGGCGCGGGCGATCCCGGCCAGCATCGCTTCGAAGATCTGGTCGCCGTTGCGCAGGGGGATCAGGGCGTTGCCCTCGGTCGCCGCGATGCCGATCAGGCGCTCGAGGCGGCGGCGGATGCGCGCGATGCGTTCCTCGGGTGCGGCGGGGCTCAGTTCGGCGGGTTCTTGCGTGCTGGTCATCATGTCCCCTCGCCGGAACACGAGCTACCGCCGCGCGCCCCGTCCGGCCTGGGCTGCGCGGCCAGACGACTTTACCGGATCGCCGCCGACCGCCGAACTCGCCACCCCGCCAGTCGATCTCGGTGACCGTTAGCCGAGGTCAGGGTTTCGCGCTGCCGGTTACGCGGGTCAGCGGTGGCTGCCGCCGTGATCGTGGGCGCAGGTGTCGGTGCGGCGGCCGTCGGCGGAGGTGGCGGCCTGTCCGGCGCCGTGGCCCTCCAGGGCCGCGAACGGGCCGCACTGGTTCGCGGCGATCCAGACATGCACCATCGGGTTGCCCGAGCCCGGGTTGATGGACTGCGGCGGGCAGTTGCCCTGCGCGTCGGTGACGCCCGCGACCTGCGGTCCGTCCGGGCCGGACTTCCAGCACAGGTTGTCGTGGACGTGCCACTGCATCAGCGATCCGCCGTAGTTCACCAGATCGGGGTCGTCGATCTTCTTGCCCTTGGCGATATACATCGCCGAGACCAGGGTGCGCGAGGAGCCGTCCACCCGGTAGACCAGCGATTCCGGAGCGTTCGCGTCGAGGAAGCGGTCGTCGCGGATGTAGCCGAAGTTGATGAAGTGCTCGTAGCCGGTGGACGCGTCGCCGATCGACCGGAAGCCCAGCGCGCCGACCGAATTCACGTCGGCGAAGGCGGGCAGCCGCTCCAGGGTGGTGCGGATCAGGGCGGACGCGCGCTGTTCCTGGTCGGCGGTGACACCGGGCACGCCGGAGACGTCGATCGCCTGCGCCGGATCCCACGGCCGGGGCCAGGCGGATCCGTGCTCGGCGTGGTCGCCACCCGCGGCATGGGTGTGCTCGCCGCCGCCACCGTGGCTGTGCACGTGGCCGACGCCGCCGAGCATCGCGGCGACCGCGAGCACGCCCGCCAGCGTGGCGGCGGTCGCGGTGGGCGCCGGGCGCAGGGTCGCGGTGGGGCGCAGCAGGGCGACGGCCGCACCGGCGATGGCCAGCACGCCCAGTGCGGCGCAGACGCTGTCGAGGAACTGCGGTGACTCGGCGGTGTCCAGGCCCTCGGGCCACGGCAGACCCGCGAAACGCGTGTATCCCCAGATCGCGACGGCGACCAGGTTGACCCCGATCACGCCGACCGGCACCACTTTCCGCGCGCTCAGCACCGCGATCAGACCGGCCGCGCACTGCGCCGCCGCGAGCACGACCATCAGCCGCGCCAAGGTGGCGTGCTCGGTGTGCAATCCCGCGGCGAACAGGTGCAGGGCGCCCGCCCCGACCGACGCCGCACCACCGAGCAACAGAAATCCGTTGCGCCCACCAGCCATTTTCGTTCTCCTCCAAGCTCGCCTTGGACGGTACTGGGTCGAGCCGGGTCGCCGCTGCGGTGGTTTGTGAGAGATCTCTGTGGTTCCGCGTGGCGAAATAGAATGCGCGCATGGTCGACCCGATGCATTTCGAGCAGCACGCGGAGGTCTACGACCGCGCCCGGCCGCCCTATCCGGACGCGCTCTGGCAGCGGTTACGCGAACTGGAGTTGCTCGGCCCGGGTGTCCGGGTGATCGAGTTCGGCGCCGGAAACGGCCTGGCCACCGGCCCGATGCTGGGGGCGGGCGCGCACGTCACGGCGGTCGAACCCGGTGCGGCGCTGGCCGAGCGGCTCCGGACGCGCTGGCCGGCGGCCGTCGTCGTGCGCGCGACCGCGGAGACCGCGGCCCTGCCGCCCGCCGCGTTCTATCTGGCGGTCGCGGCGACCGCGGTGCACTGGTTCGACCTCGAGGTGCTGCTGCCCCGGTTACATCGTGCGCTGACGCCCGGCGGGCATTTCGCCGTGTGGCGCAACGCCTTCGGCGACCCCGCGGTGCCGCGCACGCCGTTCCGGGAACGGGTCGCGCGGATCGTCGCTCGCCGGGAACCCGGCGCGCCACAATCGCGCGCGGGCGAATTCGACACCGAGCTGTGGGTGGACCGGATGACCCGCGACGGCTACTTCACCGTCGTTCTGACCGATAGCTTCGCCTGGTCGATCACCTTGGACGCCGACCGGATCCACGACCTGTTCACCACGTTCAGCGACTGGAGCGCCGCCGAGGTCGACGCCGCCGCCGAGGCCGTGCGGGAACTCGGCGGCGAGGTCGTCGAGCACTATCGGACCCCGTTGATCGTGCTGCGGCGCGCCTAGCCCGGTATCCGGTAGCGCTGCAGGACGACTCCCGACGTCGTGAACGGGATCGTCTCGATCAGGCGCAGTTGGCGGCGGGCGTTGTCGTCGGGGAACAGTGGCCGTCCGCCGCCCAGGACGACCGGGAAGACGAGCAGTCGATATTCGTCGATCAGGCCGGTGGGCAGGAACGCCTGCGCGGTCTCGATCCCGGCGAACACCACCAGCGGCTTGCCCGGCTGTTCTTTCCGTGCGGCGATTTCGGCGGCCAGGTCACTGCCGATCGCCTCGGCGGGCTGCCAGGGCAACTCGGGCTGTCGCTGTCGTGATACGACGAGCTTGGGCAGCCCGTTCACCGCGGGCGCGAGCATCTTGTCGCCGGGGGTGGCGGGCCGGCTCTCGGCGTCGGGCCAGTACTGGCTCAGCAGTTCGTAGCTCACCCGTCCGTAGATCTGGGCCCCGACGCTGCCCAGGAATTCGGCGAGGTAGCGGTCGAGGTCGGGGTCGTCGACCTCGATCCAATCCAGGTTCTGCCCGGGCCCCTCGGCCATACCGTCCACCGACACCATCATCTGCAGGATCAGTTCGCGCATTCGAGTCCTCACTCGTCGACATCACACCTGTGCGAATCGAGACGGGATCGCGGCGCGAAAATCATCGGCGCTCAAGCGAGTTCGGCTTCGCCGTAGGGCTCCTGCCGGGCGGGTGCGCCGCGGCGGCCGCGTTTGCCGCGGGCGATTTCGGTGCCGAGCGCGTCGAGCGGGTTGGCCAGCTGGTGCAGTGGATCCACGAGCAGGGTGAGCCAGGTGCGGGCGAGGTCGACGCCCGCGGGGTCCAGGGCGTAGAAGCGGCGGGTGCCCGCGGCGCGCACCCGGACCAGCCCGGCGTCGCGGAGCACCTTGAGATGCTGCGAGACACCGGGCTGGGAGATCGGTGCGCGCTCGCGGACCGCGTCCACGAGAACACCCGCGGGCTGCTCGCCGCCGGCCACGAGTTCCAGGATGTGGCGGCGGACGGGATCGCCGAGTGCCTCGAAGACCTTGGCGGGGGAGGCGGTCATCAGGACTCGGCGCCGGCCTCGGGTTCGGGTTCGACAGTGTAGAAGGTGAAGGTCTGTTCGACGGCGGCCGCGGCCACGGCCGGGTCGTCGCCGTCGGCGATGGCCGCGGCGCCCCAGGCGTCGGCGGCGGTGCGGATGAACTCCAGGCCCTCGGGCGTCTTGTGCAGGGTGAGGGCGACGTCCGGATCCACCGGCTCGTCGGTGGACAGGTGCATGCCCAAGCCGAGCAGGGCCAGATCCCAGCCGACGCCGACCGCGCCGGGGCCGAACTGCTTCCACATCTCGGGGTCGACGGGCGCTTCGTGGACGAGTTCGAGTTCCGTGCCGTCGCCCGCCGGCGTGAGCGTGACCGACAGCCAGGACACCTGCGGGCCCATCTCCCAGGTGACGGCGAACTGCTTGGGAGCGTCGCAGCGCTCGACCACGCCGTTGGCGTTGCCTTCGAGCTGGTAGCGGCCGCCGATTTCCAGCGAGCCGGTGATGGGCAGGAACCAGCGCGGGATGCGCTCGGCATTGGTGACCGCGTCCCACAGGTCGGCCTGATCGGTGGGGTAGGTGCGACGGGCGACGGCGATGCGGGTGGTGGCGCCGGCGCGGGAACCGGTGCGTACCTCGCGGGTGACGAGCCCCGCGAGTGCGGCGGGATCGGACAACAATGGCATGTCAACCTCCTTGGATAAGTTAGAGCTTATATTAGCTGAGATTGATGAGCATGGTCGTACCGTATCGTGATACGGTACGACCATGAGCAATCGAGGCCCCAGCCGCACCCGCCGCGCGGGCGGCGCCCGGCGCACGCTCGTCCTCGACCAGGTCGTCACAGTGCTCGCCGAGCGCGGCTACGCGGGCACCCGCTTCGTCGACGTCTCCGAGGCGTCCGGTGTCGCGGTGAGCACGTTGCAGGGCTACTTCGGTTCCCGGGAAGACATGCTGATCGAGGCGTTGCGCCGGGTGACGTCCATCGCGGTCGTGGCCATGCGGGAGCTCGCCGCGCAGTTCGACGATCCCTGGCAGCAGCTGGTCGCGATGGTGGATCGCGGTCTGGGCACCGATATCGGCACCTGGCGGGTGCTGATGGAGTTCTGGACCGCCGCCGCCCACGACGCGGAGTTGCAGGAGCACGCCGCCACGCTGGCGGGCCAGTACCGCGAGCCGTTCCTGGACGCGGTGCGCCGGGGGATCGAAAGCGGTGATTTCACACCGCGTTTCGACCCGGTCGCGATCGTCGAGGCGGCCGTCGCGGCCATCGTCGGGCAGCTCTACCCGGTCGTCCTCGGTCATCGGATCGAGGGGGAACTCGACTATCGCGAAATCGTTCTCGCGCAGCTGGCCTTCGCGCTCGACACAGACACGCGGATTCCGAACGGGGCGCACGTCGCGCCCGGCTCCTCAGAAAGGTGATCTCATGCCCCACACCATCGTCAACCCGGACGGCCTGCACAATCCGGTCCCGCGCGGCTACAGCCACACCGCCGCCATCCCGGCGGGCACCGAGCTCGTGCTGGTCGCGGGACAGTACGGGTCGGACGTGAACGGCGAGGTGGTCTCGGCCGACTTCGCCGATCAGGTGAAGCAGACCTTCCACAACATCGGTCTCGCGCTCGCCGCGCACGGGCTCGATCTCAGCCACGTCGTGCAGCTGCGGACCTACGTGGTGAACCACGACGTCAGCAAGCTCGGCCCGATCGCCGGCGCCGTGCAGGAGAACTGGGGCGCCAACCCGCCCGCGCAGACCTTGCTCGGCGTCGCGAGCCTGGCCACGCCGGACGTGCTGTTCGAGGTCGAAGCCGTCGCCGCGCGGCCCTAGTTTCGGAAAGCTGTGGGCGGCATCGTATTCCGGTGCCGCCCACAGTGCTCAGGTGGTGATTGTCGTGTTCACGATCGGCGTCTACGGTTTCGACGGCGCGTCCTTTCTGGAGCGCCTGCGGGCGGCCGATATCGGGTTGCTGCTCGATGTGCGCCAGCGGCGCGGTGTCCGGGGTCCGGAGTACGCGTGGGCCAATTCGCGCCGGTTGCAGGCCGCGCTCGCGCAGGCCGGGATCGCCTACCGGCACCATCCCGAACTGGCCCCGACCACCGAGCTGCGTCACCTGCAATACGCCGAGGACGACCGCCTCGGCGTCGGCAAACGTTCCCGCCGGGAACTCGCCGCCGGCTACACCAGGCGCTACACCGCCGAGATCCTCGATCCGGCTGATCTCGGTCCGATCGTGGCGGCGCTGTCCGCCGGTGTGCGCGCGGCCCTGTTCTGCGTCGAACGCGATCCGGAGGCCTGCCATCGCTCGCTGATCGCCGGGCGACTGCGCGCGGACTACGGCATCGCGGTCGAGCACCTGCGCCCGTGAGAGCATGGAGGGCGATGGACGTGCTCGACGCCCGGCTGGCCCGCATCGGGCAGCACCACTTCCGCGCGAAGTTCCACCTGCGCGGCCGGGACCGCGCGATCGTCGACCTGCGTGGCATCGGCGCCGTCCGCAAGCACGCCGCCGAGTTCGTCGACCGCCGCCTGGCCCCTGCCGAACCCCGCAACGACGGCCGCCAGACGCCCTACCGCGGTCACCCCGTCTTCGTCGCCCAGCACGCGACCGCGACCTGCTGCCGCACCTGCTTGGCGCGCTGGCACGAGATCCCGGCCGGCCACGCGCTGGACACCACCGAGCGCGAGTACGTCGTCGAGGCGATCTGCCGATGGATCGAAGGCGAGTACGCCCCGGGCGCACCACCGCAGTAATCGGCAGACTGGTACTCGTCATGGCGATGTTCAGCGCGGGGCCGCCGACCGGGCGGGCGGTGCCTGCCGCGCTGCCACGCCGACAATGGCCGCAAAGTCGATACCGATTCGATTTGCGCGAATGGCTACCCGAACTGCTCGCCGATACCGGTCCGCAGAGCGCTGCGGCGTCGGCGGTGGTTCGAGTCACGCGAACGGTTCACCCAACTGCCGGCCAGCACCGGTCCGCAGCGATTCGAGTCGCGTGAACGGGGTAGCCCGTTGCGAGGTGAATTCCCGATAGAGGAGGTTGTCGTGGCCGATCCCGCAGCGGTGCTGTTCGATATCGACGGCACGCTCGCCGATTCCAACTATCTGCATGCCCGGGCCTGGCATCGGGCCTTTCGGGAGGCGGGCGCGATCGTGCCGACCTGGCGGATCCACCGGGCAATCGGCATGGACGGCGACGAGCTGATCCGGACGCTGGCGGGCGATCTCGACGAGGCCGCCGCCGAGCGCGCCGATGAATTGCACTCGCGCTACTACCTCGACAGCGCCGAGGAGCTGACCCTGCTGCCGGGTGCCCGCGAAATCCTGGCCGACCTGCACGGGCGCGGTCTGCGGGTGGTGCTGGCGACCTCCGCGCCCGACGACGAACTGGAGCGCCTGCGCAAGCTGCTCGACAGCGAGTCGGTGCTGTACGCGGTGACCGGTGGGGCGGATGTCGAGACCGCCAAGCCCGATCCGAGCATCGTGCGCGTCGCGCTGGATCGGGCGGGCGTGCCGCCGGAGCGGGCGGTGTTCGTCGGCGACACGGTGTGGGATGTGCGTGCCAGCGCACGGGTCGGCGTGCCGACGATCGGGGTGCTCAGCGGGGGCATCTCGCGGGCCGAACTGCTGGACGAGGGCGCGGCCCACGTCTGCGACGATGTCGCGGATCTGCTGCGCACGGTGGAGCGGACCCCGATCGCCGAGCTGCTCTGATCAAGCGGATTCGCGCAGGCCGCCCAGCAGGGAGAGGGGGCTCACTGCCGGATGTACTCCACCAAGTGCTCGGGCTGTGCCGAACACACGAACACACCGGCGTGGCTGCTCCGGCCGACCTGCAACCCGGTGGGTTGTGCGGCCGAAATGTATTTGTAGGTGCCGGGACTCAGGTGCCGTTCCTCGAGCGGTTGCCAGCGTGAATCGGCGGTGAACTCGCGGCTGTCGAGCTGGAGCAGCAGGAACGGCGGCGCGGAGCAGACCGCACACGCGAAATCGGACGGCATGTCGGTGCCGGACCAGTTCATGCTGCCGCCGACCTTGAACCCGGGAGCGGTCGCCACCTCGGCGTAGTGCGGCGGGTACAACTCGGGGCCGGGTTGCCACGCGCGCAGGGCGCGCCGCAGTTCTTCCGGAAGCTCTTGGTGCCAAGGGTATTCCAGCACGCGCTCCGGATGCAGCACGCACGGCAGCGGAAAGTATTCCTCCTGCGCGTCCTCGAATTCGGCGGCGAGCGGGAACGGCCGCACCCGCTTCACCTCGGCGGCGGCCCGCCAGCGGACCTGCACGGTGTCGGCGCCGTGATCGCCGGTGCACCACAGGAACTGCACGAGATCAGTGCCCTCCGGGAAGGTGATCTCCGGGAAATCCGCCGCCCGCAACTGTGCCAGCGGAGTGAGCGGGGTGCCGAAAGCTGTGTCGCAGTACGGGGATTCGCAGCACGGCCACTCCTGGGCCACCGGCCACAGCAGCGGGCCGCCGACATGGCTGTCGCGCACCCGGGGAATGCCCAGGCGGGGATGGAGCCGAACGGTCCACCGCGCGTGCGCCGCCATGCCGGGTACGAGATCGGGCACATCGAACGGTGGCGCGCCGGTGGTGCGGGTCATCGTGCCATCGTGTCGCAGCACCGGCCGATGTCAACCGGCGGCGCAGTCGGCGTTCGCGCGCCGGTGCGCCGGCACACGCTGCGACAGCGTCCAAAGTGCCAGTGCGGCAACGGAGTAGGCCGCCCCCGTCCAGCAGGATCCGGACCAGCCCCAGGTGCTGTACGCCCACGTGGTCGTGACGGCGCCGAGGGCCGATCCGAGCGAATAGAAAGCCATGTAGGCGCCGATGACGCTACCCGCGCGGTCCGGATGCGCCTGGGTCAGCAGGTGCTGACTGCTCACGTGCACGGCCTGCACGGCGAAGTCGAGGAGCACGATGCCGAGCACGAGCGGCCACAGCGTCGCCTCGGTGCGGGCGATGAGCAGCCACGAGACGGTGAGCAGAGCGAGCGCGGTACCGGTGATCGCCTGTGCGTGACCGGAATCGGCCCAGCGTCCGGCGCGGGCCGCGCCCAGCGCTCCGGCCAGGCCCGCCAACCCGAACAGGCCGATCGCCGTGGCCCCGAAGTTCCAGGGCGCGGCGCCGAGTGGCAGCGCAAGGCCGCTCCAGAGCGAACCGAAGGAGGCGAAGGCGAAGAACGTGAGCAGGCCCCGGTTCCGGAACAGGCGATCGGTGAACAGCAGCTCGCGCATCGAGGCGAGCACCTGGCGGTAGCGGACGCCGGGACGGCGCGAGTCCGGAACCAGGGTGCGGCGCACGGTGGCCGCGAGGACCAGGCACAGCACCGCCAGTACCGCGTACACCGCGCGCCACCCGGCTGCGTCGCCCAGCAGGCCCGCGAGCACGCGGACGCCGAGGATGCCCAGCACCACGCCGGAGGTGACCGCGCCGATGTCGCGGCCGCGCTCGCCCGGGGCGGACCGGGTCGCGACGTAGGCGACGGTCACCTGCACCACGACCGCGAACAGGCCCACGATCGCGAGACCGGCCAGGGCGAGCGCGGCGTTCGGGGCGACGGCCGCGATCGTCGCCCCGAACGCGGTGAGCACGAGGTGCGCGGTGATCAGCCGGCGGCGGTCGACGATATCGGCGAGCGGCACCAGCAGCACCAGCCCGGCGAAGTACCCGATCTGCCCCGCGGCGACGAGCAGGCCGATCGACTCGGACGGCAGCCCGAGTTCCGCGCCCGCGGATTCCAGGACGGGCTGGATCGCGTAGACGGCCGACACCGCCACCGCACACACCGTTGCCAGCACCAATCGCTGTGACCGTGACACTCCGGTCCCCACTGCGCCTCCCGAAATTAGTAGCAAATTGAAACCAATTTGACCGTAGGGCATAATGGTTTCGAATTGCAACCGATGACGGGAGGCGCATGACCCCGACGCAGCCGTGGACCGACCCGCCCTGCCCCGTAGCGCGCGCCGCCGATCTCGTGGGGGATCGCTGGAGTCTGCTGATCGTGCGCGACGCCATGGACGGCGCGACGGCGTTCACCGAGTTCCAGCAGCGCCTCGGGATCGCCAAGAACATCCTGGCCGACCGGCTCCGCAAACTTGTCGAACACGGCATCCTCGCCACCGGCACCGTGCCGGGCGGCAAGCGGCAGCGCTACGAACTCACCACCGCCGGGCAGGACCTGTTCGGGCTCGTCGTCAGCCTGCGGCAGTGGGGTGAACGCCACGCCTTCGCCGAGGGTGAACCGCACTCGACGCTGGTCGACCGTGACGACCGGCCGCTGGCTCCGCTGCGCCCGGTCGACCTCGACGGCACGCCGGTGACGGCGGCGACGACGCGGGTGCGTCGAGTCGACGAGGGGTGATCGCACCGGCGTTCCGGCACCAGCCGGTCAGGTAGCGGCGGGCCTGCCTGTGCTCTGCCGGATGAGGCGCTGGGCGCGTTCGCGGTCGGCGCGGATCCCGGCTCGGCGCTGCGCCATGGCCGCGGCGGGCGAATCGCTGCCGCGCAGGGCGAGATACACCGCGTGGACGTCCTCGAGGGCGTCGCGGGCTCCGACGCCCGCGGCGGGGGTGATGGCGTGGTCGGCGTCGCCGACCAGCAGGACCGGCTCGCTCGGTACGGCGGCGCCGTCCAGCGGGACCGTGCGTGCGTTGGAGACGTGCACCGAATCGGTATGCGCGAGCAGGGTTTCCATGAGCCCGGAGTTGGACGGAGTCGCGGCGAGGACCTCCGCGGACCACTCCGCGACGGGGCGCGAGCCCAGATCGTCGACGGGCAGCGGAGCGCGGGGGATACGCAGGAACCACAGGGCCGGAGTGTTTCCGTCCCAGACGTGGCCGAACGTCGCGCCCTTGCCCGCCGGAGTGATCTCGTCGTAGAAGTGCAGAACCGCGGCGGGTGTGGGCAGTGTGAGCGGTTCGGTGGTCATGCCGTAGAGGACGACGTCGCCTGAATAGACGGGGGTGCGGGCGGGTTCGAGCGCGGTGCGCACCATCGAGTCGATGCCGTCCGCCGCGACGACCAGCTCGTCGCCGAACGCGACGGCGGGGCCTGATGGTCGGTGCAGCGTGTGCGCGGCGAGGTCGATGCCCGAGATCGGGACGCCGAAGTGCGCGTCCGCCCCGGAGGTGGCCAGGGACTCGCGGAGTACGTCGATCAGGTTGGCGCGCAACCAGAATCGGTGGCCGCGGTCCATCCGCGCGGAGTGCACGCCGACGCTGTTGGCGTAGTCCAGGCCGAGGAGCGGGTGCGAGGCCGCGTGCAGGGCGGACAGGTCAACGCCCAATCCGGTCAACGCGGCGTGGCCGCGATCGTCGAGGAACAGGAACGCCCCGCCGGAGCTGCCGGCTCGTTGCTGTTCGTACAGGGTGACTTTCGTGCCGCCGTGGGCCAGCGCCGCCGCCAGTGCCGTGCCGGCGATGCCGCCGCCGAGGATGATGGTCGCCACGATCGATCCTCCTGGGTTGTGCTCACACTACGCCGGGATGTCGATTCCCAGTTGATCACGTCCGGTCGTGTGCGGGAGGCGAATCGGGCACGATCGGCGCACTGTCCCACGCCGCCTGGATCATTCGGAAGATCTCGTCCACGGCGGCCGCCGGATCGGCGGCGTCGCGCGCCAGCGAGTAGGCGTCGACCACGAAGCGTGCCAGCGCCCGGCAGCTGGTCGCGGTCCGCGTGCTGCCGGGCTGGGCGGCGATCGCCGCGGCCAGTGATTCCGCGTGCCGCAGCCGCATCGACTCCTCGTACTGGCGCAGCGCGTGCGACTCGCAGACCATGTGCCAGATCGGCGCGGCCTCGCTGGAGGCGCAGTGCCGCATGATCGCGTGGACCTCGTGGCGCAACGCGGGAATCAGCGGCTCGCCCGCCGCGCGGTCGGTGACGGCGCGGGTGAGGCGCTGCTCGAAATCGGCGTCCCGCTCGAAGATCAGGGCTTCCTTCGACGGGAAATGCGCGAACAGCGTGGTGACGGCGACATCCGCCTCGGCGGCCACCTCGCGGATGCCCACGGCCTCGTAGCCGCGTTCGAGGAACAGGCGCAGTGCGGTGTCCGCGATCTTCTGGCGGGTCGCGGCCTTCTTGCGTTCGCGGCGGCCGGGCGGCGAGGTCATGCCGGAACACTAGCAGGTACAAAACCATAGCTGTTTCAAAACACTAACCGTTAGTGTTAGCGTCGTCGGCATGAAGAGCGTGAGATTCAGTGAGTTCGGCGGTCCGGAGGTTCTGCGGTTGATCGACACGGAGGAGCCGCACGCCGGGCCAGGGCAGGTGCGTGTCGCCGTGCGGGCGGCGGGCGTGAATCCGGTGGACTGGCGGATTCGGGAAGGGCAGGTGCTGGGCGCTCATCCGATCACGTTGCCGTCCGGGGTCGGGCTGGACGCGGCGGGCGTGGTGGACGAGGTGGGGCCGGGCGTCACCGGGGTGGCGGTCGGCGACGCGGTGTTCGGCGAAGGTGCCGACACCTACGCGGAATTCGCGGTGCTGTCGGCCTGGGCGCGCATGCCCGACGGACTGTCGTTCGAGGAGGCCGCCGGGTATCCCTCGGTCGTGGAGACCGCCATCCGGATCCTCGACCAGGTGGGGGTGCGGCCGGGCGAGACGCTGCTGGTCAGCGGTGCGGCCGGGGGAGTCGGCTCGGCCGTGCTCCAGATCGCGCGCGATCGCGGCATCACCGTGATCGGCACGGCCGGGTCCGCGAACCAGGACTATCTGCGCGGCCTGGGCGCGCTGGCCACGACCTACGGCGACGGCTGGGTCGAGCGGGTGCGCGGCCTCGGCCGGGTCGACGCGGCCCTGGACCTGGCGGGCGCCGGCGTGCTCGGCGAACTCGTCGCTCTCACCGGCGATCCGGGGCGCGTCGTCTCCATCGCCGACCTCACCGCACCCGAATTCGGCGTCCGATTCTCCGGTGTCGCGGGCAGCGTGCCGGACGCTCTCGCCGCCGCCGTCGACTTGATCGCCCGCGGCAAGCTGCACATTCCGGTCGAGCGGTCCTACCCGCTCGCCGACGCCGCGGCGGCGCATCGCGACAGCCGGGCCGGCCACACCCGCGGCCGGCGCGTCATCGTCGTCTGAGCACGCCTACCGATCCGGTTTGCGCCACACCGACACGTGGCTTTCGCTGTCATTAGTGAAGGGCGCACCCCGCCAATCGGCATGGCGCGATTCCGGCTCCATTTCCGCCAATCGCGCCATCAGGTCGCATTCGGCGGGCCAGATGTAGCGGAAGTTGCTGGCGCCGTAGGTCACCGAGCCGTCGGGGTGCCGGAGGTAGTGATGCGATGTGCCCTGCTGGGTGCTCATGTCGAAGGTGTCGAAACCGGCGTGCCGGTTTCCCACGTGGAACGGCACGGCCACCTGCCCCGGCGGGAACCGCCGAATGCCGGGAACATTCAGTTCGAGAACGAACCGTCCGCCGGGTGCGAGATGTCGCGCGGCATTGCGGAAGCACTCGACCTGCTCGGCTTGGGTTCGCAGATTGCCGATGCTGTTCCACACCAGGTACACCAGGGAGAATTCGCCGGGGACCCGGGTCGAGGTCATATCGCCGACGACGACCGGAAGATCGGGGCGTTTGCGGTGGAGTCGATCGGCCATCGGCGCGGAGAGTTCGATTCCGCTCACGTCCAGGCCCCGCTCCAGCAAGGGGATCGCGACGCGGCCGGTGCCGATCGCGAACTCGAGCACCCGGCCGCCGACGGCCGCGTTCGCGAGGAATCGCACTGCCGGATCGAGCACGTCGGGTGCGAACATGAATGCCGAATCCTGGTCGTAGCGTGCCGCTTGCGCGTCGTCCCATACATCGCTGCTGACCACGGCGGTCAGCATTCCCGACGGACGGCTCCTGCTGCCACTCGTTTTTCAGAGCCATCGCCACTGCAACGCTCGATAAGTGACCGGGATCACAACATTGGAGTGGTGTGAGCTGTTCGAGGAGCGCGGGAGCGGGTATGCGCTGCTTTGCGATCCGCAGTGGGCGGATGGGCTCGGCAGAGGAAGGGAATCGTGGCGGTGACCGTCGTCGTGTTGGTCGGAATATCGGTGCTGGCGATGGGAGTCATCGGCTGCCACGCGGTCGTGGCCGCCGGCTACTGGTGGGAAATGCGCGAGCTACGACGGAACCTGCTAGGGCGGTCCGCCGCCGAGCCTCAGCTGGTGGTGGAGCGGCCGTCGACGCGCCTGGGCAACCCCGTGGGATTGCCGGCGCGCAGCTCGGGCGGCAGCAGCGGATCCGGGGTGTTCTGATAGACGACAGGCCGCAGCCAGCGTTCGATGGCTGTCGCGCCGACCGAAGTAGACGTCGAGGTGGTGGCCGGGTAGGGCCCGCCGTGGTGCTGGGCACCGGCGACCGCGACGCCGGTCGGCCACTGATTGATCACCAGCCGACCGGCCAGAGCGCGCAGCCGGTCGAGTAGTGCGGACGTGCCCGGATCACCGAGATCCTCGTCCGCGAGTTGAATTGTGGCGGTGAGGTTTCCGCTCAGCCGGGTCAGCACGGCCGCGACGGCCTCGAAGTCGGGATAGCGGACCGCGACGGTGACCGGCCCGAAGCATTCCTCGAGCAGCAGGTCCTGTGCGCCGGTGGCGAGGGCCGTCGTCGTGGTGGTGAGCAGCGCGGCGGGCGCGGTGCGGCCGGTGGCCGGCGGGGTGACGAGGGCCGCGACCTCGGGCAGGGCCGCCCGTTCGGCTACGCCCCGGACGAAATTCGCGCGCATGCGCTCGTCCAGCATCGTGCCCGGCGCGGTTTCGGTCAGTGCCTTGGCCAAGGCCGTCAGCAGGTGGTCGCCGTCGGGTCCGGACGGCACGAAGACGAGACCGGGTTTGACGCAGAACTGGCCGGTGCCCAGCGTGACCGAACCGGCCAGCTCGGTTCCGAGGCGCTCCGCCCGCTCGGTCGCGGCGGCACCGGTGACCACCACCGGATTCAGGGAGCCCAGTTCGCCGTGGAAGGGGATCGGGACCGGGCGCGCCGCGGCCGCGTCGAACAGGGCGCGACCCCCGCGGATCGAGCCGGTGAAACCGGCCGCCGCGATCAGCGGATGACGAACGAGCTCCAGCCCGGCGTCGAAGCCGTGCACGACCTGCACGACATCGGCTGGGATAGCGCATCTTTCGGCCGCCGAGCGCAGGACCGTGCAGACGGCCTCGGAGGTCGCCGGGTGGTCGGGGTGCGCCTTGACGACCACGGGGCAACCGGCCGCGAGCGCGCTGGCGGTGTCGCCACCGGCCACCGAGAAGGCGAAGGGAAAGTTGGAGGCGGAGTAGACGGCGACCACGCCCAGCGGAATCTTGAAGCGGCGCAGATCAGGTCGCGGCGGAGTGGCTTCCGGGTCGGCGTGATCGATGATGATGTCGAGGTATTCACCCCGGGTCACGACCTCGGCGAACGCGCGCAATTGCGCACTGGTGCGGGCGATCTCGCCATGCAGGCGGGGGAGGCCGAGAGCTGTTTCGGCGTCGGCGAGGGCGGCGAGGGTGGTGGTGTGGGCGTCCAATTCGTCGGCCGCGGTGCGCAGGAACAGCGCCCGCCGCGTGCGGTCCGCGAGCGCGGACAGGGTGGCGTCTGCCGCGCGCACCGCCGCGTCGACCGCGCTCGCGTCCGCTTCGATCGCCACCCGGTCCCGGCGGTCGCCGGTTCGCGCGTCCACGCTCCACACCGCACTACTCATCGCGCACCCTCCTCATCGACTACCGAACTTACTGCGGGCGGCCTCGGTCGGCGAACAGCAGCTTGCCCAGCAAGGTGGTGAGCTGGTCGCGCTCGGTGTGGGTGAGTGCGGCGAAGGCGCTGTCCAGGAATGCCGGGACGGTCTTCTCCGCCTCGGCGAGTGCGCGGCGGCCGGTTGCGGTGATGGTGACCGCGTAGGCGCGGCGATCGGCGGGATCGCGGTCGCGACGCACCAGGCCGGCGTCCTCCAGGTCGTCGGCGATGCCGACCATGACGCTGCGGTCGATGCGCAGCTCGGCGCTCAGCGTCTGCTGCGAGCAGGGGCCGACGCTCGCGAGCATCTTCAGGACCAGGTGCTGGCCGACGCCCAGGCCGGTGTCGGCGGTGGCCTGTTCGGCGGCGCGGGCTATGCCCGCGGACGCTCGGCACAGCGCGATATCCGGGCGTTCCACGGCGAGCCGGGGGAGGTAGGAGGCGGTCGGGTCGGTCCTGGGCATATCCGTAAGTTAGCACAATAGTCTGCTGACAGATCGTTTGACAGCTGACTGTTGTCGGCCATACCGTTTCGGATCGTAGTGTCAAAGATATTCTGGGAACAGATGATTCGAGGAGTGGTCGGATGTCGCTCAACCTGTCCGCCGACGAGGTCCTGTCCACCACGCGGGCCGTGCGCAAACGTCTCGATCTCACCCGGCCGGTGCCCCGGCGGCTGATCGAGGAATGCGTGGATCTCGCGATGCAGGCGCCCACCGGCCGCAACCGGCAGCGCTGGCACTTTCTGATCGTCACCGACAAGGCGCGGCGCGCGGCCGTCGCCGACATCTACCGCAGGGCACTGCATCTGGCCCAGGGCACGCCGCTGACGGCCGAGGACATGCGCAGGATGAACGCGCACGGTTCCTGGCCGCGGATCGCCGAGGGGGTGGAGTACCTCTACCGGCACATCCACCAGGTGCCGGCCATCGTCATTCCCGCAGTCGAGGGGCGCACCGATCGTGCGTCCGTGACCGACCAGGCCGGGACCTGGGGTTCCATCCTGCCCGCCGCCTGGAGCTTCATGCTCGCCGCGCGCGCCCGCGGCCTGGGCACCGTCTGGACCACGGCGCAGGCGCCGCTCGAGCG
Source organism: Nocardia sp. NPDC050435 (assembly GCF_040655395.1). Taxonomy (NCBI): domain Bacteria; kingdom Bacillati; phylum Actinomycetota; class Actinomycetes; order Mycobacteriales; family Nocardiaceae; genus Nocardia; species Nocardia sp. NPDC050435. The sequence goes on from NZ_JBFAJW010000012.1 coordinate 282,177, forward strand.
CGAGCTGGCCCAGCTGCTGCATGTGCCCTATGACCAGGTCATGCTGGCCGCGCTCATTCCGCTCGCCTACACCGTCGGCACCGATTTCCGCCCCGCCCAACGTATCTCCCGCGATCGCGTGCTGCACTGGGACGACTGGCGGACGGCGTGAGGGGGCCGGGGCCGGAAAATCGGCCCGTGCGCGCCGAACGCTTATGGTCACACCGTGACTCTCGGCACTTTCGATCATGAGTGGGATCGCCTTCTCACCCTGCTGTCCTACTACTCGCCCGCGGCGCGGGCCGCGTTGCGGCCACCGGCCGCGAGCGCGGAGATCGACCGCCTGGAAACCGAATTCGGCTGCCCGCTGCATCCCGAACTGCGGGCACTGCTGCGGCGCAACAACGGCGCCGCGAACACCAGATACGGGGATCGGCTCGAACGCACCGGCGCGTTCCTGCCCGGGGGTTACCAGCTGATCGACGCCGACGGGATCATCGCGGCCCACCACAGCTCCGTCGACATCATGCGGCGAGTGCTGACGCCGGAGCTGTGGCAGGAGGACGAGCTATACGGTCACATGCACCAGTGGGCGACCATCGCTCACTCCGTCGCGGGCGGCGCGCTCATCATCGATCATCGGCCCGGGCCGGCCTACGGCCATGTCTACGAGATCGGGATCGGCTCGGGAACCACCGAGGGCACGCTGTGGGGGACCAGTCTCGCCGCCTTCGTCCGCCGGGTCGCCAACGCGCTCAATACGAGAAGCGCGTTCCGTGACGAGTGGCCGACCGTGCGCGAGAGTGAATTGTCCGGGCAGATCCTGCTCGCCTGGGAGCGATGACCGCGCTCACCACAGCGCCGAGTAATGCCGGAGCGCGTCGACGATCAGCGCGATGCCCAGGATCGCCAGCAGGATTCGGACCGAGCCGGGTCCGAAGCGGCGCAGGAATCGCATCAGGACGCGATGGATTCGCCGCGCGCGAGGTGATCGCCGGGTCGCGGTGAACAGCACCAGCGCCGGCGGGAGCAGCGCGATCAGGCAGTACGCGACGATGATCAGCGGCCACAGCGCGGGCCGGGGATCGCGCGCGGCCAGCATGGTCAATCCGGCCAGATAGGGCACCGCCGTCGGCGCTTGCCCCAACCCGATCGCCACGCCGGCCAGCCCGAGCAGCAGCGGCCGCCGCCGCGCCGCCATCGCCCACCCGGGCACCGCGACGCTCGCGTTCCCGGAGAACCGGACCGCGCCGAGCGCCACCAGCGCCACGCCCGCCACCAGCGTCGCCCGATACCGCATCGCAGGCGTGATCTCGATATCGACGAGATCGGTGAGAAACCCTATCCCCAGCACCGTGCAGAGCCCGAAAACAGTGGTGACGGCAAAAACCCCGCCCATCAAACTCAGCGCCCCCGGCACCGGCGACCGCCGCCCCAGACGACTGTCATAGATCACCGCGGCAGTCACCCCCACCAGCAAGGCATCCAGCGAATCCAGAAACGCGAACCCCGCGAGCGCCAGTAAGAAGATCAACATGCCACCCCCGACCCTACCCGCGGCCCGGACCGCTCTCGTCGAGCCCGAGGCGGGCAAGGGTTAACTTCACGGTGCGTGCATCCCTCGCGGGGTGGGGGTGGGTGGGAGAGCGTCGGATGCGGAGATTCGCATGTCCTCAATCCGTCGACGCTAGGACACGAGCATGAGCGCAACCGATGATTTTCTCGTCAACAATGCGGCGTACGCGGCGCAGTTCAGTGGGCCGCTGCCGTTGCCGCCGAGTAGGCAGGTGGCCGTGGTGGCGTGCATGGATGCCCGGCTGGATGTGTATCGCATTCTCGGGTTGCGGGAGGGGGAGGCGCACGTGATCCGGAATGCCGGGGGTGTGGTCACCGAGGACGAGATCCGGTCGCTGGCGATCAGTCAGCGGCTGCTGGGCACGACCGAGATCATTCTCATCCATCACACCGACTGCGGCATGCTGACGTTCACCGACGACGATTTCAAACGGGCTATTCAGGAGGAGGTCGGGATCAAGCCGACCTGGTCGGCGGAGGCGTTCCCGGACCTGGACGACGATGTGCGGCAATCGATCCGGCGGATCGAGGCGAGTCCCTTCATCACCGCGACCACCTCGCTGCGTGGATTCGTCTTCGATGTCGCCACCGGGAAGCTCAACGAGGTCGGTTAGTCAGCACCGCCCACGTTCGTGGGCGGTGCCTTCTCGGTATTTTGTTTACATGTAACGAATCTCCGGCTACGGTAATCGTTACTTGTAACGAACTCGAGAAGGAACACTGCGTCATGATCGCGATCGCGCTCGCCCTCGGAGCCGCACTGGGCTGGGGTACCTCGGATTTTCTCGGTGGCCGGGCCAGCCGCAGGGCACCGTTGCTCACGGTGTTGCTGATCTCGCAGACCACCGCGCTGGTCCTGGTGGCGGGTTTCGCGCTGGTTCGCGGCGGCGGCCTGCCCGGCCCGGGTGCGCTGGGTTACGCTGCGCTCGCGGGCCTGGCCGAAACGGCGGCGGTCGCCGCGCTGTACCGCGGCCTCGCGGTCGGCAGTATCAGCATCGTGGCGGCGGTCGCCTCGACCGCGCCGGCGGTGCCGTTGCTGGCGGGGCTGCTGGCCGGTGAGGTGCCGGGGGCGATCCAATCGGCGGGTCTGGCCATCGCGCTCGGGGGGCTGGTGATCGCGTCCTATCAATCCGATCGCGGCGGTGCCGGCGGGCGGGTGCTGCCGAGCGTCGGGTTCGGTTTGCTCGCCGCGGTCGGCTTCGGCACGTTCTTCCTGGCCATGGATACCGCGAGCAGCGGCAGCGTCGGATGGGCGCTGCTCACCGCCCGGCTCACCGCGGTGGCGGTCATCGGCGGCGTCGTGCTCGCGCTGCGGCACCGAGTCACGGTGGCGGCCAAGGATATTCCGTCGATCGTCGTAATCGGCGTGCTGATCGTGACCGCCGACGCCCTCTACGCGACCGCCTCGACGCTGGGCATGGTCGGCATCGTCGCCGTGCTCGGCGCCCTGCACACCCTGGTCACCATGGCGCTGGCCCGAATCTTCTTGCGGGAGAGGCTTGCCCGCCCGCAGCAGCTCGGCGTCGGAGCCGCGATCGCCGGGGTGCTCGCGATCGCGGCGGGCTGAATGCTTTCAGTCGGAGCGCACCGAACGCCCGGTCGAGCGGGTGCGCAGATAGGCATAGAGGAACGCGAAGGTGAAGGCCAGGTGCACGACGAGGAAGAGGCGGGCGAGGTCGCGCGCGTCACCGGTGGCGACGCCGACGACGTCGTTGGCGGCGACGACGCCGAAGCCGATCAGGTTGGCCAGCAGCACCGCGTCGCGGACGGGGGACGGTTCGGCATTGCGGCACAACCAGTTCAGGGCCGCGATGCCGAGGAAGGGGCCGCCGAGCAGGCGCAGCAGGGCGATGAGTTCGGTGGAGGCGTCCTCGGGGACGGCGTCGACGCCGAATCGGGCCGGGACGATCAGCAGCGCCAGGCCGATGATCAGCAGGTAACCGGCGGCGGTGAGGAGCAGCGATTTGACCATGGGGCACAGCTTCCGTTCGAGCAGGTCCGCACCTCGATCCTAGGCCAGTGCGGCCGCCCGGGTCAGAGCTCTACGCCGATTTCCGGGGCGTCGCGAGGTTCGCGCGGCCGCCGGGCCCACCACCCGGCGACATAGGCGACGGTGGCGATGATCAGGATGTGGGCGCTCAGCAACACGAGCATCGGGAGCACGAAGCCCGCGTCGGTGACCGCGCCGCGCTCGGTCACGCAGTAGAGCGTGTAGTTGGTGGAGGTGCCCTCGGAGTCGTGGAAGGTGTCCGACACCACCATGGGCTCGTCGTAGGGCGACGCGCAGAACAGCGGGGCGGTGAGTTTCGCTTCGCCGGGCCAGATCGCCACCGGCACGACAGTGCTGAATACGCCGACTCCCACGCCGGTCGCCAGTGCGGCACGCAACGAATGCGTCATGTCAGACCTGCCGGATGCCGAGAAAGGCGCCGTGGCGGTCGAATTCGGCCACCATGTCGGTGCGCTGCGAGACCACGTTGGCGACCATGCGGATCTCGGCGCCGAAACGGCTCACCACGACCACCGGCACCTCGCCGGTCGTGAGTCCGCTGCGGGCGACGGCGGTGTCGACCAGCTCCTCCAGGCGCGCGAGCCCCGGCACCTCGCTCACCGCGAAACCCTCGGCGTCCAGGTCGTCGAATGCCGAGACCCGGACCGCCTCGGGCGCGCTGAGCGCGCCGAGCATGAAGGAGTAGTCGTCGAGCGTGCGGGACCCGTCGGCGTGCCGCACCCGCAGGCGCACCGCCGCGGTGCGGGCGGTGAGATCGGGTCGCGCGGTGAGAAATCGGGATACCTGCACCGGCTGGTTCGGCAGCACCAGCCGGAACTGGGTGGTGTCCGGCGCGGTGAGCACGATGACCGAGGCCTGGAAATCGCCGACGCCGAGACGTTCGCGCACCGCGGCGAGCGCCGAGGTGGCGAGCCGGTTGTCCAGTCCGCTGCCGCGGGTCCGGAGTTCCTGTTCGAAATCGGCCCGGTCCACCGCGCCGAAACACCCGCCGGCCGCGAGCACGACCAGGCACAGTGCGGCTCGCAGCCACCTCCGAGGGTGCATGCCCGAATCCTAAACGCTCACAAGTCGAATGGCGCTAGCCGTCGAGGAACCGTTCCAGTTCGGCGGTGACGAATCCGGGGTTCTCCTCCACCAGCCAGTGCCCGGCGCGCGGAACATCGACGGCCCGCACGATATTGGTCATCCGCGGCGCGGCGGTCGCGCGGACGGCGTCGAGCTGCCCCTGCGCGGTCAGGAGCAGGGTCGGGACCTGGGTGGGCGCCGCCGCGGTGGCGTCGCGCACGTCCTGCTCGAGCGCGCGGTACAGCTCGAACCCGCCCGCGAGCGCCTCGGGCCGCCGATAGGTGCGGGCGAACTCGTCGACGTCGGCGGCGCTGAACGGTGACCGGTCCGCGGTGCCGCCGAAGGCGCTGCCCTCGAAGGCGACCTGCGGATAGAACAGGTCCAGGTATTCGCGGACGTCGTCGCCGACCACGGTCTCCGGCACCCGGCGCTGGGTGTGGAACGCGATGTGCCAGCTCATACCGCGATAGGTCGCCGCGTCGACGGCCGGGCCGGGCAGCGGCAGATCGAGGTAGCCGAGACGGGCGGTGTCCTGGGGAAATTGGGCGGCGTACTGGAAGGCCACGGCCGCGCCGAAATCGTGGCCGACGACGCGGGCGTCGCGGATGCCGAGGCGCTCGGCGATCAGGGTGTGCACGTAGCGCGCGAGCGTGGCCTTGTCGTAGCCGCTGGGCACGCCGGTGCTGTCGCCGAGGCCGGGCAGGTCGATGGCGTAGACGGTGTGGTGTTCGGCGAGTTCGGGCATGATCGGCCACCAGCCGTACCAGGTTTGCGGCCACCCGTGGATCAGCACCACCGGCGAGCCGGAGCCACCTTTCACATAGTGCATGCGCACGCCGTCGACGTCGGCGAACTGGTGCTCGAAGGTCCGCTCGAACGCGGGGTCGGCCCGGGTCGCGGCGGCGTAGGGCGCGCTCTCGGCGGTGGTGGGTGCGCAGGCGGTGAGGGCGAGCGCGACCGCTACGGCGGCGGCGCGGAACAGACGGTTCATCGGATATTCCTTTGTGCGAGCGGGGTTCAGCGGCCGGTGCGGCCGTCGATCAGTTCTCGGAGGATGTCCGCGTGGCCCGCGTGCCGCCCGGTCTCCTCGATCATGTGGGTGAGCGCCCAGCGGACGCTGGGTTCGCTGCGGTCCGGCAGTGGTGCGGCGAGATCGGTGCAGCCGTCCAGGATTTCGTCGGCCGCGCGCACCGTTCGCCAGTAGCGGGCGACCACCTCGGCGCGCGACTCGGTGGCCGCGACGCGGAAGGTGGCTTTCCAGTTGGTGATTCGCTCCCCGAGGAACAGCGCGCGTTCCACGGCTTCCAGGTGCGCGAGCAGGCCGAGCAGGTGCGTGCCCGACGGCACGCCCGCGGTGCGGACCTGCGGTTCGGGCGCGCCGGCCACCTTCGTGGCGATCGCAGTGCGCAGGTAGCCGAGAAAGCCGCGCAGGACTTCGGCCTCGCTGTTGCCGGTGCGCGGGGGCGGGTTGTCGCGGCGGGCCATGGCGGTCTCCTTCGGTCGGGGTGACCCGAGTGTCGCCGGAGCGATCACCGGATGGCACGCGATCTTGCGGTTCCGGCAAGATCGAGGGATGGATCCCGAAACAGACGACGTGCTCGACACCGTCGGCCCGCGCCTGCGGGCCCTGCGCCGTGAGCGCGGGTTCACCCTGGCCGATCTGGCCGCGACCACCGGCGTCTCGGAGAGCACGCTGTCGCGGCTGGAGAGCGGGCAGCGCCGGGCCACCCTGGAACTACTGCTGCCGCTGTCGCGGACCTACGGCGTCCCGCTGGACGACCTGGTCGGCGCGCCCCGCACCGGCGACCCCCGGATTCACCTGAAGCCGATCGAGCGGCACGGCATGGTGTTCATCCCGCTGTCGCGGCGGCCGGGCGGCGTGCACGCGTTCAAGATGATCATCCCCGCGTGCGACGCGCCGCAGGAGCCGGCATTGAAGACACACGAGGGCTCGGAATGGGTATACGTGCTCAACGGACGGTTGCGGCTCGTGGTGGGCACGCGCGATCTGATCCTGCCCCCGGGCGAGGCCGCGGAATTCGACACTGCGCTGCCACACTGGCTGGGCAGCGCAGACGGCAGCGCAGTAGAGCTGCTTATTTTATTTGGATTGCAGGGCCTGCGCACGCACGTGCACTGAGCGCAGCCGGCAGCGCAGCAGAGCTGCTGATCTTGTTTGCATTGCAGGGCTGCTCACGGACGTGCACTGCGCGCAACCGGCCGCCCGGTCGAGCTGCTGATCCTGTTCGGCTCGCAGGGCCTGCGCACGCGCGTGCACCGAACTCAGCCGGCGATGCAGTAGCGCTGCTGATCCTGTTTGGATTGCAGCGCAGCCCTGCGCTCAGCCTGCGCCGTCGTGTCCGGCGAGCAGTTCGGTGAACGGCGCGGACCGGCCCAGCGTGTTCCCGGAGCGGCGTGGGCGGTGGCCGTCGTCGGAGAGGAAGCCGCGGACACCGGCGTCCTCGGCGACGATCAGCGCGGCGAACTCCGCGGCCGCGCGGCCGACCCGGTCGACCGTGCCGGGTGCGTTCAGATCCTCGTTCGCGCAGAACACGCCCGTGGTGGCTACGGTGGCGCGCAGGTAGACGAACAGCGGGCGCATCGCGTGATCCAGCATCAGCGAATGCCGGGCGGTGCCGGCGGTGGCCCCGAGCAGCACCGGCATGCCGTTGAGCGCGTCCGGGTCGAGCACGTCGAAGAACATCTTGAACAGGCCGCTGTAGCTCGCGGCCAGCACGGGCGTCACCGCGATGACGCCGTCGGCGGCCGACACCTGCTCCCGGACCGCCGCGACACCGGCGGTCGGCAGACCACCGGTGGTCAGCATGGTCGCCAATTCCACCGCCAGTTCCCGCAATTCGACGACGGTGAGCTCCACCGATTCGCCGCGGGCGGACACCGCCGCGCTGACCGCGGCGCCCAGTTGATCGGCCAGCAGCCGGGTCGAAGACGGCTGGGACAGGCCCGCGGTCAGGATCACGACCTGCCGGGTCACTGTTCGTCCTCGAGTTTCGCCATGGCCGCCGCGCGGCCCGGCTCCACCTGATGGAAGCGGGCCTGCGGGCCCTGCTCGACCATGGTGGCGTGGGTGGGCGGATCGCTGGGCACCCCGGCCGGGCGGCGTGCCTCGAATTCCTTGCGCAGCACCGGGACCACCTCGCGGCCCAGGATCTCGATCTGTTCCAGCACCACACTCAGCGGCAGGCCCGCGTGATCCATCAGGAACAGCTGGCGCTGATAGTCACCGACGTAGTCGGCGAAGCCCAGGGTCCGCTCGATCACCTGCTCCGGCGTGCCGACGGTGAGCGGTGTCAGCTCGGTGAACTCCTCCAGCGACGGGCCGTGCCCGTAGACCGGGGCGTTGTCGAAGTAGGGCCGGAAGAACTCCTTGGCCGTGGCCTCGGTGTCGGCCATGAACACCTGCCCGCCGAGGCCGACGATGGCCTGCTCGGCCGGACCGTGCCCGTAGTACTCGAAGCGTTCCCGGTACAGCCGCACCATCTGCTGGGTGTGCTCCTTGTTCCAGAAGATGTTGTTGTGGAAGAAGCCGTCGCCGTAATAGGCGGCCTGCTCGGCGATCTCGGGGGAGCGGATCGATCCGTGCCATACGAACGGCGGCGTGTCTTCGAGCGGCGCGGGGGTGGACGTGTAGTTCTGCAACGGCGTGCGAAACTTGCCCTGCCAGTTGACGACCGGCTCGCGCCAGAGCTTACGCAGCAGGTGGTAGTTCTCGATGGCCAGCGGGATGCCGTCGCGGATGTCCTTGCCGAACCAGGGATAGACCGGGCCGGTGTTGCCCCGGCCCAGCATCAGATCGACCCGGCCCTGCGCCAGGTGCTGGAGCATGGCGAAATCCTCGGCGATCTTCACCGGATCGTTGGTCGTGATCAGCGTGGTCGCGGTGGACAGCACCAGGTCGTCGGTCTTGGCGGCGATGTAGCCCAGCATGGTGGTGGGCGAGGACGGCACGAACGGCGGATTGTGGTGCTCGCCGGTGGCGAAGACGTCCAGCCCGACCTCTTCGGCCTTGAGCGCGATGGCGACCATGGCCTGGATGCGCTCGGCTTCGGTGGGACCGGCGCCGGTGGTCGGATCGGGGGTGACATCGCCGATCGAGAAGACTCCGAACTGCATCTTCCCTCCTCCTACCTGGTTCGCGGGGACGAGCCGCTCGATCCAGCGTACGGCAAATTTCTGGCACACTTGACTCGGGCACTGGACGGGATCTCCGACGGAGGGAACGGCTATGACGAGCACTTCAGCACACCACCCGGCAGGCGGCGATCGCTACGCCGAAGCGCTGCCCGCCATCCCGCTGGAATCCTGGCGGCCCACCAAGGAGACACTGCACCGATTCGCCCAGGTCATCGGGAAAGTGGCGCTGGCCAAGGGGATTCGGCGCAACCACTGGTGGCATATGACCTATCGGCTGACCGCCCGGGGCTGGACGACGGTCCCGCTCGGCTCGGCCCGCAGCGGCCCGGTCTTCACCTGCGCCTTCGACTTCTTCGACCACGAGTTGCGCATCGCCACCGACCGCGGCGACCAGGCCGTGGTGCCCCTGGTCGGGCAGTCGGTCGCCACGTTCTTCACCGCGTCGCTGGCCGCGCTGCACGATCTGGGCATCGAGGTCAGCCTGGCCAAGCCGCACCCCTACGATCTGCCCGATCAGCACCGGCCGTTCGCCGAGGACACCGAACACGCCGACTACACACCGGATCTCGTGCAGCACGCCTTCCGGGTGCAGAGTCAGGTCGGGCGGGTGCTGGAGGAGTTCAGCGCCACCTTCTCCGGGCAGATCAGCCCGGTGCAGCTGTTCTGGCACACCTTCGACGTCGCGGTGCAGCGATTCTCGAACCGGCACATCGAGATGGACGGCAGCGTCGACCCGGTGACCAGGGAGGCATATTCGCGCGAGGACATCTCCGCGGGATTCTGGTTCGGCGACGACACCATCAGCGCACCCACCTTCTACTCCTACACCGCGCCCGAACCGAAGGGGCTGAGCGACAAGCCGCTCAAACCGGCCGGGGCGCAGTGGATTGCGGCCGGCAGCGGGCACAACGCCTATTACGCCTACGACGCGGCCCGCGCCACCGCCGATCCCGTCGGCTCGGTGCTGGAGTTCTTCCAGTCCGCCTACATCGCCGGTGCGGACCTGGTCGGCTGGCCCGCCCGGGACCTCACCTGCTGGGGCGGGGTCACCGACCCGGTCCGGCGCGCACACGATCCGCGCTGGCCGGAGTGGCCGGTCACCCACACAGGGCGCGGGTGAGCAGTCCGCCCAGGTCGGCGTCGGCGGGTGTGCCGGTGAAGGAGAAGGTGACCGCGCGCCCCGCGGCGGTCGCGCCGGAGACGGCGGTGAAGCCGCGCACGCCGCCGACATGGCCGACGTACCGGCCGCACGGCAGTTCGGTGTAGCCGACGCCGAGCCCGTAGGACATGCCGTCGCCGTTGCCCATGTCGACACCGTCGAGCATCTGGGTGAGCATTGCGGGCGGCACCACCCGCCCGGCCAGCAACGCGGTGTAGAAGCGGTTCAGGTCCGCGCCGGTGCTGACCAGTGCGCCGGAGGTCCACGGCAGCGAGGGCTCGATGCGGGTGCGGTCGGCAGGCGCGCCGTCGACGGTTTCGTAGCCGTTGGGGTGCGGGTCGCGCAGGCCCGTCTCGCCGGTGGCGGGCAGGTAGGTGTGGGTGAGGGCGAGCGGGGTCAGGATCCGGGTGCGCAGTTCCTCGGCGTAACTGTGGCCGGTCACCGCCTCGATCAGCATGCCCGCGACGAGGTAATTGGCGTTGGTGTACTGGAATCGGGCGCCCGGCGCGAACTGTGCGGGGTACCGCAGCACCAGGTCGATTTCCTGCGCGGGGGTGAACGTGCGGCCGGTGCGGGCCGCCTCGTACTCGTCGACCTCCGGGGAGAGTGCCGGTTCGGGCAGTCCGCTGCGGTGCCCGAGCAGCTGGCGGACGGTGATGGCGCGGCCGTCCACGCCGTCGCCGCGCAGCAGGCCGGGCAGATACGTCTCGACCGGCTGATCCAGGCCGATACTGCCCTGGTCGACCAGTTGCAGCACGAGCGCCGCGGTGAAGGTCTTGGTCAGGCTGCCGACCCGCACGTACTGCGGCACGTCCGCGGGCATCGCGCGACCAGCGGCGGCGTCGGCGACCCCGGCCGCCAGTACCGTGTCGGTGCCGTTCTCGCTGAGGGTGGCCAGCGCGCCGACCGCCCCGGCCCGGATCAACCCGTCCAGATCCGCGCGCACTGCCTCCGCCCGCGCGGGCGCTGCGGCGGGCGCGGGCGCGGCCGGACTGCTCGCACACGCCGAGACGAGCAGCGCCGCCGCGACACCGAACGGGACCAGAATTCGTTTACGCATGATCCGACGTTAGGAACCGTTGCTCCACAACCACATCGGACTGCGGTATCGGACGGGCCTCGACCCGGAGTGCTACGCGCGCGGCAGCGACAGCGCCATCCCGAACTCCAGGCGCGGATCCGTCGCCGAGATCGGACCGGCGGCGCCGGTGCGGCGGAAACCGTGCCGGTGATAGAGGCGCTCAGCGGCGGCGTTGCCGTCCGAGACCTCCAATCGCACCAGCGCACAACCGGTACCGGTGGCCCAGTCGAGGACGGCGCGGACCAGCAGGTCCGCGACCCCGGTGCCGCGCGCTTCCGGGGTCACCCACATCGACATCACGTGCGCCGCGGTGCCCTCGACGGCCGCGCCGACCGTGCCGAGGGCGCGCTCCTCGATCAGAGCCAGGAATTGCGTGCGGCCCGACAGCAACTCGCGCCACATCGGCTCGGTGCGGGCCTGTGCTTCGGCGAGGGTGGCGGCGAAGGCGTAGGGGGCTTCGGCCAGGGCGAGCAGGCGGATGGCGCGGAAGCGGGCCCAGTCGTCGGGGGTCAGTTGCTGGATCCGGAGGGCGGCGAGGTCCATCCGACCATGGTCGCTCGAGGTGGACCGGGTGCGAGGTGCACAGCGTGCAGAGTTACACTCGGCGCTCGAAAGGCTCTCAGTGCTGTGGCTCTCGGCTCGGAGCGTCGTCCTGCGCCCGGGTCCCGGGCCTGCCCGACGGGGGTGCCGACAATGGATGAGGTGTTCGAGCATCCCGCACTGTTCTATCGCGGCCCCGCCGAATACGTGCGCGAGACGGTCGGATTCCTGCGGGCCGGGCTGGCCGCCGGTGAGCCCGTGGCGGCCGCGGTGCCGGGCCCGAATCTGGCGCTGATCGAGGCGGGTCTGGGCCGGGACGCGCCGGATGTGCTGCTGCTGGACATGACCGAGGCCGGGCGCAATCCGGGGCGGATCATCGCCAAGGTGCTGCACGGGTTCGCCGACGCGCATCCGGGGCGGCGGGTGCGCATCATCGGCGAGCCGATCTGGGCGGGCCGCACCGCGCTGGAGTATCCCGCGTGCGCGCAGCACGAAGCGCTGATCAACGCCGCCTTCGCGGGCCGGGCGATGACGATCCTGTGCCCCTACGACCAGTCCCGGCTGGCGCCGCGGGTGCTCGCCGACGCGCGAATCACCCACCCCGACATCATGGATGCGGGTCGGCGGGAGGTCAGCGCGGACTACGACTGGCAGGCCGTCGTGGACCGCTACAACGAACCGCTCACCGCGCCGCCGCAGGCCCGCACCTTCGCGTTCGCCGCGCCCGAACTGCGCGCGGTCCGGCACTTCGCGGTCGAGCGGGCCGCCGGGCTGGGGCTGGCGGGTTCCCGATTACAGGACGCGGAGCTGGCCGTCGAGGAACTCGCGGCCAACAGCGTCGTGCACGGCGGCGGCAGCGGCACGTTCGCGATCTGGGCCGAGGCGGGCCAGGTGGTGTGCCAGGTCCGCGACCACGGGACGATGCCCGACCCGCTGGCCGGTCGCCGCCCGGCCGCGCCGGGGCAGCTGGGCGGGCGCGGCCTGCTGCTGGTGCACTACATCGCCGATCTGGTGCGCGTGCACACCAGCGCCGCCGGCACCACGATCCGCTGCTACCTCGATATCGGGAACTAGGCGACCAGGGTCAGCCGCCCCGGACGCCGCCGCGGCTTCTCCGCGAGAGCCTGCTCGCGCAGCTGCTCGAGCGTGCTCGCCAGGATCCGCGAGACCTGCATCTGCGAGCAGCCGATCAGGCGGCCGATCTCGGCCTGGGACCTGTTCTCCCAGAACCGCATGATCAGCACCCGGCGTTCCCGTTCGGGCAGCGCGGCGATCAGCGGGCGCACGGTGATCGAATCCTCGAGCAGGCCGTAGAGCGGCTCGACGGCGCCGAGGCTGTCGCGCAGCGCGGGCGCGGAACCCTCGTCGTCGGAGCGGTGCTGGGAGTCCAGCGATTCGGCGGTGTAGGCGTTGCGGGCGACGAGCGCGCGGGTGACCTCGGTCAGTTCGACGTCGAGTTCGGCGGCGAGCTCGCGGGCGGTGGGCACCCGGCCCAGCCGGTGGGTGAGCGTGTCGGTGGCCGGGCCCAGTCGCTGCTGGATCTCCTGCAGGTTCCGGGGCACGCGCACGGCCCAGCTGTGGTCGCGGAAGTAGCGCCGCACCTCGCCCATGATGGTGGGGATGGCGAAGGAGAGGAACGGCGCGCCCTGGCCGACATCGAAGCGGTCGACCGCGTGTACCAGGCCGAGGCGCGCGATCTGGGTCAGATCCTCGATGTCCTGTCCGCGGTTGGCGAACCGGCGCGCGATATTGGTCGCCAGCGGCAGGCAGCGGTGCACGATCTCCTCGCGCAGCGCGGCGCGGCGCGGGTCGTCGGCGTCCAGGGCCGCCAGCTTCTCGAACCACGGCTCGACGTTGTCGTAGCTGCTACGCGACGACCCGGCGTCGGTCCGTGCTGCCGGCTTGCTCATCTGAACTCCTCGTTCCAACCTGTGCGGGCTCGGTTCTGATACCCGGGCCCGCGGGGCCCAAACGCTGTCGGACAGAAGAAGTTAGGCGTCAGCGATTCACATATGCCGCCAGGCCGCCGAGCTCCTCGCTGGCGATGAAGACCGAGCGCACATTGAGGATGGCCTCCTCGACGTGATCGGGGCAGCCCCAGGCCGAATCGCCCCAGGAATCGGCGATCTTGATCTCGGCGCGCGCGGTGCAGCCCTCGGGACCGCCCAGCCGGCACTGCTCGGGGTGCGGCGCCTCGGCCTGAGCCGAGGCCGCGGCGCGGATGCGGGCGGCGAGTTCGGCGGCGGCCTCGGCGCGCTGTTCGGCTTCCGCGCGCAGTTCGTGCTCGACCCGCAGGGCCCGGGCCAGCTCGTCGCGCGCGGCCGCGGCCTGGGCTTCCGCCGCCGCCTGCGCCTGTTCGATGTGGTGGCGTTCGATGGCCAGCGCCGCCGTTTCCGCGAAGATGGCGGCCATGGCCAGATCGCTGTCGCCCGGCACGCGCGGCTCGCGGTGATACATGGCGAAGGTGCCCAGCAGACCGCCGTCGCGGGCCAGGATCGGCGTCGACCAGCACGCGGCCAGGCCCGCCCGCACGGCCAGTTCCCGGAAATCGTCCCAGAACGGATCGACGCCGATATCGGTGACCACGACCGGCGCGCGCCGATGCGCGGCGGTGCCGCACGAGCCGACGCCCTCGCCGGTGGCGATGCCGTCGATGGCCTCGTTGTAGAACTCGGGCAGGCTGGGTGCGGCGCCGTGCCGCAGATGCCGCCCGTCGGGGTCAGCGAGCAGCACGGACACCAGAACCTGCTGCGGCGAGAGGCTTTCGATGCTGCGGGCCATGCCGTCCAGCACCTCGGTCAGGGGCGCCTGCCGGGCGATCTGCTCGACCAGGGCGCGCTGCTCGGCCAGCAAACGCTGGGCGTGCTTGACCTGGGTGGTCTCCACGCCGATCAGCTGGATGCCGGTCACCGCGCCCGCGGCGTCGCGGCGCGGTTCGAAGCCGAAGTCGAACCAGGCTTCGCGGGCGGGCGCGCCCAGCAGCAGCGGGACGTCGGTGGCGCTCTGCGCACTGCCGGTGCGGTAGGCGTCGTCCAGTGCCGCGATGACACCGGCCGTGGCGAGCGCGGGCACCAGCTCGGCCAGTGGGACCCCGGTGTGCGGCGTAGGCGCGCCGGTCGCCTCGAGGAAGGCCGAGTTCGCCGTCTTCACCAGGTGCGCGGGCCCGGTGAGCGTCGAGAACACGGTGACGGACGGGCCGAACAGCGTGCGAAGTTCGTGCTCCGCTGGATACTTCGCGACGGTCGGCTGCGGGTCGGCCGGCGTTGTCATCGTGCGCCTCTCGTTCGTGGATCTGTGCCTGAGCACCCGCACCTCGACGAGGCGCCACCTTGCTGGAGAACCGTACCGGCTGCGGGGCGGGTTCCGAATCACAGGGCGGCCCGGCCGGACGCGACGATCGTCACGCGGAAAAGCAGGTGTGGATCGACGCCGACGGGTAACTCGTCCGGTATGCGCAATCCATTAGCCCGAGTTGCTCGCCGTCTGGCTCAGCGTCCGTGGGTCATGCGCACCGCACCCGCGGTGGTGCGCCTGGAATGCGGTGTGCGCCGGATCAGTAAGGGACGCAAGGGGATCCTGGACGTGGCCGGGTTGCCGTCGGTGCAGGTGACGGTGCCCGGGCGCAAGACCGGCGTGCCGCGCACGACCTCCCTGCTCGCGGTGCCCGAAGGTGACCGGTTCCTGGTCCTCGGATCCAATTGGGGGCGGGCGAAACACCCGGTGTGGTCGGCGAATCTGCGCGCGGCGGAGCAGGCGCGGGTCTGCTACCGCGGCGACTGCGCCCCGGCGGCGGTCACCGAGGTCACCGGGGCGGAGCGGCAGCGTGCCTGGGATCGGGCCGTGGCGTTCTGGCCCGGCTACCGGATGGAGTCGGAGCTGGCGGGTGGGCGCCGGTTCCGGATCTTCGAATTGCGGCCCAGCTGAGGGCTATTCGCCGGCCGTGTCGCGCCAGTCGCCGTGTGACCAGAACTCGGGTGTGATGCCCAGGCTCTCGAGCCAGGACTTCTCGCCCTGGTGCACGATGGATGCGGCGTTGGCGGCGAGCAGTTCCAGCACGTCCGTGTCGGGTTTCCCGCCGAGGGCCTGCCGCACGAACGGCACCTTGGCGGCGTCGACGGTGATCGTGTACTCATATTCGCCGCCGCGGCTCAGATGCTGGCCCTCGATGACCAGGGCCCCGGAATCGCGCAGGCTCGCGGTGATGTTCAGGCCGTCTCGACTCCAGAGCGAGACCGAGCGCGCGGTCATGAGCCAAGCGTAGACGGATCTGGCCGCGCCGGCCTACACCTGCCGGTACGCGACCGCCGAAATCCTCGACGACACAGTCGAAACCGCCTGCCGCGCAGCCTCTCCCGACCGAATCAGATCGCAGCGTCCAGGCCGGGAAACGCCCGGACGTAGCCGCGACCGGCCTCGGAGTTCACGGGGCGGCCGACGCGAATGAGCGCGTGCGGGTAGGCGCAGTCGTAGAGCACGCTGTCGCGCACCCCGGAGCGGACCTCCGGCACCTTCATGGTCTGGGTGAGCAGTGCGCCGGCCAGGCCGTTGCGGGTCGCGGTGAGCAGGATCGAGCTGGCGGCGATGCCGGCGCTCAGATGCGCGGCCCGATCGTCGCCGGGGGTGCAGAGCACGAGCAGTTCGGCGGCATCGGGGCGACGGTCCGGGAAGGGGTCGGCGAAAGTGGGTTCGAGCGGGGGCGCGGGCGGCTCGCCGCCCGGGTCGCGCTGGTCGACCCGGTCGCCGACGCCGGCGAGGAACTCGCCGTATTCGTTGCGGGTCTCGGCCGCCGCGCGGTACGCGCCGGCCAGGTCGCGGCGCAGGGTGTCGGGGACGTGCCGCGCGGCCGCCCGGGTGCCGTTGGTGCTGCCGCGGATCGAGCGGATCAGGTTCGGCGGCATCTCCCAGCGGCGGAACCGGTGGTGGTGCTGGGATTTGCGGTGGAAGATCGCGCCCGCCAGGCTGAATTCGTCGCGTGTGGCGGTGTAGGGCGTGAGGTGCAGGATCGCGAGATAGTTCGGGTCGACCGGGTCCGGCAGCCGGGTGATGTCACTGGCCCAGCCGAAGGCGGTGAGCGCCGTGCTCAGATGATGGAGCGCGGCGCCGTTCCCGAGCAGCATCACCCGCCGCAGCGCGGGATCTTCGGTCGCCCGGATCTGGGCTTCGTCCAGCCGGATGTGTAGTGCGGCGCCGTCGAGCCACCAATTCCACGGCAGTATGCCGTTCATCAGTGGTGCTTCACGGGCCATTTCGAGCGCGGCGCGAATGGTTTCTTCCGAAGGCGTGGAGCTGAGCGGCATGGCTTGTGATCCCTGGTGCTGTGGCCGCTGGCCGAAGGGGCCGGTCGCGGCGGCGGAGGCATCGGCCTTGTGTGATCCAAGGCCCAGTCAATCTGAAAAGCCCGTACCTCAAAGATTGAACCAGCTGGTAGAAGGCTTGTCCACCGAGCGATTCACCCGATAGCGCACAATTCGCCGCACATCACGACGTCACAACCGGATCGGTGCGGAAAAAAATTGATTGATCACAGGCCGAGTTTGGTGACCGCATTGTCCTCGAGTGGATTCGCGGTGCGAATGTAATTGTGGACCGTGCGCGGATTGGTCCAGCGGCCCTGGCGCATGATTTCGCGGTCGGACGCGCCGCCCAGCGCGGCCTGGGTGGCGAAACCGGCCCGCAGCGAGTGCCCGGAGAACAGGTCCGGATCCAGCCCGGCGCGGGCGGCATAGCGCTTGACGAGTTCGGCGACCGCGCGCCCGGACATGGCCTCGGCGCCGATGCCGCCGTGCCGGGTGATGGTGGGAAACAGTGGCAGGTCCGGGTTTTCGGTCAAAGCGGTGCCGGTGAAGCCGTGGCAGCGGTGGATCGCGGGGTCGCCCGCCGGTGCCTCGGCGAGCCGCGCGCGGACCCCGGGCGTGCCCGCGTCGTGCTGGATTTCCAGCAGCCGAACCCAATCGGCGAAGGCGCAGACCGGGCAGGTGCGCGGATGCTGACCGCGCGGGAGCGCGACGCGCTGCTCGGCGACGCCGGTCGGGTCGGTCTTGGTGGTCGGCAAATGCACCAGCAGCAGCGGCTCGCCGGTGCCGTGATCGACGTGCACCCGCACGTCGGCCAGGCGTAGCCCGGCGAGTTCGCTGCGGCGCAGCGCGCCGGCGAAGCCGATCAGCAGGGCCAGCGCGTCACGACGGCGTGCGGGGCCGGTGGGCCAGCCCGGTTCGGGCAGCCCGGCCAGCAGCTGGTCCAGGGTGTGCAGCAGCACCGGGCGCTTGCGGGTGGGCGGGGTGCGGCGGGTGCGCCGGATGCCGCGCAAGGTCAGCCGGACGACATCCGAGCGGGTCGGCGAGGGCAGCCCGTTGGCCGCGTGCACCGCGGCGATCGCGGCCGACTTGCGTTCCAGGGTGGCCGGGCCGAAGGCCCAGTCGCCGTTCTCGCGGCGCGCGTCCGCGGCGGCCGCGAGGTACACCGCCACGTCCAGTGCGTCGGCGGGCAGCGCCTGGCGCTGTTCGGCGGCGCACCACCCGGCCCAGGCGATCCAGTCGGTGCGGTAGGCGCGCAACGTGTTCGCCGACTGCGAGGCCTCCAGGTAGCGGCGCAGCGATCCCGCCTGCACGTCGTCGAACCGTTCCCGCACCAGCCGCAACGCCGCCGCGTCCACGAGCACGCTGCGCACGCCGCGGCGCAGCTCGTTGCGCACCAGCTCCGGTACCGCTTCCACCGCACCACCTTTCCGTCCATGGTCGCGGTCCAACCCTAGGCGCTGGACAGCTCCTTCGATAGGAACGCCAGCACCGTCAGCCAGGTCCAGCCGGCGACGATCGCGATCCGCTGCCAGAGACCGCCGGTGTCCACCAGGTTCGGCGCCTGCGCGAATCCGCTGCCCGCCACCATGAACGCCACACCGAACACCAGGCCCGAGGCCAGCGAATACCCCAGCCACAGCCAGCCTCGATCGCCCGCGAACACGACACACGCGGCCGTGAGACCGATCAGCACCAGGACCGAGAACACGTTGTGCAGCGTGCTGTGCAGGGTGGTGTCCGCGGGCGGCGGCACGCCCGGGGGATACCCGCTGACCGGATCGGTGTCGAACAGCGCCAGCCCCAGCAGCCCGATGGCCCACAGCCCCACCAGGATCGCGATGACGAGACGGCCCGCCCGCCACAGCCCGGCCGCGAAGACCAGTCCGAGTACGCCGCAGCCGCCGAAGACGACATCGGCCGTCCAGCCCCATGGCCCGAGCGACAACGCGCTCACCGGATGCCGCACCGGGTTGTATCCGTCCCGCACCGCGCCCAGGATCAGGAACGCGACGAGGAACAGCGGCCCCATGAGGAGGCCGCACCAGCGGCTCACCTTCGTCATGCCGTCAACTATGAGATCGTGAGCCCGGAAGGTGTTGCGGATCGGCGAGTTCCGGCGCGAACGGCCGTCGCGGTCACTCGGGCAGGCCCGCCAGGCGGGCGCTGTCGGCCCACAGGGTGGCGGCCAGTTTGTCGTCGCGGGCGAGTACGGACGGCTCGGTCCACGCCAGCTTTCCGCGCCGCAGCGCCGCGTAGGTGTGGCCCTCCGGCGGCGGTTCGAGCCGGAAGACGAGGTCGGCCAAGGCGTTTCCGGCGGCGTGGCGGGTGTTGCGGGTGGGGCTGAGCCGGCGGACCGGCGCGCCCACCGGGGTGCCCAGCACCTTCCAGGCGACGCGCAGCGGGAGCGCCAGATCCTTGGCCAGGCCCGTGCCGAAGACCTGCCCGGGGTCGTAGGCGAGGACGGTGAGTCCGGGGTGGCGTTCGGCCAGCGCGCGTACCGTCAGCACCGCGCACAGCTTGGACGCGGTGTACGCGTGCTGGCCCGCGTCGCTTGGCTTGGTGTCGCGGTCGGGATCGCGTTCGGGGTGGGCCAGCAGTTCGGCGTCGGCGTGCCGGGGCGTGACCAGGCCCGCCCCGGTGGCCGGATCGTGGGTGCCGCTGGTGGTCAGGGTGACGATCGCGTCCGGGGCGAGGGCGGGCAGCAGGGCGCGCAGCAGGAGGTAGTGCGCCAGATGGTTGACCGCGAAGGTGGTCTCCAGGCCGTCCACGGTCCGGCCCTCGGCATCGGGCCGGACCACGCCCGCGTTGAGGATCAGCGCGTCGATCGGGGTCTCGCCCAGTTCGTCCCGCACCGCGGCGGCGAAGCGGCGCACCGAATCCAGCTCTGCCAGATCCAGCGGGAGCACCCCGGCTCCGGCACGCCCGCCCAGCAGGACCCGGGCGCTGCCGCCCTGTAGCCGCTCGGCGGTGATCGCCCCGAATCCCGAAGTGCCGCCGGTCATTACCATGGTGGTCATAGTTGCCCCTTCGGAGCGGGAATCGAACTCCTCTCAAGCTACGCCCGCCGCACCTGCGGATGTCGGTCCCTGTACGAACTGACATGGAATTCGGCCGATCGAGCATCAGCACATCCATGCCCGATGTCGATCAATCGTCCACATCAGCCTCGCAACGGTAGTACCGTCACGAGTGTCGTTATGCGGGAAGGACATCCACTGATGATGGTTCGGCAGATGGCAGCGGTGCTCATGGCGGCGGCGGGAACGGGAGCGCTGGTTCTCGGCGCAGCGCCGGCGCAGGCGGATCCGCTCCCGCAGTGGGCGCCCTTCGGCACCACCCTCTTCAACTTCGGCAACGCGAATTTCTGCGCCGGGTCGATCAATATCGCGGTAGAGGCCGCGCCGCAGCGGCCGGGATTCGTCCGGGCGCATGTGCGGCCGCTGGGCTACCTGAGCGGGCCCTGTGGCAACCAGGTCTCGCTCGGCTGGGTCGGGTCGGCGGGCGCGCGGCATCAGAACGTGTACGTGCACACCGGCGCCGCGCCCGGCGAGGTCGTCACCGTCGACCTGTTCGTCGGCATGGGTCCCGCCAAGATCATGGCCGCCAGCTGGCCGATGCAGGGCACCTTCACCGAGTGGTATCTGCTGGTGCCCTGAGCCGGTGGTTCAGCGCGCGCGGTCGTAGATCATCGCGAGTTCACCCAGTTCGCCCGTGTCCTGCCGGACCAGGCGCCAGCGCGTGGCGGGCAGGCCGTCCTCGAACAGGCGCGCGCCGCCGCCGGCGATCTCCGGCGTGATCATCAGATAGAGCCGATCGAGCAGGTCTGCCGCCAGCAGCGGCCGGATCAGGCTGGAGCTGGTGTTGATCAGGATGTCGCCGCCCGCTTCCGCTTTCAGCTCGGACACGACCTCGGGCACCGAACCCCGCACCAGGCGGGTGCGCTCCCAGGGGGCCTCGGTGAGCGTGTTCGAGAAGACGACCTTCTCGGTGTCGACCAGCCACTTGGCGTACCCGCGGTCGCGCGGATCGGCGTTCTCGTCGGCGGCGACGGTGGGCCAGTAACCGAGGAATCCCTCCGCGTTCGCGCGGCCGAGCACCGCGGTGGTGGCGTTCTCCCAGAGCCGGGTCATGTGTTCGCGGGCTACCTCGCCGGTGGCGTAGCGCACGATCGCGCCCAGGTCGTTCGGGCCGGCGGGCCCGCTGTAGCGGCCGTCGAGGGTCAGGTTGATATTGGCGGTGACGAGACGGGTCATGGCTGTGCACTACCTTTCCGGGTAGGTCGTAGGGGCGGGTCGTAAGGTCGCTGTGGCCCAGGGAAACCGGGCGTGGTTTTCATCGCTGTGCGTTCTTTTCGATCGCGGCGTGTAAGTTGTCGAGAACTTGGCCCCAGCCGGTGTCGATGCCGGCGATGTAGGGGACCGCCGCGACGGTCGTTTCGGTGATGGACAGGCTCAGGCGCAGGTGGGTGCCGCCCTGGGCGGCGGCGAGTGACAGCGCGTAGTGGGCGGTGAACGAGATCGCGCCGGCGTCGTCGAGGACGGAGAGATCGAATTCCAGGCGCTCGGGCCGGGCGGCGGCGCGCACGGTGCCCTCGGAGCGGTAGTGCTGCCCTTCGGCGTCGCGGTAATCCAGCACGACGCGTCCGCCGGGCCGGGGCTCGATCCCGCAGGCGGTGATCATCATCGGGGCTGGAGCCCACCAGGATTCGAGCAGCGCCGGGTCGGACCAGTACCGCCAGACCAGCTCGGGTGCGGCGGGCAGCGCCCGGTCGAAGTCGAAGGCGCGGCCGTCGGCCCAGCGTTCGCGGTCGGCGCGGGCCGTCTCGGCGTCGATCGCGGCGCGGTAGCGGGCTACGGCATCGCGCTCACCCGCGGTGGCCTGGATGGCTTCGAGCAGCTGATCCAATGTCTGCCGTAATTCCCGCAGCGGCTCGGCCTCGACGGCGTACACCCGACGCTGGCCGAGCGGGAACACGGTGACCAGGCCCGCACGCGCGAGGGTCTGCAAATGCTTGGTGGTCTGGGGCTGCCGCAGCCCGGTCAGCTCGGCCAACTCACCGACCGAGCGGGGCCGTTCGGTGAGGAGCTCGACGATGCGCCACCGTGCGCTGTCGCCGAGGGCTGCTGCGATCCGGTCCATGGCCAGAAGTATTCACTACGGTGAATATTCAAGTCAAGGAATATCTTTGGAAGCGACCGCGGCCCCGCACCGATTCGGTGCGGGGCCGCAGATACAGAGGCTCGTCAGGCGACGACGGAACGTGGTGGCACGCCGACGTATTCGCTCAGCGGGCGGATCAGGGCGTTCGATTCGCCCTGCTCGATGATGTGGGCGGTCCAGCCGGTGATGCGGCTCATCACGAAGATCGGGGTGAACGCCTCGATGTCGAAGCCGAGCAGGTAATAGGCCGGGCCCGTGGGGAAATCGAGGTTGGGCTTGATGCCGGTGGCCTCGTTCATGGTCTTTTCGAGGATCTCGTACATCTGCACCCACTTGCCGCCGTCGGTCACGGCGGCGACGTCCAGGAAGGCCTGCTTCATGGTCGGCACCCGGGAATCACCGTTCTTGTAGACCCGGTGGCCGAAGCCCATCACCTTTTCCTTCTTGGCCAGCTTGTTGCGCATCCACTCCTCGGCCAGGGCGGGATCGCCGATCTCGAGCATGTCGTGCATGACCGCCTCGTTCGCGCCACCGTGCAGCGGACCCTTGAGCGCGCCGATCGCGGCGGTGACCGCACTGTAGATATCGGACAGCGTGGAGGTGACCACGCGGGCGGCGAAGGTGGAGGCGTTGAAGCTGTGCTCGGCGTAGAGGATCAGCGACACCTCGAACGCTTTGACCAACTCCGGAGCCGGGACCTTCCCGAAGCACATGTTCAGGAAGTTCTCCGCGAAACCCAGGTGCGAATGCGGCGCGATCGGGTCCAGGCCGTGGCGGCGGCGGTGATCGGCCGCCACGATGGTGGGCAGCACGGCCATCATGCGCAACGCCTTGGCGCGGTTGGCCTTCGGCGAGTTGTCGTCCTCGAGCGGATCCTCGGCGCCGAGGTAGCTGATCGCCGTGCGCACCACGTCCATCGGATGGCAGTTCTCGGGCAGCTTGGCGACCAGCGACAGCAGCGAGCGATCCACGCGGCGGGCGGCGCGCTCCTGTTGCAGGAAGTGCGCCAGCTGGGTGTGATCGGGCAATTCGCCGTACCAGAGCAGGTAGGCGACCTGCTCGAAGCCGCATTTCGCCGCCAAGTCCTGCACCGCGTAGCCGCGGTAGGTCAGGGAGTTGGTTTCCGGCACCACCTTCGAGATCGAGGTGGTGTCGACGACGACACCGGCGAGACCTTTGTAGATGGCCGCGGTCTCGGTCATCACTGGTTCCTTCCCAGAGTGAAATTGAAGATGTCGGAATCGAATTCGTTGTAGCGCTCGTACTGCAGCAGCTCGTAGAGGCGGCTGCGATGCTGCATCTGGTTTAAAAGCCCTGCTTGCGTGCCCTGCTCGAAGATCTCGCGCAGGCCCACCTCAGCCGCATGCATCGCCAACCGCAGTGTGGACACCGGATAGATCACGGCGTTGTACCCGATCGACTCCAGCGTCTTCGCCGACAGCAGTTCGGACTTGCCGAACTCGGTCATGTTGGCCAGCAAAGGAATCGAGACCGCCGCCCGGAACTTCTCGAAGTCGGCCGGAGTGTGCAGCGCCTCGGTGAAGATCAGGTCCGCGCCCGCGTCGGCATAGGCTTTCGCGCGGTCGATGGCGGCGTCGATACCCTCGATCCCCGCCGCGTCGGTGCGGGCGCAGATCACGAAGTTCGGATCCCGCCGCGCGGCGACTGCGGCGCGCAGACGGCGCACCATCTCCTCGGCGGGGACCACGGCCTTGCCGTCGAGATGACCGCAGCGCTTGGGGTTGACTTGGTCCTCGAGGTGCAGGCCCGCGATCCCGGCATCTTCCATGACCGTGACGGTGCGGGCCGCGCTCATCGGCTCACCGAAACCGGTGTCGGCATCGATGAGCACCGGCAACTCGGTCACCCGGGCGATCTGCTGGCCTCTACCCGACACCTCGGTCAGGGTCGTCAGGCCGATATCGGGCAGACCCAGATCCGCCGAGAGCACCGCGCCGGAGACATAGACGCCCTCGAAGCCGATCTCCTGAATCAGCTTCGCCACCAACGGATTGAACGCACCCGGAAAACGCTGGATCTGGCCGGAGGCCAGGCCGGCTTTGAACGCCGCGCGCTTGTCGGCGGCGGAGTTGGCCGCCGCGAGCAGCCCGCCCATCAGAACAGCCCCTGCGGGGACTTGGGCGCGCGGGCGAGCACGTCGGCGGAGACGGTGAACGTGAGCTCCGACAGCTCCTGCGCCGACAGCTCGCCCGCGCGCTGGACCACCTCGAGGAAGCGGTCCTGCTCGGAGGATTCGATGACACCCTCGGCCAGGGTGCGGAACTTCGCGATGTACTGCTCGCGCGCGAACGGGCGCGCGCCCAGCGGATGCGCATCGGCGACCGCCAGCTCGTCGGTGATGACCTCGCCGCTCTTCAGCGTGACCTCCGCGCGCGCGCCGAAAGCCTTCTCGTTCGGGTCGGTGGAGTGGTAGCGCCGCGTCCACTCCGCGTCCTCGGCGGTGGAGATCTTGTTCCACAACTCGATCGTGTCGGGGCGCTGGGCGCGCTCGGGAGCGTAGGAACGCTCGTGATGCCAGGCGCCGTCCTGCAACGCGACCGCGAAGATGTACATGATCGAGTGGTCCAGGGTCTCCCGCGACGCCTGGGGGTCGAACTTCTGCGGATCGCCCGAGCCGGTGCCGATCACGTAGTGGGTGTGGTGGCTGGTGTGCAGCACGATCGAGGCGATCTGGCTCAGGTCGCCGATGCGCTCGCGCAGGCGGAACGCCAGATCGATGGGGGCCTGGCTCTGGTATTCGGCCGAGTGCTCCTTGGTGTAGGTGTCGAGAATGCCGCGCTTGGCCTCACCCGGACCGGGCAGCGGCACCGTGTATTCCGCCTTCGGGCCGCCGAGCAGCCAGGCGATCACGCCGTCCTCGCCCTCCCAGATCGGCGACGGCGCGCCCTCCCCGCGCATCGCCCGGTCCACCGCCTCGACGGCCATCTTTCCGGCGAAGGCGGGCGCGTAGGCCTTCCAGCTGGATATTTCGCCCTTACGGGACTGCCGGGTGGCGGTCGTCGTGTGCAGCGCCTGGCCGATGGCCTGGTAGATGGTCTCGGTGTCCAGGCCGAGCAACGTGCCGATGCCCGCGGCGGCCGAGGGGCCCAGGTGGGCGACGTGATCGATCTTGTGCTCGTGCAGGCAGATTCCGCGCACCAGGTCGACCTGGATCTCGTAACCGGTGGCCAGGCCGCGGATCAGGTCGCGCCCGGAGCGGCCGGTGTGCTGGGCGACGGCCAGGATCGCGGGGATGTTGTCGCCGGGATGCGAGTACTCGGCGGCCAGGAACGTGTCGTGGAAGTCGAGTTCGCGGACCGCGACGCCGTTGGCCCACGCCGCCCACTCCGGGGAGAAGCGTCCCTCGACACCGAAGACGGTCGCGCCCGGGGTGTAGGGGTGGGTCTGTGCCTGGGCGCGGGCGTTGGTGACCGGGCGGCGGGTGAGCGAGGCGGCGGCGACGGCCGCGTTGTCGATGATCCGGTTGACGATCATCTCCTCGGTCTCCGGGGCAACCGCCACCGGATCGGCCGCGACCTCGGCGATGCGCCACGCGAGATGCTGCTCGCGGGGGAAGTGCTCCGCGGATCGATGGGTGCGGACGAGATGATTCTGCACGGTCGGTGCCCTCCCAGGCGTCGGTGTCGGCGGTACATTTCGCACGCTACACACGCGGATTGCCGCCGGAAACACCCCGCAAATGCCTATTTTTGTGGAAGCCGGCCTGTGATTTTGTGAAAGTTGTGTAAGTCAGAGTTGCTAGATTGGCCGGGTGCAGAAGATGTATGCGGGAGCGCGCCTGCGGGCGCTGCGCGACCAGCGCGGTCTGTCCCAGTCCGCGCTGGCCAAGGCGCTCGAGCTATCGGTGAGCTACATCAACCAGCTGGAACACGACCAGCGCCCGCTGACGGTGCCGGTGCTGCTGCGCCTGAACGCCCGCTTCGATCTGGATATGGGATTCTTCGCCGCCGACACCGACGCCCGGCTCATCGCCGACCTGCAGGACGTCTTCGCCGAGGACCCCGAAGGCGCGAGCATCACCACCGCCGAGATGGACGACCTGGTGGCCCGCGTCCCGGCGGCCGCGCGGCTGCTGGTCGGACTGCATCGCCGCCTGCGCGGCGCCACCGAGCAGATGGAACGGGTGGCGGCCGGAATCGACGGAGCCGTCACCGAATCCGGCGCGGCCATGCCCTACGAGGATGTCCGCGACTACTTCTACGATCGGCGCAACCACATCCCCGAACTCGACCTCGCGGCCGAGGACCTGTTCGCGCGCAACGGCTTGAGCCTGGGCGGGCTGGACCTGCAACTGACCCGGCTGCTGCGCGAACAGCACGGCATCGCTGTGGCGATCCGCACCGACGACCCTGATCACCCGGGGCCCAAGCGCGTCTACGACCCGGACGCGCAGGTGCTGACCCTCGCCCGGCGGCTCAGCGCCGGACAGCGCGCATTCCAGCTGGCCACGCAGCTGGCGTTCCTGACCCAGGGGCCGGTCGTCGCCGCGCTGATCGAACAGGCCGAGACCATGCCGGAGCACGCGCGCGGGCTGCTGCGCATCGGCCTCGCCCACTATTTCGCCGGTGCGCTGATCCTGCCCTACACCCAGTTCCGGGACGCGGCCGAAACCCTGCGCTACGACATCGAACTGCTCGCCGCCAAGTTCGAGGTCGGCTTCGAGACGGTCTGTCACCGGCTGTCCACGCTGCAGCGGCCCGGCAAGCGCGGGGTGCCGTTCTTCTTCGTGCGCACCGACCGCGCCGGGAACATCTCGAAGCGGCAGTCCGCCACCGCTTTCCACTTCTCCCGCGTCGGCGGCAGTTGCCCGCTGTGGGTGGTGCACGACGCCTTCGCCACGCCCGGCAGCATCCGCACCCAGATCGCGCAGATGCCCGACGGGCGCAACTACCTGTGGCTGGCGCGCACCACCGACGAGAAGACGCCCGGATATCTCGCGCCGAAACGGGATTTCGCCATCGGGCTGGGCTGCGACCTGGCCTACGCCGACAAACTCGTGTACTCGCACGGCCTGCCGGTCGACGACCCGCGCACCGCGGTGCCGATCGGGGCGGGCTGCAAAGTCTGTGAGCGCACCGGCTGCGCACAGCGCGCCTTCCCGCAGCTGGGCCGGCCGATCCGGGTCGACGACAACAGCTCCCTCAATATCCCCTACGTGCCGTCGTAGCGGGTGACGGCGATCGCCGATTCGCTCAGGCTGCCCAGGTACAGCACGCCGTCCCGTTCGGCGACGCCGGTCACCATGGCGTAGTCGGTGCCCTCGCGTTGCAGGTCGTGGATCAGGGCGCCGTCGAAGTCGAAGGCCTGCACCCACACCGTGCGCCCCGGCTTGGGTTGCAGACGATCCGGAATCGCCCAGACCAGCTGCCGCAGCACCGGCGGCAGCGGAAGCAGCGTGTCCAGCAGCGGATTTCGCGGCGACACCAGCGCCACCCAGACCAGGCCGTCGCTGCCCAGGCTCATATTGTCCGGGAAGGCGGGCAGGTTCTCGGCGAACAGGTCGTGCGTGCCCGCCTTCGGCCCGGACAGCCAGAAGCGGGTGATCCGGTAGCCGCCGGTCTCGGCCACCAGCACACACGAGCGGTCCGGGGCGAGCACGACGCCGTTCGCGAACTTCAATCCGTCGACCAGGGTTTCGACCGTTTTATCCGGCGCGCGGCGCAACAGGCGACCGGTCTCGGAATGCTCGACCATGTCGCCCATGTATTCCCCGAGCTTCCAGCGCCGGGTGGACTCGGAGAAATAGACGGTGTCCCCATCGCCGACGACATTGCTGGCGAAGTTCAGCGCGACGCCCTCGACCGCGCCGACCAGTTGCTCGAGCTGCCCACCCGGCCGGTCCAGCCGTAGCAGCCCGCGCTCGGCGTCGCAGATCAGCAGCGACCCGTCGGGCTCGGCGTGCAGGCCGAGCGGTCGCCCACCGGTATGCGCGATCTCCTCGACCACGCCGTCGGCCGGATCGACCGCGACGACCGCGCCGTTCGCAAGCCCCGCGATCACCCTGCCGTCAGGCGCGAGCACCACATCCTCCGGGCCCTCGCCAGGCACCTCGAGCCGCGTCAGCGGCGGCATCGGTGGCGTGCTGTGGTTTTCGTGCGCGCGTGCCGTCGCCTTGGGCGGCGTCCAGCGCCGGGGCTGCATCCTCATCGGTCCATCTAATACCGCAACGGCGCCCCGGGTCAGCCGAGTGGTGCGGACTGCGACGCATAGGGCACGAACGGCTCGGTCGGGTTGGCGCGTCCGGCCCCCAGCACGCGGAGCGCGCGACACCGGGCGCAGCGTTTGCCATCGAGCTCCTCGGGTGTTCGGCACCGCCCTCACCGCGCCGCTCGCAGACGTGTTCGGCAGCTGCCGTCGCGCCGCTCGCAGCGTGGTCGATTCAGTGCACGCCCGGGTCGGCCGTTTTGTTCGCGTACCGACCGTGGATGCTACGTGAGGGATTCGAACCCGATGAGGGTGTCGACAGACTTGCGATCCCGTTGTGCGGCGATCCTCGCTCAGGCCCGGACGGTCAATGCGGTTCGACCAGGCCAGGTCCGGCGATGATCTCGCGCTACTTCGGCAGCCAGTGCAACTCGTGCGCCTGGGGTTTGGCGATGCTGCGGAGCTGGAGGTGCGGTGATGCCTGCAGCGGGCGAGCACCAGGTTGGGCTCAACCCGCTACACCGCTCGGCTCGAACTGCCCGGCGGGCATTTGGAGTTCAGGCCGCGCGGATATCTCGCGTGTGGCTGGATAGCCACCGCTGGCGTTGTTCGCGTTCCTGGGTTCGTTGTTCGTGGATGCGGGCCAGGGTGGTGGCGAGTAGTTCGCTGGTGTGGTGGCGGTGGTTGACGCGTGGGGTGGCGGTGGGGTCGATGTGGGGTGGGGCGATCCAGCCGGTGCGGCCCGGGAACTGGGAATCCTGGTCCAGGGTGACTGTTTTCCAGCCGCCTGGTCCGTCGTGGACCATCGCGTGGCAGCGGTCGCAGGCCAGGGTCAGGTTCTCGATGTCGGTACTGCCGTCCTCGCGCCAATCGCGCACATGATGGACCGCGCACAGGCTGGCCGGTGCGTCGCATCCGGGTCGGCTGCAACCACGCAGCGCAGCGATCAACGCGAGCCGCTGAGCTGGGGTAGCGAGGCGTTTGGTGCGCCCCAAATGTAAAGGGACACCGGCGTGGTCGAACACCATCAGCCACGGCAACCCTTGCTGGGCCAGCTCGAGGGCGTCGGTGAGGGGGACGGTGCCGCCGGTGGCGGTGGTCGCGACCCCGGCTGCGGCCTCGACCTCGGCGACCGAGAGGGTCAGGATCGTGGAGACCGGCAATCCCCGGTGGGTGCCCAGCGCCGCGGTGTCGACGTTGGGGGACAGCAAAGCTTGCAGGGCGTCGTGGGTGCGTTGACCGGTGCTGCGGGTGTCTCGTCGGGCGGCGGCGTCGAGGACGTCGCGGTCGATGTGGTCGTCGCTGCCGTGGGGGCTGTGTGGGTCGTCGGGGTTGTTCATGCCGGGGCGGGCGAGTTTGGCCAAAACGGGTTCGAGCAGGGCTCGCAGGGTCGGGGTGATTTCGCCGGTGAGGGTGGACATGCCGTCGGGTTGTTGTTTGCCCAGGCGCAGGCTGCGGCGGCGTTGGTGGTCGCGGTCGGTGCTGAGGCGGCCGTCGGGGTCGAGGCGGGCCAGGATGTCGCGGCCGATAGTGGTGAGGTCTTCGGGGTGGACGTCGCGGGCGGCGGTGGCGAGGATGTGTTCGGCGGCGGCGAAATCGGGGTTGCTGGTGGTGCCGGGGATTTTGTGCAGGATCTTCGCGATCGCGCGGGCGTGGTCGGTGGAGATGGCGCCCTCGGTTTGGGCGGCGGCTGTTGCGGGGTGGTGGGGTTCGACTTCTGTTCCGGTGAGGTCGTGCCAGGTGCCGAGGGTGCGGGCGGCGGCGACGCGGGCGGTGGCGTCGGGGTGGGAGATCCGCAGGGTGTGGATGAGGAGTTTGGGCAGGGTGCCGGTACCGGTGCGGGCGGGTAGGCCGCCTTCGCTGGCGCGCACGATCAGGGCGTGGGCGAAGGAATCGAGCATGCGGCGGGCTTGTTCGAGATCGCGGAGTGCGTGCAGGGTTTGCTCGTCGGTGAGGTGGGTGACGGTGGTGGTGGTGAGGTCGGTGGCGGCGCTCAGCAGCGGGTCGGTGATCGCGACGGGGTGGGGGGCGGTCATCGAGGTTTCGGGGCTGGGTTCGCTGCTCGAACGCATGT
The DNA here is from genome assembly GCF_040655395.1 of Nocardia sp. NPDC050435. Taxonomy (NCBI): domain Bacteria; kingdom Bacillati; phylum Actinomycetota; class Actinomycetes; order Mycobacteriales; family Nocardiaceae; genus Nocardia; species Nocardia sp. NPDC050435. The sequence goes on from NZ_JBFAJW010000012.1 coordinate 312,438, forward strand.
GCCAATTCTATCGTTGTCGAGAGCGGTTCGCTATCGCGTGTGGGGTCTGAATTCGATCTGTTCACATTCGGTGTGTTTGTGAAAACGCTGACAACACAAGGGTTTTGCTGACGCGTGCTCGACGGTGAACCTGGGCGCGTGTGTCTGTGGCTGACCCGGGCGGGAACCGAATGTGCTGGGCGCGTGGGGAGCCCTACCGGACTTACCTGCCGCAGTGGGAAGCGAATGGTGGAAGTGGTCGTGGGTGCCCCGCTGTGGTCCGGTTTCAGAGATCGATGAGAAGAAGAATCAATGGGTTTCATGGGGGTCCTGAAACGGGACCACAGCGGGGCGGGGAGACGCGTCGAGTGTTCGTGTTGTGGTGATTGGTAGGTCCGGTAGGGCTCCCGGCGTGCCCGGCATGGTTGGTTTTCCACGCCGTACCCCAGAGACCTTTCCAGACGCTCCACGTGTGAGCACTTCCTAACTCAGCGGTTACCTAGCGTGACGACCCGGAAATAGCAGGTCCATAGCGTCTACAGCCATGTCGACACCACCGGGTACACGTGCGACGACCACCGGAAAACACCTGCGCGACACCGTTTACACCGTGCTCCGAGACGAACTGATGAACGGTCAGGTCAAATTCGGCCACCGCTTGACCGAGCCGAAGATCTCGGCGCGATTCGGCATCTCCCGAACACCGGTGCGCGAGGCCCTCGCCATGCTGTGCGCCGACGGGCTGCTCCAGCGCGAGGAGATCGGCTTCAGCGCCGTGCGGCCCAGCATCCCGAAGGTGCGCGACCTCTACGAACTGCGAATCACGCTGGAGTTGGCCGGTATTCAGCGCGCGATCGGCAACCCCGAGGTGGTGCACGATCGCGAGCTGCTGGAGTTGGAGCGGCAGCGCTGGCTGGCGTTGCGAGCCGACCCGCCCGCGCAGGAGCCCGGGTTCGTGGTCGTCGACGAGGAGTTCCACGTCGCGCTGCTCTCGGCGGGTGGCAACGGCGAACTGGTCCGCGCCCTGGTCGCGGTGAACGCCCGGATCCGGCATGTGCGGATGTACGACTTCATGATCAACAACCGGATCGAGGTGACCATCGCCGAACACCTCGCCATCCTGGACGCCGTTCTCGCCGGTGATCTTCCGCGCGCTTACGACCTCCTGCGCGTGCACATCGGCGAATCCCTCGACGTCGTGCTGGACCGCGTCACCCGCGCCATCGTCGCCATGTCCATGGCGACCGAGCAGGAGTAGCCATGAGCCTGAATTTCGACACCGTGCTGATCGCCAACCGCGGCGAGATCGCCTGCCGGGTCATGCGCAGCGCCCGGACCCTCGGGCTGAAATCGGTGGCGGTCTACTCCGACGCCGATCTGGGTGCGGCGCACGTCCGAATGGCGGACGCGGCCATCCGGCTCGGACCGGGTCCGGCCGCGCACTCGTATCTGCGGGCCGACCTGGTGATCGAGGCCGCGCTCGCCACGGGCGCGGGCGCGATCCATCCCGGCTACGGATTTCTCTCCGAGAACGCCGATTTCGCCGCCGCGGTCGCCGCGGCCGGACTCGTGTTCGTCGGCCCGACCCCCGAGCAACTGCGCGTCTTCGGCGACAAGCACACCGCACGCGAGGCCGCTCGCGCCGTCGGCGTGCCGCTGGTGCCGGGCAGCGGAATCCTGGAATCGGCGGAGCACGCGGTCGCCGAGGCGGAGCGGATCGGCTACCCGGTGATGGTGAAGGCCGTCGGCGGGGGCGGCGGGATCGGCATGCAAGCCTGTTCGGACGCCGCTGAACTCCGCTCGGCCTACGAGCGTGTGCAGCGCCTGGCCGCCGCGAACTTCTCCTCGGCGGGAGTGTTCCTGGAGCGGTTCGTCGCGCGTGCCCGCCACGTCGAGGTGCAGGTGTTCGGCGACGGATCGGGCCGGGTCGTCAGCCTCGGCACCCGTGACTGTTCGCTGCAACGGCGCAACCAGAAGGTGATCGAGGAAGCGCCCGCTCCGGGGCTGTCCGAGGAACTCACCGCCGAACTGCTGGCCACCTCACGGGCACTGGGTCGCTCGGTCGGCTATCGCTCCGCGGGCACCGTCGAATTCGTCTACGACATCGACCGTGGTGCGGCTTCGTTCCTGGAGATGAATACCCGTCTGCAAGTGGAACATCCGGTCACCGAGGCGGTCACCGGCGTGGATCTGGTCGCATGGATGCTGCGGCTGGCGGGCGGCGACACCGGCCTGCTCGACGGCGTTCCCGACAGTGGGCCCGCGCCGAACGGGTGGGCCGTGGAGGCCCGGGTCTATGCGGAGGACCCGGTGCACGACTACCGGCCCAGCGCCGGACTGGTGACGTCGGCGGTGTTTCCCGCCGATGCGCGCGTGGACACCTGGATCGATACCGGTACCGAGGTCAGCGCGTTCTACGATCCGCTGCTCGCCAAGGTCGTCACGCACGGCGCGACGCGCGAGCAGGCGCTGACGAAGCTGACCGCGGCCCTTGCCGACACCCATGTGTACGGCGTGCAGACTAATCTGCCGCAACTGCGCGCGGCCGCCACCGCACCGATCGTGCGCGCCGCCGAACACAGCACCGGCACACTCGCCGAGCTCGGCTGGGCCGGGCGGCGCATGGATGTGCTGCGCGCGGGCACGATGACCACCGTGCAGGATCGACCCGGCCGAATCGGGTTGTGGGAGGTCGGCATTCCGCCCTCGGGGCCGATGGACGACCTGTCGTTCGCACTGGCCAACACCGCGGTCGGGAATCCGGATTCGGCACCGGGACTGGAGTGCACGCTGCACGGACCGCGCCTGCGGTTCTCCGGCGCGGCGACGATCTGCGTCACCGGTGCGCCCGCGCCCGTGACCGTGGACGGCGAGCCGGTGCCGATGTGGGAACCGGTCGCTCTGAAGTCGGGCGCTGTCCTGGACATCGGCGCACCGGCGGACGCGGGTCTGCGCACCTATCTCGCGATCCGCGGCGGCGTCGACGCGCCCCGCTATCACGGCAGCGCGTCGACGTTCACCCTGGGCGGCTTCGGCGGTGTCACCGGCAGGGCCGTCGCCGACGGCGATGTGCTCGGTATCGTTGCCGTGCCGCCGGATTCGGCCGCGCCGACTTCGGTACCGGTCGCCCATCGCCCCGATTTCACTCACAACTGGCAGCTTGCGGTCGGTGAGGGCCCGCAGACCGCGCCCGCCTACTTCACCGACGCCGACATGGCGCAGTTCTACGAGCAGCCCTGGCGCGTCGGCGGCCACGCCAACCGCACCGGTATCCGCCTGGAAGGCCCCAAACCCGAATTCTCCCGCACCGACGGCGGCGACGCGGGCCTGCACCCGTCCAACCTGCACGACAACCCCTACAGCGTCGGCGCGCTGAACGTCTCCGGTGACACCCCGATCCTGCTCGGCCCCGACGGCCCCAGCCTGGGCGGCTTCGCCTGCCCGCTGACCGTCGTCTCGGCACACCGCTGGAAGCTGGGTCAGCTGCGCCCCGGCGACACCGTGCGATTTCTGCCGATCGATGACCAGACGGCGGCAGCGCTGCGTGGCTCGACCGCCGCTCGCGCCACGGGGGTGCTTGTAGAGGCTGTGGCGGCAGGTGGTCGGACGGGTCCGGATCGAGCTGAATACATCGGCGGGGCCGAATGCGGCGGCGCTGTCGGAGCGTCGGCGGTCGAGGGCGCGGCGCACGGCGGCACGGTGGGAGCGTCCGCGTTCGAAGGGGCTGCATCCGGTGGCGCTGTCGGAGGGTCGGCGATCTTGGGGGCGGCACCCGGCGATGCTGTCGGCGCGTCCGCGATCGCGGGGGCAGCAGAGGGCGGCACGGCCGGAGCGCCCGCAATAGCGGGGCCAGCCGCGCGGGTGCGCAGCATCGCTGGCGCGGCGCTGCGCGATCGGGGCATCCTTCGGTCGACGGCGGCCGGGGCGGACCGACCCTCGGTCGCCTACCTGCGCGGTGGTGACGACAACATCCTTGTCGAGTACGGCGAGCGGGTGCTGGATCTGGGCTTGCGGATGCGGGTGCACGCGCTGGCGCGGGCGCTGGGCGAGGCCGCGCCGCGGGGGATCGTCGATGTGACTCCGGGTGTGCGGTCGTTGCATATCCACTTCGATCCGGACGAGTTGGCTCAGCACCGCCTGCTCGGGCTGCTCGCCGAGCTGGAGGACGATCTGCCCGCCACCGGTGATCTGGTTGTGCCGAGCCGCACCATCCGCCTGCCGCTTTCCTTCGACGATCCGTCCATCGCCGAGGCGATCGACCGCTACCGCAGCGGGATTCGCGACACCGCACCGTGGCTGCCGTCGAATGTCGAGTTCATTCGGCGGGTTAACGGGCTGGACAGCGTCGACGACGTGCGGCGTGTGGTGTTCGACGCCGAGTACCTGGTGCTGGGGCTCGGTGACGTGTATCTCGGTGCGCCGCTGGCGGTTCCGCTGGATCCCCGGCACCGGCTGGTCACCACCAAGTACAACCCCGCGCGCACCTGGACGCCCGCCGACGCGGTCGGGATCGGCGGCAAATACCTGTGCGTCTACGGGATGGCCTCGCCCGGCGGCTATCAGCTGATCGGCCGCACGGTGCCGATCTGGTCCAGCTACCGGCAGCACCCGCCCTTCGAAAACGGCACGCCCTGGCTGTTCCGGTTCTTCGACCGCATCGTGTGGGAACCCGTCACCCCCGAGCAGCTGCTGGAACACCGGGCCGCGGCCCGCGCCGGACGGTTCGACGCCGAGGTCGGCGAGGGCAGCTTCGCCCTGGCCGATCATCGGCGCATGCTCGCCGCCGACGCCGGCGGGATCGCCGCCTTCGAAGCCCGGCAGAGCGCCGCGTTCGAGGCCGAGAAACGCGCCTGGCGGGCGGCCGGCGAATTCGACCGCGCCGTCGCCGCGCCGCCGGTGGCCGGTGCCGCCGCAGACGTGCTCGCCGATCTGCCGCCCGGGGCGACGGTCGTCACCGCGCCCATGGTCGGCAACGTCTGGCGGGTCGACATCGAGCCCGGAACCCGGCTCGCCGCAGGCGATCCGGTAGCCGTGCTCGAGGCCATGAAACTCGAACTGCCCATACCGAGTCCCGCTACCGGCACCGTGCTGCGCGTGCTCGCAAAGCCCGGTGCCACAGTGGAACCCGGAACCCCTCTCGCCGTGATCGGAGTCGACTGAATGACCACCCCCCAGACCGAAACCGGCGCGTCGCCCACCGCGCGCGTCCGTGCGGCCTTCGCCCGCGTCGCCGAGGTGGATCGGCCCGAGGTGTGGATCACCCTGCGCGAGCAGGCCGATGTGCTGGCCGACGCCGCCGCCGTCGAGGAGCGGCTCGCGGCCGGCGAGGCGCTGCCGCTGGCCGGCGTTCTCGTGGCGGTCAAGGACAACATCGATGTCGCGGGCCTGCCGACCACCGCCGCCTGCCCCGAATACGCCTACACCCCGCAGGAGACCGCCACCGCCATCGTCCGGCTCACGGCGGCCGGGGCGATCGTGCTCGGCAAGGCCAACCTCGACCAGTTCGCCACCGGCCTGGTCGGCACCCGCAGCCCCTACGGCGCGGTGCGCAACGCGGCGCATCCCGAGCTGATCGCCGGCGGCTCCAGCTCCGGGTCGGCGGCCGCGGTCGCGCTGGGGATCGCCGACATCGGAATCGGCACCGACACCGCCGGTTCCGGGCGCGTGCCCGCGGCGTTCCACGACCTGATCGGTCTCAAGGCCACCCTGGGCGTGATCCCCGCGCACGGCGTGGTCCCGGCGTGCGCCGACTACGACGCCGTCACCGTCTTCGCCGCCGATCTCGACACCGCGACCCGGGCCGCGGCGGTCATGGCCGGGCCGGACCGGCGCGATCCGCGCAGCCGGGCCTGGCCCGCCGACGTGCGCCTGGCCGCGCCGCGCGAACCCCGGCTGGCGATTCCGGCGCCCGCGAATCTGGCCGCGCTCAGTCCCGAGTATCGCCTAGCGTTCGACAAGACGGTGGCGGCGGCGCTGGCCGCCGGGTTCAAGATCGACACCGTCGACATCGGCGTCCTGCTCGACGCGGCGCTGCTGCTCTACGACGGCGCGCTCGTCGCCGAGCGGTACGCGGCGGTCGGCCAGTTCCTGGCCACCGCACCGGCGGGCGCGGATCCGACTGTGGCGGCTATCATTTCGGCCGCGGGTGCGGCGACCGGACCCGGCTTCGCCACCGACCTGGACACGCTCGCCCGCGCCAGGAACGCCACGGCGGAGCTGTTCGAACCGTTCGACGCGTTACTGCTGCCGACCACCACCGAGCACCCGGAAATCGCGGCGGTGCAGGCCGATCCGGTGACGATCAACCGCCGGCTCGGCACCTACACCAACTTCTGCAACCTGCTCGATCTGGCCGCGGTGGCCATCCCGGGAGCGCCCACCGCGGCGGGTACACCGTTCGGAGTAATGGTGGTGGTTCCCGCTTTCGCCGACCAGGTGGCCCTCGATATCGCCGCGGGCCTCCAGCAGCGCGAGACCGCACCGCTGTTCGTCGACAAGGGCGTCGAGCTGGCCGTGTTCGGCGCGCACCTGCGCGAGCAGCCCCTGCACTGGCAGCTGGAAGAGCTCGGGGCCCGCTTCGCCGGGGTCATCCGCACCACCGACGCCTATCGCCTGACCGCCCTGGACACCACGCCCCGCAAACCCGGCCTGGTCCGCACCGGCCCCGGGCGAGGCGCGCCGATCGCCGGTGAACTGTTCCGTCTCTCCGAGGCCGCCCTCGGCCGCTTCCTCGCCGCGCTCCCGGCCCCCATGGCCCTCACCGCGATCGAGCTCGAGGACGGCCGCTCGGTGGTCGGCTTCACCGCCACTCACGACGCCACCGGCACCGCCACCGATATCACCGACTACGGTTGCTGGAAGGCATATCTGAGCGCCGACTGACGAGCCGGTCGCGCTCGCGAGCGCGACCGGCTCCGCACTCAGGACCGGCTACGCCACGCGGCGGCGGAGTCCAGGGTCGCCATCGGATGCAGCATCGCGTAGTCGAAGGCGGCCAGATCCGCGCCGGTGCGGACCCGGTGCGGCAGATCCGGATTGGCGAGCGCGCCCCGACCCAGCGACAGCATGTCGGCGTGCCCGCCCGCGAGCACGTCGGCGGCTTGCCCGAGGTCGTGCATGCCGCCGTTGGCCACGACCGGCCGCCCGGAGATCTCGCGCGCCAGCTGGGTGATGGTCGCCCCGGACGGGAAACGCGCCGTCTCGATGAAATCCCTGCCCTCGCTGGCGATATGCAGGTAGCTCGCGTTCCGCAGGGCGGCGAAGACCACGCGCGCGTCGTCTTCGCCGCCGGGCCAGCGGTAGGTGAAGTCGTTGACCTTGGTCTGCGACAGCCGCACGCCGACCGGGAAATCGCCCACGGCGGCCCGCACCTCGTCCAGGATCCGCGCGGTGAGCCGGATCCGGTTCGCCACCGGGCCGCCGTACTCGTCGGTGCGCTGATTGGTGTAATCGGTGAGGAACTGATCGAGCAGATAGCCGTTCGCGCCGTGCAACTCGACACCGTCGAACCCGGCCGCCCGCGCATTCGTGGCGGCGGCAGCGAAACCGGCGACCACGTCCTCGATATCCCGCGATGACATCTCCCGGGGCGCGCCCCACGCCCCGCCGACGCCGCCGTAGTCGACCATCATCTGCCCGCGCGGCACCACGGCCGAGGGCCCGATGGTCTCGAACCCGTGCGCATTGCCCTGCGAGATCGCGCCCGCGTGCATCAGCTGCGCGACGATCGTCGCCCCGGCGGCCCGCGCGGCCGCGGTCACCGTCCGCCAGCCCTCGACCTGCCGATCGGTGGCCAGGCCCGGCTGATTGAAATAGCCCTGACTGTGGGTGGTGTCGGTGTAGATGCCCTCGGTGATGATCAGGCCGAATCCGCCCGCGGCGTAGTCGGCGTAGTACTCGGCCATCTGCGCGGTCGGCGTGCCGTCGGGTGTGGCCGAGACCCTCGTCATCGGGGCGACCGCCAAGCGGTTGCGCAGCGCCAGCCCCGCGAGCCGGTACGGCGCCAGCGCGGGGTGGGCCAGATCGTGTTCGGTGATGGTCAAGGTGGCAGCTCCTCGTCTCGGATGCCCGCGGCCGGTTGCCGCGGTGCGCCGATGAGCCTCATCCACCGCGCCCGAACGGACCAGCACCTGACGAACCGCTGTTCCCCGAACCTGGTTCCGGTGGACCTACCTTGCTAGCCCCGGTCGATGAGCCCGCGCAACGCCTGCTCGCTGTGGCTGCCGGGCATCGCGGTATAGGTCACCAGCGCCCGAACTCCGGGATCGGCCACCAGTGTGAAGAATTCGTAGTCGAGCTCGATCGGTCCCAGTTCGGGATGGCGCATGTGGTAGGTCCCGAACGCCACGTCGTTGACGTCATGGCTGCGCCACAGCTCGTCGAACAGCGTGCTGCTGGAACACATTCGATCGATCAGCGCGGCGAAGGCGGCGTCGTCGGGCCGGTGCCCGATCTGCAGCCGCAAGTCGCGGGCCACCTGGCGGGCCAGTTCGGTGTACCGGTCGCCGAAGAGCGCCCGGACACGCGGGTCGGAGAAGACCAGATGCGCCCAGTTGCGCTGTTCGTCGGGCAAGGCGGCGAAATCGATGCCGAACAGCAGTTCTGCGGCCCGGTTCCAGCCCAGCAGGTTGGTGTGGTGGCCGATGATGTAGGCGGGCACGGAGTCGAGCGCGGACAGCAGCACCCGCAGGGTGGGGCGCAACCGCGGCGGAGCGGCCGCGCCGGGCTCGGCCGCACGCGGCGGACGTGCCAGATTGTGCAGGTGGACGCGCTCGTCGGGACTCAGTTGCAGCGCGGTTGCGACGGCATCGAGCACGGTGGTGGAGACATTGTCCAGCCGGCCCTGCTCCAGGCGGGCGTAATAATCGGCGCTGACGCCGGCGACCTGTGCGAGCTCTTCCCGGCGCAGGCCCGGCACCCGTCGCCGGGTACTGAAATAGGGCAGGCCGACGTCCTCGGGACGTAGTCGCGCCCGGCGCGAGGCCAGGAATCCCCCTATTTGCTCAACATTGTCCACGGCTGCCGATTCTAAAGGGAGGTTTTCCAGACCCAGGTTTCGTGGTCATCGGTTCCGCAGGGGCTGTCCGCCGGGGTACGGCACTGCGCAGACTGGCTGCGAACGCACCACACCTACGGACGAAGGACCGCCGATGAGCGCCCGCATCGAGAAGATCGCCACCGACCCCGACTGGTACAGCGCGTACCGGATTTCCCAGGCCGTCGTGGCCGGTGGGTTGATCTATGTCTCCGGCCAGGCCGGTTTCACCCCCGATGGCAAGACCGTGCCCGGCGGCTTCCACGCCCAGGGCCGCCAAGCCTTCCGCAATGTCGAGGCCGTGCTGGCGCGCGCGGGCGCCACGCTGGCCGACGTGGTGAAGGTCGGCATCTTCGTGCGCGACATGGCCGCGAACCTCCCCGCGGTCCTCGAACTCCGCGCCGAATTCCTCAGCGAGCCCTATCCGGCCGACACCCTGCTGGAGGTCGCCGGATTGGCTCAGCCGGACTGGCAGATCGAGGTCGAGGTGATCGCGCTCGCTCCCGGCAGCGAGTGACCCGGTGGTGTGGCGCTCGCAAAGGCGCCACACCACAACGGCTTCCGTGGCCTCAGCCGAGCAGGCGCCAGTCCTCCAGACCGTCATACAGCGGCACGCTCTGGGCCAGTTTGGTGACCCGGGCGCGCTGGGTCTCCACGTCGCCCCCGGCCAGGGTGGCGGCGATGATGTCGGCGACCTCGGTGAACTCGGCGTCGCCGAA
>NZ_JBFAJW010000013.1:0-299443 GCF_040655395.1 Nocardia sp. NPDC050435
TCCCCCTCGCCCGGGGGCTCGTCCCCCATCGGGGGCGCCCCTCCTGGAAATGTAGCGGTTCCGGGCCAGCGCGGGCCAGGTGGCCAGGCCCCGGCCACCACCGCTGATACAGCTGGTTACGAGACTCAGGCCTCGGCCGGGGTCTCGGCGGCGGCCGGGGCGGCCTCGGCGGCCGGAGCCTCGGCAGCGGGGGCGGCCTGCGCGAGCAGCTCCTGCTCCCACTCGGCGAGGGGCTCGCCCTGGCCGGCTTCCGGCTTGTCGTCCGAAGCGGACTGGCCCGCGCGGGCCTGCACGCCCTCGGCCACCGCGGAGGCGACGACCTTGGTCAGCAGGGCGGCGGAACGGATCGCGTCGTCGTTGCCCGGGATCGGGTAATCGACCAGGTCGGGGTCGCAGTTGGTATCCAGGATCGCGATGACCGGGATGTTCAGCTTGCGCGCCTCGCCGACGGCGATGTGCTCCTTGTTGGTGTCGACGACCCAGATGGCCGAGGGCACCTTGGCCATGTCGCGGATACCGCCGAGGGTGCGCTCCAGCTTGTTCATCTCACGCGTGAGCATGAGGATTTCCTTCTTGGTGCGACCCTCGAAGCCACCGGTCTGCTCCATGGCCTCGAGCTCCTTGAGGCGCTGCAGGCGCTTGTGCACGGTGGAGAAGTTGGTGAGCATGCCACCCAGCCAGCGCTGGTTGACGTAGGGCATCCCGACGCGAGTCGCCTCGGCCGCGATCGACTCCTGGGCCTGCTTCTTGGTGCCGACGAAGAGAACGGTGCCGCCGTGGGCGACGGTCTCCTTGACGAACTCGTAGGCCTTGTCGATGTAGGTCAGCGTCTGCTGCAGGTCGATGATGTAGATGCCGTTGCGGTCGGTGAAGATGAACCGCTTCATCTTCGGGTTCCACCGACGAGTCTGGTGCCCGAAGTGCGCGCCGCTGTCGAGCAGCTGCTTCATAGTTACGACAGCCATTGCTCTCGTATCTCTCTTTCGTTGCCGGTTGCCGCCACGAATCGGTGATTCGCAGCCCTGGCGCCTCCGAACCGTCGGACCCAGACCTTGCAGGCTCGGGACCAGCCGACGATTCACTGTTTTCAAGCACGGATGGCGCGCGAAGTCGGTCCATGTCAGGCACAGACCGCTCGATCAGTCTACGGCGTTCAGGCCCGCGCTCTAAATCGCCCCGGCCCCGATCCCCTGACCAGGAGAAATGGCGGATATCCACACCCGCCGAAGTTGTCCACACTCGCCGAAGCAGGGGTTACGGCGCGCCCGTCGGCCGGAGAAATCTCGACGGCATGAACCGATTGTCGATCACCTTCACCATGCTCCTGCCCCTCGCCTTCGCCGCGGCCGTGGTCGCCGCGCCGCCGGCCCGGGCCGACGCGGGGCCCTGCACCGGCTCGGTGTGCCAGGCCCCGCGGCGGATCGAATCGCTCCAGGCCGGGCTGGAGCGGCTCGCGCCGGAGGCGCCGCCCGATGCCCTCGGCTCCCTGGCCGCCGGTCTCTCGGCGCTCGCCGCCGAACACGGCCTGCGTCCCACGGCCGTCACACCGCTCGATCAGCTCGCCCGGCAGGTGGGCGTTCCGCCCGCCGAGTGGCAGCCGTTCGCCGCGAAACTCGACCGCCTCACCGCCGACCTGGGCACGGTCACCGCCGAGGCGGTCCCGCTTGCGGCAGGCGCGGCCGCGCGCCTGCTGACCCCACCCCCACTGCCCGACATCACCGCCGCCCTGCACCGTCTCGCCGCCGAACTCGGCCCGATCCTCACCGGCCTCGCACCCCTCACCACCGACGCGGTCAAGAGCTTCATCGAAATCGCCCGTGTCGCAACCGAACTCGGATTCGCACCAGCGGAGCTGGAGCGCGTGGCGGTCAGCCTCGGTCCGGTCGTGGGTGGTTTGATCCGGTTCGCACTGGAGTCACTCGGACAGGTGCTGTCGTCCGCAGATCCGCAGCGTGCGGAGCAGCCGGGAGTTTCGGCTGCGGTTCAGGAAGGCGCGGGCCACGATCCGCAGACGAACGCCATTCCGAAGCCGCAGCGTTCGACATCCCTGCTGCTCCGCCTCTCCCGAGACAGCTCCCAGCCGCAGAACGCGCCCGCCTGCGCACCGGAGGGCGGCGCACGCCGCAAACAGAGCCACGAACCCACCCGATGCACCACGAATGCCCCCGCACCGACCGCCGTCCCCGGCACGCGATGCCTCGCGGCAGACGCCACACAGCCCGTGGACCCGAACGCTGACTGCCCGCAGTCTCCTCCCCCAGCCACGAATATCTGCCCGCCGCCGAACGAAACCGCCGCTTCTCCCGCGGCTCGATGCACCCCGAACGCCGAGGCGATTCCGGCACAAACTGCCCAGCCTTGCTCTACGACCAGCGACGGCCCGGCGTCGAGCCACGCTGAATCCTGCACGGAAAAGGACGATTCCCTGAGCACCGCTCCCGACGCGGCCGCCGACTGCGATGGCCCGACCGTATGCGTGCTGATCACCCTGACCTGGGGAGCTCGCTGAAAGTGGCAAGCTCGCTTTTCCGACGCCGCCAGGGTCGCCGACCGACAACGCAGTACCTCTCCACCGCTCGGCGACACCTGACGACTCGGCACCTGCCGGCAGCCCAGTGGAACCAGCCCGCTCGAAGCCACCCGGAAGCTCAAGCTCTTCGACACCTGACGAATCGACAGCTCCAGCTGGCACGTTGGCTCACGGCAACTCGACGGCACCTGCTATTCATTTCGTGCCAGCCCGCTCAACGGCTTTCGGCAACTCGATGGGGCATTGATGCTCGGCGGGAACAGACAGCGCGAAGGCGACTGGCGGATCCGAGGTCTTCGAGAGGTCGGGGTCAGCTGGCGGCTCGGTTGCTGGTGGTGGCTTTGGTTGGGTTGGCAGCGTGCTCAGGGTGGGATGTGGTGCCTGCGGCGGCAGCCCCGGGTGGGGTGTTCGGGTGGCCGTTGCGGCCTCGGCCGGTGATCGAGCGGCGGTTCGACAAGCCCGCGCAGGACTGGCTGCCTGGGCATCGTGGGGTCGATCTGGCGGGGGTGCCTGGGCAGCAGGTGCTGGCGGCGGGGGATGGAGAGGTGGTGTTCGCCGGGGTGGTGGCGGGGAAGCCGGTAGTTTCGATCGAGCACTCCGGCGGGTTGCGGACGACATATGAACCGGTCGAGGCCGAGGTGCAGGTTGGTCGGCGGGTGACTCGGGGCACGGTGCTCGGGATTTTGCAGGCTGGGCACGAAGGGTGCGGTGCTGCCGCCTGCCTGCACTGGGGTGCGCGGCGCGCAGGTGGGGCGACCAGCAGGCGGGAGTATGTGGATCCGCTTGCCCTGCTTCGCCTCTCGATCATTCGGCTGAAACCTGTCCGCCCATGACCGCACCGGCTCCTTCCGCCTCCCACCCCGTACTGCGAGGATCAGCACATGAACGAGCCGCTCCAGGACCAGCCCTACACCTACGCCGAACTCGGTGCGACGCGCGGTGTTATGCCGGCGGAGTACGACCAATTCGAGCTGCGGCGGCCCGTCGGGCAGGGGCGAGCGTTCTTCGAACGTGCCGGTGACGCGATCCTCGCGTACCGCATGCAGAAGGGCACCCACATCTTCCGGTCCGCGAGCACACCCACCGCCCAGGTCGATACAACGATCACGGTCCTGCTGGGCGTCGGCCCGATCGGCATCACCGCACCGTGTCGCGTCGTCTACGTCCTCGACGAACCGAACCGTCGCGGCTTCGCCTACGGCACCCTCCCCGGCCACCCCGAATCAGGCGAAGAACTCTTCGCGGTGGAATACGACCCCACCGACGACACCGTCTACGGCGTCGTCATCGCCTTCTCCCAACCCGCCACCTGGTACACGCGCCTCGGCGGCCCCGTGGTGCGCATAATCCAGCGGCTCGTCGCCGGCCGCTACATCGCCACCCTCCGCTCCGCCTGATCCGCACGCCCCTTTGCGAAACCGGCGTAGCTCGTGCAACGCCACGGGACCATGCACGAACACCATCGGCGACCGCAGAGCCCACCACCGCCCTATCGAGCTGAGAGGGCAGCCCCCAATCCCCCACAGTGCCAAGGAAACTGCACACAGCGGATCGCCGACCCACCGGAACTCGGTCACCACGGCCCGCTGATCGGCGTCGACACCTCCGCAGCCATGGTCGCAGCCCCTGACATCATTCCCGGCGTCCGCGGCGTCAACGAGGGCGTTGTCCCGGCGCATGCTGTACCACGTCCCCGATCCGGTGGCCGCGCTGCACGAATTCCGCCGGGTCACCAGGCCCGGCGGCACCGTCTGCGTGGTGATTGAATGCACGCCGAGGCCGACCCGGTGAACGCATCCGGCGGAAAATGTTCGGGTGCGTGCGGAAGTATTCGGGTGCGTGCGGAAGTGTTCGGCTGCGTGCGAAAGTGTTCGGGTGCCTGTGCGTCCTCTGCTCATGATGGCGGCCAGCTGGGCAAGACCAGCACGGGCTCGACGGTAGTTACGCCACCGTCCCGATGGCCGCATCGCTGGAACAGCCTGCCGAGAACCCCGACGTGCAACCAGATCACGACGCCCACCATCGCAGCGCGACCGACAATTCGGCCGCCTATCCGCTTGTCGCCAGAAGCTCGCACACCCGCGCGTGTGGCAGCGGGCAGCACGGGTGTGCGAGCTCAGGCGGCGCTGGAGAGCGCCGATTCGAGTTGCGCGAGGCCCGCGCGGATGCGGGATTTGACGGTGGCGAGCCCGATGCCGAGTTCGGCGGCAACCTGCGGGTAGCTGAGTCCGTGGTAGTAGGCGAGGACGACGGACTCGCGCTGGAGCGGGGTGAGCGCGACGAGACCGCGGCGGACGCTGCGGTATTCGTGGCGGCGCAGCACTTCCTCGGCGACGGTGTCGACGGGCGGACCGTAATCGCCTACCGCCCAGGCCAAGTCGTGGGCGACGGCGGCCCGCTCGTGGCGGACACGGTCCACCGCTTGGCGATGCGCCAACGTCCACAGCCAGGTCACCACCGATCCGCGGCGGTCGTCGTAGCTGGCGGCGCTGCGCCACACCTGCAAATAGACCTCGTGACAGGTTTCCTCGGCATAACCGGGATCGCGAACAATGGCCAGGACCCGCTGAAAGACCAGGTTGCGGGTGCTGTCGTAGAGCTGTGCGTAAGCGTCACGGTCGCCGGCGCCGGTGCGGCGCATGAGCTGGGCGAGCGTGGCGGCGTCGGCCCGGGAAACGGAATGGCGCCGGTGACAGGTGGAACGAACGTGCGAGACCATGATGCCCCCATGGCTGCGAGAACGGCGTGGGAGCCGACCCATCGGGAGGCAGGGATGCTCATCGTCGGCGCACGGATCCCGCTCCGGGGGCAGGGGTTTCGAAATCCGCCATCAGTCAGATTACCGAGCGGCGGACGCCTGCGAGCGCATTTGCACGATCCGTTGCGCGATCAGATCCGCAGACGCAACTCGACGATTCCGGTCGCGACGGCCTGCACGCTGATCCGATTGCGGCGCGCGTGTGCGCGGATCAACTTGTAGGCGGCGTCGGGCGCGACGTTGCGCGCGTTGGCGATCACACCCTTGGCCTGCTCGATGACGATGCGCGCGTCGAGCGCGTGCTGAAGCTGGTCGGCGAGTTGTTGTTTCTCACGGAGGCGGTCCGCGGTGACGAGATGGCCGGCGGTCAGCTGGGCGAGCAGTTCGCCCACGGAGAGGTCCGAGACGGACCATTCCCGGCGATCGGCGGAATAGATCGAGACGACGCCGACACTGACCTCGCCCTGCCGCAGCGGAATGCTGGCCACCGACGAAATCGCCTGCTGCTCGGCAGCACTCGCGTACTCGGGCCACACGTCGAGATACTTGCCGATCTCGGTGACGGTGACGGACTCACCGCGGCGCATGGCCTCCAGCGCCGGGCCGCGGGCCGCGAAGAGCTGGCTACGTTCCAGCTCCACCAGCCGATCGGCCGAGCCGGTGATGGCCGCGGGGTGACCGTCCGCCGATTCCAGCCCGTCCCACACCCGCAGCACGCAGGCGCCGGTGAGCACCAAAAGATCGGTGGCACTGTTGATCACATGCTCGAAGACCGCGGCGGTGTCCTCGGCGGCGAGCAGACGTGCGAGCTTTGCCAGCGCCGACACCAGCAGCTCGCTGTCAGACATCCGAAACACCCCTGTACCGGCGAACCTTTGGTGGTCGCCACAAAGATCCTGCGCCGCACCCTGCCCAACTCACCATGGTATGGACCAATGGGGGCTCGGCGAAACCTTCAGCTGCCGTAGGTATTCGGCGACTCGGTGTCCAAGGCGGCGGCGATCGGCAGCCGCCGCTCGATAATGCGCTCGGCGACCTCGGACAACGAAAGGTTGTGGCGGGCAGCCAGTCCCCGCAGTCGCGTATAGGCTTCACCGGCGTCGACGTGCAGGTGCGCGATCACCATGCCGGCCGCCTGATGGATCAGGACGCTGCCGCGCGGGGGCGTGAGCCAGCCGGACGCGCGCTCGGCCTGCGCCGAAACCAGCTGCGCGGTGAGCAGTTCCGCGATCCGTCCGGCCGCCGCGATGGTCTCCGGCGCGGCCATTCCGGGGTCCGGGTCGAACAGATCGAGGGTGCCGAGCCGCGCCATGCCCAGCCGCAGCGGCACCGCGACCATCGCCCCCCGAATCGACTCCCTGGTCATGGCGGCGGCGAATTCCGGCCAGCGCGGGCAGGGCGTGGTGAGATCAGGCAGCGGCACCGGCACACCGGTGGCGAACGCGTAGACGGCGGGGCCCGCACCCGCGACGGCTTGGAGACCCTCGATCCGCGCGGCGTCGGCGCTGGTCACGGACCAGGGCCACAGGCCGAGATGGCGTTCGCCGATGAGGATCGCCGCGTCCTGGACGGGCAGGATCTGCACGCACGCCTGGCACGCGGCGGAGATATCGCCCCCACCGAGTCGCAGTGCCGAGCTGAACCGCTCGGTCAATTGATCGATCTGTGCCACGCCATCCTACGAACTGGTTGCGCTTGACCGGCAGCGTCAGGATAGCCGAAATTATCCGATTCTCGTCCTGCAAAAAGCGCCGCGGGAAACCGCTGAGCCGCAGAAGGTTCGGGGATGCGCACGTACTCCCGCGAACGAAGCAGCGGATCACCCACCTGCTTCTCGCGGGAATTCGCTGTGCCGCAGGCGGTTCGTCGAGCGCGGTGGGTCCCGGCGTACGAATCAGGGGTCGGGCATGGTCGCCGCGAGCCCCAAGGCGACGCTGGCGACAGCTATTACCGCGAGAGTGGTAATAGCTGTGGCGGTGCGAACGTGGCCGTAGCGGCGCTCGCGCAGAGTGCGGTTGCGATGGAAGCAGAGGACCGCGAGCGCGGCGAGGGTGGCGGCGGCGCAGAGCGGGGCGAACTGGGCCGGCCGCCAGGCGTTGCCGACGGCGTGGTTGAGGAACAGGGCGGCGCAGACCATCGCCGAGACGGCGGTGCGGCGCCAGGCCAGCGCGGTGCGCTCGGCCGCGAGCCCGGCGTCGCGTCCGCTCACTGCACCAGCACCGCGACACAGGCCAGCACCGAGATGATGGCGATGCCCGCGGACAGGATCGGCACCATGACGGTGCGCGGCAACGGATCTCCCCGGCGCATGGCCAGGCCGACCCGGCGCCAGTGCCCGTACGCTCCGACCGCCACGATCACCGCCAGCAGAATGCAGCTCATCGCGAGCGCGCGGCGGAACCCGGAGGTCTTGAAGGGCTGCACCAGTGTGTGCACGGCGACGCCGCCGGCGAGCAGACCGAGCGAGGTGCGCATCCAGGCCAGGAAGGTGCGTTCGTTGGCGAGGTCGAAGCGGTAGTCGAGCTCGGCTTCCTGGGGCGACTCGGGATTCACACCTCACCTCTGCATTCCGGCCGGGGAATTTCACCCTAGCGGCCGGATCGCGAACACCTGCGGATCACACCGGAGTGGCGTCCTGGAAGGTCATGCGCAGTCGCGCGATGGTGGAACTCATCGAGGCGCGTTTGGGCAGGCCGAGCGCGGCCAGCTCGCGCGCCCACGGATGCTCGCCCAGGATCAGGTCGGCCCCGCCCGGGCGAGCGTGCATGCCGGCCGGTTCCATCTCCCACTGCGTGCAGCGCGTGACGCCGTCGATATGCGAATAGGCGTCGAAGGAGGTGCCCGCGCCGCGCTTGGCGGGGGTCGCGAAACCGGGGCGAACCCGCAAGTCGACCACGAGTTCCCCGTTGTGGTGCAGGGCGCCGCGGCGGACCGTGCCCTCGTAGTCCATCCGGAAGTCGGCGATCTCCTTGGGGAAGCCCCAGATTCCGCGCCCGGCGGCCAGGGTGAATTCGCCGTCGACGGGCAGCCGGTGGATGAAGACGCCCGCCTTCCCGCCGGCCAGCGCGCGGACGTCGGCCAGACCGCCGGTGTCCGCCGCGGTGTGGTGGCGGACCATGAACGACACACCGAATTCGTGATAGGGGCCGAGATCGCCGTCGACGTACTGGACGAAGACCAGCGTGCACAGCGCGCGGTTGCCCGGCACCCGGATGACCTGCAGGCCCGAATAGTCGACGGCGCGCTGCGCGGCGTCGGCGGCGACCGTGTAGGACGCCATGAAGGCACGGGCCTGCCGGATCCGGACCGGCATCCTGACCTGTTTGCCGAGCACGGTGTGCACGGCGCCGGCGTCGTTCACGCAGCCTCCCAAAACTAGAACTCGTTTCAGAATAGGGCTTCGTGGTCGCGAACACCGACTTTCGGTCAAGCCCGCGGATGGGCCTGGTCGTGCACCTTCTTCAACCGTTCGATGGACACGTGGGTGTAGAGCTGGGTGGTGGCCATGCTGGCGTGGCCCAGCAATTCCTGCACCACCCGCAGGTCGGCGCCGCCCTCCAGCAGATGGGTGGCGGCGCTGTGGCGCAGGCCGTGCGGGCCCATGTCCGGCGCGCCGGGGATCGCCGAAACGACTTCGTGCACTACATCTCTGGCTTGCCGCTGATCCAGGCGGCGGCCACGGCGGCCGAGCAGCAGCGCGCGCCCGGACTCCGAGTTCACCAGGGCCGGTCTCCCGTGCCGCAGCCATCGCTCGATGGCCTGATCGGCGGGGCCGCCGAAAGGTACCGAGCGCTCCTTGTTGCCTTTGCCGAGCACGCGAACCAAGCGGCGTTCGCGATCGATATCGTCCAGGTCCAGCCCGCACAGTTCGCTCACCCGGATGCCGGTGGCGTAGAGCAGCTCGACGATCAGACGGTCTCGCAACGCGAGCGGATCCTGCTGTGCCGCACCTGATTCCGCCGCCTCCATGGCCTGGACGGCCTGCTGCTTGCCCAGCACCGCGGGCAGGGTGCGCTGCGCCTTCGGCGCGCCCAGACGCAGTCCTGGATCGACGGCCAGGTGCCCGTTCTTCGTCAGCCACGCGGTGAAGGTGCGCGCCGAGGACGCCCGCCGGGCCATCGTGCTGCGCGCCGCGCCCCGCGCCGACTGGGCCGCCAGCCACGAGCGCAGCAGTGCCAGATCCAGTTCCCGCACAGCCGAATCCGGTGCGCGGTCACACAGGTGTGCCAGCAGGGAACGAGCGTCGCCGACGTAGGCCCGCACCGTGTGCGCCGAGCGGTTCTGGCCGAGCCGCAGATACCGTCCGTACTCCGCGACCAGCGCTTCCAGATCCTCTGGCAGTTCGTGCATACCGACTACCGTGGCGCGCCACCCGGCCCGCTGGCAAGTTCCCGCGCCGCGCGGCGGTACCTCTTACCCTGGCATCCCGCGCCGGTCCCACCTACGCGGGCACACTGAGCGCTTCGGCGATACGGCTCGCCTGCTCGGTCCGGAACCGGAGCTCCCCGGCCCGAGCGACCCTCGTGGAACCGCCCCACCTCGAAGCCGAAACACACCGTCTCCGAATCCTCCAGCAGTACTTCGATCTCGTCCCGCTCCGCTCCGGTGCGCGGCACGTCGAGCACGCTTCGCCCCTGCGCCCAGACCACCAGGCGGTCCTCGGTCACCGCTACCGCTCCGGCGATCGTCTCCTTGCTCCAGGATGTGTAGCGCCGGGGTGCCCGGTAGTCCCGCAATGTCAGCGTCCCCGCCAACTGCTCCACCAGCACACGTGCCCCGCCGAGTTCCTCGCGCAATTTCTCCGGCAACCGACCCCCGCGCCGCCGCGCCCACCCGAACAAATTCACGCTCGAATCATACTGCGCAACAGCACTCACCAGCGGTGTTAAGCGCTTCGGGACCGCGCACACTCGCCGCGGCACCTGACTCGCGAGTTGCCGGTCCCGCTTCTGTGGAGACCCGGGGCCCCGCTGGTCGTTCGGCCGGCTTCCTTGCAGAACCCGCAAGTCGAGCACCCAGCTATGCCCGACCGGAAGGTACGGTCTCGAAGTCGGCGAACGGAAGGACTCTGCAATGAACTACGGCAAGGCCGTCACAGCGGCGGAAGCCTACTTGAAGGCGATCGACGGCGACGATCCCCAGCGGGTGGTGGACCTTTTCGCCGACGAGTTCACCTGGGAGGACCCCGTCGGCAGCGAACCGCTGTCGGACAAGACCGTGCTGCACCAGCGGTATGCGTCAGCGGCGGGCGGGATCCGTGTCATCCAGAGCGGTCCGATCCGAGGCTCGCATGGCAATGCCGCCGCCGCTCCGTTCGAATTCGAGCTTCGACTCGAAGCATTGGGCGGGCCGAAACGGGTGCGCGTCGTGAACATCTTCACCGTGAACGACGCGGGACTCATCACGTCCATGAAGGCGTATTGGTCTCCTGAAGATATCCAGGACATCTGACCGGTAGCTCTGCCGAGCACCTATCGACCAGACCTCCTTCGGGTAGTGGCCAGCCGGTACCAGCCGTCCTCGCCTACGCCGACTCGCGCGGCCAATTCCAAGGCGCTCAAGGCCGCTCGCACGGTGGGCAGCGGTAGGTCGGTAGCTCTGGCCAACTCGGTCGGGACGCGGGAGCCAATTTTCGGCAGCGCGGCGAACACCGCGGCCTCGTCGCCGGTCAGTGCGTCTTCCGCAGGCGTCGCTCCGCGCGGATCGGGCAGAGAGAGACGGAGCGGCCCCGCTTCGTCGATGACCTCCTCGTAGCTGGTGACGAGCAGAGCTTCGCCGTCGCGGATCATCCGGTGACAGCCGACTGAAGAGGCCGAGTTGACCGAGCCCGGGACGGCCAGCGCCGGGCGGCCCAGGCGCCGAGCCCATTTCACGGTATTGCGCGCCCCGCTGCGCAGCCCTGCCTCGACGACTAGGACGCCGTCCGCGAGAGCCGCGATGAGCCGGTTGCGGGCCAGAAACTGGTGTTTGCGAGCAGGAGTGCCCGGCGGGTACTCACTGATGATCAGCCCCGTCTCGGCGATCGCCGACAGGAGACGGTCGTGCTCGGCCGGATACGGCCGGTCCACGCCGCAGGCCAGCACCGCGATG
Organism: Nocardia sp. NPDC050435; assembly: GCF_040655395.1. Lineage (NCBI taxonomy): Bacteria > Bacillati > Actinomycetota > Actinomycetes > Mycobacteriales > Nocardiaceae > Nocardia > Nocardia sp. NPDC050435. Next base: position 11,379 of record NZ_JBFAJW010000013.1, read on the forward strand.
GTCGGCGCGCCCGTGGCCAGGGCGGCGCGATGGGCCACCGCATCTATGCCATAGGCCGCCCCGGACACGACCGTCCAAGCCTGAGCCGCAAGCTCACTCACGATATCCGCCGTCACCTGCTCGCCGTAAGGCGTACTGCTACGCGCCCCAACTACCGCCAACGCGCGCTCACAAGCTTCGAGCAGGGATCGCGGCCCCCGCACCCACAGCGCCAGCGGCACGGCCCCATCCTGATCGCGCCCGCCCGCCAACTGACCGAGCCCGAGCATCCGCCAGGCCGGCCACTCCGGATCATCCGGCGTCACCAACCGTCCACCAACCCGCTCGACCATCTCCAAATCCCGCTCCGCACAGTCTGTCCCCCGCCGCTTCTCGGTCGCGCCCCGCAACGCCTCCGGCAACTCACACTCCCGCACGGCCCGCGCCGCCTCCACGACCCCCACCGAGTCGATCAACGCCGACAACGCCGCACAGGGCCCTTCCACCACCCGCGACAAATACGCCCACGCCAACCGCCGCTCATCCGCCACCCCGGACACCACCACCTCGCCCGTCTCGAGATCGATCACCCGCATCACCCGATCCACCCCCATTTCGCCACACCCAGCCGACCCCACCGCCACAAGCACAGACCGCCCACATCATTCGGCCCACCGCCCATGACGCGACGACCAGCCGACCTCACCACCGCCAGCACCATCCGCCTCACGTCGCACCTCACCACGACCAGCCGACTCCACCGCCACAAGCACAAATCGCTCGCACCCAGCCCACCTCTCCCGACGCCACAACTGGCCGACCCCACCGCCGCCGGCACCATCCGACTCGCGTCGCACCTCACGACCATCGGCGGATCCCCGTCGGCTCCGGTGCCCGGCAGCACCGGCGTGCTCAACTCGCACCCCGCTGCCGGAAGTTCAACGCCTGCATCACGTCTCGAGCGCTGGGTTTGTCTGCGCCGCGCAGGTCGCAGATGCTCCAGGCGACTACATGGACAGCAATCTCGCACTTTAGCTGCCGCCACAGCGAGCGCTATGTGCGCAAACCGAACCCTGAATCAACTTGAGAACGCCGGAACCGCCCACCGACACGGGTATTGCTCAGGGTGGGTTGGCCCGTGCAGGAAGGCGGGCAGTCGGCACTGAGGTCCGAGGCCCTCGCCTCACTAGCTTCTTAGCTCCCTAGCCAGTAGTCCCAGTTTCCGGCTGGATGGGCGCCAGAAAGCCCTTCACCTGGCCGTAAATGCCGTAGATGCATTCGTCGCAGACGACCATGTTCCGGCCGCCCGGGTCGTAGATGTAGCCGTGGTTTGCTCCTACGCCACGATGGCATTCGATGCACAGACTTCCAAATTGGTTGCGCTGCATGGCGACTCCTATCTAGACAGTCGGATAGCCGTGGCTTCCTGACGGTTGAGGCATACGCATCAACATCAGGTCAACCACGCGAACACGCCCAGCACCAAACAGGAGATGACCAGAAGGACCGCGGCGGGGCGTAGCAGAGCGAGCGCGCGTTTCAGGGAGGCGAGTTCGTCGCGGAGCATTTTGATCTGGCCAAGCGCCGCGCGGTATTTGGCCTGAAGCTGCTCTCCCTGCCCTACCAGCTCCTGAGCGCGCTTGCTCGCTGCTTCCAGCTCGCGGGTATGTGTGCGAGATGCCTGGACCTGACTCTGACGCAGAGTCTCGATTCGGCGTTGTGTGAGGCTCTTGTCATCGAGTAGTTCGTCACGCTGGTCTTCCAGCCGCTGCTTCTGCTGCTTGGCAGTTTCGAGTTCGTGCGCCTGATCGCTGATCAGGGTGGTGGCGGCCTCGAGCTTGCGGTTCTGGTCGGCAATGACGGCGGCCTGTTGTTTGGTGTGCTGTTCCCAGTCGCTCACTGTTGCCCACCCTGCCTTGTAGTGATCTCGGTATGCCCACGCCACGTCGCCGGCCGCCCACTGCGCCAGCACGTCCTGTACTGAAATCTCGGTGACGTAGAGCCCGCCGCGGCGGCCCCGGGCCAGGTAGCCGGTGTGAGCGCGGTAGTGGTTTCGGGGTGGATCGAAGTTCTTGATGCCCAGCGCGGGGAGGAGTTCGACCCAATTGCATGAGCGGGTCAGCCAGAGCACGTTCTCGGCGCCCGCTGCCTTCAGCTCGTGGGTGCGGGTTCGAGCTTCGAGGTAGTCCAGGGGTGACCACTGGATCTCTACCGCGTAGCCGCGACCGGCGATGTTCCCGAAAACGTCCGGACGGCGATCCCCTATCGAGACTTCTACCTCAGCATCGGTACTGCCGCAGGCGCGCAGCTGGTCGCGGACCCAGTATTTGAGGCGGTAGTGCAGAAAGGTTTCGTGAGCGGATCTGGCGGCGGCCGAGCTACGTTGCGCTGCTGCGCCTTTGCCATGCCGGACAAACGGGTTGTGAGACCTCGATCTGTACGCCGTGACCGGGTGCTTGCAAACCAGGCAGCGTAGGCCGGGCGTGTGGTGCCAGGTGGCGAAGACTTCGGGGTCGCGGACGTCGATGAACTCGTTGTAGCGGCCCAGGGCCGCGTTCATGGCCGAGGCAAAGCACTCGTCGTCTGTGTTCGACTCGCCCAAGGCCCGACCCCCGTCGTGCGGTACATCAACATGTCAACGGTAACCGAGGCCACCGACAGGAATCGGCGTGTTGATGCTTATGCGCCAACACCTTTCGTTGATACCTACGCATCAATACGGGTCAAAGGGTCAGGCCGCGAAAGGGTGCTCGCACACCCCGCACAGGATCGGGCCCGGGTCGATACTGCGCTGATGCGCCCGGACCCGGCGCGGAGGCGTGCAACCGCAAGTCAAGGCGCGCCCGTTACGTGGAGGATGCTCCTCGTCGTCGGACTCCCTCGACTCGGCGTCCTCGCCGGCGGGATCCGGGTCTTCGGTCCCGGTGTGCTCAGAACGGCGGTGTGCGGTCAACGCCGCGGCGAGGTTCTCGATCTGGGTGCGGTATTTCTCGGCGGTGTCGTCGGCGAGGTGGGTGATCGACCATCCGGTGGAGGGTTGACGTTCGACGCGTAGGCCGAGTTCTTCGGCGAGCTGGCGGTATTTGCCATTGTGGTAGGCGCCGGCGCGGCTGGTATCGCTGATCCCGCGCGCTCGGGCCAGCCCGTGGGCGGCTTCGTGGAGCAAGGTGGCCAGGACTTCCCGGGCGCCGAAAGCGAATCCTTCCCCGCCGATGAACAGCTCAGGCATCCATTCCTCACCCCGCTGCCACCGGTCGGGTCCGAATTGCCCGAGTCGCACTCCGCGGCGCCCGGCCGATCCTCCGGCCATCGCGACCACCACGTCGGGCACGTCGGGATGAACGATGCGCAGATGTGCCCACACGGATTCGATCGCAGTCACGACTGTCCCAGCGACTGTGCTCATATTAGCGCCTCCCGCAGGTTGATTCCTACGCTCAATTCTACCGACTGATCACACCCCTGAGCAGCAGCTTCACGAGAAATGGACATCAAAAGCGCTGTACACCAACACAATTCACGACCATCTGTCTAGGACGTATCAGAACCCACGCTGAGCAGCGGTTACTACCGTGTTCAGGGACGGGCTTTTGCCCGGCACGAGTCACGCCCGTGACAGCGCCGATCGGCCGGGAATTTGATGGCTGGAACTGCCGCCGGCGTAGGTCTTTTGGCTCTGGGTGGGCTGGCCTGCACGGAAAGGCGGGCAGGCTGCGCCTGCCCGTTAAGGGCCTGCCTTTCCGCGCAGAGGCTCGCGGGTCAAGGGTGGCCGTAGGCCATCGGCGCAGCCGACGCCGCAGGCGCCCTTGAGGCGTGAGGAGCGCGGGAACACAATGCAGGCCAGCCCACCCAGAGCCACGCGGCCGAAGGCTGCGCAGCCCTCTCGTGCATGGAACTCGTCCGGAGCGTAATTCCACGTTTTTCCCCCCGCCTTCGCCGAACCCTTAGTGTGGCTTTGGAGTTGACGTAGTTGAGGCAAGTATCTCGAAGATCGGGGCGTCAACCTGATCCGTACGGAACGATCACTATCGTGACTGCACAAACGGAAGCTGACGCTGTTGTTCGGTGGGTGGAACGCCTGACAGCGGCCGCTGAGCGAGGTGAGCTGCTCGACCTGGCGGATGGGCTAGCTGCTGACTCGCCGGCCCGGGAACCGGCCGATGGCGACGAGTGGGGCCTCACGCGACAGATACCGGCCGCTTCGCTGCGCGCAGTCTTGACCAACCGCGACCTTGTTGTCGATCCCCACGGCATCCGGATCAACGGCGCTCGGATCATCGGTCCGGTTGATCTGGAGAGCATCACGTTCGAACACGCTGTACACCTCACGGCTTGCCATGTGGAGTGTCACATCAATCTGACCGGTTCGAAATTGAAAGAATTGAAACTCAGCGGTTCTCATATCACATCCATCGATCTTGATGGCGCAACAATTCTAGGCGACCTGTTGGCCAGTGAGAGGTTCAGCGCCACCGAGGGTTTTCGTGCTGTCGGGGCGAAGATCGGCGGCTTGCTCCAACTGGATTCTGCGAGTCTTTCCAACCCCGACGGCGTGGCTTTGAACCTCGACGGCGTGACTATCGCCGGTGCTTTCCTCGCCCGCTACGGGTTCACGGCCACGGGTGGGATCCGCATTCTGGCAGCAAAGATCGGTGGCTCACTCGAACTCGATGATGCCAGTCTCTCCAACTCAAGTGGCTTCGCCTTGGCCCTCGAATACACGACTGTCGTCGGTGCCTTGTTCGCCCGCGGAAGTGTCGTGATCGGGGAGGTACGTGTTCTGGGGGCAAAGATCGGCGGCTCGCTCGAACTGAATGGTTCTAGTCTTTCCAACCCCGACGGCATGGCCCTGAACATCGAGAACGTAACTATCGCCAGCACCCTGTTCGCCGGCCTCAAGTTCGCTGCCACCGGGGAAATCCATGCTGTGGGGGCAAAGATCGGCGGCTCACTCGAACTGGATGGTGCCGAACTCTCCAACCCGGGCAGCATTGCCCTGGACCTCAACGGTGCGGCTATCGCCGGCAGCGTGCACGCTCGCGATAGTCGCGTGATCGGCGAAATCCGTGCTCTAGGGGCGAAGATCGAAGGCTCGCTCGTACTACGCGGTGCCATCCTCTCCAACCCCGACGGCGTTGCCTTGAACCTCGAACGCGCAATGATCACCGGCGCCGTACTAGCCCGCGCCAAGTTCACTGTTACTGGCGAATTCCGTGCCCTTGGGGCGAAGATCAACGGCTCACTCGAACTGGATGGTGCCGAGCTCTCCAAGCCCGACGGCGTTGCCTTGAACCTCGAACGCACAACGATCGCTGGTGCCTTGTTCGTTCGCAACGAGTTCACTGCTACTGGGGAAATCCGTGCTGTGAGCGCGATGGTCGGCGGCCCGTTCGATCTGAAAAATGCCAGTCTGTCCAACCCTGACGGCAAAGCCCTGAACCTCGAATCCAGTAATATTGCCACGCTAAGGCTAACACCGGTTCGCGCCGATGGGACGATTAGCCTGATCCAGGCCACGATTGCCGACCTGCGGACACCGCCGAACGCGCTACCGCCTGGGCGGCTGGTTGCCACCGGATGGCAAATCACAGATATACACGGGCTTATCCGCGATGACAGCCGCGCCGCGACGGAATGGCTGAAAACCGATCCTTCCGGCGGGTTTACTGCTCAGCCGTGGCATGCGTTGGCAGCGGCATACGACCGCAACGGACAACCCACCGATGCGCGCCGTCTTCGATTCACCGCCGCGAGAGAAACCACTAGGCACGGCCCCCGGTCGGCGAAACCATTGCGCTGGGTGTATCTACTGTTTGCCGGGTACGGCTATCATCCGCTTCTGACTGCCTTCTGGCTTGCCGGAGTGCTGGTACTCGGGGTCTTCATTACCGATCACAACACCGAACATTTCATCCCCACCGACCGGGCCGCCGCAAACAAGTCCGCAACCGCTTACGCCACCGAAACCCGCACGCCCCCACCTCAACCGATCACTGCCGCTGAGTCATGCACCCGTTACCCTGACTATCCATGCTTCAACCCATTCAATTACGCCCTCGCCGGCACGATCCCGGCCGCAACAGGAGTGACCAAAGCCGACTGGGCTCTTAGCTCCACCGCCCCAACCTTCGTCACCCTCATCATCCCTATCTTGCGCATCCTAGGCTGGATCCTCACCGTCATCCTCCTCGCCGGTGTCACCGGACTACTCCGCAAAGGATAGTCCGCCTGCTATCCCGCGAGATTGGTGCCGTATCAGACGAAACGGTGTACGGAGCTTGCGGGATCGCCGGGATCCGTATTCGTTTGGTGCCTACGCATCAAGTGCCATCGATCGGTGACCGATTTCCGCATGGTCGCGGTTGATATCTAAGCATCTACCCCACACTTGCCGACATGGGTCGCTAAGCGTTGAGGCCTAGGTATCAACCGTGCGGCCTACCGCCCGATGCACGCCGCTTTGCATTGATGCCTACGCGCCAACTTGCGGATCAGTAGACCACCGCATACACACCTGACTGACCACCACGGAGGCAGCGAAGCGCGACGACCCATATGCCAACCCAGCCACCTCGCAAACTTTCCGACAACCCACCTAACGCAACCACCACTTCTTTCTCAACCACCCCCGCATCCCTCTCCTACTTACTTACTTGATCTTTGATTGATCCCCACCCCACCCAGTCCCACATCTCATGAGCACGAAGTGGTTATGAGATGTGGGACTGGGTGGGGTGGGGATCAATCGCAACGCCGAAGGCGTTGCCCCGGGTAGGAGAGGGATGCGGGGGTGGTTCGTTGGTGGCGGAACTACGTCACAACTTGTGGCTCGGTTTGCCAGCAGAGTGACACGGTTTTGCCACTTCGATCAGGCACAAGATCGACATCCGGTACACGGTCGTACCGGAAGGGAACCCCTTCCTCGGCCGGAGAGTGTCCTACCGATGCCCTGACTGTTCAAGGGCCTCGCCTGGCGGCTCGGTCGCTACGCGATGGCCTGCGGCCACCCTTGAGCAACCAGGGCATCGGCGAGGGGAAGGGCCTTCAGGAGGAAGGGGCGGAGAGAATTTGGTCGGACCTAAGATCATCGAGTACTTGCCCTGGCTGGTTGCGATCACGATTGACCGGACCATCCGTGTAGCCACATGCCGTGGCAGATCAGAAGATCGCGGATCCAGTACTGCCCGTCCCACACCGCGGGGTCGTCGGGATCCAGCCCGGCATCGAGCAGTGCTTGACGGTCGATCGAATCGTCGTCCATACCGGCTCTGACGCGCGATAGGCCGGCCGTGGTTCCGGCGGCGATGTGACTCGCCGCTGGGTGTCCTCGCCCGCCGCCTACTCGAACACCTGGCCGGGCTCCCGCTCACTCACGACGAAATGAACGCAGTAATCAGCTTCACCACAATTTTTTCAACCCGCTGGGCATCGGAAATGCTTCTTCAACAAGCAGACTTGCGATATCCAGAATCCGCGATGACTCCGCTTCACTAACGTACCCGCTCCCGGCAGTCATGTGAACTTCCCTATTTCTCACTTTCACAAATTCATTTCGATTGCCGGAAGAAACGATCCCGCGGCGGTGCTTCGTTAATAGTGAAAAGGTCTTTCCCAGTGTAGGGAGAGATGGGATCGGGATCTTGTCGGCCTTCAGAAGTTTCACGATAGCCATTTCCGCTGCACTTCCGCATTCGATTACAGCACGGCGCGTATGAGTCACTCGATGTAATGCACGAGCATCTCGGATGAGCAGCCATGGCAATGGAACTGAAGTCCCACTGCCAGCCAGCTCGAACGCTTTACCGAGTATCTCTTGTGTCGCCAGCCCCTGTTTCAAACTGTATATCGAGCCGAAACTTCGCGGGGTGAATCGGGGTTTGACGGTCCCGTCAGCACGGCGCTCGAACATCGAAGTTCGGTTTTCGAACTGCCGCGGCGGCCTATGCCCTACAGCGGTTAAATGTTGGCCGGTCAAGATATCCAGCCAAGACGTTAGCCGCTGCTCCCACTTGTCCATCTCCCTCCCGACGACATCAGGATCCGCGACGGCTGCCGTGAACGCAATGCGTCTGACGATCGCAACGAGCTCCGGTTCAACCGAGTCTCGGCGGAGAATCCCCCAAATTGCCTGGTCTTCGTGGTGCACCTTGCCGAGAATGGGTGCTGGCTGCGTCAAATACGCACCATCCGCTACCGCTGGTTCTCCAGGAAGATGTACGGTTATCTCTTCTCCTGCAAGTGCGGACGTGTAGCTTTGACCGATGACTTCAGGATCGCACCAGAGGAAATCCGGGATCTGCTGTTGCCACTCAATGTCTGTCATCTGCAATGATCCGCCTACTTCTGCGGCGGAGCGACCTTTCTTGAACGGTTGACCGACAGACGCTGCCTGCCGTTGGAGCATGGTCAGTTTCGACGTTGACTAGCGAAATACCATGCGAAGCTGGTGGCGAGAACAGAGACCAGTGGACTGAAAACAATGCCAGCGAAGGTGATGATTCCGTTGGTTCGGTCGGCGGGCAGGACTAGGAACATCACCCCGATACCGACGGCAACCACGGCAACGACACCAAGCAAGAATGCCGCGAGGACGAATCGATGCGTGGACAGCGGTCGATTACGGTCCTCCAAAACCGCTCGCACCGACGTCGCAGGATCGATGTCTTCGATAATGTCGCCACGCTGAGACGTCGACCCCAGCTCACTAATCGTTTCGTCCGATTCAGGATTGCCGGTTTCGCTTGAATCGCCCACCCCTACTCTCCTTCGATCCGCTCAGGGCATGCGCAGGCGCAATGAACCTCGAAGCCACACTCGGGACAGGTTCGGCCGTAGAGCTTTTCGATGACGTTGTCCACGCCGGACGCCGGCTGGAGGTCCTCGGTGATGGCTTCACCCGAGAGGTCTTTCCGCTTCATCATGAGTGCTTCCCCGACCCCGAACGATGTTGGTCCTGTGCCCTGGGGCGCCGACTCCGCCGCCACCAGCGGAGAACCCTAGCACGTATGTGCGGAATTGATGTACGTAGAACATGCGTGTCCAGTACGCAAAGATTGCGTAGCGTGACCGTACCGTTACTGCGAATTGTGCGCACTTCAGTTGCAACACACGCCACCCCCTCGTTAGGGTGGCCTCGCATCCAAGTTTTGCTACCGAGGTGGGCGCAGGGGCATTGGGCAGCGACGCAACATGCTGCCGAGACGCCTGAAGTGAAACTTCGCAGAGGAGGAAACAGCCTCCCGGTCGGGCGGCCTGGGAGATGCTCGCGCATGGCGTTCAATCGCATCTCGGTAGCACGCGGGCAACAACCAAGGAGCAGCATGTCAGCTCAAGATCGAGCTCAGGGGTCGAACGTCGGCGGCACCACGAATACCGATGGTGTAGTACGTCTTTCGATCAACCTGGCGGCCGACGTCGCTGCGGTACTTCGACGCTGGGCAGAGGCTAAGCACATCAGCGTGACCGAGGCGGTACGTCGAGCCATCGCTATTTGGAACTTTATCGAGACAGAGAAGGCCAACGGCAACACCATCGCGATCATTGAGAATTCGGGCAGACCGAACCAGAGGATCCGAGAGGTAGTGCTGATCGACTGATCGGCCGATCCCACCAACACCCACAGGCGCTCGCCGGCTACTTCGGCGGGCGCCTGCTTCTCTTTTGACACCGCCTTCGCAAATCCCCTCAGCGCCCCCCGACTCACGCGCCGCGCGCCCGCATGAGTACGGCCGTGACCAGCGTTGTGCGGCAGGAAGTTTGCCGGGAGTGAAGCAGGTTCGCATCTTTGCAAGCTCTCGTTCACAGTTGATGTTGACAACGAACGCTGCCCCTTGCTGACGTCAACATGACGTGTTACGCCAGCTCAGGGCCAGTTCTTTACCCATCGAGCAGCCAAGCGATCTCGCATGAGCTCTGCCGCCAAAGCGGCTATTCGATCTTGGATCGCAGCGCGTCGGATGTTCGCAAAACTCGTCACGGAGTCTACCCGCTAACTCCGGATTCGGAAGAGCCAATTCACCATTGAGCTGAACGAGATCGCACCCGACCCTGCATACGGCGACCCTCATGGCCCTGTCGTTCGCCCGAGAACCAAATCTTCGCAACAAGATTCACCCTCTACGCAGGGAGTATGCTTGTTACTTGCGGGTACGCAATATTGCATTTGCATGAAAGACCTATTGGTCGGTTTTCTTTGGTCCCTAGCGGGTAGCGATCGACTCCGATACCGGCGCGGTTTGCAATCGAGAACACTCCGTACAGGATCGTCAGCAGCTCAAGCATGCCGGGCTGACTAAGGCCGGACTGGACACCATCGCCGGGTTACGCCGAAGCGGACTCCCCTCGCGTAGCGCCCGGCGCCATGTAGGCCGCGATCCCCGGTCGACCACGCCCACCCTCTGTTTACACCGGCCGATTGGTTCGGAAGTTCGTTCGAGCAACAGCCCCGCTCTATGTAGGATCGAATCCGGCGCTGTCGCAGGCCAGTTCGATCGGACTCAACCTCCGTCTTGGGTGTCGTCGGAATCCTTACTCGGGATACGACATCCGCCCGGATGCCTTACTACGGGATCCGGGATCCTAGATGGAGGTTGATGTCTATGGGACTGATCACGCGTCGACAACTTGTGGCAAAAGCAAAAGCCACGGCGGTGGTACTCACCGCCGTGGCTTCGCTGGTAAACGCTGCTAAGGCTGCCTACCGGGTTGTTCGCGCTATCCAGGAGAGTGGCGGGCTGTAGCCCACCGCGGTCTCTGGCCCCGTTGCCCCGGGTCCAGAGACCCTCTTCGATGCATATGCACGTGTGTATTGTACGTACACCGAACCTGAAAAGCATGTGAAGTGCATGTCCACCAGGTCACGGGCTGGAAACCGGGCTGGCGCAGTGACCAGCGGATCCCCAGTTCGATACATCTGTTTGTGTGTATCAAAACTTCCACTGAACCTACGAAATGCATGTGAAATGCATGTCTGCCGTCACCAGTGCTGACGGCACAGCCGATGAGAGCTGCCTCGGAACGAGCGAATCGCGTAGCCGCGCTCGACTGGCCATAACCCCTGACCCAGTGCGGGTCAGGGGTTATGGCCAGTCGAGCGAGTATTTACGCAGCTGGTGGGGTGTATCCCTTCAGGTCGTAGACCCGGTTGTTGTTGCTCGGGTCCAGGCCAGCGAACATCAGCCCGTCCAGGCGCCCGCCGATGTCGATGCCCGCGGCGCGGGCGCGGCGGACTCCTGCGTTGATGGCGCGCAGTACGTCGCGGTCCAGGGTGACCACGCGCAGGCCGTCGTCCTGCTCATCCTCGCGCTGGTCGGTGTCGAGGATCAGCTGGGAGTCGATGACGGGCTGGCCCTGTCCTTCCCGGCCGGGCACCGGTTTGCGGTTGACCCAATACAAGGGCTGGCCGTCGCGGTTGTGGCGGTGGCGGCGCACGACGGAGATGATCTCGCCGGAGACCTCCGCGCCGGGCTGTATGTCGGCGCCGAAGGGGTTGCGGGCGCCGGCGCCCATCAGCTCGGCGTTGATGCGGTCCAGATCGGTGATGGTCATGTCGGTTACTCCTTAGTGAATTCGATTTCGGATGTGCCCCCGGCGATCAGCCGGAAGTTGTTGGCCGCGGGCAACGCGAGCTGCTGCCCGGTGTCGCTGGCGCGAAGGCGAGTCAGGATCTTGGCGACGGTGCCGTGGTGCAGCCCGACCTGATCACCGATCTTGCGGGTGGACAGACCGGTCTGTGACAGGCGCAGGATCTCGGCGTCGCGGTCAGGTGTCGCCTCGCTGTCGCCGGTGTCTTCGGCTCCGTGCTGCGGTGTCGCTTCGGCGTCGCTTGCTGTCGCCGTGCTGTCGGGTGGTGTCGTTCGGCTGTCGCCTGCGGTCGGTACGAATTGGGGCGGTCGCGGGACTTCCAGTAGCGCGGTCAGCCCGTGAGTCGCGACCAATCCGAGGACCGGTGCCGCGCCGGCCACACTGGCCGCGACCAGTGCGGGCAGCACTCGGTGGCCGGATTCCGCTGCGTGCAGGCCGTTCCCGACCACCGACACCAACTCCGCCAAGGCGAGTTCGCCCCAGAAGAACACCCATGTCGCGGTCGGGATCTTCTCGGCGTGCTGGCCCATTTCCTTCAGCGCTCGCTCCCTGCGGTGCAGGGCGACAAGGGCGACAGCGGACTGAATGATGGCGCCGTCGACAAAGACCGGGCCGATCCAGGCGATCTGATGGCGGATACCGGCCATGCCCGCCAGCCCGGTCAGCGCGTCGAAGGACCACACGAACGCCCCGGCGCCGATCACGAGTGTCATCGCCAAGGCGACGATTTCGGCGAAGTCCCACCGCCCTGTCGCCGGAGACGACACCGCTGCGACAGGCGTCGGCGTCGAGGCGTTCATCGTTCCCACTCCGCACCCGCATCCAGGTTCGTGAACGCGTTCACCGAGTACCGCGAGGCATGGAACAGGCGTTCCTGTTCGGCGTGCAGGGCATGGCCCTGGAGCTGATCCAGAGCGTTGTCGAGATCGCTGGCAAGCTCGCGGTTACGGTCTTCCAGATCCGCGGCTCGATGCTCGGCGGCATCGAGTTTGGCGGTGGTCTCGGCCAACTGCTCGGCCAGCCACGCCGCGCGCTGGTTCGCCTGGATCAATCGGTTCGCAGTCTCGGCCGGCGGCTCTGATCGGCTCTGCAAGACTTCGGCGGCTTTCTCGCTGCCGCCCAACGGTCCTGCCGCGCGGACAACGTCGCCGAGTGTCGTCGGGTGCGAGCGCAGGTAGTCACCGAGCGGTGTGTGGTTGAGGCCGGAATCGGTGTGGCCGTAGGGCCGGAGCGGGGTGAATCCGGCGCTGTCGGTGTCGGTGGTGGCGGGCATGGTGGCCTCGATGCCCGGAGGGTGGGTAGTGCTCATCGGTCGATTCCTTCTCGGTCGGTGCCGGCCGCGAAGGCGTGTCCGGACAGTCCTTTGAAGACATGCGATTCGCCAGCAGCGCGGGTCTTGAGGATCTCGGAGTAGTGCTCGCTGGCCCGCTCGGACTGCTCGTGCCAGAACTCGAGGTCTTCGGCGACTTCGGCTTCGCGGTCTTTCCAGCTCTGGGGCCAGTGGGTTTGGTCGTTCATCTCGGCGATGCGGGCCTGGATGGCGTCGATCTCGGCGTCGCTGCGCGCGGCCGCCAGTTCGCCGTTGAGTTCGGCGCGACGGTTGTGCATGTCGTACCAGTCCCGTCGTTCCTGTTCGATCGGGTCGTAGAAGAACTGGGTGTAGGACATGTGGTGGTGTTTGCGGGCATCCAGAGAGTCGCCGTCGAAGATCTCTGGCTGAGCGTGCCGGGCGCGGGTATGGGTCTGGATGTCCGCACGTACTCCGTCAGGGTCGGTGCGCCACTGCTCGCGCAGTTGCCCCAGGTACTGCCAGTCCTGCGGATACTCCGAGGCCCACGGTTGTGCCAGTTTGTCCGCGGTCGACTGCAGCTGCTCGCGCTCGGCATCGTTCTCGGCGTGCGCGATCCGCTCAACGGCGGCGTTCCACTTGTTGAACCCGATTTGCAGGTCGATGAGATTCATCGGTCGATCCCTTCTCGGTGAGTCGTGAATGCGTGCTGGGTTGTGTGGGTGAAGGCGTTGACCTGCTGTTGCTGCTCCCACTGCTGTCTGTGGCCGGTGAGATCGCGGGCTTGTTCCTGGCTGCGCCACTGGGTCTCAGACAACGGGTAGACCCCACACTCGGCGCGGGCGGTGTGCAGGTGCTCGAACAGCGACCCCATGGTGTCGGGGAACTCCCGCCACTCCACATAGGCTGCGTTCAGGTAGTTCCAGTGCTCGGCGTGATCGCTTGCCCGCCAGGCGGATTCGATAAGGTCGGCCTGTTCGGTGAGTTCGGCGGACCACTGCGGGTGCGCTTGCCGGCTTTCGGTGCGCAGCCGGGTGACCTTCCAGAAATCGAGGCGCATGGTGGCCTCGTTCTTCTCGATCGCGGCCTGCGCTTCGGCCTTGACCGCAGCCGGGGGCTCGATACCTGACCCGTCACAGACTGAGCAGGGATACACATGCACTTGCGGCTCATGGGTCCCGTCGTCGGAGACTGCGTAACCGGCTCCGTCGCAACCCATACAGTCACGGCTGGTGCTCATCGCTCGATTCCTTCCCGGTCGGTGCCGGCGGCGAACGCGCCTGCGGTCAAGCCGTCGAACGCGTGCTGGCCGGTCGAATCCATCCAGTAGCCGTTGCCGGTCATCTCCCGCGCCTGGAGCTGGCTACGCCACTGCATCGGCGTCAACGGATCCACACCGCGGGCGCGGTCGATAACGATGCCGGTGTGGAAGCGGTCCATCACCTCGGGATCACGCACCCAGTCGGTATGGGTGTCGGTCAGGTACTGCCAGGCCTGGCCGTAGACCTCGTGCTCGCGCCAGCGCCGCTCGATCGCCTCGGCGGCGGTGATGATGCGGTCGTAGTCGTCGCAGGAGGCGGCTCGCGCGACCGAACCGCGCAGTTCCTGGCTGCGGGCGAAGTCCGCGCGCATCATCACCTCGTTGCCGTAGACGACTTTCGTGGCGTAGTGCGCGAGGAACGGATTATCCGAACCGGTTGCGGGAACGTGGGTTTCGGTGTTCATCGGTCCACGCCTTCCCGGTCGGCGCTGGTCGCGGCGGCGAAAGCATTGCCGGTCAGGTCCGCGAACGCGTGCCCGTTGCTCTGGCTGGTTGCCTGGGCGTGCTCGCGATTCGTGGCGGTATTCGCCTGCTGTCTGGCCCGCTGCTGCTGGCGTTCCTCGTAGGCACGAACGGCGGCATGCGAGGAAAGCCCGCCCCGCGAGAGGTCCTGCAACTCGTCGTTCTCGTCTTGCTCGGCCAGGTCCAGTTCGTGCTCGGCGACCCGGGCCGCGGTCGCTTTCAGGGCTTCCCGCGGTGTGGTGTGGGTAGTGGCTGCGGCCTTGCGGCGTTCCTCCTCCGCGCGACGCTCAGGACTGCCGTAGCGCTGGGCGGCCGGGGTCCGCTCCACGACCTTGCGAACCGCGGCGTCACGGTCGGTAACCGCCTGGTCGCGCTCAGCGGTCAACGCGATCACCTGCTTGCTCAGGCGCGCGTTCTGGTCGGCGAGCTCGCTGTTGTGCTCGATCGACAGACGCAGCCGCTGTGTCAGCGAGTCCGGCTCACGGCGCGGCTCCTGAGCCGCCTCCGCGAGCTTCACGTTGTAGGCGTTTCCGAGCGCTCGGCCTCGCTGCTCGCCCGCACGGCGGCTGTCGCTGGCCGACCGCTGCCCCGGCGTCGCCGTGTTCGCGGTGGTCTCGCGCCGGGGGCTGAGCAGCTGTGCACGCAACTGGCTCTCGTGGCCGCGCAGCCAGCCCGCGACGTGATCGGGTCTGCCCGCATCGTGATAGATCGGGTCCTCGGCGCCGGCGGCATCCCAGATCTTCACCTCGACCTTGTCGCCGTCGAAGGTCAGCGTGTGGTCGATCTCGCGGCCCAGCCACGACGCCGCGGCCCGCTCGCTCGGGAAACTGCGGTGAAGCCCCTCGACGACACCCGGCTTCAGCGCGCTGGACCACTCCACAGCAGCCTTATACCGATCCTGTTGCGGCGCGGCGGATTCCAGCTTCGCGATCTGGTCACGTTCGATATTGGCGCGCTGGGCGGACTCCATCGCGACCCGCCACCGGTCATGCTGGGCGGCGGTCTCTCGGGCGACGTGAGCGCGGTAGCGCAGGGCCTCGATTCCCTTGACCTTGTGGGCCCGGTGGTAGAGGTTGCCGGTCTCGAACTCCGGGAACACCGTGGCCGCGTCCAGCCCGTCCAGGGCGATGCCCTGCTCGATGCTGGTCAGCCGATGATTGTCGAGGAACCGTGCTGCCAGGTCGTCGCGGTGCTCGCGCAACGCCCGAGCGTCACGTGCGCGGCGTTCGTGATCGACATTCGGGTCGTTGGCGCGAGCCAGCACCGCTTGGGAGTGGACGCGGTAGCGGTCCACGGCCTGGCTCGTCCAGACCAGGTCGTTCTGGCGGGCCTGGGCCTGCTCGCGGGCCTCCTGCCGGGTGATGAGGCTGATCTCGCGGCGGGCGCGCCGGCGCTCCAGCCAGTTCGAGGCTTGGGCGTAGCGGCGCATCGCGTTCTGCATGGACTGACTGAATTTGCGTGTCTCGTCGTAGATTTCGTCTTCGACGCTGCGTTCGGACATGATTAGTTCTCCTTGATGTAGAGGTTCGGGGTTTGTGGCTGGTTCTCGGGAGGGGTGGTCAGTACCCCCAATCGGTGTCGTCGTCGCGGCCGAGCTCCTCGCGGTCCCTGCCTCGCGCGAGGGCTTCGATCTCGCGGTGGTGGCGTTCGCAGTCCTCGGCGTGACCGAACTCGGCGTTGGAGGGGTGGGCGTCGTAGGGGCCGTGGTCGATGACGCGCTGCTCGCAGCAGGCGCACCGCCAGCTGACGGTGTCGCGCCAATCCGGACCGACCACGCGGCGATACGCCTGGACCGCCGGGTCGTCATCGGTATCGGCGGTGATGCTCAACGCGTCGGCGATCTCGGCCCAGCTGCGCCCGTGGCGGCGGGCTTCGGTGGCCTGTTCGTTGACCATCGCGCGCGCGGCGCCGGCGATCCGGTTGGCCTGCTTGACCGCTTGCAGCCGGTCGGCCGGAACCTCCCGGTCACCGAAGTTGTGGCCGGTGAGTTCGGAGATGATCGGTTCTTTCGTGACGGCGGTGTCGCCGTATTCGGCCCGCAGCTTTTCGATCAGGACACTGTTGAGTCGGTTGCGGATGGCGAAGATGTCCATGGTGTTGCGCTCCTTCGGGTGTGGTCAGTCAGGACTGGGTGCGGCGGGTTGCGTCAGCGGTGGTGCGGCGGGTTTCGTGGGCGGCGCGGCGCACGGCCAGCCGGGTGACCACGCGCTTGATGAACCGCCCGAAATCGACTGCGGCGTAGCCGGTCATGCGGATCGCGTCCGGCAGCGTCGGGCGCCCGGCGGCCATCCACCAGGCGAACCCGACCAGCCCGAGCCCGTAGACGGCCAGCGGGCCGGGCACCGGCGCGGTGAACACCACGACCAGGAAGGCGATCGTGGCCAGCAGCGCGGGTGCCCACACTCGCAGTCCGTCAAGGACTTTCGCCGCGCGGCTGATGTGCGGGGCGATCGTGCGGCCCAGGTTCCCGCCGTCGGGGATCACCGGTTCACCCAGTTGCGCGGCCAGTTTCTCGGCGGCGGTGCCGATGTCGGCCAGGGCGTTGAGACGCTCGACCTCGCGGGCGCGTTGCTCGGCGGTGAGGCCGGTGATTTCCTCACCGTGGTTGTCGGGGTTGATATTCGGGTTCGGCATGACAGGGGTCCTCTCAGGTGGTCAGGGGTTGGGGCGTTTGGGCAGATCGATGACCGGAGCGAGTTCGCCGGCCTCGGGCTCGGTGGCCGGGGTGGCGAAGGCGGCCAGGCCGGGCAGCGGACGAAGGTTCTTCAACGTCGCGTCGTCCAGGGCGGCAACGCGGCCCCAGCGGGCCCGCCCGCCGGTGACGTGGACGATGTCGCCCTTGCCGAGGCGGCGGAGTTTGTTCGGGTCGATCAGCCAGCCGTCGTGGGCTTGGACGTTGCCCTCATCGCCGGCGGCGGCGCCGCCGATGAGCTTGCGCGACAACTCGAACCGTCGTGTGGTACCGAAGGTCTTGGCCAGCTGCTCGCCGTCTTCCTGGCCGCCCAGCAGCGCACCACCGGAGCCCGCGGCGACCAGCGAGGTGCGTTGTTCGTCGTCGTGGCCGAGCCCGTTCCAATGCTGGGCGAACCAGATCGTGCCGATCCGGGCCTTGCGCAGCCGTTCCACCCACTTGTCCGCGCGGGTCTTGCCGTCACTGACGGCACTGAATTCGTCTACCGCGAGCAGGGTTTCGCGGCCGTGGTCACGATCGGCGAGCTGTTCGAGCATGCACCCCAGGGCGGCGAACTGGGAGCGGGCGCGATCGGGTGCCTTCACCCCGTCCAGAACGACGTAGAGCAGGTCGAAATCGGTCAGCTCCGCGTCACCGTCGAAGACGTCACCGAGCAGGCGGTAGAGGTTGTGGAACTCCGCCAGCGTGGACGAGAGCACCGGCTGCTTGCCTTCCATCGTCGCGGCGATCTTCAGATCCGCGCCCGGCACGCCCTGCCACGGCACCTTCGGGTCGAACACTCCACCCCACAGCCGGGCCAGCTTGTCCTTGTCGAACCGCGACAGGAACTCCAGCCAGCTGCGCGGGAGGTTCTCACCGCTGGGCACACCGTTCTCGACCGCGGCGGGCGCGTCCACGATCAGGTGGATGAGGTTCTCGCGGATCTCGTGGAAGTACTTCTCGGTTGCCGTGGTCGGTACCGCTCCCCCGGACACCATCGCGCTCAAGACGCTGCGCAGATCATCACGCGAGGGGATGCCCCACATGTTCAGCTTCACCCGCTGGGGCAAGCCTTCGACCTGCCCGTTCGCTGGGGCTGCGGTCAGGATCCCGATCCGCTGTTCGGGTGCGCCGAGCCCGAGGAACCAGGTCTTCAATCGTGCCGCGGCGCGCAGGGACTCGGGGCCGCCGTTGCAGTCGATGACCATCGCCAGCGGCCGGCCGGGCCGGTCCAGGCGCCACCACTGCCGATGCCGCAACCAGGCGCTGACGTACCAGGACAGCAGCAGCCGGATCATCAGCGTGGTTTTGCCCTTGCCGGAACTGGCGACCGCGACCATGTGTTCCCGGGTCTTGATCCAGGAGAGAATCAGGCGGGTTTCGTTGCGGGTCAACAGCATCCGCAACCGGCCCTTGGGCGGGGCGGCGGTGTCTTCGAGCGACATGCGACCGAGTACCGGATGCGGGTTGAAGTGCCCGGAGGTGAAAGGCAGCCGGTAGCGGGTCAACCGGGCCGCGGCACGCTGCTCGCGCTGGGCCTGCAACCACAGCGCCCGCTCGGTCGCGGCCGGGGACTGGAACCCGTGGGTCACCAACTGCACCCGCCGATTCGTGATCAGCATCGTGGAGATCAGCCACGCGATCGGAACCAGCAGTACCGCCATGATCGCGACGCCGTGGACGTAGCGGCCCGCGAGATATTCGGTCGCGCCGCTGTGGAACTGATCGAGCGGGGCGGACCAGTCGGTGTTCGACAAGATCGACCAGCCGGGCAACCCGATCAGCGCCGCGCTCATCCAGTTCAACGCCTTGCGCGGTCGCCAGCCGAGGTAGGTGGAGGCCAGGGTGAATCCGATGGTCAGCAGCAGCACCGCGCCGGCGCTGGCACCGGCCACGGTCGCCACGTGCCCGACATCGGACCAACTGAGGTCCGCGGGCAGGATCTTGCCCAGAACCGGGCTGTCCTCGAACAGCTTCGGCGGGCCGGGCTCGTTAGTGGGTTCCCCCGCCGGCACCGGTGCCGGGGAAGGGGTCGGGGTCGGGGTCGGCCAGACCGCGGTCGGGTACTGGTCGCAGTCCTGGGGGGTGATGAGGGGTTTGCAGGTCATGACGACGCCGCCTTTCCGGTATCGCCACGGGTTCCGTCCTGGTTGCCGTGATCAGAGGCTCCGCCCTCGATCACCCGCAAACCGGGCCGTGCATGGGCGTTCTCGTCCTTGTTGTTGGTGGTCAGGACCTCTTCGAGCTTCGCGACGCGGAAACTGAGCCCGTCGATCTGGTCCATGGCGTAGCCAGCGGCTTCCCTGACCACGGTGTGGATTTGGTCGCTGCGGCGCGTGGTGCCGTCGGTGTTGATCCATTCCGTGCGGCAGTAGTAGATGAGTCCGTCCAGCTCGGCGGCTTTGGCGGTGTGCGCTGCCTTGTAGACCGCGGTCTTCGCGGCGGCCAGGTTCTTGGCGGTGAGTTCGACCTCGACCGCCCACCAGCGGCCCTCGCTGTCGAGCCAGCGGCCGTCGTGGATGTGGGGGCGGGATTCGCCGGCCTTGACTCGACCGACTTCCGACCGCAGCACTCGCTCGGACACCCAGCGGTCCAGATCCATCCCGACCAGCGCCAGACGGACTCGCAGCACGGTGCGTACGTGGTCGGCCATCTTCGGTGTCGGCGCCCAGGAGTGGACCGGGAAGCCGAGAAGGGCCTCGGCGGCGGACTTGCGGATGAACACCCAGGTCGGGCCGGGAACCGGGCGCACTCCGATGGCCGCGACCATTCCTGCCTCGCGCCAGCGCTGTGCTCGTCGGTAGGCCGAACGGCGGCTGATCGCGAACATCTCGGCCAGGTCATCCATGCGGATGCCGTAGTGCTCGGCCACGATGGTCAGACCGATCATGTCCACGGGACCCAATCGCCTCGTCATCGTTCCACTCCTTCCTGCTCCAGGCCCGCGCCGAATGCGTTGACGTGCGTGACGTCGGCGAAGGCGTTGACCGGTGCCGACACCGGGGCTGGATCTGTCCAGGCCGGGCCGGGGTCACCGATGGCGTCGAGTTCTTCGCGGGTGATTCCGCGGCGCTCTGCGGCCTTGATCTGGTGTGCGAGGGTGGCTTTCGCCAGCGCCTGCTCCTGCGCGGGGCTCGGTGTCCGTTTGGGCGCGGCAAGATTGACGTCGAAGAGGTAGGCGACCCGATCACCCTGCTTCGGCAGCGGGAGCACACCGGCGATGTCCTGGCCGTTCGGGCGCAACCCGAGCGCGGCGAGCTGACGCTGGGTCTTCAAATGCGTCGGGGCACAACGCCATCGATAGATAGGGATGGCCTCGGTCATCGCTGCCACCCCGTCGGAACCTGCTGTGACGGAACACAACCCAGCTGCGCCGCTCGTTGCACCTGATCGGCGCGGCAAATGTTTGGGCTCGGGGTGTAGTTCTGGTAGTCGATCCAGGCCGCCGAGCACCCGATCATCCCGGCCAGCAGCCCCAGCATGAGCAGTGCCATCTGGATCGGTGGAGGCAGCGCACCGAGAAGCTGTCCGCCGGCACGTGCGGTTGCGGCGTCGGTCCTCACAACCGGGCCGATCACCGCCGCACCCCCCACCGGCGTGTCGACACCCACAGCCCGAGGGCCACGGTCACCATTACCGTGAATCCGAAGATCTCCGGGGCAACGAGAACCAAGAAACCGACTGATACTACGCATATCACGAAACCAAAAGTGCGGGCACGCATTAGGCTGCCCTCCCCGAATTCCTATCGCCAAGAAGCGATCCCAGTTTCACTCGGGTAGCCGGAGACAGCGGGGGCGCTTTTGCGACGATCTCCTCGATGTGTTTCGCGACCGAATACGGATCGCAAATTCCGCACGAGTCTTGTCGCGATGTTTTGCGGCGAACAGTCTCACTCATACCGCACCACCAGTGCCAAGCGGTCTGACTAGGGCGAGAACCTCATTCCGGTCGACCTTTATCAGCCGTGGGCCAACCTGAAACCCTTCCAGCAGACCTGCTTCGACCCAGCGTCGAACCGTGCCGGGATGGACTCCCCCGGCCAGCTCCGCAGCATGGCGCAGGCTGATCAAATTTGTCCGTTCAGTCGACGGACCGTGACGTTTGCTCATGTATGCCGCTCCTTCAGCGCTTGCATCTTGCGTATACACAAGCAGCGTATACGCACCTGCGTATACTCACAAGACCTGCGTATACGCAGTGCTGTGCGCGCCAAAAGGGCCTGATCAGCGTACTGATCAGGCCCTTTTACGGCCGTACTTGTAACCCGCAGCTATGCGAGCCTTTGAAGCTAGCCGCTCTCGGCTACGACCATCCTGAAAGAGAATGCTTGATACCGCCCGCGCGGGTACGACACATCCGAAACCATCAGCGGCCGATCTTCGGAATCCAGAAAGCGTTGGTGGACGGTCATCGCAGGCTCACCTGGTGGTATCTCCAGCCAGGCTGTATGAGAACTCGCCGGCACACGCTCGGCAAGCGTCTCCTCAAGGTATGTCGCATCAGGGTTCTCCTGACCTGACAGGTGGTAAGTATCGGAGATCGACACCGGCCGCCCCCCCTCAGTCGCCCGGGTCACCACGTGGACCAGTTCCTCGCCAGGCTCGATACCAAAAGCGGCGGCCTGGTCCTCAGCCGCTGCCACACGTTCGATCTCCCGCTGGACGCTTATCGATTGTTCCGACTCACTGCCATAGGTTGTCTCCGGACTTTCCATCTGCCGCTCTGGCGCCAGACGCGTAAGGTTCGGTCGCTCCATCACGAACGTTCCCCGACGTTCAACCTTCCGAACCAGGCCCGAACGTCCCAACTGGTCGACCGCTTTTCGTACAACGATTTCCGAAACTTCGTGTTGGCGAGCAATTTCGGCGTAACTGGGCAGCCAGGTATTTGGCGGAATTACTCCACTGCGGATTTCACGCGCATATTTGTTTGCAATTTGAACGTATCGCGGTTCAGGCATTACCTAGACCCCTTCCCAAGGTCAGCCATAACGGCGCAGTATCTGCGTATACACAGCCTACGCCATTGGTCCGCCTCTTCGTCTACCGGCCAAGACGTGCTGTTGCGTCGCGCCTACTTGCGCTGCCAGCACTGCGCAGCATCGTGAAGGTTCCACCAGGACACGAACTGGCCATCTTGGTCAACCAACTCCCAATCACGCTCCAACGCATCGAAAAATGCTTCGTCACCGGTTTTGCCCCCCCGCGGCTCTCCCACGTAGATCAATCGGTCCCCACCGCTGGTGGAGTACTCCGCCAGGGTTGTCGAAGCCATGGCATTACCCCAACCGGGTGGCCAGCATATGAAGAGGACCGCACCCCCACCCCAATCAGGACGAACGTCCAGAGGGTGAACCTCAATCCATGTATCAGGCTGACCAGCTACGGTCGGGAATGAGTCGTTGCTGCTAGCCCCTGGGGGTGCGGAGTCAAACGCCCGGATGTCGCAGCCCGCGCCGGCAAGGAGCGCAGCCCAATATCCGCGTCCCGCACCAAGTTCCACGATTGGCCGAGTCCCGCATTGCGTCAAAATCCATTGGAGTGTCTCAGGTGACGGCACGGCATAGGCATATGCAGACTGAAGAATTGTCTGGGCGTATCCCAGTCGAGCGCTTCCCCGAGGCCGACCACCATCGACCAGTCGGCGCCCGCCGCTCTCGCTCACGGACTGACCGACGATGTCCCAGTATGGATTTCCGGATTCCGATTGCCCTCCTGTCATGTAGTGCAGGAACCGTAGATCAAAGGCAGCATCCGCCTGTGGGTCGTCGGTGCCAGCCAACCGAGGGGCGACATCAAGGTAGTCGGCCACAGTCGGATGGTCGGCCCGAAACTGAGCCTCGTTCTCCAGCATCGCGGCCAGCTCGTTCCGGCGATCTGTCGTCAATGCAAGTCCAGTCATCTGTCGATTGTCCCCGGATGCCTCTCTCCCAGAGGGCCATCGCGGAAGATCGCCATGCAGACGCTTAGATCGGCAGCCGAAGTCCGTTCCGACTTCGAGCGCTTCATCCCCGTACCCGCGGCTCCCGCCGTCCCCTCTTCGAGAGAGCAACCGCCCGCCGAACTTTGACGGAACTCTCGGTTTCTCATACCTGGCCACGCCAATCGATCCGAACGCCTCCAGCTGCGAAGTAACTGCCGTCCGTACGTCGCCCTCTGCCCACAGGCTCGATCGTCACGGCCATGAGCACTTCGATGATCCCTCGCTTACGGTGCGTGTCGAGAGCCTTCCAGGTCGCAGCGATGTCGACCGAGTTCACAATTGGTGCGATCACATCGGCCCGTCCTGCTTCAGCTATCTCCGCTTCCAGCGTGGCGAGCTTGTCTCTCAGCCGCTCGGTCATCCGCCGGATCTGATCGGCAGTAATAGCCCCATCGGCGAACTCGTCAGCGATTGAGCCGAGGCGCTCCCGTACAGCATGAGCCTCAGCAACAACTGGCGCGACGTCTTCATGCACGATGGGGGCGAAGACTTCGAGGGCGTCGGGCTGCTGGAGGCGAGCGAGAACAACTTCCTCTACGAACTGTTCGATTGGTTCAGCGCGACGAGACACGTGCTTTCCGCTCCGACAGCGGTAGGTTGGCATCTTCCTCGCTCGAGCACCTGCGTGCACTTTGTCGCTGCAGACGCCGCATTCCGCGATGCCTGACAGCAAGAGGCGTGGACCGGAGGGAGCCTTTAGCCGCGACGGATCGCAGAGTACATCGACAGCAGCCCGCCATTTTTCTTCTGAGACAAGCCCAGGCCACTCTGCGGCTCCCGTGATACCCAGCGTTGGGTTCTTGCGGGTGTCCGGCCGCTGCTGCGCTGTGCGATGCCTGCGCAGTCCTGCGTACCGCGGGTTCACCAGCACCGTGCGAACGTTCTGGTGATTCCACGGTTTGGGGGAACCATCCCGGCGCCCTTGTGGCGTAGTGCTGCCTTGCGCGTTCCATTTGCGGGCTACAAAACCGGCCGAAGCGCCGGCTAGGACGTCGTCATAGCCCTCCCTGACCAGCTGTGCCTCGCTGTCTCGAACTGTTACGCCGTCCGATTCGTATCCGAACGCACGGCGGCCGCCAATCCACCTGCCGCGGGCTGCTGCCTGTTGCGCAGCCGATCGCTGCCGGGCGCCTTTCCGTTCGACCTCACCCTGGCCGACCGCTGCGAGGATGCGAGCAACGAGCCGACCGCCATCCGTGGACGTGTCCACGCCATCGGACGCTGTGAGGACGTACGCGCCGTGCGTATCGCAGAGGTCGAGCAGTCGTTCTAGTTCAGATAGTCGACGCAGCAGGCGGTCGACATGGCGAGCGACGATCACGTCTACTTCTCCGCGCTCAACGGCTTCCAGCATTGCCTCGAAGTGCTTACGCCGCTTGCGGTTTGAGGCGCTGGTGTCGTTGTCGACGTACTCGGCATGCACTATCCATCCACGCTGCGTAATCAGCCGCATCACGTCCTGACGCTGGCGATCTATGCCGAGCTCATCGCCCTCCCGATCTTGGGATTGGCGCAGGTATACGGCGGCGCGCATAAGAGCTAGTTTAGCGTCCATGTGACTTTTAGATACCTGTGCTACTTAGAGCAACGACACCGAAGCGCGACCCGATCGCACACCTGGCATGCCGCCAAGTGTCACAGCGGTCGCAACCACGTTTGAGTGGCGCGAGGATCTAGGGGTAGTTGATCGCATCGTCTGGTGGGCCGACAACTACGGTGGCCCGCCTGCTCGGTGACGAAGCTTCACCCGCTGGGGCTAGCTAACTCCAGCCCGCAGGCTGATGGCATCGCGGAGCTGGTCGGGGGTCAGCCAGTCAGGTCGCCCACGATGAAGCATTTGGTGGCAGTTCGCACAAACCAGGACGAGGTCATCGAGTGTGCTCTCGATCTCGCCGGAGAAGTGGAGCGGAACGACGTGATGGACCTGCACGTACCCGTCGCCGAGACCGGGGTAGGACTTTTCGAAGTCGAAACCGCATATCTCGCACGAAATGTCGCCTCGGTTGCGTCGTGCCAGCGCGATCTTTTCCCGGCGAAGCTTGGGGTTGCGCTCCCGCACCTTGACCAGCCGACGTACAACCTTGCCCTCAGCCGCCGAAGCAAAATCGGCACTGGATCCACCGCCGTTCAAGGCGATTTCGTCGGAATCATCTTGGTCGGCACCGCTAAGTCGACCAGCGGCACGGAGCGCCTCCGCCAGCGCGTGCATCGTTGTAGGCCGTGAATCGAACGCCGAGGCGACAGCGAAGGTGAGTTGGCCACCGCGCTTGGGTTTTCCTGGGTGCCCTGGATGGGCGGTGCGAAGGTCTTCTAGCTTGTGGTGAACACTGTTGATGCTCCTGAGCTCTTCTAGATAGGGGGCAAAATCCCACTGCGTGCGTAAAAGCCGCGACAGCTCGGCGATTCTAGAGTCGCTCTCTGGGATGGTCAGCCATCGGTTCTGGTAGAGCAAATCACAGGCCAGGATGGTCTCTTCAAGCTGCCAATCCCGGGTCTGGACCACCTCGAACCCCAATGCGCGGAGTCGGTCAGCCACACCGGCACCCCCAGTGAAATCGGCCGACCGGCGTTCAATCCCAGTTTCTAGGCCGTATGCGACGCCGGCAATTGCCTTGGAGTCGTAGGCCCGGCCGTCGTGCAGGACGAAGTAGTCTCGTGCCCGCGTGAAACCACGGTCCGCCAGAAAATTGTCGCGCCCCTCCTTACGGAACAGTGCCATCGCCCTATCCACTGAACTTCTCGTCAACGCTGCAAGCTGCATCTGCTACTCCGAGCTCGAAGGTGTGTGCCGACGTTGCGGGGACCGTACATGAACCCTCTGACAATGATCGTCCGTCTACAGATGGGCTTTGTAGCGCCCGCCACTGCCGCGCGGGCCGAACTCACGACAGCCGCAGTCGCGCAAGGCAAGGCCCGCTCCAGCTAGGCAGCCTGGTGCGGGCCATGCCGCTCACTATCAGGGCCTCGACGCACTCTGCTGCATACCGATTGCCCACCTGTCAGCCACGTCAAGCAGCACCAACTCACGCCGAATCCGCTCCGCCTCCACGTACTCTTCCCTCGGCGCGGCCAGATCAGCCGACTGACCCCAAGCGCGCGGCCGATCAAACATCACCGCCACGCATTCGTCGCGCTCTCATGACAGTCGGCCGACCCCATAGGCTTACCAAAAGCGTTCTGTGCCAATGGATTCGGCGCGAAATACTTCCTGGCGTCCGATCCGCCGATATGTCAGATACGTCCGTCACATTAGAAGTGCGTCTATGACGTCCAGGCGACTCGGATGGCGCGGTCGGCGCCGCGGGCGGAGAGGCGGCCCAGGCGGAGGCCGGATTCGACGGGGGCGAGGGCTTCGGGTGGGAGGGGGAAGCGCTGGCGGAGGAGGTGGCCGGGGACCTCGGCGTTGGTGGTCCAACCGACCTGGTGCCAGCGGTGTTTGGCGCGGGCGCGGGCCTCGGCGACGCGGGCTCGGACGACGGCGCTGGTTTCCGCTGTGTCGGCGGTGAGGGAGGCGCCGGCGTGGCCGCGCATCTGGACCCAGATGTCGATGCGGTCCATCAGGGGGCCGGACAGCCTGCCGAGGTAGCGGCGGCGGGCCATGGGCGGGCAGATGCAATCGATGTCGCGCGCGGGCGCGCAGGGGCACGGGTTGGCGGCGAGGACGAGCTGGAAGCGGGCGGGATACCGGGCGACGCCGTCACGGCGCGCGATGCGCACCTCGCCCTCCTCCAGCGGGGTGCGCATGGCCTCCAGGATCTTGCTGCCCACCTCCGGGGCTTCGTCGAGGAACAGGACGCCGCGGTGGGCGCAGCTCACCGCGCCGGGCCGGGCCAGCCCGGACCCGCCGCCGACCATGGCCGTCGCGGAGGTGGAGTGGTGCGGGGCGACGAAGGGCGGCATGGTGATCAGCGGGTGCGCGTCGGTGAGCAGGCCCGCCATCGAGTGGATCGCGGTGACCTCGAGCGCCTCGGATTCCGACAGCGGCGGCAGTAGGCCCGGAAGACGCTGCGCCAGCATGGTTTTCCCGATTCCCGGCGGCCCAGTGAGCAGCAGGTGGTGCCCGCCCGCGGCGGCCACCTCCAGGGCCCACCTGGCCTCCTCCTGGCCCACGACCTCGCTCAGATCGCCGCCGACCGGCGCGGCGACCGGTAAGGCGCCGCCGGGCTCGAGCAGCGGGCCTTCACCACGCAACCACAGGACCACCGAGCGCAGGCTCGCCGCGCCGAGCACTTCGATCCCGTCGACCAGCCCGGCCTCGGCCAGCGCCGGTGCGGGCACCACGACCGTGGGCCACCCGGCGTTGCGCGCGGCGATCACCGCGGGCAGGATGCCGCGCACGCGCCGCAGCCGCCCGTCCAGCGCGAGCTCACCGAGCACCACGGCCTTGGCCAGGCGCTCGGAGGGCACCGCTCCGGCGGCGTCCAGCACCGAAACCGCCAGCGCGAGATCGTAAACGCTGCCGACCTTCGGCAGGGTGGCGGGCGACAGGGCCAGCACGACCCGCCCGTCCGGCCACTTCTCCCCGGAGTTCGCCACCGCCGAGCGCACCCGGTTGCGGGATTCCTGCAGCGCGGTGTCGGGCAGGCCGACCAGGTGCACCGAGGGCAGGCCCTGACCGATATCGGCTTCGATCTCGACCAATTGCCCGTCTACGCCGGTGACGGCGACGGAGTGCGCGCGACCGAGCGGCATCAGAACACCGCCTCGAGATGGTCGATCTCGGACTTGCGGCCGGGCAGCAGGAGCACCGAGATGACATCGAACCGGACCCAGCGATACGCGGTGTCGTGCTCCTTGAGCCACAGCAGCGCCAGGGTGCGGATGCGGCGGCGCTTCTGATAGGTGACCGACTCCGCGGGGATGCCGAAACCCACGCCGCGCCTGGTCTTCACCTCGATGAACGCGGTGACCCGCGCATCGCGGGCGATCAGATCCAGTTCGCCGTAGCGGCACCGCCAGTTCCGGCCGACGATCTCCCACCCGGCCGACTGCAGATACCGCGCCGCCAGCTCTTCTCCGTGTGCGCCGAGCGCCTTGTTGTCCGTCACCCCCTCAGCGTGCGGGTGCGCGGGATCATGCCCGTCGAGGCGACCTGCGGAAACAGAAAACCTGGGGACAACCGTGCGGCTGTGGACAACTCACCGTGGCTACTCGGGCAGCCGCAGGTCGGGCTTCTCCAGCTCTTCGATATTGACGTCCTTGAACGTGATCACGCGGACGTGTTTGACGAAGCGCGCCGGGCGGTACATATCCCACACCCAGGCATCGCTCATCCGCACTTCGAAGTACACCTCGCCGTCGGCGTTCTGCGGCCGCAGCTCAACGGAATTGGCCAGGTAGAAGCGACGCTCTGTCTCCACCACGTACGAGAACTGGCCGACGATGTCCTTGTACTCGCGATACAGCGAGAGTTCCATCTCGGTTTCGTACTTCTCGAGGTCCTCGGCACTCATCGGGTGGAAGTCCTCCTAATTCGCGGTCCAAAAGTAGACACTGCCCGGGCGGCGTCGTTCGAGCACATCATCTCGCATGGACCGTGCCGCTAGCCACTCGGCCTTGCTGGGGATCCTCGGCGAGCACCGCGTCGGCCAGCTCCAGCGCCGGATCGACGGGCACGAGCCCCGCCATTTCGCGCACATTGCGCCAAGAGCGCCGGTGCTCGCTGCTGGGCCCCAGCCGTTGCAAAGCCTCGGTGTGCTCGGGCGTGTTGTAGCCCTTGTGCGCGGCGAAACCGTAACCGGGCAAGCGCCGGTCGAGATCGACCATCATCCGGTCCCGGGTGACCTTGGCCAGGATGCTGGCCGCGGCGATGCAGGCCGCCGCGGCGTCGCCCCCGATCACCGGCAGCGACGGTGCGGGGATGCCGGGCACCCGGAAGCCGTCGGTGAGCACGTAGCCCGGCGTCTGCCCGAGCCCGGCGACCGCGCGGCGCATGCCCTCGATGTTGGCGACGTGGATGCCGATGGAATCGATCTCCCAGGCCGGGATGACCACGACCTCGTAGGCCAGCGCCAGCCGCTGGATGATCGGGAAGAGCTCCTCGCGGGTGGCCTCGGTGAGTTTCTTGGAATCGTCGAGCCCGCCGAGCCGGTCGTAGGCCTTCGGCGCGAGCAGGCACGCGGCCACCACCAGCGGCCCCGCACAGGGGCCGCGGCCGGCCTCGTCGACCCCGGCCACCGGGCCGAGGCCGCTGCGGATCAGCGCCGCCTCCAGGGTGCGCAAACCGCCCGCCTTGCGCATCACCACGCGCGGCGGCCATATCGTGCTCCGGCTGTACCCCACCATCCAATTATCCTGCCGCCGCACGCTTTCAGTTCGCCAGGGGGTCAATTCACCTGCGGATCGACCGAACTGACCGGTCCGATCCGGCTCGGCGGCCAGATCTTGAACACCGCTTTACCACGCACGTTGTCGACCGGGACGGTGCCCTGCAGCGAATCCGAGACGTGCGCGCGGGAGTCCGCGGACTGGTCGCGGTTGTCGCCCATCACCCACAGGTTGCCCTCGGGCACCTTGATCGGGCCGAAGACGCGACCGGCCGGGTAGCTGGCGTTCTGCTTGCCGGCGAACCACGGGTAGTCGTTCTTCACGTACGGCTCGTCCAGCGGCTTGCCGTCGACCAGGATGCGGCCCTCGGCGTCGCAGCACTGCACGGTCTGGCCGCCGATCGCGATGACGCGCTTGACCAGATCGTTCTCGTCCGGCGGCACCAGACCGAAGAAGGAGAAGAAGTTCTGCACGCCGCGAACGGCGGTGTTCTCCGAGCGGATCGACTGGTAACGGGTGTTCCAGGACGGCGGGCCGACGAAGACCACGACATCGCCCGGCTTCGGATCGCCGAAGTAGTAGCTGATCTTCTCGACGTAGATGCGGTCGCCCACGCAACCCGGGCAGCCGTGCAGCGTCGGCTCCATCGACTGGGAGGGGATCACGTACGGGCGGCCGACGAAGGTGACCATCAGCGCCGCGATGACGGCCGCGATCACGATGAGGATGGGCAGTTCCTGCCAGAACGGCCGCTGCTTCTTGGTCTTCTTGGCGCGCCTGGACCTCGGAGCCCGCTCTACACCATCATCATCCGCACCCGACACCGACACCGACCCACTTTCGTCTGCCACGCCGAACAGAGTAGCCCGGCACCCTGTGTGACGGCGGGTACCGGGCTACGAAGTTCTGTTGTGGCGAACGAGTCGCTACAAGATCAGCGCTTTTCCTTGATCTTGGCGGCCTTACCGCGCAGGTCGCGCAGGTAGTACAGCTTGGCGCGACGGACGTCACCGCGGGTCACGACATCGATGTGGTCGATGTTGGGGCTGTGCACCGGGAAGGTGCGCTCGACGCCGACGCCGAAGGAGATCTTACGAACGGTGAAGGTCTCGCGGATGCCGCCGCCCTGGCGGCGGATGACCACGCCCTTGAAGACCTGGACGCGCTCCTTCGAGCCTTCGATGACCTTCACGTGCACGTTCAGCGTATCGCCCGGGCGGAAATCCGGGACGTCGCTGCGCAGCGACTTTTCGTCGAGGAAGTCGAGGGTGTTCATTTTCATCCTTTGTGATGTTTGCGCGAACAGAGGACCCTGGCGGCATTCCCTGCGTGTGGACGAGGGCGCGCGACCGGTTCATGCTCCGAATAAGGGGTGCTCCCGGGACAGAGATCTCCCCAGGGCAACCCGTGTATTGTGCCAGACCCCCGGGCGGCCGGAAAAATCGGCCCGGTCAACGCTCGGATTTGTGCTCCGGCGCGAACAGCGAGTGCTCCGGGGAGAACAGCGGGTGCGGATGCGGCGAGGGCGGCGCCGGCACCACCTTACGGGCCAGCTCCGCCTCGGCGGCCGTGCGGACGTGCTCGACGTCGGGCTTGCCCGCGATCAGGTCCTGAATGAAGATCTTGGCCCGGATCACCGGCCGCCGATAGCGGCGTTCCCGCACGATGGCCCGGTACATCAGGCGGCGACGCTCGCTGTAGCGCCAGCGTGCCCACGGCGCACCCGGCCGGCTCAGCCGCAGCGCGCCGATCCACAGCAGCGGCGGGAAGAACATGCCGAACAGGCCGGTCCAGATCTTGCCCTTGGCGATGACGATCGCGGCCAGGGCCAGGTTGAACAGGGAGAACACCGCGGCGACGGCCTTGGCGTCGGGCCCGATAGAACTGCGCACGTCGCCGATCTCCAGGAACGAGAGCGGATGGAACCCGAGCAGCAGCAGACCCGTCACCGCGAGCGCGACGAAGACCGCGTCCACCGAGGTGCGGCCCTGCTTCTCCCAGTACACGTCGCGCAGGTAATAGATGAGCGCGAACTCGTCGAGCACGAGCGCCGCGCCCACGCCGAAGCTCGCCGCGAACAGCGCGCCGACCGGTTCGGAGGCGCTCTCGTAGACCGCGATCAAGCCCAGCCCGGACCCCAGGACCAGCACCACCCCGATCACCATGTGGTGGATGTGGGTGTCACCGGCCCGCAGATTGCCGGGCCACCAGCGCACCTGCGCCCGGATCAGGCGGACGCTGACCCGGATGAACAGGAATCCGACGATGAACCCGAGCAGGAAGCACAGCAGCGGCAGGCGACCCTGCGCGATCACATCGTTCTCGAGCCATCTGCGCATGGCCGCCCACCAACCTCCTGACTGTTATCGCCCTAC
This sequence comes from Nocardia sp. NPDC050435, assembly GCF_040655395.1. Classification (NCBI taxonomy): domain Bacteria; kingdom Bacillati; phylum Actinomycetota; class Actinomycetes; order Mycobacteriales; family Nocardiaceae; genus Nocardia; species Nocardia sp. NPDC050435. The sequence continues at coordinate 43,310 of NZ_JBFAJW010000013.1, forward strand.
TGGCCGAAACCCGCCCGGCGCAGCGCGTCCGCCATGGAACCGCTGGGTGCGGGGGCGTTGCGCCGCTGATTGCCCTGGTTGCGGCCCTGCTGCTTGCCCTGACCATTCTGCCGCTGCCGGTTGTCCTGGCCGGACTGGCCACGCGGACCGCCGCCGCGATTTCCGCCGCCGCGCTCGGGCTTGGCGGCGCCGCCCGGTTCGTCGTCCAGGCGCAGCGAGAGCCCGATGCGCTGGCGGGCCACGTCGACCTCGAGCACCTTGACCTTGACCACGTCACCGGACTTCACGACCTCGCGCGGATCCTTGACGAAGTTGTGCGACATCGCCGACACGTGCACCAGGCCGTCCTGGTGCACGCCGACGTCGACGAACGCGCCGAAGGCGGCCACATTGGTGACGACGCCCTCGAGCACCATGCCGGGCTGCAGATCGGCGACCTTCTCCACGCCCGCGGCGAATTCGGCGGTCTTGAACTCCGGGCGCGGGTCCCGGCCGGGCTTCTCGAGCTCGGCGATGATGTCGGTGACGGTGGGGACGCCGAACTTCTCGTCGGTGAACTTGTCGGCGCGCAGCGAGCGCAGCACGCCGGTGTTGCCGATCAATTCGGTGACGCCGCTGCCCGTCTGCTCCAGGATGCGCCGCACCACCGGGTAGGCCTCGGGGTGCACCGCGGAGGTGTCCAGCGGGTCGTCGCCGCCGCGGATCCGCAGGAAGCCCGCGCACTGCTCGAAAGCCTTGGGGCCCAGGCGCGGCACCTCCAGCAGCGCTTGGCGGCTGCGGTAGGACCCGTGCTGATCACGATGGGCCACAATCGATTCCGCGACCGACCCGGTGATGCCGGACACGCGCGAGAGCAGCGGCACCGAGGCGGTGTTCACATCGACACCGACCGCGTTCACCGCGTCTTCCACCACCGCGCCCAGCGAGCGGGCCAGCAGCGTCTCGGACACGTCGTGCTGGTACTGGCCGACGCCGATCGACTTCGGATCGATCTTCACCAGTTCGGCGAGCGGATCCTGCAGGCGGCGCGCGATGGACACCGCGCCGCGCAGCGAGACGTCCATATCGGGCAGTTCCTGGGAGGCGTAAGCCGAGGCCGAATACACCGAGGCGCCCGCCTCCGACACCACGATCTTGGTGGGCTTGTTCTCCGGAATCCGCGAGATCAGCTCGGTGGCGAGGGCGTCGGTCTCGCGCGAGGCGGTGCCGTTGCCGATGGCGATGAGCTCCACGTTGAACCGGGCCACCAGCGCACCGAGCACGGCCAGCGACTTCTCGGTCTGGCCCTGCGGCTTGTGCGGGTAGATGACCTCGGTGGCCACGGCCTTGCCGGTGGCGTCGACGACCGCGACCTTCACGCCGGTGCGGTAGCCCGGATCCAAGCCCATGGTGGTGCGGGTGCCGGCCGGCGCCGCGAGCAGCAGATCACGCAGGTTGTTGGCGAAGACGTCGACCGCGTCTTTCTCGGCGGCCTGTCGCAGCCGCATGCGGGTGTCGATTCCCAGGCTGACCTGAAGTTTGGTGCGCCAGGCCCAGCGGACCGTGTCCAGCAGCCAGCTGTCGGCAGGACGGCCCTGGTCGGCCACGCCGAACTTGACCGCGATCCGGCCCTCGTAGACCGAGCGCGTGCCGGGCTCCAATTCCTCTGTCTCGGAATCGAGTTGGACGCTGAGCACCTCCTCCTTCTCCCCGCGCAGCAGCGCCAGGATGCGGTGCGAGGGCAGCTTGGTGAACGGCTCGCTGAACTCGAAGTAATCGGCGAACTTCGCGCCCGCCTCCTCCTTGCCCGGGCGCACGGCCGACTTGATCTGGCCGCGGTTCCACATCAGCTCGCGCAACTCGCCGACCAGGTCGGCGTCCTCGGCGAACCGCTCGACCAGGATGGCGCGGGCACCGTCGAGCTGCTCGGCGGTGTACTGCGCCGGATCGGTCTCCGGGTCGGTGATCAGAGCGTCGGCGACCGGCTCGTGGCCCGCCTCGCGGGCGATCTGGGCCTTGGTGCGGCGCTTGGGCTTGAACGGGAGGTAGATGTCTTCCAGGCGGGCCTTCGTCTCGGCCGTCATCAACTGCCCGAGCAGCGCGTTGTCGAGTTTGCCCTGGCCCTTGATGGATTCGATGATCGCGCCGCGGCGCTCGTCCAGTTCGCGCAGGTAGCCCAGGCGCTCGTCGAGCTGCCGCAGCTGCGCGTCGTCGAGACCGCCGGTGACCTCCTTGCGGTAGCGCGCGATGAACGGCACGGTCGAGCCGGCGTCGAGCAGCTCCACGGCGGCCCGGACCTGGGTCTCGCGCACCCCTAGTTCGTCGGCGATGCGGCGGCCCACGCTGGCCAGGGGGGCGGTGCTCGCGGCGGTCGTCTCGGTGCTGTTCGTCGCTGAACTGGCGATCTCGGGCGCTGTCGTCACGGCCGCCAACACTACCGCCGCCGACCGACATGCCGCCGACCCCTGGGTGAACCCTTGCCCTTACGCACCCGCTCCCGGGGCCGGGACCAGCGCCTTCGCCAGTTCCCGCATCTCGGCCTTGCGCACTTTCCCGGTGACCGTCATCGGGAATTCGTCCACGATGTGGACATAGCGCGGAATCTTGAAGTGCGCCAGCTTGCCCGCGCAGAACGCCCGGATCGCGTCCGCGTCCACCGGGGCGGCGCCCTCGCGCATCCGCACCCAAGCCATCAGTTCCTCACCGTATTTCGCGTCCGGCACGCCGATGACCTGAGCGTCCAGAATGTCGGGGTGGGTGTAGAGGAACTCCTCGATCTCGCGCGGGTAGATGTTCTCGCCGCCGCGAATGACCATGTCCTTGATCCGGCCGGTGACCGCCAGATAACCGGCCTCGTCCATCACGCCGATGTCGCCGGTGTGCATCCAGCGGGCGGCGTCGATCGCCTCGGCGGTCTTGTCCGGCTGGTCCCAGTAGCCGAGCATGACCGAATAGCCGCGGGTGCACAGCTCCCCCGGCTCGCCGCGCGGCACCGTCAAACCCGTTGCGGGGTCGACGATCTTGACCTCGAGATGCGGAAGCACCCGGCCGACCGTCTCGGTGCGGCGGTCCAGGCCGTCGTCACGGCGGGTCTGGGTGGAGACCGGCGAGGTCTCGGTCATGCCGTAGCAGATGCAGACCTCGGTCATGCCGAGCCGGTCGATGACGCGCTTCATCACCTCGACCGGACACGGCGAGCCCGCCATGATGCCGGTGCGCAGGCTCGAAAGGTCCGGCGCGGCACCGACGTCGAGCTCGCCGAGCATGGCGATGAACATCGTCGGCACGCCGTAGAGCGAGGTGCAGCGCTCGGTGGTGACCGCCGCCAGGGTGGCCGCCGGATCGAAGGCGGGGGCCGGAATCACCACGGCCGCGCCATGACTGGTGGCGGCGAGATTGCCCATCACCATCCCGAAGCAGTGGTAAAAGGGCACAGGCAGGCAGATTCGGTCCTGCTCGGTGTATCCGCACAGTTCGCCGACGAAATAGCCGTTGTTCAGGATGTTGTGGTGGCTGAGCGTCGCGCCCTTCGGAAACCCGGTTGTGCCGGAGGTGTATTGGATGTTGATCGGATCGTCGGCGGACAGCGTCGCGGCGATATCGGCCAGTCGGGGGGCGTCGATCTCGTAGCGCGCCAGCACATCCCAGGCGACGGTACCCAGGATCAGCACCTGTTCCAGCCCGGGACAGTGCGGCCGCACCTGCTCGATCATGGTGACGTAGTTCGAGGTCTTGAATTCGGGCGCGGCGATCAGCAGTCGCACCCCCGCCTGCCGCAGCACGTATTCCAGTTCGCTGGTGCGGTAGGCCGGATTGATGTTGACCAGGATCGCGCCGATCTTCGCGGTCGCGTACTGCACCAGGAACCATTCCGCGCAGTTCGGCGCCCAGATGCCGACCCGGTCGCCCTTGTCGATGCCGAGCGCGGTCAGGCCGGTGGCCAGGGAATCGACGGTGACGGCGAGTTCGCGATAGGTCCAGCGCCGGCCGGAGGGCACGTCGATCAGGGCTTCCCGGTTCGGATACGCGGCCACCGCGCGATCGAGATTGCCGCCGATCGTGTCGCCGAGCAGGGGCGCGTCCGAGGTACCGGACGCGTAGCTGGGTAGTCCAGGTAGGACTGGCATGAAATCGATCTCCTCCGCGACTGTCGCTGTGTCCCCAACATGATGTGGGTCACAGCGTCGCGGCACCACCCCTGAATGGGGGTGGGCGGCCGGGCTCAGTCCGGCGGGAGCAGATCCGGGCGGCGTTCGCGGGTGCGGTGCAGCGACTGCTCGTGCCGCCAGGCATCGACCTTCGCGTGATCGCCCGACAACAGGATGGGCGGCACCTCCAGGCCGCGCCAGGACACCGGGCGGGTGTAGCTGGGGCCTTCCAGCAGGCCGTCGGAGAACGAATCCTCTTGGTGCGACTGCTGATTGCCCAGCACGCCGGGAATGAGCCGGACGAACGCCTCGGTCATCACCAGCACGGCCGCCTCCCCGCCGATCAGGACGTAATCCCCGATGCTGACCTCTTCGACGCGGACCCGGCGGGCGGCGTCGTCGAAGACGCGCTGATCGATGCCCTCATAGCGGCCGCACGCGAAGACGATGTGCGATTCGGTGGCCCAGCGTTCGGCGGTGCGCTGGGTGAACGGGACGCCCGCCGGGGTGGGAACCACGAGCAGCGCGTCGTCCGGGCAGACCTCGTCCAGGGCGTCGCCCCAGACGGTCGGCTTCATGACCATGCCCGGGCCGCCGCCGTACGGGGCATCGTCGACCGACTTGTGCACGTCGTGGGTCCAGCGGCGCAGATCGTGCACGTCGACCGAGAGCAGGCCCTTGTCGATCGCCTTGCCGAGCAGCGCGGTGCGCAGCGGTTCGAGATACTCCGGGAAGATCGTGACCACGTCGAGTTTCATCGGGCCTCCAGTTCGAGTTCCGCTACTCGGGATCGAGCAGACCCTCGGGCGGATCGATGACCACCAGCCGGTCGGCGATCGACACCGTCGGCACGATGGCGGTGACGAACGGGATCAGGATCTCCCGCTTGTCCTCGGCCGCCTGCACCGACAGCAGTTCCCCCGCCGCGGAATGCAGCACTTCCCGGACCGTGCCGACGAGCGTGCCGTCGGTGAGCTGGACGGTCAGGCCCTCCAGCTCGTGGTCGTAGTACTCGTCGGGATCCGCCGACGGCGGCAGGTCCTCGCTGTTCACGAAGAACAGCAGCCCGCGCAGCGCGTCGGCGGCGGTGCGATCCCTCACGCCCGCCACGAACACCAGAAGCCGGCCCGAGTGCTCCCGGGCCGACTCGATGGTGAAGTCGCGAACCTGCTTGTCCCGCGGCAACCGGCCCCGCAGGGTGTTGCCGACGGCGAACCGGGCCTCCGGCTCGTCGGTGCGGACCTCGACGACGAGTTCGCCGCGCACACCGTGCGACTTGGCGACCCGCCCTACGACGAGTTCCATCTAGGCGTCGGTGTCGACCACGTCGACGCGGATGCCCCGGCCGCCGATACCGGCGACGAGGGTGCGCAGCGCGGTCGCGGTGCGGCCACCGCGGCCGATGACCTTGCCCAGATCCTCGGGGTGCACGTGCACCTCGACGGTGCGCCCGCGCCGGCCGGTGATCAGCTCGACACGGACGTCATCGGGGTTGGCGACGATGCCGCGCACGAGATGTTCGACGGCATCGGCCACGACGGCCGACATTACTCGGCGGCTTCGGTGGCGGGCGCCTCGGCGGCGGCCTCGGTCTCCTTGGACTTCTTCTTCTTGGCGGTGACAGCCTCGGCGACCGGCTCGTTGTCGGCGGCGGCCAGGGCGGCGTTGAACAGGTCCAGCTTGGACGGCTTCGGGGCCTTCACCTTCAGGGTGCCCTCGGCGCCCGGAAGGCCCTTGAACTTCTGCCAGTCGCCGGTGATCTCCAGCAGACGCTGCACCGACTCGGTCGGCTGCGCGCCGACGCCCAGCCAGTACTGCGCGCGCTCGGAATCGATCTCGATGAAGGAGGGCTCTTCCTTCGGGTGGTACTTGCCGATGGACTCGATGGCGCGGCCGTCACGACGGGTACGCGCGTCGGCGACGACGACGCGGTACTGCGGGTTGCGGATCTTGCCCATACGGGTCAGCTTGATCTTCACAGCCATGGCTGATCTGCCTCTTTCAGTAGGTTGGTCACGGCGCAATTCAGCGACCCGCACGGTCTGCGAGCCCGGTTTCACGCTTGGAGTGTGTGACCGCCGCGCGGTACGTAACCGGAGACGGGCTGACACTTGTCCTTCGAAGGACGAGGGTTCATTCTGCCAGACCGGTTCACCGAGCCGGAAATCGGTCGCCGAGCGGGCGCAGCATGCCGTGATCTGCGCCATACCGGAAACCGGATGGCGGCGGCGAACGTAGAAATAGGCATGGGGATCTTCCGTCGCAAGAACAAGCGCCGTTCCGGCCGCGGCAGCGCGATCGATCACGGCGTCGGTGAGGCCGCGCTCGCCGCGGGCGAGGCACTGCCGTGGGTGTTCCGAATGGTGGGCGGCGCGGTGCGCGGGCTGCTCAACGCCCTGAACTAGCTACGCCAGGCGGTAGCGCAGCAGCATCACACCCGACCGGAACTGCTTGCTTTCGGTAAGGCGCAGTTTCGGCAGGTCCACGCCGTCGGCGAAGAGCCGGGCCCCGCGGCCCAGCACCACCGGGTAGACGAACAGCCGATACTCGTCGACCAGCCCCGCGGCGATCATCGCGTGCACCAGCTGGATGCTGCCCGTGCACACGATGTCCGCACCCGGCTGTTGCTTGAGCGCGCGCACGCCGTCGAGGTCGCGCAGGATCGTGGAGTTCTGCCACTGCGGATCGGTCATCGACCCGGAGACCACGTACTTCTGGATCTGATTCAGATCGTCGGTGATACCGGTTTCGTCGTCGTCCTGGTGCGGCCAGTAGCCGCGCATCTCCTCGAACGTCACCCGTCCGAACAACACCGCGTCGCAGGCGGCGGTGTGCGCGGCGAGCTCGGCCAGGATGTCGGATTGGTCGGCGGCGGCGTCGTTGCCGACGGTGAACCAGCCCGCGGCCGCGTCGATCACGCCGTCCACGGTGATGTTCTCGGTAACCACGAGATCTCGCATCGGTTTCCCCTTCGAGTCGGAAACTGCCTTTCGATTGATGACGTGGCGGGACAGCGGAATTCATCGTTGCGCTGGTGACAGCGCTTTACCGTGCGGGGGTCGCATGCGGATCACCGAAGTCGGTGTCATGGCGGTCGGCCGTCATCGATCTTCGATCAGGCGCGCACCTGGTTCCTCAGCGGGCGGCTGGTCGATGATCGGACGAACGTAGCTCAGCGCACCAGGGGCGCCAGGGTGCGGCCGGCGAGATCGACGGCGCCCGGTTCGTGGCCGTTGGTCACCATGTTCACGATCAAGCCCTGGACGCCGTGCGCGAGCACGCGGGAGCGCAGCTGGTCGACGACTTCGTCGGGGGCGCCGGCGAATTGGCGATCGGCGGGTGATTGCCGGCGCTGCTCGGCGCTGAGTGCGGCGAGATCGACGCCGTTGGCGCTGAACAGATCCTGTTGCTGCTTGCGGGCGCGCTCGCCGTCCTCGTCGAGGATCAGGAAGGCGAGGTAGCTGACCTCCAGCGTTTTCGGATCCCGGCCGATCTCCGCGCAGCGCTGGTGCAGCGCGTCCATCTTGCGCGGCAGATCGGTGGCGTTGCAGATGATGTTGAGGTGGTCGGCGTAGCGGGCCGCCAGGGCGAAGGTCTTCTTCTCGCCACCGCCGCCCAGCAGAATCGGCAGATCGTCGCGGACGCGGGGCTCGTTCATCGCGTCGTCGGTGTGGTACCACTCGCCGGAGAAGGTGGAGTGCTCGCCGCGCAGCATCGGGTGGATGATCTGCAACGCCTCGTCCAGGCGCCGGAAGCGGTCACCGAAGGTGCCGAACTCGAAACCGTAGGACTTGTGCTCGAGCTCGAACCAGCCCGCGCCGATCCCCAGCACGGCGCGGCCGCCGCTCACCACATCCAAAGTGGTGACGGTCTTGGCCAGCAAGGCGGGGTTGCGATAGGTGTTGCCGGTGACCAACGCCGAGAGCTGGATACGCTCCGTCGCCGCGGCCAGCCCGCCCAGGGTGGTGTAGCTCTCCAGCATCGGGTCATCGGGCGTACCGATACCCGGTAGCTGGTAGAAGTGATCCATCACGAAGACGGTGTCGAAGCCCGCGGCTTCGGCTTCCCGGGCCTGTGCCACCACAGTCGGGAACAACTCACGAACCGGCTGCCCATAGCTGAAGTTGGGCATCTGATAACCAAGTCGGATAGCCACCTCCTCGACGGTACGCGCCGTGGGCGCACCCGCGCGGGTGATCTTTTGTGAACAGTGTGCGTCAGCGGTGGCCGGTGACCGGGTTCGGGGACTTGACCACGCGCCCGCGCAGGACCACCCATTGCGGGTTGGTGAGGATCGCCGGGTCGGTGCGTGGGTCTTGTTCGTACACAACGAAATCGGCGGGCGCGCCGGCTTCGATCGACGGGCGGCCCAGCCAGGTGCGGGCATTCCAGGAAGCCGCGCCGAGGGCGTCGTGCGGAGACAGACCGGCACCGGCCAGGGCGGTGATCTCGTCGGCGATGCGGCCGTGCCGGATGGAACCCCCGGCGTCGGTGCCCGCGTAGATCGGGACGCCCGCGTCGTGGGCGTTGGCGACGGTGCCGCGGACGCGACGGTGCAGGTCGCGCATGTGGGCGGCGTAGGTGGGGAACTTGCCCGCGGAATCGGCGATCTCGGGGAAGGTGTCGATATTGATCAAGGTGGGGACCAGGGCGGTGCCGTGCCGCACCATGAGCTCGACGGTGTCGTCGGTGAGGCCGGTGCCGTGTTCGAGGCAGTCGATGCCCGCGGTGATCAGGCCGGGCAGGGCGTCCTCGCCGAAGACGTGCGCGGTGACGCGGGCGCCGTTGGCGTGGGCGGCGTCGATCGCCTCCTTCAGGATCGCGTCGCTCCACAGCGGGCGCAGGTCGCCGACCGAACGGTCGATCCAGTCGCCGACGATCTTCACCCAGCCGTCCCCGAAACGCGCCTGCTCGGCCACGATGTCGGGCAGGTCGCGTTCGTCGTCCAACTCGATGCCGAGTTCGCGGATGTAGCGTTTGGGCCGGGCGATGTGGCGGCCCGCGCGGATGATCTTCGGCAGTTCCGCGTGCTCGTCGATGAAGCGCGTATCGATCGGCGATCCCGCGTCGCGCAGCAGCAGCGCCCCCGCGTCCCGTTCGGTCTCGGCCTGGGCGATCGCGCCGTCGCGGTCCTCGTCACCGCCGCCGTAGCGAATCCCGACATGGCAGTGCGCGTCCACCAGACCCGGCACGATCCAGCCTGCGCCGCACAGGGTTTCGTCCCCCGCCCCGGGTTCGAACGACACGATGCCGTCGCGCACCCACAGGTCACGCACCTCGCCTTCGGGAAGAACCACACCACGCAGATGCACAGCCACCTCCAAGACGTCGTCGGCGACCTCCAACCTACCGGCCCCGCGGCGCGGCGGAGGTGCGGTCAGGGTATTGCCGTGATGTCGGTGCGGGCGCGGCAGATGGCGCGGATGGCGGTCAATCCGGCGGTGATGGCGGGGTGCGCGCTGCTGCCGCGGCGGACGAAGGCGACGTGGCGGCGGGTGGGGGCGGAGGGGCCGTGCAGGGGGATGCGGACAACGGCGTGTTCGCTGGGGAGGTAGGCCAGGCGCGGAATCAGGCTGACGCCGAAGCCGCGGGTGACCAGAGCGGAGATGCCGATCCAGTCCATGCCGCGATGAACGACGCGCGGCGTGAAACCGGCTGCGGCGCAGGCACTCAGCTGGAGCTGGCAGTGCGCGACGCGGTCGGGCGCGCCGATCCAGTCCTCCTCGGCGGCCTCCAGGAGTTCGATGCCGGTGCGGCCGGCCAGCCGGTGGCCGGCGGGAACGAGCAGGTCCTGGGGTTCGTCGGCCAGGGGATGCTGCTCGAAGCGCGGGTCGGCCGGGGACGGACCGTCCGCGGCGGGGATGACGACACCGATGTCGGTGTCGCCCGCGAGCAGCAGATCGAAGCAGTGGCGGCTCTCGTCCTCGTTGATCTCCAGGGCGAGGCGCGGATGGTCGGCGCGCAGGCGGGCCGCGGCGGGCGCGACCAAGGCCACCATCGCCGTGGGCATCGCGCTGATGCGCAGCACGCCGGTAAGGTCACCGCGCTCGGTGGCCAGTTCGGCGCGGGCCCGCTCGGCGTGCGCGAAGAGTTCGTCGGCGTGGCGCAGCAGAGTGTGGGCGGCGGGGGTCAATTGGACCCGGCGGCCGAGCTGTTCGAGCAGCACGACATCGAGATCGTGGGCGAGCTGGCGCAATTGCTGCGACACCGTCGAGGGCGTGAGGTGCAAGGCCGTCGCCGCGGCGGTCACCGTGCCGTGTTCGCGCAGCATCCGCAGGGTGTGCAGCCGCGGGTCGATCATGTAGTCATTCAACACGATTCAGTGCGAAATCTTTTGATGGATTCGCATATCCCGACGTCGAATACTTCAGTCATGCCCCCGCTCAACCACGGCTCCGCCGACACGACGCCCACGCGATGCCGCCGCTGCGGCCGCGTGGTCGAGCAACCCGACCCCTCGGTCTCCTGCCACCGCACTTCCGAAGGCACGATCCGCTACTCCCGCTGCACCTGCGGCATGGCCCAGATCTGGCTGCGGCCGACCGCGATCGGCCCCGCCGAGGTACTGCACCGCTGAGAACACCGCGTGCCCGGCCGCTCGGCCGGGCACGCGGGAGACCTACTTCTTCGGGAACTTCAGCTTCGAGATATCGAAACCCTCCAGCCCCGGCGGCAACTGATCCAGCCCGGGCGGCATGTCGGAGAGATCCGGCATCCCCGCGGGCATGCCGCCGGGCAGGCCGGGCATGCCCGGGAACCCGCCGCGCATCTTGGGCGGGGTCGGCCCGCGGCCGCCCTTCTTTCCCTTCTTGCCGCCCTTTTTGTTGTTGCGCCGGTTGCCGCCGGGCAGGCCCATCTGCCGGCCCATCATCGTCATCATCTTCTTCGCCTCGAAGAAGCGGTCGACGAGCTGGTTGACCTCGGAGACCTGGACGCCGGAGCCGTTGGCGATGCGCAGGCGGCGGGAGGCGTTGATGATCTTGGGGTTATCCCGCTCGGCGGGCGTCATGCCACGAATGATGGCCTGGACGCGGTCGAGCTGCTTGTCGTCGACCTGGGCCAGCACGTCTTTCATCTGGCCTGCGCCGGGGAGCATGCCGAGCAGGTTGCCGATCGGGCCCATCTTGCGGATGGCCAGCATCTGGTCGAGGAAGTCCTCGAGGGTGAGCTCGCCGCTGCCGATCTTGCGCGCGGCCTCCTCGGCCTGCTGGGCGTCGTAGACCTGTTCGGCCTGCTCGATCAGCGACAGCACGTCGCCCATGCCGAGAATGCGGGACGCCATCCGGTCGGGATGGAAGACGTCGAAATCCTCGAGCTTCTCGCCCGAGGACGCGAACATGATGGGCGCGCCGGTGATCTCGCGCACCGACAGCGCGGCGCCACCGCGGGCGTCGCCGTCGAGCTTGGTGAGCACCACGCCGGTGAAGCCGACGCCGTCGCGGAACGCCTCGGCGGTGTGCACCGCGTCCTGGCCGATCATGGCGTCGAGCACGAACAAGGTCTCGTCGGGCTGCACGGCGTCGCGGATGCCCGCGGCCTGCGCCATCAGTTCGGCGTCGATGCCGAGGCGACCGGCGGTGTCGACGATGACGACGTCGAACTGCTTGGCCCGCGCCTCTTCGACACCGGCGCGCGCGACCTCGACCGGATCGGCCGCGGAGATGCCGAGCGGGTTCTCGCCGCCGCCGACGGAGGTGCCGGGATGCGGCGCGAACACGGTGACGCCCGCGCGCTCGCCGACGACCTGCAGCTGCGTGACCGCGCCCGGGCGCTGCAAGTCACAGGCCACCAGCAACGGCGTATGCCCCTGGCCCTTCAGCCATTTCGCGAGCTTGCCGGCCAGGGTGGTCTTACCGGAACCCTGCAGACCGGCCAGCATGACGACCGTCGGCGGGGTCTTGGCGAAGGTGATGCGCCTGGTTTCGCCGCCGAGGATGCCGACGAGTTCCTCGTTGACGATCTTGACGACCTGCTGCGCCGGATTCAGCGCCGCGGAGACCTCCGCGCCCTTGGCGCGCTCTTTGATCTTGGCGATGAAACCGCGCACCACGGGCAGCGCGACGTCGGCTTCCAGCAGTGCGAGCCGGATCTCGCGACAGGTGGCGTCGATGTCGGCCGGTGACAGACGCCCCTTACCGCGCAGATCCTTGAGGGCACCGGTTAGCCGGTCGGACAGTGATTCGAACACCGATCGCGCTCCTGAATCTCGAGGGGACGTCTTTATTTCTTTCCCAAGCGTAATCGGAGAATGCGCGTGATCGTGCACGGGGATTGGGCAGGACAAAGCCCCGCCGTTGCGGATGCGCGGGCGGGGCTGCCGGAACCGGGGTCAGCTGAGCGAGCGGCGGCGCGGTTTGGCGGTCTTGCGGTAGTCGTGATTCTCCGCACCGACCATGAAGATCGCCTCCCGGCCGGTGAGGCCGAGCTCCAGCGCCAGATCGTCGAGCAGGGCGTAATCGGCGTCGGTGGGCGTCTCGGTGCAGGCGGCGGTCACGGCGATCGTCATGGCGGTAACCGCCTGCTGGCCGGTGAGGGTTCGCCCGGGTAGCCAGGAGACGACCCAGCGGTCTCCGCCGACACAGCGCGCCATGTGCGTTGTCTCGTTGCTCGTCATCATCGACGCCGAAACGACCTCAATTGCCACCGACCACTCCCCTCATGCTCGCGATAGCCAGACGCTCTGATACTAGGTCGCTGGACACACCCCTGCCTACGGGTTCTAGCAAATAGCGTGCAACGGTTTGATAGCGCGGGCCGAGATCAGGTGGTGCTCGTCACTTCCGGCTTCTTCGGGGCGGGCCTCGGGACGACCTCGAGCACGGCCTTCTCGATGCGCGCCCGGCGGCTCGCGCCGTCGTCGGGGCCCAGGTCCAGGCAGAACGCGTCCACCACCGCCGAACCCATGGTCACCACCTTGGCCCAGCGCACATTGGCCTCGCAGGCCGCGAACGCGGTGGCCAGCCGGCTGAGCAGCCCGATGCGATCCTCGGCGCGCAATTCCAGCAGCACCTGCCCCGGCGTGCTGGTCGAGGACCAGATCAGCCGTGGTTCCGCCTGCGCGAAGGGCTTCGGGCCGATCGCGGCGTCGCGCTCGCGCTTGGCCAAGAGCGCGGGCAGATCGAGATCGCCCGCGATCGCCCGGATGAGTTCCTGGCGCAGCAGACCCGGGTCCGGCGGATCGCCGAACTTCGGCGAGACCACGAAGGTGTTGATCGCCGACTCCCCCGCCCCGCCGACCGCCGCCGCCAGCACCCGCAGCGAGTGCAGGGCCAGCACGCCCGCCGAATCCGACAGCAGCCCCGGACTGTCCGGCGCGATGACGGTGACGGTGTAGGTGTATTTGCCGTCGGCCGGCCGCAGGTCGACGTGCACGCCGCCGGCCTCGGCCTTGGTCAGCAGTTCCGCCGCGATCGGCTCCGGCACCGGCAGCGCCTCGCCGGTCAGCACCAGGCGACAGCGCCGGACCAGATCGCCGATCAGCGACGCCTTCCAATCGCCCCACACCCCGGGCCCGGTGGCCAGCGAATCGGCTTCGGCGAGGGCGTGCAGCAGTTCCAGCAGCTGGATGTCGCCCTCGAGCGCGTCGACGACGTACTGCACGGTGTCCGGGTCGGCCAGGTCGCGGCGGGTCGCGGTGTCGGGCAGCAGCAGATGGTGGCGCACCATCGCCGAGAGGGTCCGCACGTCCTGCGGCCACAGACCCAGTCGCCGGCCGATGTGGGTGGCCAGTTCCGCGCCGACGACGCTGTGGTCCCCGGCTCGGCCCTTGCCGATGTCGTGCAGCAGTGCGCCCAGGGCCAGCAGGTCCGGGCGGGCCACCCGGGTGCTCAGCGCGCTCGCGTACGCGACCGTCTCCATCAGGTGGCGGTCGACGGTCCAGGTGTGCATGGCGTCGCGCGGCGGAAGATCGCGCACCGCACCCCATTCCGGCAGCAGCCGGCCCCACAGCCCGGTCCGGTCCAGGGCCTCGATCGCGTTGATGACGCCGCGACCGGAGCCGAGCAGGACGAGCAGATCGTTGAGCGCGTCCTTGGGCCAGGGTTCGCGCAATTCGGGCGCGTCCTCGGAGAGCCGGTTCAGCGTGGTCGCCGACATCGGCAGTCCGGTCTGCGCGGAGGCCGCGGCGACGCGCAGGATCAGCCCGGGATCGCGCTGTGGTCGCGCGTCCCGGGCCAGCACCACCTCGCCCGCGTGCTCGACCACCCCCTCATCGAGTGGTCGTCGCACCGGCATCCGGCGCAGCCGGGCCAGGCCGCGCCGGGGTAGCGCGTTGGCGGCGGTGCGCAGGCCGACGTCGACCGAGTAGCTCACCGTCCGGGCGGAGTCGCTCAGCGTGCGGGCCAGATCGAAACGGTCGCCGATGCGCAGCGCGCCGCCGATCTCGTCCGCGTCCTGGGCGCGCAGCTGATCGCGTGCTCGCCCGGCGACGCGATGCAGCTCCGTGCGAACATCCAGCAAACGTCGGTGCGCGGTCTTCAGACCGCCACCCGGCACGTCCGGACCGAGCCCCGGCATGGCGTCGGTCAGCTGGGCGATAGCCAGCGCGTCCAGCAACTGGATGTCGCGCAGCCCGCCGCGCCCGTTCTTCAGATCGGGCTCGGCGCGGTGGGCGATCTCGCCGCTGCGCTGCCAGCGGGCCTCGGCCTGGGCGATCAGCTCGTCGAACCGGCCGCGAATGCCGGTGCGCCACTCCCGGCGCACCCCGCCGATCAGCAGCGTGCTCAGCGCGGCGTCCCCGACGATGTGCCGGGCCTCGAGCATGCCCATCGCGGCGATCAGGTCGTCGGCGGCGACCCGCAGGGCCTGCGGAACCGTCCGCACGCTGTGGTCGAGCTTGATGTGGGCGTCCCAGAGCGGGTACCAGAGCTGATCGGCGACCTCGGCGACCCGGGCGGGGTCGACGTCGTCGTGCAGCAGCACCAGATCCAGATCCGAGTACGGCAGCATCTCCTTGCGCCCGAGCCCGCCCACCGCGACCACGGCCAAGCCGCTGTCGGCGGTGATCCCCAGCTCCTGGCCCTTGGTGGTCAGCCAGAGTTCGTAGAGATCGACCAGCGCGGCGCGCAGCGACTCGGTGTCCAGCCGCGGGTTCCTGGGCAAGCCCCCTTCGAGCAGTTGCTTCCGTGCCGCGACCAGATCGGCCGCACCATTCGACTGAACCACAACCCACCACCCGTTCAATGCGGGCGGCCCCGCCCCGACCGGCTGAACCGGAAGGAGCGAGGCCGCCGCTCGATTGTCGTACGGAATTACAGAGCGTCGGTACCGCGTTCGCCGGTCCGGACCCGGATGATCGACTCGACCGGGGTGACCCAGACCTTGCCGTCACCGATCTTGCCGGTGCGCGAGGCCTCGACGATCACCTCGACGACCTTGTCGACCGAGGCGTCGTCCACGACGACCTCGACCCGGACCTTCGGCACGAAGTCGACGGAGTACTCGGCACCGCGGTAGACCTCGGTGTGCCCCTTCTGCCGCCCGTAACCCTGCACCTCGCTGACGGTCATGCCGAGCACGCCCGCCTGCTCGAGGCCGCTCTTGACGTCCTCCAGCGTGAACGGTTTCACGATCGCGGTGATCAACTTCATGTCGTCATGCCTCCTTGACGAGCGAGCTCGGGACCGAGCTGGCCGAGCGTGCCGTGCCACCCACAGCAGCGAAATCGTATGCGGTTTCCGCGTGCTCGGACTCGTCCAGGCCCGCCGACTCGCTCTCCTCGCTGGCTCGCAGCCCGATTGTGAACTTGATGATGTAGGCGATCACAGCGGTCGCGACCAGCGAGTACGCGAGGACGGCGAACGCTCCGACGGCCTGCAGCTTCAACTGCTCGATGCCTCCACCGTAGAACAAGCCCTTGACCGCCGCCGGAGCTTCCTCGGTCGCGACCAGGCCGACCATCAGGGTGCCGACCAGACCGCCGACCAGGTGCACGCCGACCACGTCGAGCGAGTCGTCGAAGCCGAAGCGGAACTTCAGGCCGACCGCCAGGGCGCACAGCGCGCCGGAGGCGACGCCGATGGCGATGGCGCCGACCACGTTCACCGAGGAACAGGCCGGGGTGATCGCGACCAGGCCGGCCACGATGCCCGAGGCCGCGCCGAGCGAGGTGGCGTGGCCGTCGCGCAGCTTCTCCACCAGCAGCCAGGCCAGCATCGCGGCGGCGGTGGCGATCGTGGTGGTGAGGAAGGTCGCACCGGCGATGCCGTTGGAGCCGACCGCCGAACCGGCGTTGAAGCCGTACCAGCCGAACCACAGCAGACCGGCGCCGAGCATCACGAAGGGCAGGTTGTGCGGCCGGAACGGCGTCTTCGGCCAGCCCTTGCGCTTGCCCAGGACGATGGCGAGCACCAGACCGGCGACACCGGCGTTGATGTGCACCGCGGTGCCGCCCGCGAAGTCGATCGCCTTGAGGTTGTTGGCGATCCAGCCGCCTTCCTCACCGGTGATGCCGTCGAAGGCGAAGACCCAGTGCGCGACCGGGAAGTAGACCACGGTGGCCCAGACGCCCGCGAAGAGCAGCCAGGAGCCGAACTTGAGGCGGTCGGCGACCGCACCCGAGATGAGGGCGACGGTGATGATCGCGAACATCAGCTGGAAGGCCGCGAACACCGACAGCGGAACCGTGCCGGCGATCGGGACGGCCGCCGTGGTGGCGGGCTCGCTGGTGGCCAGGTACTGGCCGCCGAAGATGCCCTTCAGGCCGAAGTACTGGCCCGGATCGCCGATCAGGTTGCCCTTGTCCTCGCCGAAGGCGATCGAGAAACCGTACAGCGACCACAGGATGGTGATCAGGCCCATGGCGCTGATGCTCATCATGATCATGTTCAGCACGTTCTTGCTACGGACCATGCCGCCGTAGAAGAACGCTAGTCCGGGTGTCATCAACAGCACGAGTGCTGAGCTGGTCAGCATCCATGCGGTATCACCGGCGTCCGGTGCGCCGATTGCGGGAAATGCCACCTTGAAGTCCTCCTCATCTCGGGCCCAGCCGACCAACGGCGAAATGGACCTGAACAGAAAGGTTCCTCACTCGGTGTTTCGTCTGGCGTGCCGCGAGGTTTCGCGTGCGTGAACGGATGCGCCAGTTGTGTTGCGTCTACGTTTCGTGCCGCCGACCACTGGAATAAGTCCTGGTGTGAGGCCTGAAGAGCGGCAAACCATCGGTTATGGGACAGCAACGGCCGGGCGGTCGCACCGCCCGGCCGTTGGATGACGTGTCAGCCCAGCAGCGCGTCGACGAAGGCGCCCGGCTCGAACGGAGCCAGGTCGTCCGCGCCCTCACCCAGTCCGACCAGTTTCACCGGCACGCCGAGTTCGTGCTGCACCTGGAAGACGATGCCGCCCTTGGCGGTTCCGTCGAGCTTGGTGAGCACGACGCCGGTGATGTCGACCACCTCGGCGAACACCCGCGCCTGCATCAGGCCGTTCTGGCCCACGGTGGCGTCGAGCACCAGCAGCACCTCGTCGACCGCGGCCTTCTTCTCCACCACGCGCTTGACCTTGCCGAGCTCGTCCATCAGGCCGGTCTTGGTGTGCAGGCGGCCCGCGGTGTCGATCAGCACGACGTCCACGCCGCGGTCGATGCCCGCGGTGACCGCGTCGAAGGCGACGGCGGCCGGGTCGGCGGCCTCCTTGCCGCGGACCGTCTCGGCGCCCACGCGATCGCCCCAGGTCTGCAGCTGGTCGGCGGCGGCGGCGCGGAAGGTGTCGGCCGCGCCGAGCAGCACGCGGCGGCCGTCGGCCACCAGCACCCGGGCGAGCTTGCCGGTGGTGGTGGTCTTTCCGGTGCCGTTGACGCCGACGACCAGCAGGATCGACGGGTGGTCGTCGTGCGGCAGGGCGCGCACCGCGCGGTCCAGTTCCGGGCGCAGGGCCTCGATCAGCACCCGGCGCAGGATGGCGCGGGCCTCCTCGGGGCTGCGCACGCTGTGCGCGGCGATCTCCTCGCGCAGGCGGCTCACCACGGCGGCGGTGCTGGCGGTGCCCAGGTCGGCGAGGACCAGGGTGTCCTCGATCTCCTCCCAGGAGTCCTCGTCCAGGTCGCCGGCGCCGAGCAGGCCCAGCAGGCTCTTGCCGACCGCGTTCTGGGACCGGCTCAGCCGGCCGCGCAGACGGAACAGCCGGCCTTCGGTCGGCTCGATGTCCTCGCGCGGGCCCGCCGGGGCCTCGACGGACTCCGGCGTCTCGACCACCTCGACCGTTTCCACGGTCTCGACGGTTTCCACGGTGTCGGGTGCCTCGACGACCTCGGCCGTCTCCACCGACTCGACATCGGCCTCGGGCAGCCGGACATTGGTGATGCCCCGCTTCGGGGCGTCGCGCGGGATAGCCGCGTCGTCGCCGACGTGCGGCTGCCCCTCGTCGTCGGTGCGCTCCAGCGGGACCGGTTCCAGGGTGGAGGTGCCGCCGCCCTGGCTGAAGCTGAATCCGCCCTGGGCGGTGTAGCCGCCGGACCGGTCGGTCACCTCCTTGTCCGGGGTCGGCGGCGTCAGCGATACACGGCGTCGCTTGTACCGGACGGAACCGGCGACCAGCACCACCAGCAGCAGGGCGGCAATCGCGGCGATCAGAATCCAGGCTTCGGCACTCACGGGCACCATCCTTGCAGAACACCGACACGCCGCCGATGAGGCATAACCGGACGAGTCCGGCAATCCGCGGTCGCGTCGCAGGCAGCGGGCGGTTGCGCACCGGACGCCACCAGCGAGATTTCTTGTCCTGCGGAACTTCTCGCGAACTGACAATAGGATCGGCAGCGTGACCGACCGAAACGTGCTTGGGGGGCCGCTGGAAGAGTGCGGCGCCGATCCTGTGACCGGCTTCTACCGGGATGGCTGCTGCAGCACCGGGCCGGAGGATCTCGGTAGCCACACCGTGTGCACAGTCGTCACGGCCGAGTTCCTGGAGCATCAGGCCTCCATCGGCAACGACCTCTCCACCCCGCGCCCCGACAACAATTTCCCCGGCCTGCAACCCGGCGACAGATGGTGCGTGGTCGCCGTGCGCTGGCTGCACGCCCACGAGGACGGCGTCGCGGCGCCGGTGGTGCTGGCCGCCACCCACGAGAACGCCCTGGAGGTCATCTCCATGGACATCCTGCGAAAATACGCGGTGGACGTGCCCGACGACGTCAGCGATCTGCTCTAGCCACCTGGTCCGCGAGGTCCGGTCCCGACCGGCTCCCCCCGTCCTGCCGAGGCGAATGGCCTCGGTCACACGCGTGCGGCACGACGGCGATGGGCCTTCTGGCGGCAGGCGGCGGAGCAGTAGCGGGCGGGGCGGCCGGTGGGCGGGCGGTGCAGTTCGGCCGCGCAGATGGGGCACCGCGGCGCGGCCCCCGTTTCGTTACGCGGCGGAGTTTCGTTCTGCGAGTTGGAGTCCGGCGGGAGTTTCGTTACGGAGGCCGGGGCGGCGGTGGCGCGCAGCGCGTCGAGCACCAGTGCCGCGCCGCGCACCAGGCGGCGATCCGGGCGCTGATACCGCTGGATCGCAACGCATCCGGTGAAGACGTCGAGCACGTCGGCGAGGGTGATGTCGGCGCGGACGGCGCCGTCGCGCTGCGCGGCGACCAGCAGCGCTTCCATCGCGCGATGGAAGCGCGCGCCCGCGCTCTGGATCAGGGCGCGCGGCCAGCCGTCACTGGATTGCACGACGTCGCAGAGATCCTGGTTGCCCGGGGTGGAGGCGATCACCTCCGTGCACACCGCGAAGAAGGCGGCGCCGGGATCGGGCGCGTGCAGATGATCGGCGGCCAGGCGGGCCAGCCGGTCCACCCGCTGCTGCATGACCGCTTCCAGCAGATCGGATTTGGTGGGGAAATGCCGGTAGACGGTGCCCGCGCCGACCCCGGCGCGGCGTGCGATCTCGGCCAGTGACACCGACATGCCGTGCTCGCCGAAGGCCTGGTGCGCGGCGGCCAGCACGAGGGCGCGGTTGCGCTTGGCGTCGGTGCGGGAAACGGGGCCGGGAGCGGCGGGCGCAGTGGGCATTTCGTTACGGCCTTCCATTTTCGTGCCTGGTCGAGCGGGATGGTGCACCCGTATGGTCCGAAAGCGGGTCGACCGACCCGATTGTATCGAGTTCTCCCCAGGAGCAGGCAGCGCATGTCCTTCCCGCAGCACCCGATTCTCGTCAGCACCGCCACCGGCAAGCAGGGCAACGCCACCGCGCACCGGTTGCTGGCCGGCGGCGCCCAGGTCCGCGCGCTGGTGCGCGACCCGAATACCCCCGCCGCCCAGGCACTGTCCGCCGCCGGAGCCGAACTGGCGGTCGGCGACTTCGACACACCGGAGACCATCGACCGCGCGCTCACCGGCGTGGGCGCCGCGCTCCTGGTGCCGCCCGCCGCCTACGGCTCCGGCGGCTGGGATGTCGAACTGGAAGCGAACCGAGGCGAGGGTTTCGTGGCACGTGCCCGCGCCGCCGGGATCGACCACCTGGTCTTCACCGGTATCGCCTCGATGCGCCAGGAGGCCAACTGGGGCGCCACCGGCAAACGCCGTATCGAACAGGCCCTCCGCGACAGCGGCCTGCGCTACACCGTCCTGCGGCCGGTGCGGTTCATGGAAAACTATCTGATGCAGGGCTTTCCGGTGGACGGCATCAACGGTGGCGTGCACCGGCACCTGTTCGCCGCGGACCGTCCACTGCAGATGATCGCGGTCGCCGACGTCGCCGAATTCGCCGCCCTCGCCTTCGCCGACCCGGACCGCTTCCACGGCCTCACCCTCGAATTGGCGGGCGAGGCCATCACGCCGGTCGCGG
This sequence comes from Nocardia sp. NPDC050435, assembly GCF_040655395.1. Lineage (NCBI taxonomy): Bacteria > Bacillati > Actinomycetota > Actinomycetes > Mycobacteriales > Nocardiaceae > Nocardia > Nocardia sp. NPDC050435. Next base: position 64,201 of record NZ_JBFAJW010000013.1, read on the forward strand.
CGGCGGAGCTGATCAGCGCGCACACCGGGGTCGCGGTGCGCTACCACGAGTACACCGAGGCCGAAGCCGAGGCCATCGGCCCGGAGATCGGGAACGTCTGGCGGGTCAGCCGCGCCAGTGAGGGCTGGCACGCCGACATCCACGCCCTGCGCGCAATCCACCCGGGCTTGCAGACCCTCGAATCCTGGCTGACGACAACCGGATCCGCGCAGATCAAGGCCCTGCCCGCGCGCTGAGTCCGCCACCCGGATCCCGCGGCGTAGGTTGGAACGGTGATCGACTCGACGTCAGGACGCACCGATGGATGATTACCTGGCCCAGTTCTGCGCCGCGGCCACGGCGCGCGATTTCGACACCCTGATGAAAACCGTTGCGCCGGACGCGGTTCTCGTCTCGCCACTGGCCGGGCGCGCGGTCTTCGCCGGGCACGACGATCTGCGGGTCCTGCTCACCGCGGTGTATTCGGGGCTCTCCGACACCCGCTGGGAACCGCAGATCGGCACCGGGCAGCGGCGGGTCGTCCTGTCGCACGCCAGGCTCGGCCGGTTCCGGATCACCGACGCGATGGTCGTCGACCTCGACGCCGAGGGCCGGATCCGCCGCATCGCACCGCACCTGCGGCCCTGGCTGTCGCTGACCGCGTTCGCGGTGCGCATGCTGCCCACCATGTTTCGCCACTCCGCCGTCTTCCGGCGGGCGCTGCGCACCCCGGACCCGGCGGCCGGGGCGCTCGGTTAGCGACCGGCGCCCACCAGGTTCTCCCCGCGCAGGCGCTGGGAGATCACCTGGGTGATGCCGTCACCGCGCATGCTGACGCCGTAGAGGGCGTCGGCGATCTCCATCGTGGGCTTCTGGTGGGTGATGACGATCAGCTGACTCTTCTCGCGCAGCTGCTCGAACAGGCCGATCAGGCGGCGCAGGTTGGTGTCGTCCAGAGCCGCCTCGACCTCGTCCATGACATAGAACGGGGAGGGGCGGGCGCGGAAGATCGCCACCAGCAGGGCGACCGCGGTCAGCGACTTCTCACCGCCGGACAGCAGCGAGAGACGCTTGACCTTCTTACCCGGCGGGCGGGCCTCGACCTCGATGCCGGTGGTGAGCATGTCGGAGGGATCGGTGAGCACCAACCGGCCCTCGCCGCCCGGGAACAGCTTGGCGAAGACGCCGACGAACTCGCGTTCCACGTCCTCGTAGGCTTCGGTGAACACCTGGAGGATGCGGGCGTCGACCTCGGCGACCACGTCCAGCAGATCCTTGCGGGCGTTCTTGACGTCCTCGAGCTGGGTCGACAGGAAGGTATACCGCTCCTCGAGCGCCGCGAACTCCTCCAGCGCAAGCGGATTGACCTTGCCGAGCGTGGCCAGATCCTTTTCCGCCCGCTTGGCGCGGCGCTCCTGGGTAGCGCGGTCGTAGGGCATCGCGACCGGCGCGGTGACCTGCTCGCCGCGCTCGCGCGCCTGGTCGTACTCCTGCCACTCCAGATCGCTGGGCGGCAGCGGCACCTCCGGGCCGTACTCGTCGATCAGGTCGTCGAGCGCGAGACCGAACTGCTCGGTAATGGTGGCCTCGAGCTGCTCGATGCGCAGCGCCGCCTGCGCTTTCGCGACTTCGTCGCGGTGCACGGCGTCGGTGAGCTGCGCCAGCTGGGCGCTCAGCGCGCGCACGCGCTCCTTCACCTGCTCGACCTGGGTCGCGGCCTCGGTGCGCCGGCGCACCAGATCGTCGCGCCGGGCGCTCGCCTCGGCGACGACCTTCTCCAGCTCGCCCGCGATGCGCGTGCCGGATTCGGCCACGGCCGCCGCCACCTCGGCCGCCTGCCGGCGGGCCGCGTGCGCGCGTTCCGCGCGGGCACGGTTCTCGCGTTCGGCGCGCGCCGCGCGGCGCAGTGAATCCGCTTTGCCGCGCACCGATTCCGCGCGCTCCTCGGCGGTGCGCACGGACAGTCGCGCCTCCACCTCCATCGCGCGCGCCTCGGCCAGCGCGGCGGCGGCCTCCTCCCGGTCCCGGCCCGCGGACTCGGTGCCCGCCGACGCCAGCTCCGAATCGTCCTGTTCGAGTTCGACGGCGCGCAGCCGGTCTTCCAATTCGGCCAGGGCGGTGAGGGATTCCTCGCGACCGGCTTCGGCGTCGGCGCGCTGCTTGGCGAGACGCTCGCTGTCACCGGTGGCGGCGCGGGCGGCCTGGCCGAGGCGCCCGAGGCGGTCGTAGATCGTCATCAGCGCCTGATCGGATTCGTGCAGCGCGAGCAGGGCCTGGTCGACGGCGTCCTTGCGGTCGGACTGCTCATCGAGCGCGCCGGAGAGCGCGGCCTCCAATTCCTCGGCGCGGCGCTGACCGGCGATCAGGTCGCTCTTGGCGGCATCGATGTCGGCTTGGATCTCCAGTTGGCTGGGCGCACGGTCGGAGCCGCCCAGAATCCAGCCGGTGCCGGTGAGATCGCCATCGCGGGTGACGACCCGCAGATCGGGGCGGGTGCGCAGCAGGTCGGCGGCGTCGGCGAGCTGGTCGACCACGGCGACGCCCGCGGTCAGCGCCGCGACCGCGCCGCGCACCGATTCGGGGCAGTCGACCACGTCGACCAGCCAGCGCGCGGACCCCGGCAGCGGGGCGTGCGCCGACGGCGCGGCCGTGTCGGCCCCGAAGACCAGCGCGACGCGCCCGCCGTCGGCTTCCTTCAGCGAGCGCACGGCGGCGTGCGCGTTGCCCGCGCTGTCGGCCGCGACCGCGTCGGCCAGCGGGCCCAGCGTCGCGGCGACCGCCGCCTCGAAACCGCTGTGCACTCGCAACAATCCCGACAGCGGGCCGAGCAGGCCCTGGGTCTGGTGCTCGAGCAGCCACGCCGCGCCGTCGCGGCGGGCCAGGCCCATGCTCAGCGCTTCGATGCGCGCGGTCAGCGACGCGACCAGTTTGCTCGCGTCGCGGTCCTGTTCGCGCAGTTCCTTGACCCGCTGGTCGGCCAGCTCCAGCGCCTGCACCGCGTGCTCGTGCTGCGCGTCCAGGCCCTCCTCGCCGGCGTCGAGTTCGCCGAGTTCGCTCTGCACGCCGTCGAATTCGGCCTGCGCGGCCTCACCGCGGTGGCGGGCCTCGGAAATCGCGACCGAGAGACGGGCGATCTCGGCGTCCATCGACTGCGCCTTGGTGCGCAGGGTGTCGACCTGACCCGAGAGTCTGGCCAGGCCCTCGCGGCGGTCCGCGATGGCGCGCACCGCCGCCAGATGCGCCTGCTCGGCCGCCTTGGCCGCGTATTCGCGTTCGGCCAGCGCGTCCCGCGCCGCCTCCAAGGTCTCGGCCGCGATCTCGACGGCCTCGCGCAGTTCGGCTTCCTCGGCCTCCACGCGGGCGGCCTCGGCTTCCAGTTGTTCCGGATCGCGGCCCGTGCCGACCGGCACCTCGGTGTCCAGATGCCGGGCCCGGTCGCCGGCGATGCGGATGGTCGCGTTCACGCGTTCGGCCAGCGCCGAGAGCTGGAACCAGATCTGGGCCGCCGCCTCCGCGCTCGGTGTCAGCCGCGACAGCTGGAATTCCTGCTGCGCGAGCACGGCATTGGCGGCGTCGAGCTCCGTCTGCACCGTGATGTGCTGTTCGCGCGCGTACGCCTCTTTGCTCTGCTGGCTCGCCAGTTCGCCGCGCCTGGTCACCAAATCGTCGGCGGCCAGGCGCAGGCGCGCGTCGCGCAGGTCGGCCTGCACGGTTTGCGCCCGCCGCGCCACCTCGGCCTGGCGGCCCAGCGGCTTGAGCTGGCGGCGCAGTTCGGTGGTGAGGTCGGTCAGGCGGGCCAGATTCGCCTGCATCGCCTCGAGTTTGCGGACCGCTTTCTCTTTGCGCTTGCGGTGCTTGAGCACGCCCGCGGCCTCTTCGACGAACGAGCGCCGGTCCTCCGGGCGCGACTCCAGAATCGCCGACAGCTGGCCCTGCCCCACGATGACGTGCATTTCCCGGCCGATGCCGGAGTCGCTGAGCAGTTCCTGCACATCCATCAGCCGGCAGGTGCTGCCGTTGATCTCGTATTCGCCCGCGCCGTCCCGGAACATGCGCCGGGTGATCGAGACCTCGGCGTAGTCGATGGGCAGCGCGCCGTCGGAATTATCGATGGTCAGGGTGACCTCGGCGCGGCCCAGCGGCGCGCGACCGGAGGTGCCCGCGAAGATCACGTCCTGCATCTTGCCGCCGCGCAGCGCTTTCGCGCCCTGCTCGCCCATCACCCAGGTCAGCGCGTCCACCACGTTCGATTTGCCGGAGCCGTTCGGGCCGACCACGCAGGTGATGCCGGGCTCGAAGCGCAGGGTCGTCGCGGACGCGAAGGACTTGAATCCCTTCAGCGTCAGGCTCTTCAAATGCAATTCGACGACCTTTCTGCGTTCTCTCTGCATGATCGGGCCCTGCGTGGTTTCGACTCCTCCGGGCCTGACCGCGCATGCTGGCAGTCGGCATGATCGGGGCGGGCGACCAGCCATGATATCCACCCGGCGGCAGCCGTCTGGTACGCGGGCAGCGCATCGGGGCCGCGGCGACGGCGCCACGGTCCACAGTATCGAGTTCGTCCGGCTCCCCGCACATTTCAGTATGCCCGTGGTTAGCCGAAACCGGTCAGCCGCGACGGCCGGATTCGATGCCAAGACGTGATCACCAAATGCCGACGCCGGACACCCGTGGCACATACCATCCACCCTGATTTGCCAGCGCACGCCATTCGGGAGTATCCGCCGATGCCACCCCTGTTCGGGACCAGCACCAGCTACCGGCTCGCTCGGATCGCCGCGCTCGTCGTCGGCAGCCTGCTGTTCCTTTACGCCTGTGAGCGGAGCCGGAGCACCATGCTCTCCGACGTGTGGGTGGAGATCCTGCTCGCGGCCGCTTTCGGCATGGCCGGAATCGGCGCGGCCTGGTTCGAGATCATGATGGACGAGCGGGCCGCGCGGAACGGAAAAGCCTCCGACGCCGGGCTGCACCACGAGACCAGCGAACGCGTCATCCGCGCCCGAATCGCCCGCTCCGGCAACCTGGTTCTGCACGGACGCGACCTGAACACCGACTACGAATGGTCCTGGACCTTCCGCCCGCCCACCTTCCCCGCGATCTGCTCCGCTCTCGGCGACGACGACGGTGAGCTGCTGGAACTCCTGGAAAAATTGATACCCCACCTGGATCGCGACGCCCGCACCGACCCGGGCGCGTGGTTGCGCGCACACGACATCCCCGCGACGTATCGCGAAAAGGGGGACAACCCGACCGAAGTCACCCGGGAGTTGCCGGTGCTGAAGGTCGGACCGCCCTCCGCGCGCGGCGGATCCCGGAGCGTCCGATCCTCGCGCGGTGGTTCGGACTCCTCGCGCGGGGCGAGCCAGGAATCCGCGCGGTCGCGGACGAGCGGATCGCGGCGGTCCCGGGAGACGCGGTCCGAATCATCGCGGATGCGTGGTGCGGTCGCCGAACCGGGTGCGCGTGGGCGGGGCAGCGAGCACGGTGTGCGTGGGAGGGATAGCGAGCCGAGCGAGCGTGGGTGGGACGTCGAGTCCAGCGGAGGCGGGAGTAGCGCCGACCCCAGCGGACGCGGGAGTAGCGCCGACCCCAGCGGACGCTGGAAGAACGCCGAGTCCAACCGACGTGGGAGGGACGCCGAGGCGCAGACCGCGCGGAAGAACGGCCCGGCTTCGGCGCGCGGTAGCACCGCAGGCGGGCGCGGCGGGGATGCCGAGCCGCGGGTTCGGGAAAGTTCCGCATCGTGGCGCACCAGCAGTGAGGCAGGTGCCGAATCGGGCGCGCGCGAAAGAGGAGTCGAGTCGCGAGGCGGTTCCTTACGTTATCGACGTAAGGAAACCGAGTCGGGTATGCACGGCGGGGCTACCGACTCGCGGCACGGGCAGGGGTCCGAATCGTCCTCCTTCGACAGCTCGAGCACGCGCGGGCGGGGGCTCGACTCACAACGTGGCAACGACTCTGCACGCGCCCGCCGCAGCGATACCGAATCGAACCCGCGCGCTCGGGATACCGACTCGCGGCACGGGCCAGGCGCCGAACCGTCATCCTTCGACAGCCCGAGCACGCGCGGGCGGGGAGTCGACTCGCGACTTGCCAACGACTCTTCACGCGCCCGCCGCAGCGAAGCCGAATCGAACGCGCACACAAGGGACATCGCCTCGGGGCGTCGTGGTAGGGCGGATTCCGAGTCGCATCGTCGCAGCTCGGCAGAATCCGAATCGCACCGTCGCAGCGGGACGGAATCCGGGTCGCGGCGTGGAAGCGGGACTGGCTACGAATCCTTACGATCTCGCGCCACCGGGTCCGAATCGAGCACGCGTGAAGGGGATTCCGACCCCTATAGCGACTCGTCGCGCGCACGCGGCTCCGCATCGCGCGGGCGCGGCCGGGAGCGGTACGAGGCGGACTTCGAGACGCGTCCTCGCGCGGATGATTCGGATTCGTATCCACGTAGCCGGGAGTCCGCGTCGCGGGCCGCACGCGGGACCGATTCCCGCGGTGCAAGTTTCAATCCTCGCGACACGCGATCTGAGCGCGGGTCCGGAGCGTCACGGGGCCGAGCCGATGCCGAGCAGCAACGCGCTGCACGATCAGAGGAGCGCTCGGCGCCCGACCGCACCGCACCGCGCAGGCGTTCACCGGACTACGACAGCATTCCCGCACGCCGCGAGCGTGGTGTGCGCCCCGGCGAGTCGTCGGCCGCGCGTCCGTCGCTCGATCAGCCCGCACCGTCACGCCGCGAGCAGGCGGCGGACGACCCGGCACGCCGCACCCGCCGCACCCAGCCCGATCCGCTCCCACGCACCACCGACCGCTCCGCCACCCGCCGGGACCGCCCCTCCCGCGGCGACTCCGACCGCTCCGCCACCGAACGCGCCGCCCGCCGCGGCCAGGCGGTCACCGACCGCCCGGTCCAGGTCCCGTTGAACCGCTTGAACTCCCGCCGCGACCACGACGCCGAGTACGACAGCGACTACGACCTCCCCCGCGCCAGTCGCCGCCGCAACCGCTGACAAGGCAGTCCGCCCGGAGCGGCCTACGCCTACTTCGCCAGTTACGAACAACGTTCAGCACGCCAACCACGACCTCCGCCAGCCGCGCCGACCGACGCCCCGACGCACGCTGCCCACCGTTCCTGGCGCGAAATGTCCAGCGCGCTGAACGCGACCACCGACAACAGCACTCGGTCCGCTCCCCAGGGATCACTCACGGAAGAGCCTCCGCCGCCAGCCGCGCCAAACGACGATCAGGGCACCGAACACGGTCGCGCCCACCAGACCAGTCGCGAGGAGCCTATTCCGCTGTCCGCCCAATCGACGCACCGAGGGCGGCCCACAGCGCACCAGTCGCGAAGGGCTCGCGCGTCGGCCGCGATCAGCGCCGGGCAGGCCGGCAGGTGCCGGCTTCGAATCCGGTGACCATGCGGAAGGCGAGTACCGCGCCCCAGGGGCCGATGACCCAGATCGGCCAGAAGTAGGTGAATTCGCCGACGCCGATCGAGATGGCGGCCCAGATGACCAGGACCAGGAGGCTGACGCCGAACCAGGAGCCGGCTTCGATGCGCTGCCAGATCGGGATCCGCTGACCGCTCTGCTTTTTGGTGAACCCGGAGGATTCCTTCGGCAGGTCGGCGAGGACCGCTGTCAGCTCTTCTCGAAGCGCGGTCGCATACACCTGTGCGACGCGCTGGTCGTATTCGCCGAGGTCCAGCCGGCCCTCGGCGAGATGCCGGCCGAGCTGCCGCACGATCTCGTCTCGTTCCGCGTCGGAAGCGCGGGTTCCGGTGCTGATGTCCATGTCGGGTTCCTTCGATCTATGTTCCACATTGGAAGGTATATCCCAGCATGAACCCTCCACATTGGAATGTCAATAGATAATGTGGCCTACCACGCACAGCGCGGATCAGGCCCGCGACCGGCGGTTACAGGTTGAAGCCGCCCCCGCAGACCAGGGTCTGGCCGCTGACGTAATCGGATTCGGGGAGGGTGAAGAGATAGACGGCCCCGGCCGCTTCACGCGGGGTGCCGGCGCGGCCGAGCGGGATCATCTGCTCCATGGCGGTGAGCAGGTGGGGGTTGACGCCGACCTTGATTTCCTTGCCGTCGATGTCGATGGTGCTGCCGCCCGCGGGCGCTTCGGTGAGGCGGGTCTTGATCATGCCGAACGCGACCGCGTTGACGGTGACGTTGTACCGGCCCCACTCCTTGGCCATCGCTTTGGTCAACCCGATGATCCCGGCCTTGGCGGCGGAGTAGTTCGCCTGACCGGCGTTGCCGCCCGTACCGGCGAGGGAGGAGATGTTGACGACCTTGCGGCACGGCACCGGGGCACCGGCGGCCGCGGCCTGTTTGACCAGGCCGCTGATCACCGGCTGCGCGGCGCGCAGGATCCGGAACGGGGCCTTCAGGTGCACGTCGAGAATGGCGTCCCACTGCTCGTCGGTCATCTTCTGGATCACCGAATCCCAGGTGTAACCGGCGTTGTTGACGATGATGTCGAGACCACCGAACTCCTCGACGGCGGTCTGCACGAAGCGGTCCGCGAACCCCTCCTCGGTGACGCTGCCGACGCAGGAAACCGCCTGTCCACCACCGGAATCGATGGCCGCCAAGGTCTCGGCGGCCGGTTCGGCGTCCAGATCGTTGACCACGACGCGCGCACCCTCGAAGGCGAGTTTCAGCGCGATCTCGCGGCCGATGCCCCGCCCGGAGCCGGAGACCAGGGCGACCTTCCCGTCCAGAGTTCCCATGAGCGGCTTCCTTTCTCGACGTCCCGACACTACGCGGAACCCCGCTGATCCCAGACGACTTCTGCACAACGCACGGGGGATCGGCGTGACGTCCTCGCATGCGCACGGCAATATGGTTCGCGTGCCGGGGTGGCACAGGACCGAGGAGGCTTCAGTGTCGGAAACCGTGCGCGGCGTCATCGCCCGCAGCAAAGGCGCGCCCGTCGAGCTCGTAGACGTGGTGATCCCCGATCCCGGGCCGCACGACGTGGTGGTGCGGGTACAGGCCTGCGGGGTGTGCCACACCGATCTGCACTACCGCGAGGGCGGCATCAACGACGAGTTCCCGTTCCTGCTCGGCCACGAGGCCGCCGGCGTCGTGGAGACGATCGGCAGCGCGGTCACCCATGTCGAGCCCGGAGATTTCGTGGTGCTGAACTGGCGCGCGATCTGCGGTGAATGCCGCGCCTGCAAACGCGGCCGCCCCTGGTACTGCTTCGATTCCAGCAACGCCGGCCAGAAGATGACGCTCACCGACGGCACCGAGCTGAGCCCGGCGCTGGGCATCGGCGCGTTCGCCGACAAGACCCTGGTGCACGAGCGGCAGTGCACCAAGGTGGAGCCGGGCACCGATCCGGCCGTGGCCGGGCTGCTCGGCTGCGGCGTGATGGCCGGGATCGGCGCGGCCGTGAACACCGGCAACGTCTCGCGCGGCGACACGGTGGCCGTCATCGGCTGCGGCGGCGTCGGTGACGCGGCCGTCGCGGGCGCCCGCCTGGCCGGGGCCCGCACCATCATCGCCATCGATCGCGATCCCCGGAAGCTGGAGTGGGCCAAGGATTTCGGCGCCACCCACACCATCGACGCCGGCACCGAGGACGTGGTCGAGCGCATCCAAGAGCTGACCGAGGGTTTCGGCGCCGATGTCGTCATCGAGGCGGTCGGCCGCCCCGAAACCTGGAAGCAGGCGTTCTACGGCCGCGACCTGGCGGGCACCGTCGTCCTCGTCGGCGTCCCCACCCCGGACATGACCTTGGAGATGCCGCTGATCGATCTGTTCTCCCGCGGCGGCGCGCTGAAGTCCTCCTGGTACGGCGACTGCCTGCCGGAACGCGATTTCCCCCTGCTCATCGACCTGTACCGGCAGGGCAGGCTCCCGCTGGAGCGCTTCGTCTCCGAACGGATCGCCCTCGACGAGGTCGAGAAGGCGTTCCACGCCATGCACACCGGTGAGGTGCTGCGTTCGGTGGTGGTCTGGTGACTCGCATCGACCGCGTCGTCACCTCCGGCACGTTCGCCCTCGACGGCGGCACCTGGGATGTAGACAACAACATCTGGCTGATCGGCGACGACACCGAGGTGCTGATCGTGGACGCCGCCCACGACACCGAACAGATCGTCGCCGCGGTCGGCGACCGGCGTGTGGTCGCCGTGCTGTGCACGCACGCGCACAACGATCACATCACCGTCGCCCCGCAGCTCTCGCGCCAGTTCGACGCCCCGATCCTGCTGCATCCCGCCGATGACGTGCTCTGGCGGATGACGCACCCGGACGTCGACTACCAGTCGCTGGCCGACAAGGAGCGGATCACCGTGGCGGGCACCGACATCGACATCCTGTCGACGCCGGGCCACTCCCCCGGCTCGGTCTCGCTGCACGCGCCGGAACTGGCGGCCCTGTTCACCGGCGACACCCTGTTCACCGGTGGCCCCGGGGCGACCGGCCGTTCCTTCTCGGATTTCGACACCATCATCGATTCGATCCGGGACCGCCTGCTCACGCTGCCGGAGCAGACCACGGTCCACACCGGCCACGGCGACACCACCACGATCGGCGCCGAGAAACCGGCCCTGTCCGACTGGATCGCCCGCGGGCACTGAGTCATTCGGGCGCCTACGGGATCCACGCACCGGTGCGGCGATGCCGGCCCAGACCGGCGATGTCGAATTCGTCGCGCCGGTCCGTGGCTCCGGTCAGGCCGAGCCGTCGCAGCGCGAGCGAGATCGGCCCGTGGCTGGGATAGCCGGTCTCGTGATAGGTGACGACGCCGTCGGCCCAGATGGTCGCGGATTGCACGCCCAGCCCGGCGTGCATCTCCGACCAGGCGTACATGACCGGGCCCCGGGTCGACCAGGCGCGCAGCACGTCCTCGAAGCGGCGGCCCGGTTCGAACAGCGCGGCGACGATCTCGTCGGTCAGCGGAATCAGGCCCAGCCCCTGGGCGAGCGGCACCACCGGCACGTCGTGCTCCCGGCCGATCGCCTGCAATAACGCCAATTCGCCGATCACTGCGCTGAGTTCGTAAGCCACCGCTTCTCCCGGATCGCATCGCCGCGGACACCCAGGGTACGAGGTGGCGCCCGGAGCGTCCGCCGAAACCGGCGGCAATGCGGTTACGGCTGGGCGCGGTTCAGGCGCAGCCGTGCGACCAGCGCCCGATGATCGGCGCCGGGTAGCGGCACGGTGCCGACCTGGTCGGTGTGACCGCCGGCGACCAGGATGTGGTCGATGCCGACCAGCGGCGGATACCGCTTGTCGGTCGGATAGGTCACCAGGTGCCCGGCGCCGGATTGCTCGGCGGCGTCGCGGAATCGGCCACCGAGCAGGGCCCGGAACCGGGCGTGGTCGAAGGTGGCGTTGAGGTCGCCGCCGACGATCGCGGGCCGGTCGGCGGGCGCGCGGTCGAGAATAGCGCGCAGGCCGGACAATTCGCGGGACCAGACGCCGACGCCGTAGATCGGCGGGACCGGATGGAAGGCGTACACCGACACCGGCCCGACGCCGGGAATCGTCGCCGTCGCCGAAAGCTGGTTCAGCACATAGCCGTCGTATTCGACGGTGTCGGTGAGCGGGTAGCCGCTCCAGATCCCGGTGCCGGTCGCGGTGCGCCCGGGCGAGACATGGCGGTGCGGGAGCAACTCGTCGAGTCCGGCCCGCCCGAGCTCGGCCAGGGCCGCGGGGGTGAGCTCGTTGACGGTCAGCAGGGTGACGCCCCGGGCCCGGACCTCCTCGACCAGCGCCCGCGGATCCGCCCCTTCGAACAGCAGATTGGACTGCATCACGGTCAACGGGTGCCCGTCCGCGCCGGCCCCGGCGTAGAGCGGCGCCTGCGTCCAGATCCCCGCGCCCAGCACCGAGACCGCCACCGCCGCGCCGACCCGATGGCGCAACACCGCGAACGCCAGGACCGCGAGCACCGCGGTCGCCATCAGGTAGGGCGCGACCGACGCCGCGAGCACCAGCGGTTCCGCGTCCCACGGATTGAAGTGCAGCGCTACCCCGGCCGCGGCCGCCAGCGTCGCGCTCCAGGCGAGCAGGAACCCGGCGCCCCGGGCGCGCGACTCAGAAAACGGCGAACGCGACAACGAGACCCAGGGCGAAATGCGCCCCCGCGACGACCAGCGCGGCCGGACTGTAGCTGTCGGCGTGCAGGGCGTTGCCGATGTGGATCCCGATGACGCGCTCCAGCACCCGCACCGAGATCACCTGGGCGATAATGCCGATCAGGCCGAACACCGCGGTGCGGATGAGCCCGCCCAGCAGATCGCCGCCGGAGGTGTAGATGGCCACCACGACGATGAACGCCATGCTGATGATGCCCGCGGCCGTGACGACGATCGCGTTCGGCTTGCCCGCCGCGACCAGCCCGCGCAACCGGCCGGGCGTGGTCAGATCGATGGCGTAGAAGCCGATGAGCATCAGCGCGAGGCCGACGATCGCGTACAGGATGATGGCCCCGACGCCTTCGCCGAGCAGGCGCCAGTAGTCCTGCTCGAGGGCAAGTGTGGTCATCGAATGTCCTTCCGGGAACGAGTTCAGGTGGTGGGGATACGGTGCGGGACGAAGGCGGCGCCGTCGTCGGTGATCAGCCCCGCGGTCTCCCGGATGCCGAGCCCCGCGGAGCGGTCGCCGACCATCCAGGCGCCGAGCACCGGGCGCATATCGTCGAATTCCGGTAGCGGGTCCAGCAACTGGTAGACGAAGCCCTCCGCGCCGTACACGCCGCCGGTCGCGGTTTCCAGGCCCGCGCCGACGATCGTCATGTTCGCGCCTTCGCGGCCCAGCTTGGGTTTGCGGATGTACTCGGTGAGCTCGTTGGGCTGATCGAGATAGGCGGGCAGCAGATTCGGGTGCCCGGGATACATCTCCCACAGCACCGCGAGAATCGCCTTGTTGCTGAGCAGGGTCTTCCACAGCGGCTCGACCCACATGGTGGCGGGCAGGCTCGCGATCACCCGCTTGCCGAAATCGTCGTCGAGGATCCACTCCCAGGGGTAGAGCTTGAAGATCGATTCGATCGGCGCCTCGGCCAGATCCACGAAACGATCCAGCTCGGTGTCGAATCCGACTTCCTCGATGGGCAGCGCGATGGTGTCGAAGCCGGCCTCGGCGGCCGTCTCCTGCATGTAGGCGGTGGTGACGTTGTCCTCACCCGAGGCGTCGGCCCCGGACCACGCGAAATGCAGTTGGGCCGAGGGCAGTTGGTCGCGCAGTTCGGTCCAGCGCTCGACGAGCTTCTCGTGCAGCGAGTTCCACTGATCGTCGTCGGGGAACTGGGTGGTCAGCCAGTGCCACTGGATGATTCCGGCTTCCAGCAGCGAGGTCGGCGTATCCGCGTTGTATTCCAGCAGTTTCGCGGGCCGGCGGGCGTCGTAGCGCAGATCGAAGCGCCCGTAGACATACGGATCGCCGCGCCGCCAGGATTCGGTGATCGGTTCCCACGTCCATTCCGGCAGACCGAAATCGCGGAACCGTTCGGTCAGGATGACTTGCTCGACCGCGTTCAGGCACATCGAATGCAGCAGTTCGACATCGGCTTCCAGCGCGAGGATCTCGGCCATGTCGAATTCGTAGTGCACCGACTCGTCCCAGTACGGACGCGGTTGACCGCTGGCGTCGCGGCCGGGTGCGCCATAGACCAGGCCCTGTTCCTCGATGATCTGCTTCCAGCCCGGCCGGGGCGTGCCGCGGACCCGCCGCATCAGGACCCCCCGCCCGAACTCTTGCTGCCGAGGCCGCCGCGCTGAATCGTGGTGCCGCTCTTGGTTTTGATATCGGCGCCCTTGGGTTTGACGGTGGTGCCGCCGACCGGAGTTTGCCCGATGGTCGGGGTGCCGCCGTAGTAGTAGCGGTACTGCGGCCAGCCGCCGAGGATGATCAGGCCACCCAGTCCGCCGTGCCAGTTGTCGCTGTCGCTGAAGTTCTGTTTGCCGGGGCCGCACTTGTCGTCGGGAACGACGACTTCCTTGCCGTTCTGATCGATCTGCACACAGGAGGCGGTGACCTGGTCGGGCTTGCTGACCGCCCGGTAGGCCAGATACCCGCCGCCGACCAAGCCCGCGACGCCGACGATGGCGACGCCGCCGATCAGCACCCGCTTGCGGGTCTTCTTCTTGGCGGCCTCCGCCGCCGCGGCGGCCCGGCGCTCCTCGTCGGCCCGTTTGCGGGCCTTGTCGCGGGCGCGCGACTCGGCGACCGTCGGCGGCCGCGGCCGGGTGACGCCGGGTTCCTGGCGCTGGATGCGGCCGGGCGAAGGTTCCGGCGGCGGCAGCGCGAGTTCGGGCTGCGGCAGGTCCTCGGGTTGCTCGGGGGGCAGCGCCAGCTCCGGTCGCGGTAGCTCCGCTGGTTCTTCGGGGCGGCGTTCACCGTCACCCGGGTGCTGTGTACTCACCGATCCGCCCTCACTACCGCTCCTCGAATCCGGACATATCACCCCGCGCGGGCTCCCAGCTTTCCACAACCAGGGTGACGCGTCCCGGCGTTTGACCGGAACGCAACAGGCCGAGCAACTTCTCCCCCGCCTCGCGCGGCCCCTCGGCGACGACGTGCACGCGTCCGTCCCGCGCGTTGCGGGCGTACCCGGTCAGGCCGAGTTCCAGTGCGCGGGAGCGGGTCCACCAGCGGAAGCCCACTCCCTGCACGGTGCCGTGCACCCAGGCGCTCAGCCGCACGGCGTCCATCTAGGCGTCGACGTCGAAGTTCAGGTTGACCTTGGTGCCCGCCTTCAGCGTCCGGCCGACGGTGCACACCTTGTCGATGGCGCGCTGCACCGCGACCAGCAAACGCTCCCGGGCGGCCTCGTCGAGCTCGCTGAGATCGAGTTCGAACGACTCGTCCAGCTGCGGATACACCTCGTTCTCCCGGTCGGCGTCGCCGGAGACGCGGATGGTCGCGTCGAAGTCGTCGCCGAGTTTGCGCGAGAGCGAGAAATCGGCGCTCAGCCCGGAGCAACCGGCCAGGGCGATCTTGAGCAGCTCACCCGGGGTGAACGCGCCGGGGACGCCCTGGCTCGCGATCTTCACTTCCGCGCCGCGTGAGCTGCGGCCGGTGTAGGCCCGGGTACCTGTGCGCTCGACCCACAGGGCGGTCGGGTTCTCTTCAGCCATGGTCACGATCCTGCCATCTCGAGGTGGTCCTGCACTGCACGCGGGGGAACGCCGGGTGCGCGGGCGGCATTCCGCACGGGCCCGGTATGACCGATCTCACCCGGCCGTCAGTATTGCGTCAGGGCCACTGGTGGCCGCGCGGTCGTCCCCCGAGACTCCGCCCATGACCGATTTGTTGTCCCCGGCGCCCAGCGCGCCGGAGCGGAAGCAGGATCCCGGCCGGCGCGGCCTGACGGTGCCGACCGGATTGGCCGGACTCTCGCTGGACGCGATGGCCTCGGTGTCCTACGGCCCCGAGGCCATCGTGCTGGTTCTCGCCGTCGCCGGCGGCGCCGGACTCGGGTTCACCGTCCCGGTGACCCTCGCCATCGCCGCGCTGCTGGCGGTGCTGGTCGCCTCCTACCGGCAGGTGATCGCGGCCTTCCCGGACGGTGGCGGCGCGTACGCGGTGGCCAAGGCGTATCTGGGCAGGCGGACCGGTCTCACGGCGGCGGCCTCGCTGATCGTCGACTACGTCCTCAACGTGGCGGTGTCGATCGCCGCCGGTATCGCGGCCCTGACTTCGGCCTTTCCCGTCCTGCACGGATACACGGTGGAGCTGTGCCTGGCCGTGCTGGCAGGCATCACCGCGCTGAACCTGCTGGGCATCACCGAGAGCGCCCGGGTCTTCATGGCGCCGACCATCGTGTTCGTCGCCGGGATCCTGCTGGTGATCGTGGCCGGGCTGGTGCGCGGCACGCCCGCCGTCGCGCCCGCGCACGTCGCCCCGCTCGGGGATGTGCAGACCGTGGGAATCCTGTTGCTGCTCAAGGCGTTCTCCAGCGGTTGCGCCGCGCTGACCGGCGTCGAGGCGATCGCCAACGCGGTGCCGAGTTTCCGGCCGCCGCGGGTGCGCCGGGCGCAGCGGGCGGAGGTCGCGCTCGGCGCGCTGCTCGGCGTCATGCTGATCGGCCTGGCGGTGCTGATCCAGAAGTTCGAGGTGCGGCCGGTCGAGGGCACGACGGTCCTGTCCCAGCTGACCTCCGCCGCGCTGGGTGACGGCGTCGGCTACTACGTCGTCCAGTTCGCGACCGTCGTGCTGCTGGCCTTGGCCGCCAACACCTCCTACGGCGGACTACCGACGCTGACCCGGATCCTGGCCGACGACAACTGCCTGCCGCACCGGTTCGCGGTGCGCTCGCCGCGCCTGGTGTATCGGTACGGCGTGCTGACCCTCGGCCTCGCCGCGGGTGTGCTGCTGATCGGCGCGGGCGGCGAGATGAACACGCTGGTGCCGCTGTTCGCGATCGGCGTGTTCGTCGGCTTCACCATCGCCCAGGCCGGGATGGTCCGGCACTGGCTGCGCACCGCCGCGCCCGGACGACGGTGGCGGTTGGCGCTCAACGGCTTCGGCGCGCTGCTGACCTTCGCCGCGGCGATCGTCACCACCGCGATGAAGTTCACCGAGGGCGCCTGGTTGATCGTGGTCGTGCTGCCCGCGCTCGTGCTCGCGATGGAGCGGGTGCGGCGCGCGTACGGCCGGATCGGCGTCAGTCGCCGCGCGGTCACCCCGGGCGGCGCCGGTGCGATGCCGGAGCGCCCGCGGCCGGACGGTGCCGCCGTGGTCGTGGTCCCGGTGTCGGAGGTCTCGGATCTGAGCTGTCAGGCACTGTCCGCCGCGCTCTCGATCGGCCGCGACGTCGTCGCTGTGCACGTCTGCCTCGAGGCGGAAGCCAGTGCGGAATTCGCTGCGGCCTGGGCGATCTGGCATCCCGAGGTGCCGCTGGTGATGCTGGCCGACCGGGATGCCAGCGTCGGCGGGCCGGTCGCGCACTACCTGCGCGAGACCTATCCGGAGCGGCGGCGGATCGTGCTGATCGCCGAGCTCGATCCGCCGGTCGGGTGGCGGCGGGTGCTGCCGAGTCATCGGGGCCGGGAGTTGGGCAAGCAGCTGCGCCGGCAGCCCGGGACGGTGGTCTGTCATCTGCGCGTGCCGGTGATCTGACCGGGCTCGTGCCGCGGCGGCCCGGACGGTCGCCGCGGCGTCAAGGATCTGTCAACGGGCGCTACCGCCGTGGGGTCGCCGGGCCAGCCGATTCGCGGGAAAGCCCAGGCCCGCCGACTGTCAGTGAGTCGCAAAATCGGATTCCGGCCTCTGGCCGCGGGTTTCGTCGCCGTGCCATCGTCGGACACCGATTCATCGTGGAAGGTGCCGGTAATGCGGAAGTTGGAAGTGACCCCCGGTCGATTGCGCGGCGCCGCAGGGCAAATGGGCGATCTCCGAGATCGGGTGCACGTCATTCTCGACACGCTGGAGCACGCGCTGGCCGCGCAGGGGGCGGCCTGGGGCGGCGACGGCTACGGCAGCACCTTCGCCGACGGACCGCAGGGCTACCTGGCCGCCCGGGAGAACCTGACCGAGGGTTTGAGCAACACGGCCACGACCCTGGACTCGTATTCGGACGGGCAGTACGCCGCCGCGAAACTGCTGGAGCGCATGGATCTGGCCATGGCACAGGGCATTCGGTAGCGCATGTCGATCTCGATTCCCGGCGAACTGGAGTGGCTGGGCTGGGTGGCGGGCTCGGACTGGCCCGACGGTGACGAAGACAGAATGTGGGCGATCGCCGCCGAGTGGCGCACGGCCGCCGCCGACCTGCGCGAACTGCTGCCCGAACTGGCCGCCGCGCGCTCGGCGACGCTCGAGGCGTATCCGTGGGGCGCGGGCATCGAAGCCATCACCGCCCGGCTCGACGAACTCGACCACGGCCCGCAATCACTGGAACGCCTGGCCGAACTGCTCGACCTGGTCGGCGAGTCCGCCGACGCCCTCGCCACCGAGATCGAGTACACCAAGATCCTGGTGCTCACCTCCCTGGCCATGCTGGCCGTGGAAATCGCCGCGGCCTGGATCTTTCCACCCACCGCACCACTGGCCGAGGCCGTCGCGATCGCCACCACCCGGCTCGCGGTGCGCCTGCTCGGACAGCGCGCCGTCAGCGCGATCGCGCAGTTCGCCGCCAAGACCGGCATCGCCGCCCTCACCAAATTCCTCGCCAAGCATGTGGCGGTGAGCACCGCGCTCGGCGCCGGGCAGGACCTCGCGATCCAGGCGTACCAGGTCGGCGCGGGTCATCGCGACGACATCGACTGGGATCGCGTCACGACCACCGCCTACACCGCCGCCGCGGCCGGTGCCGTGGGCGGACCGGTCGGCGGACTGCTGGCCAAGGGTGCCGCGAAAGTCCCGCTTCCCGGTGGGCGCTGGGCCGCGGCCGGAAAGGGCATGGTGGTCGGCGCGGGATCCGGAATGGCCGGCGCGCTCGGCGCCTGGGGCGTCGGCGGCATCGAGAACGGCTGGACCTGGGATCCCCGTCTGCTCACCAGCGGTGCCGCGTACGGCGTTCTCACCGGCGGCAGCAAGGGTTTCCGCCACTCCGCGTTCGGCCGCGGGCCGGGCGCAGGTCGCTTCGCAGCCGCCGGTTCGGCCCGATTCGGCGACGGCGCGGCACCGCATCCCGCGATCCGGATCAACGATCCGGCAGGCAGCTCGTCCCCGCACCAACACGGCGCGGCACCGCAACCCTCAGCCCGGATCACCGATCCGGTAGGCGGCTCGTCCACGCACGAACCTGGCGCGGCACCGCAACCCGCGATCCGGATCACCGATCCGGCAGGCGGCTCGTCCACACGCCAACCAGGTGGGGCATCCGAAAGTAGCTCCCCCGCAGCGCAATACAGGGAATCGGCGGCCTCCGGCACGGGGTCGCCGGGCGCACGCATCTCCGCCGAGGGGTCCCCGCGTCCCCTCGCCAACGAAATCGGAGCGCACCGCCAGGAATCCGCCACACCGGCACGCCCGACTACCGGCGAGGACGCCGCCCGCCCCGCTGTCGCGGCAGACGGCGGCGGCGCGTCACCGAATCCCCAGGGCGACAACGGCACCGGGCCCTCGCACCCGAACACCTCGGCTCCCGTCGTCGCCGGAGACACGGCCACACCCGCCAGGGCCGGGGCCTCGATCTCTTCGGTGGAGGCCGGGACAGCGTCCACCAACCAGGCCCGCCCGGGTGAACCGAACATCGTCGCCGGGCCTCGCGAGACCGGAGGACCCGGACAGGGCGACGCCTCGCCTGCCCACGCAGCCGAACCCCACGCAGAGTCCCCGGCAGCCAGCGAAGCGACAGCCACCGCAGCCAGCGAACCAACGGGCACCGCAGCCAACGAACCAACGGCCACCGCAGCCGGCGAACCAACGGCCACCACAGCCAACGAACCAACGGCCACCGCAGCCGGCGAAGCAACGGCCTCTACAGCCAGCGAAGCGGCGGCCTCCGCATCGAACGGAACCGTGGAACAGCCGGCGTCGCGCGAGACGCCCGCCGCGACCCGAGCAGCTGAACCAGCCGGCCCGAATATCGCCACCGGGCTGCACGAGACCGGAGGACCCGGACAGGGCGACGCCTTACGCAATCCCGCAGCCCGACCTCGGGCGGAAGCGTCCGGGGAACGATCGCAGGATCCGGTAGTGGATTCGGTCCGGGATACGTTGCGCCAGTTTGGTGTCGATGCCGACGGGATGACGCCCGAGCAGTTGCGCCAGGCCGGGGATACCGCGCTGGCGCGCGCTGTCGACGGGTACGCGGACCAGACGGCGGCACTGGAAGGCGCTGGGCTGCGGCCGGGCGAATTCGCCGTCGAGCGCAGGGCGTTGCAGCGCCGGATCGAGGAGTTCCTCGCGCTGCGGCGGGCGCTGCGAACCGATCTCGATCAGCTCAGCACCGGCAGTCCGCCCGCGGCCCAGAACCCGCCCACGGCCCCGAACCCGCCCACGGCCTCGAACCCGCCGGCGGCCCCGAACCTGCCCGCGTCCTCGAACGCGCATACCGGCACAGAATCGCTCGCGCGGCCGCAAACCGCCACGCCCCGGCCCGACGCTCAGCCTGCACCGACAACCGAAGCCCTGGGCGACACGAACCCGGATGCGCCCACTCCGAGCGACGCTCCGGACACCACCTCGAAGATTCCCTACACACCGAGGTATTTCGGAGTCCCTCCGATCCCGGAGTACAGGGCGGCAGCCGCACCCGACGAATCCGTATGGCAACCCGGCACCACCCCGAGCCCACCACCCGAAGCTAATCCCGAACCCGCACCGCCCCCGGAGCCTGAACCCGCGCCGCAGCCGCAGCCCGAGCCCGAACCCGCGCCGCAGCCGCAGCCCGAGCCGCAGCCATGGCCGGGGCCCAGGCCGGAGCCGCACCCGGAACCCACGCCACAGCCGCAGCCACAGCCCAAGCCCGAGCCGCACCCGGAACCCACGCCACAGCCGCAGCCCGAACCCGCGCCGCAGCCCGAGCCGGAGCCGCAGCCGGGGCCGGGGCCGGGGCCGGGGCCCAAGCCGGAGCCGCAGGCGTGGCCGGAGCCCAAACCAGAGCCGCAGCCGTAGCCGGAGCCCAAGCCGTGGCCCGAGCCGGAGCCGTGGCCCGAGCGAGCCCCAGCGCCCGAGCTGAACCCGGAACCGCAGCCCGAGCCAGAACTCGAGCCCTGCCCTCAGCCAGAGCCCAGAACACAGCCCGTACCGCAACCGCATCCCGCGCCAGCACCCAGAAACCCTGTCTGACAACCCGACTCACCCACGAGCCCCACCCAGCCGTGCGGGCTCACCCCCGAACACAAAGGACCCGGCAGCCCACGCTGCCGGGTCCACCGTGCCCCACCTCACACCACGAACCGATACCCCATCCCCGCCTCGGTGATGAGGTGTTTCGGCCGCGCCGGATCATCCTCGAGCTTGCGGCGCAACTGGGCCAGATACACCCGCAGATAATGGGTTTCGGTGGCGTAGGCGGGCCCCCAGACTTCACGGAGCAGCTCGCGCCGGCCGACGAGTTTGCCTTTGTTGCGGACCAGCATTTCGAGCATCCCCCACTCGGTCGGCGTCAGATGCACGGGCACACCGTGTTTGGTGACCTTCTTCAAGGCCAGATCGACGGTGAACGATTCGGTCTGCACGACGGGCTCGTGCGCGCCGGGATCGGCGGAGCCGCGCCGGACGGCGGCCCGCAGCCGGGCCAGCAGCTCGTCCATGCCGAACGGTTTGGTGACGTAGTCGTCGGCGCCTTCGTCGAGCGCCTCGACCTTGTCGGTGGAGTCGGTGCGCGCGGAGAGCACGATCACCGGGGTCGAGGTCCATCCGCGCAGCCCGGCGAGCACCTCGATGCCGTCCATGTCGGGCAGGCCGAGGTCGAGGATGATCACGTCGGGGTGTTTGTCGGCGGCCAGTCGCAGGGCGGCGGCGCCGTTGCCCGCGGTGATCACCTCGTAGCCGCGCACCGAGAGATTGATCCGCAGCGCGCGCACGATCTGGGGTTCGTCGTCGACGACGAGCACCTTGATCGGCGGCGCCTCGTTCTTGCGGTCGGTCATCGCGAATTCCCGTGCGGACCGGGCCGTTTCGCCACTGTGCACCACCTTCGCTGTCGTTGTCGCTGTCACGCCGGGGCGATCCCGGTCGCGGTCTCGGCGGGGGCCGTGTGCCCGGCGGGCAGTTCCACCAGCATGGTCAGCCCGCCGCCGGGCGTCGGCTCGGCGTGCACCGTGCCGCCCATCGCCTCGACGAATCCGCGCACCACCGACAGGCCGAGGCCGACACCGGTGGAGTTGTCGCGGTCGCCGAGCCGCTGGAAGGGTTCGAAGAGCTGTTCCTCGGAGCCGGGCGCGACGCCGGGGCCGGTGTCGATCACCGCGATCGAGACCAGGGCGCCGGTGGTGTCGGCGGTCACCCGGACCGAGCTGTCGCGCGGGGCGTGCCGCAGCGCGTTGTCGATCAGGTTGGCGAGCACGCGCTCGAGCAGTCCGGCGTCCGCCAGCACCGACGCCTCCCCCACCTCGACCCGCACCCGGTTCATGGCGGCCCGGCGCAAGCCACGCGCGCCCATGCCCACGCTCACCAGCGCCCGGTGCACCACCTCGTCCATGTAGACCCGGCGCAGTTGCGGCGTCACCACGCCGACGGCCAGCCGGGACGAATCGAGCAGGTTGCCGACCAGCGCGGTGAGCTGGTCGACGGATTCCTCGATGGTTTCCAGCAATTCGGCGGTGTCCTCGGTGGAGAACTCGATGTCGTCGCTGCGCAGACTCGACACGGCGGCCTTGGCCCCCGCCAACGGCGTGCGCAGATCGTGGCTGACCGCGGAGAGCAGCGCCCGGCGCAGCCGGTCGGCCTCGAGCAGCGCGGCGGCCGCACTGGCTTCCTCGGCGAGCCGGGACTGCCGCACGAGTCCGGCGGCCTGGTTGGCGACCGCGTTCAGCACCGGCCGGTCGGCCGAGGCCAGTCCGCGCCCGGACAACAGCAGCAGGCTGGAGGAATCCCCGGCCTCGATCACCGTTTCCGCGTCGCCGGCGCGCTGCGGCGGATTCTCGCCGACTCCGGCCAGCACGCGGTCACCGCACAGCAGGCTGACTGCCCGCTGACCATAGGTTTCCCGGATCTGCTCGAGCAGGTTGGGCAGATCGGCGCCGGAGAGCACGGCCCCGGAGAACATGGTGAGCAGCTCGGCCTGCCGGGACGCCTTGCGCGCCTGCCGGGCCCGCGCGGCCGCCACGTCGACCAGGGCCGCCACCGCGACGGCGACGAACAGCAGCACCACGACGGTGACGAAATTGTCCGGTTCGGCGATGGCGAGGCTGCGCCGCGGCGGGGTGAAGAACCAGTTCAGCAGCATGCCCGAGAGCAGCGCCGAGCACGCGGCCGGAATGACACCGCCCAGCAGCGCCACGGCCACGACGCCGACGAAGAACAGCGCGCTCAGCCCGCCCAGTTCCAGGTAGCGGTCCAGGATCGCGCTGACCCCGGAGACCGCGAGCGGGATCAGCAGCGCGCCGACCCAGGCCAGTAGCCCGTGCCGCGGCGCGATGGAGTATCGGCGTACACCCCGGTTGGCTTCCTCGTGCGTGACCATATGGACGTCGATCTTGCCCGAGCGCTGCACGACGGTGGCGCCGATCCCCTCGTCGAGCATGCGCGCCCAGCGCGACCGGCGGGAGGTGCCGAGCACCAGCTGGGTGGCGTTCACCTCGCGCGCGAATTCCAGCAGCGCGGCGGGCACGTCGGAGCCGGTGACGGTGTGCAGGCTGGAGTCGAGGCTGGCGGCCAGCTCACGCAGCCGGTGCAGCCGCTCGGTGGACACCCCGGCCAAGCCGTCGCCGCGCACCACGTGCACGAGCACCAGGTCGGCGCTGGACTTCGTGGCAATGCGGCTCGCCCGGCGCACGACGGTCTCGGATTCCCGCCCGCCGGTGACCGCGACGACGACGCGTTCGCGCGCCTCCCACATTTCGGTGATCCGGTGATCGGCGCGATACTTCGCCAGCGCCGCGTCCACCTGATCGGCCAGCCACAGCAGCGCCAGTTCGCGCAGCGCGGTCAGGTTGCCGGGCCGGAAATAGTTGCGCAGGGCGGCGTCGACCTTGTCGGCCTTGTAGACGTTGCCGTGCGACATGCGCCGGCGCAGCGCCTCGGGCGTGATGTCGACCAGTTCGACCTGGCTCGCGCCACGCACCACGGCGTCCGGCACGGTTTCCTGCTGCTGCACGCCGGTGATCTGCTCGACCACGTCGTTGAGGCTTTCCAGATGCTGCACGTTCACGGTGGACACCACGTCGATGCCCGCGTCGAGCAGCTCTTCCACATCCTGCCAGCGCTTCTCGTGCTTGCTGCCGGGCGCATTGGTGTGGGCGAGCTCGTCGACCAGCACCACCGCCGGGGCCCGGCGCAGCACCGCCTCGACATCGAGTTCGGGTATTTCGGTCCCGCGATAGGACACCAGCTTCGGCGGAATCCGCTCCAGGCCGTCCAGCAATTCGGCGGTCTTGGTCCGGCCGTGCGTCTCGACTACCGCCGCCACCACGTCGCGGCCCCGCTCGAGCCGGCGGTGCGCCTCGCCGAGCATGGCGTAGGTCTTGCCGACTCCGGGGGCCGCGCCGAGGTAGATGCGGAGCTGGCCGCGCTTCACGCGTCCATCATCACGCGCGATGCGCGCGCCGGAGCGGCGGCGCGACCGTCAGGCATCGCCGAAGCCCGAACTCCGAACCCGCACCCGGACGCGCTGGTCGGCCGACCCGGGCGGGCGAGCCTGATCCTGACGCAACGCCACCACGCGGATGGCCAGCGCACAACAGAGAAACCCCACGAGGACCGCGACCGTGACAGCGGACATGCCCAATACCTTCCTGGCGACGACGGATACCGGTTGCGCTGGAGCGGATCCGCCTGGCCGGCTGTGTCGTTTCTACCGTCCGCTCGGGCGATAACCGGCGTCTTTACGACTTGTTGACGGCCGTGTCGAATTCTTTGACGGCATTCGTTCGAGGCGCCTGCGACCCGGCGTAAACGAAGCGCAAAGGCGCCCGGCCGGGGCGCTAAGGAGTCGTAAGGGCGGGCCGATTCGCGGTATTCGCGCGCTTGACTCGGCTCGACGCGCTCACCCGTTCCGAGCGCCGTACGGAGGTTGTGATTCATGTCTGTCGTGGTGTTCACGGTGCTCACCGTGGCGATCTTCGCCCTGCTGGGCGTTATCCAGCGAGGGGTGGAGAAGCTGTGACCGCGAACCTTATCGGTCTGATCCTGGCCATCGGCGTCGCCCTGTACATGGTGGCCGCACTGCTGTTTCCCGAGAGGTTCTAGGTGAACACGACTACCGCAGGGATCGTCTTCATCGTTTCCCTGGTCCTCGCGCTCGCCCTCGTGCACGTGCCGCTCGGCGACTACATGTACCGGGTGTTCCAGGCGAGCAAGCATTCCCGCGCCGAGCGGCTGATCTACAAGACCATCGGCGTGCAGCCGGAGGTCGAGCAGACCTGGCCGGTCTACGCCCGCAGTGTGCTGGCATTCTCGGCGGTCGGCCTGCTGTTCCTGTTCTTCTTCCAGTTGGTGCAGGGCAAACTGCCGCTGCACCTGAACGATCCGGGCACCGAGATGACGCCCGCGCTGGCCTGGAACACCGCGGTCAGTTTCGTCACGAACACCAACTGGCAGAACTACTCCGGCGAGTCCACCCAGGGCCATCTGGTGCAGATGGCCGGGCTCGCGGTGCAGAACTTCGTGTCGGCGGCGGTCGGCATCTCGGTGGCGATCGCGCTGGTGCGCGGGTTCGCCCGGCGCCACACCGGCGACCTCGGCAACTTCTGGGTCGACCTGGTGCGCGGCACCCTGCGGATCCTGCTGCCGATCTCGTTCGTGTTCGCGATCGTCCTCGTCGCGGGCGGCGTCATCCAGAATTTCCAGCTGCACGACCAGGTCGCGACCACCCTGGCCGGGGCCGAGCAGACCATCCCCGGCGGACCGGTCGCCAGCCAGGAGGTGATCAAGGAACTCGGCACCAACGGCGGCGGCTTCTTCAACGCGAATTCGGCGCACCCGTTCGAGAATCCGGCGACCTGGACCAACTGGCTCGAGATCTTCCTGCTGCTGGTGCTCAGCTTCTCGCTGCCGCGCACTTTCGGCCGGATGGTGGGCAGCCGCAAGCAGGGTTACGCGATCGTGGCGGTGATGGGCACGATCGCGCTGTGCAGCGTCGCGCTGACGAACTTCTTCCAGCTGCGGCACCACGGCACCGTGCCGAGCGCGGTGGGCGCGTCCCTCGAGGGCGTGGAACAGCGCTTCGGCGTGGCGGATTCGGCGACCTTCGGCGCCGCGACCACGCTCACCTCGACCGGCGCGGTGAACTCCTTCCACGACTCCTACACCAGCCTCGGCGGCATGATGACCATGTTCAACATGCAGTTGGGCGAGGTCGCGCCCGGCGGTGTCGGTTCGGGGCTCTACGGCATGCTCATCCTCGCGGTGATCACCGTGTTCGTGGCCGGGCTGATGGTCGGACGCACACCGGAATACCTGGGCAAGAAGATCACGCCGCGCGAAATCAAGCTCGCCGCTTCGTATTTCCTGGTCAGTCCGCTGATCGTGCTGGTCGGCACCGCGATCGCCATGGCCATGCCGGGGCAGCGCGCGTCGATGACGAACTCCGGCCCGCACGGGCTCTCGGAAGTGCTGTACGCCTTCACCTCCGCGGCCAACAACAACGGCTCCGCCTTCGGCGGCCTCAGCGGCAACACCGAGTGGTACAACACCGCGCTCGGCCTGGCCATGCTGTTCGGCCGGTTCCTGCCGATCATCTTCGTGCTCGCCCTGGCCGGATCGCTGGCCCGGCAGGGCAGCACCCCCGCCTCGATCGGCACGCTGCCGACGCACCGGCCGCAGTTCGTCGGCCTGGTCGTCGGCGTGACGCTGATCCTGGTCGCGCTCACCTTCCTGCCCGCGCTCGCGCTCGGGCCGCTCGCCGAGGGAATCCACTGACATGACCACTTCCGTAACCGAAAAGCCTGTCGCGGAGCCGGGCCCGGCACCCGGTGTGCGCCGGGGCGTGCTCGACCCGAAGCTGCTGCTCACCTCCCTGCCGGACGCGGTGCGCAAGCTGGATCCGCGCACCCTGTGGCGCAATCCGGTGATGCTGATCGTCGAGATCGGCGCGCTCTGGTCGACGGTGCTGGCCGTCGCCGACCCGAGCTTCTTCGCCTGGGCGATCGTCGTCTGGCTCTGGCTGACCGTGATTTTCGCGAATCTGGCCGAGGCCGTCGCGGAGGGGCGCGGTAAAGCGCAGGCCGATACCCTGCGAAAAGCCAAGACCGACACCATGGCCCGGAGGCTGGCCAACTGGTCGCCAGGCGCGCGAATCATCGAGGAGAAGGTGGGTGCACCCGAGCTCCAGCGCGGTGACCACGTCGTCGTCGAAGCCGGGCAGGTCATTCCCGGCGACGGCGATGTCGTGGAGGGCATCGCCTCGGTGGACGAGTCGGCGATCACCGGCGAATCCGCGCCCGTCATCCGCGAATCCGGGGGCGACCGCTCGGCGGTGACCGGCGGCACCACGGTGCTCTCGGACCGAATCGTCGTGCGGATCACCCAGGAGCCCGGCCAGAGCTTCATCGACAAGATGATCGCGCTGGTCGAGGGCGCGTCCCGGCAGAAGACGCCGAACGAGATCGCGCTGAACATCCTGCTGTCCGCGCTCACCATCATCTTCGTGTTCGCGGTGGTGACCTTGCAGCCGCTGGCGATCTTCTCCAAGGCCAACAACCCCGGCGTGCCCGACACCCATGCCCTGAACGTCAACGGCATCACCGGCATCGTCATGGTGTCGCTGCTGGTCTGCCTGATTCCCACGACCATCGGCGCGCTGCTGTCCGCGATCGGCATCGCGGGCATGGACCGGCTCGTGCAACGCAACGTGCTGGCCATGTCCGGTCGCGCGGTCGAAGCCGCCGGCGATGTGAACACACTGCTGCTGGACAAGACCGGCACCATCACCCTGGGCAACCGGCAAGCCTCGGATTTCGTTCCGGTGCCCGGTGTTTCGGCCGAAGAACTGGCCGATGCCGCCCAGCTGTCCAGCCTCGCCGACGAGACGCCCGAGGGCCGCTCCATCGTCGTCTACGCCAAACAGGCTTTCGGCCTGCGCGAGCGCACCCCGGGTGAGCTGACCGACGCGCACTGGGTGGAATTCACCGCCCAGACCCGCATGTCGGGCGTCGACGTCGGTGGCCGGCAACTGCGTAAGGGCGCGGCCGGCGCGGTCACCGAATGGGTGCGCGGGCAGGGCGGCCAGGTGCCCGACGAACTCGGCGCGGCCGTGGACGCCATCTCCGCCACGGGCGGCACACCGCTGGTGGTCGGCGTCGCCGAAGACGGAAAAGCGAAGGTGCTCGGCGTCATTCAGCTCAAGGACGTCGTCAAGCAGGGCATGCGTGAACGTTTCGACGAGATGCGGCGCATGGGTATCCGCACCGTCATGATCACCGGCGACAATCCGCTGACCGCCAAGGCGATCGCCGACGAGGCCGGTGTCGACGACTTCCTCGCCGAGGCCACCCCCGAGGACAAGCTCGCCCTCATCAAGAAGGAACAGGACGGCGGACGGCTGGTCGCCATGACCGGCGACGGCACCAACGACGCACCCGCCCTGGCGCAGGCCGACGTCGGCGTCGCCATGAACACCGGCACCTCGGCGGCCAAAGAGGCCGGCAACATGGTCGATCTGGATTCGGATCCCACCAAGTTGATCGAGATCGTGGAGATCGGCAAACAGCTGCTCATCACCCGCGGCGCGCTCACCACGTTCTCCATCGCCAACGACATCGCCAAGTACTTCGCGATCATTCCCGCGCTGTTCGTGTCGCTGTTCCCCGGCCTGGGCCTGCTCAATGTGATGCGGCTGGCCAGCCCGCAGTCGGCGATCCTGTCGGCGGTCATCTTCAACGCGCTCGTCATCGTCGCCTTGATCCCGCTGGCGCTGCGCGGCGTGAATTATCGCCCGGCGGACGCGTCGTCACTGTTGAGCCGAAACCTGCTGATCTACGGCGTCGGCGGCATCGTCGCCCCGTTCCTCGGCATCAAGCTGATCGATCTGATCATCCAACACCTCCCCGGGATGTCCTGAAATGCGTATGTCTACTTGGCTCCGGCAGCACCTCGCCGCCCTGCGGGCACTGCTCGTGCTCACCGTGATCACCGGAATCGTCTACCCCCTGGCGGTTTTCGCGGTCGGACAGCTGCCCGGCCTGAAGGACAAGGCCGACGGCTCGCTGCTCGAGGTCGACGGAAAGGTGGTGGGCTCCAGCCTGATCGGGCAATCCTTCACCGACGCCGACGGCGTCGCCCTGCCCCGGTACTTCCAGAGCCGGCCGTCCGCGGCGGGCGACGGGTACGACCCGATGTCGTCCTCGGCGAGCAACCTCGGACCCGAGGACATCGTCGATCAGAACGTCTTCGACCCGGAGGGCCGCGCCGGTCTGCTCAGCGTCATCTGCACCCGCAGCAAGGAGATCGGCGCCCGCGAAGGCGTCGACGGACGGCGGGCGTTCTGCACCGAAGACGGTCTGGGCGCGGTGCTCTCGGTCATCGGCCCGCGCGACAGCGACGGCGAGATCTCCCGGCCGACGCAGGTGGTGAGCGTCAATCAGGCGTGCCCCGCCAAGCCGTTCCTGGACACCTACCGCGGGGTCGCGGTCGAGTGCGCGCAGCCCGGCGTGGACTACTCGATCGGCCGGATCATCCCGATCCCCGGTGACGTCCCGGCCGTGCCCGCCGTGCCCGCCGACGCGGTCACCGCCAGCGGCAGCGGCCTGGACCCGGACATCTCGCCGGAGTACGCGGCCATCCAGGTCGCGCGGGTCGCCGCCGCGCGCGGTATCACCGCCGACCAACTCCGCGAGGTCGTCGCCGCCCACACCCGGGGCCGCACGCTCGGCTTTCTCGGTGAACCGCGCGTCGACGTGCTGGGGCTGAACGTGGAGCTGGACAGCCGCTTCCCGGTGCGAAGCTGATCTCTGCGCGGGCAGGGGGCCGGCCCTCTGCCCGCGCGGCGACAAGAAACCGCTAGTGCGTGTCCGGCCGGGGAATGTAGACGCCCGCGGCCCGCAGCCGCGCCTCCACGAGCGCGACCAACCGGACACCGCCCGGCGCCTGCTCACCGCCGTGGTCGGCGATCATCTTGTATCTGGTCCCGGCTTCCGTGCGGGCTTGCAAGCCGGTGACGATCTTCAAATGCGCCGGGTTGGCGAGGTAGTGCTCGGCCATCGCGTCGGCGATCTCGACCAGGCGCGGGTCGTCGGGCGCCCAGGTCGCGGCTTCGGCGGCCCGTTTGCTCAAGGCGACGAACTCCGGATCCTCCAGGGCGGGCTCGACATTGGTCAGGTAATCGTCGAAGCCCTCCGGGACCAGCGCCCTGGCCAGCACCATGCCCTCGCGGGCCGCGGCGACGTCGTCCGCGGCGAAGCCGAGTTCGGGCATCCGGCGCAGCACGGCGACCGCGCGATCGGGCAGCAGGGTGCGGTCGCCGTCGGCCAGCCGGTGCAGGGTGTCGCGCCGTGCGATCAACTCCTCGATCCGCGCGGTGAGCTGGTGCTCGACGTCGGCCAGCGCGGTGGCGAACGCCGCGGCGTCGGCGTCGAGCAGGGCCGCGACATCGGCGAGCGGGACCCCGGCGGCGGCCAGCGTGCGCACCTGCACCAGCCGCAGCAGGTCCGCCGAGCCGTAGCGCCGGTAGCCGGAGCTGTCCCGTTCGGGCTCGGCGACCAGACCGTGCTTGTGATAGTGCCGCACGGTCTTGATCGTGACGCCCGCGAACGCCGCCGCCTGACCGATCGTCACGCCGTTCATCTGCGCCTGATGCCGCTCGCGAACGCGAGCAGCAGGTCCAGCACCGGGGTCGGCGTGAGCGCGGTGGCCACGACCTGCGCCTTGCCCGCGACGCCGACCACATAGCGGGCCCGCGGCCGGCGCGCGGTGAGCGCGCGCTCGACATCGTCGACCACGGTGCGCACCGGGGCCGCGACCTTCTGCACCTGGGCCGCCATCCTGCGCATGCCCGTCAGCTGCGACCCGTACAGCGCGCGCTGGGCGGGCGTGAGGCGCTCCAGGCCCGCGTCCACCATGTCCAGTGCCCCGCCCCACATATCGGTGTCGGTCGGCCCCGGCTCCACCAGCGACACCGGAATTCGCCACGGCCGCAGCTCGATCCGCAGCGCGTCCGCCAGGCCCTCGAGCGCGAACTTCGAGGAGTTGTAGGCGCCCGTCCCCGGCGTGGAGATCCGGCCGCTCAACGAGGACAGGAAAACGATGCGCCCCTTGCTTTTCCGCAGTCGCGGCAGCACGGCCTGGGTCACCGCGAGCGTGCCGAACACGTTGACCTCGAACTGCTCGCGCAGCGCCGGCACCGTCAGCGTCTCCACCGGCCCGTCGACCACGATCCCGGCGTTGTTGACGATCGCGTCCAGTTCCTCGGGCAGGATTTCGTCCAGCGCCGCGATCTGACCGGCGTCGGTGATGTCGAGCACGACCGGGACGATGCCCGCGTGCCGCTCGGCCAGCGCCTCGCCGTCCGCGATCTTGCGTACACCGGCGTAGACACGCCAGCCCCGCTCGGCCAGCCGCAGCGCGACCGCCGCACCGATACCGCGACCCGCCCCGGTCACCAACACAGCTCTCATGCGCGCGAGCCTAGTGCCGCCGTAACTATCGGGCGACCGCCGCCGATCTGATCGGCAAGGGGATCGAGTGGTGGGAGTCGGCATGCGGGGTCAGCAGGGGGCGGGTGGGTCCGCCCGGCGGGGGCCCGGCATGTGGCTACGGCCGCTGCTCGGCTGCGTGGGCGCGCTGTGCGTGGTGCTGGCCGGGGTGACGGCGTTCGACTCCCCGCGGACCCCGACGAACCAGCAACCGCCCAACCAGCAGCTGCCCTATCGACTACCGGTTCTGACCACCCAGTATCCGACGACCACCACCACCCCGCCGCCGACACCCGGTCGCTGATTCACCCGCCGGTCGCGTCCGCGCGCAACCCGTACAGCGCGAGCAAAGGCTTGAGCGGCAGCCATTCGCCGAAGCGATACTCCGCACCCCGCACCAGCCGCTCCGCCAGCTCCGGATGCTGCCGCGCCAGATAGCGCCGTGCCTTCGCCGCGTGCAGGGGCACCGACACGATCTTGATCCGGTCGGCGTCCTGGATCAGCGGTATCGCGAAAGCGATGTTCTCCCAGGTATTCCGGCTCTGTTCCTCCAGCAACGGCACACCGCGATAACCGCGCTCCCGGGCGTAATCGGCCAGCAGCGACGCCTCGCTTCGCGGGCCCGCGCACGCCCCGCCGCAGAGCACGAGCCGGCTGTCCACCGCACCGGTATCCACCGAGCGCAACCCGGCGCGCATCCGCCAGCGATTCATCGCGTTGGCCCGCGCACCGCCGTTGCGAAAACCGAGCACCACGACCGCCTCGGAGCCGCCGCGCCCGGGGCCGACACTCCGGAGCGAGGCGCGCCAGTTCACCCACTCGCCCCACAGCAGCACGCCCACCAGACCGGCCGACCACGTCCGCTTCCGCATCACCCCACCCAAGCACATCGATCGCCCGCGAGGTGATCAGGAATCGAGAAGCCCGCGCCCCGGCCCCGCGCCTACCGTAATTCTCATGTGCAACACACCGTTTCAACCGCCCCGCGCGGCCCTGGCTCTGCAGTACTACCAGGTCACCGTTCTCGATTTCGACGAGTCGCTGGCCTTCTACCGGGACGGGCTCGGCCTGGAGGTGGTCTCCGACGTCGGCGCCGGCGACAAGCGCTGGGTCAACCTCGCCGGTCCCGCCCAGCCCGGCCTGCAATATGTGCTGTCCCGCCCGCACGCGGGCCGTTCCCAGGAAGACGGCGACGCCCTGCAAGCCCTGCTCGTCAAGGGCATCCTGCCCATGCTCGTGTTCACCACCGAGGACCTCGAAAGCACCTTCGAGCGGGTGCGCGCCACCGGCGCCACGGTGCTGCAGGAGCCGGTCGATCGCCCGTGGGGCCCGCGCGACTCCGCGTTCCGCGACCCGTCGGGCACCACCGTCCGGATCCAGCAGGGCGAGGTGCGCACCCGCCGCCCGCGAACGACTAGCCCTCGATGACGACCTTGTGCTCTTCCTCCGCCGCGACGAACGGCAGCAGCGCCTCCGCCTCGGCCCGCACCGCGGCCTCGTCGGCGCTGCTCAGAGGATGCCACGGGGTGATCCGGACGGTGCCGCCGTCCAGCGCCCAGCGGCCGTGCACGAAACCGTCCACCAGGTACATCGGAATGCCCGCCGAGGCCTCCTTGGCGATGCGCTGGCGATCCGTTTCGCTGATGATGCGGCGGCGATCCTTGTGCCCGAGCACGGCGTTGTCGAAGGCGGGCAGGAAGCGGACCGGGACGGCCAGCTCCGGATCGGCCAGCGGCGCGCCGGGCAGATCGAAGAGCACCTTGTGCTGATCGTCGGTGAAAACGGTGAGCTCCGAACGCATTCCGTCGATCACCTCGGCCAGCCTGGTGGTGCCGGACCACGCCTGCATATCGGCGACGGTGGCCGGGCCGAAGGCGGCCAGATAGCGGCGGATCAGCTGCTCGGGATCGGCGGGGCCCAGCGGTGCGCCGATCCACTCCTCGGCCAGCCCGACCGTGACATAGCGGTTGCGCCAGCGGCCCCACGCGCCCGTCTCGGCGCTGTGCGCCATCGGGACCATCACCTCGACCGATTCCGCGAGCCGGCGCACATGCCGGTCGGGGAACCGCTCGGCCAGTAATCGGCCGAAATCGCTGCGAGACAGCGCCTTCCCGGCCAGGAGCTCGCGCCCCGAGGCCGCCAAGCGCGCCAGATCGACGCCCTCGATCTCGTCGCGGTAGTAGGCGGCCTTGAGCATCGCATCGATCCACGGCTGCACCGTGGGACGCAGCCAGCCGAAATCCTCGGCGGTGGCCAGATGCACGGTGCGCCGGATCATGGTGGAGCGCACCAGCTTCCGCTCGCGCAACAGACCTTCGAGATCGGCGTGGGTGAATCCGGCCAGGCGCGTCCACAAGCCGACGTAGGGCCAGTTCGGTTCCTGCCCCTGGACCGCGACGAGATGCCGGATCAGCTCCAGCGGCGCCAGCTCGACCCGCTCGGTCAGCATCTGACGCACCAGCAGCGTCCGGTTCAATTCCCGTAGCGATAGTTCGGTCATGCCTCCATCCTGGCTCAGGCCACCGACATCTTCACGACCGAGGATCGGATCGGCCGGCCGATTCCACCATCGGCCGGCCGGGCGGCCTCAGGGCTTCGGCGGCTCCATCCGCAGCGGCACGCCGATGCGATTCCACAGGTTGATCATGGCGGTCACCGCCACCAACCCGGCCTGCGCGCCCTCCTCGAACTCCGCCTGCACCTCGGCCCAGACCGCGTCGGTCACACCGTGCGGGCCCAGGGCGGTCACCTCCTCCGCGTAGGCGAGCGCCGCCTTCTCCGCCGCGCTGAACTTGACCGACTCGCGCCAGGCGTTCAGGTAGTAGATGCGCTGCTCGGTCTCCCCGTGCAGGCGCGCATCGGTGGTGTGCATGTCGATGCAGTAGAGGCAGCCGTTGAGCTGGGACACGCGAATCTTGACCAGTTCGCGCACCGTGGCGTCCAGCGGCCCGCGCCGGATCGCCATTTCCGCCTCGTACCAGCCCTTGTAGACCTCGGGGGCGAGTTCGGGCAGGTTCAGACGTGCCATGGTGGCGTCTCCTTTCGTCGGTGGGTTCCACCAGGTGGACGAGACAGCACCGGCAACTGTGACATCAGTCCGGCAGGCAGCGATCCCGGTCGGGCAGATCGGCGCAGGGCGCGTTGCCGAACGCGCGCAGGACCTCCTGCCCCGTCTGCTCGGTCAGGAACCGCAGGAACGCCGCGGCGAGCGAATCACCGGGCGGGTCGCCGTAGCTGTAGGCGTACTCGACGCCCCAGAACGGGTAGGTCCGCTCGATCGCCGCGTCCCGCTCGGCCGGGACCCCGCCGAGGGTGACCGGCACCAGGTCGGCCTTGCTCGCCTCGGACGACGCGCTGTACCCGACCGCGCCGGGCAACTCGGCCACCGCGGCGATCATGTCGCCGGTCACCTGTACGTCGCAGTGCTCGGGCCGGGTGCCGATGAGATCCTTGATGCCGGTGCAGCTGACGTGGCGGCGCGGCGGCTGCCCGGCGGCGTCGAGCAGCCGCCGATCGAAGGTGTCACGCGTGCCGGAGCCGGGCAGCCGGTTCACCAGCACGACCGGAATATCTCTGCCGCCCAGCTCTTTCCAGTTGGTGATCCGATCCTGGTAGAGGTCGCGGACCTGCGCGACGGTCAGGTCGCGCACCCCCACGTCCCGGTGCACGATCACCGAGAACAGCGACAGCGCCAGCGCGCGATGCCGCAGCGCGGGGTAGGCCGCGCCCTTGGAACCGTCGCTGATCGTCAGCAGTTCTCGATTGTCCCTGCCCTGCACCGTGACTCGATCCAGCCCCCGCTCGGTACCCTCGAACCCGAAATCGAATTCCGCACGCGGGCAGCGGCTCGCGTACTGCGCCGCCGCCTGCCGGATCACCGGCTCGAACGCCGAGGACCCGACCAGGGTGAGCCGGCCCGCGGCGCAATCCGCCGGCGCGGGCGCGGGTTCCAGGGCGGCGACGGCGAACTGCACCACGATCACCAGCACCAGGAACGCGGTGAGCGCCAGCATCATCCGCGAGGCGCCGGTGCGGCTGCGGGTTTCGGTGACGCGCCCGCCCTTGATGCCGCCGACCAGCACCGGCGGCGAATACTCCCCGTTGCCCTCCGAGCGCTGCAGGATCGCGAGGATCTTGTAGTGGTCGGACCGATTCAGCAGCACGCGGGGCAGATCGATCACGCCGATATGGCCCGCGGTGTCCTCGCGCACCCCGAGGCCCGAGGTGCTCCCGAGACTGTCGGCCAGCGCCGGATCGCTGAGTTCGGTCACCGCCATCCCGACCACGCGGCGCTGCGGAAAACGCAGGTGCAGACCGATTCTCGGGGACGGCAGCAGATAGTCGCCGGGCTCGACGGTGGTGGCGCCGCTGTTCTCGATCCGGACCAGCACCACCGACAGATCCCGCAGTTCGGCCCGGCTCGGGCGCAGTTGCTCGAGCACGCCCGGGAACGCCGAGGCGATCTCGCCGGTGACGGGCGTGTCCATCTGCACGCGGTAGCCGAGTCGTCGCCGCCCGACCACGACGAACTCCCAGAGAAACGCACCGACCGGCACCGCGATACCGACGAGCGCCAGGACGGTATCGAGCGGAAAATCGCCCACCTGTGTTCCCACTCCCCCACAGATTCGGCCGTGACGGCACTTTCCCCCATTGTCGGCGGCGGTGCGCGGCACGCCACGGCGCTACGACAGTGTTCGGCAACAGTTCATCGCACCGCCACCGGACCGGACTAGCGAGTCCAGGCCAGCAGATCCGCCAGCGGCCAGGTATTGATAACCCGTTCCGCGGGAACGCCGTTGGCGACCGCGCGTTCGCAGCCGTAGCCCTGCCAATCCAGCTGACCGGGGGCGTGCGCGTCGGTGTCGATGGAGAAGTAGCAGCCGGTCTCCACAGCCAATTTCATCAGCCGCGAGGGCGGATCACGGCGCTCCGGGCGGCAATTGATCTCGACGGCGGTGCCGTACTGCTTGCACGCCTCGAACACCACCTCGGCGTCGAACGTGGACTCGGGCCGGGTGCCGCGGCCGCCGGTCACCAGGCGACCGGTGCAGTGGCCGAGCACGTCCACATTCGGGTTGGCGACCGCGTAGACCATGCGCTTGGTCATCGTCTCGCTGTCGGCGCGCAGATGCGAATGCACGCTCGCCACCACGATATCCAGCTCGGCGAGCAGCTCGGCCTGCTGATCGAGGGCGCCGTCGTCGAGGATGTCGACCTCGATGCCGGTGAGGATCCGGAACGGCGCGAGGCGCTCGTTCAGCTCGGCCACGACGTCCAATTGCTTGCGCAGCCGGGCCGCCGAGAGCCCGTTGGCCACGGTCAAGCGCGGCGAGTGGTCGGTCAGCGCGCAGTACTCGTGCCCCAGAGCCGCTGCGACGCTCATCATCTCGACGATCGGGCTGCCGCCGTCGGACCAGTCGGAGTGCGTGTGCAGATCACCGCGCAGCTCGGCGCGCAGCGGTTTGCCGGGCACGCCGATCGGCTTCGCGGCCGCGCGCAGGTCCGCCAGGTAGACCGGAAGCGTGCCGGAGGCCGCCTGCTCGATGACCGCGGCGGTCTTCGGGCCGATCCCGGCCAGCTCCTGCCAGCTGTGCGCGCGTTCGTGTTTCGCGCGCTCGGCGTCGGACAGCCCGGCCACGACGTCGGCCGCGCGCCGGTAGGCCTTCACCCGATGTGTTTCCGCGCGTTCGCGTTCCAACCAGAACCCGATCTCGCGCAGGGCCTCCACCGGGCCCGGTGCGGAGCCCGTCACGGTCGGATCCTGGTCGGCCACGGCGCTTTACCGAATCCTGCTGTACTTCACGAAGGCGACGCCGTCCTCGAACACCCGGCTGGTGATCACCCGGAACCGCGCCGGATCGGGCAGCCGCGGCCCGGCGCCGAACAGCGACTTACCGCGGCCCAGCAGGATCGGATACAGCTTCAGGAAGATCTGATCGATCTCCGGCAGCAGCACCTGCGCGAGTTCGCCGCCGCCGCACAGCCAGATCCCCAGCCCCCGCTCACGTTTGAGCTCCTGCACCTTCGCCACCGGATCGGCCGCGATCAATTCCACCGCCGGGTCCGGGTTTTCGGGCAGCGTGGTGGACACCACGAACTGACGCAGATGCGCGTACGGGCTCGACGTGCCGGTCCGCACCCCGAAGTCGTGCGTCTTACGCCCCATCAGCACCGTGTCGAAGTAGGCGGCCTTCTTGGTGATGCCCCTGGCCTCGCGCACCTTCGTCGGCAGCGTCTCCGGATATTGCGCGGTGATCGCCGGACCGTGGTCGCCCCCCACCGGGAAGAAATCGACCGATCCCTCCTCGGTGGCGATGAAGCCATCGATCGTCGATGCGACGTAATACGTGAGCTTGCGCATGTGGTCCTTCCTCCCGACGGCCGGCCTCATGCCCGGCCACCTAGAAGAAACGGTAGCTCGGTTGGCTCACAACCCGCGAGGCTTTGCCTACCCACCCCGGCGGCTCCGCCGCCTGCCGTCCCCCGAGGGTTGGCAGCGCCCGCAGAAAAACGACGACCGATTCATGAATTTCATGCGCTGAACAGGGGCGCCGCAGCGGCGGCAGGGTTCGTCCTCGCGCCCGTAGACATTCAGAGATCGCTCGAAGTACCCGGACTGCCCGTTGACGTTGACATACAGCGCGTCGAAGGAGGTGCCCCCGGCCGCCAGCGCGTCGCTCATCACGGCGGTGGCCTCGGTCAGCAGGGTGCGCACGGCCGGTCGGGTCAGCCCGGACGCTGTCCGGTTGCCGTGGATCTTCGCCCGCCACAGCGCCTCGTCGGCGTAGATGTTGCCGACGCCGGAAACCACCGTCTGATCGAGCAGCACCCGCTTGATCTCGGTCTGCTTGGCACGGATCGCCGCGACCGCGGCCTCGAGGTCGAACAGCGGGTCGAGCGGATCCCGCGCGATGTGCGCGACCGGCTCCGGCAGCCGGGTGCCGTCCACCTCGACGATCGGCGCGAGCGCCCAGCCGCCGAAGGTGCGCTGGTCGACGAATCGCAGCTGGGTGCCGTCGTGCAGGGTGGCGCGGATGTGGGCGTGCTTCTCGACCGGCGCGTCCGCGGCCTGCACCAGCATCTGGCCGCTCATGCCCAGGTGCACGACCAGAGCCGCATCGGGGTCGTCGAAGGTGAGCCAGAGGAATTTGCCGCGGCGCTGCGCGGATTCGACCTTCAGGCCCTGCATCCGGGCGGCCAGATCGGCGGCGCCCTCGAGATGCCGGCGCACCGACCGGGGATGGGTGATGGCCACCGCGTCGATGACCCGGCCCACGACATGCTCGGCCAGACCGCGCCGAACCACCTCTACCTCGGGAAGTTCGGGCACGTATCAGGCTCCAGGGGTCAGGATTCGGCGGTCAGCGCCTGGTAGGCGGCGCCCGCCGCCTTCTGCTCGGCTTCCTTCTTGGAACGCCCGATGCCCTGACCGTAGGAACGGCCACCGATCACGGTGGTCGCGGTGAATTCCTTGTCGTGATCGGGGCCGGTCGAGGTGATCTCGTAGGCCGGCACACCGATCCCGCGCTCGGCGGTGAGCTCCTGCAGACTGGTTTTCCAATCCAGGCCGGCGCCCATGCGGGGGCCGCGCTCGAGCAGTTCGGCGAACAACCGCAGCACGACGCCGCGCGCCACCTCGATGCCGTGCTCGAGGTGCACGGCGCCCAGCAGCGATTCCATGCCGTCGGCGAGAATGCTGGGCTTGTCCCGGCCGCCGGTGAGCTCTTCGCCCTTACCGAGGAGCAGGTGCGGGCCGAGCCCACCCTGGCCCAGGCCACGCGCCACCTCGGCGAGCGCGTGCATGTTCACCACACTCGCGCGCAGCTTCGCCAGTTCGCCCTCGGACTTGTCCGGGTGCTCGTGGTATAGGCGCTCGGTGATGCTCAGGCCGAGCACGGAGTCGCCCAGGAATTCCAGGCGCTCGTTCGTCGGCAGCCCACCGTTCTCGTAGGCGTACGACCGGTGCGTCAGCGCGAGCCGAAGCAGATCCGGTCGTACGTCGACTCCGAGCGCGGTGAGCAGGCTCGCGTGGTCACCGGTCGCGCCGATGGCGTCCTTGCTGGCAGTCACGTCGGTACGTGGAGATCGAACCGTCAGACGGCTGCGGTGACCTGGCGGCCCTTGTAGGTGCCGCAGGACGGGCACGCCACGTGCGGCAGGGTCGGCTGGCCGCAGGCGCGGTTCGGGCAGGTGATCAGGGTCGGCGCGGCAGCCTTCCACTGGCTGCGCCGCGACCTGGTGTTGGAACGGGACATCCGGCGCTTGGGAACGGCCACGACTGACTCTCCTAGTTCTTAACGGGGTTTTGTACTACTACTGGTCTTGTTGCTTGGGCGATTCGGCGGCAAACGACGCGAGCTTGGCCCAGCGAGGGTCAAGTATCTCATGCGAGTGATCAGATCCCGCAATCGCCATCCGTACACCACATTGCGCGCACAGCCCGGGGCAATCCGGGGTGCACGTCGGCTGCAGCGGCAGCTCCAGCCCGATGGCATCGACGATCACCGGTTCCAGATCGACGGTGTCGTCGACCAGGCGGTGCACTTCGTCTTCCTCGGTGGTTTGCTCGGTAGCGCTGTCCGGGTAGGCGAACAGCTCGGTGAGGTACAGCTGCACCTCACCGGTGAACGGCTCCAGGCAGCGCGAGCACTCCCCCTCGGTCGGCGCGGTCACCGTGCCGGTGACCAGCACACCCTCGGAAACCGACTGCAGCATCAGATCGAGCTGCACCTCGGCGCCCGCGGGCGCGGCGACCATCTCCAGCCCCAGCCGATCGGCGAGGGTGACGGTGCGCCGCAACTCCCGCATATCACCGGGGCGACGCCCCAGGCTGCGGGTGTCGAGCACGAAGGCACCGTCGGGCTCGCGGCGCGAGGCCGCACGCGAACGCGACATACGACCGCTGTCAGCGGACATCACGAACTCACCTCACGATCGGAAGAAGAGGATGGGCAACCACTCCACAGTACTGGAGCGGCCGGTCCAGCCCAAAACCGACCAGGTCAGCGCTCGTTGGTCAGCGGCGGTACTCGGAGACGTAGTCCGGCGAGCCGACGCCCGAACGCAGCTGGTGCCGGCCGCGCCCGACCGTCCGCAGGGTGGCGTTGAGGGTTTCCTCGAAATCGGCGAGCGTGGAGTCGACGTAGTGGTCGCATTCGTCGCGCATCCGGTCCGCTTCGACCTGGGCGCTGTCGATCAGGCGCGCCGATTCCGCGTGCGCGGCCCGCACCACCTCGGTCTGCTGAACCAGGCGGGACTGCTCGGCCTGGCCGTCGGCCACCGAGCGGTCGTAGGAGGCCTGCCCGGCCTCGATCATGCGCTCGGATTCGATCCGGGCCCGACCGGTGACGGATTCGTATTCGGCGTTGCCGTCGGCGATCACGCGGTCGGCCTCGGCCTGAGCGCTGGCCACCAGCCGGTCGGCGTGCGCGCCGGCCTCGGCGACCATCCGGTCGGCGTGCGCCTTGGCGTCGGCGAGGATGCGATCGGCCTCGGCACGGGCGGAGCCGACGGTTTCCTCGGCCTGATCATTGGCGGTGGCGACGGTGGTCTCGGCCGCGGATCTGGCGTCGGAGACCAGCTTGTCCCGGTGGTCCAGGACGTCCTGGGCATCATCGAGCTCGCCGGGCAGCGCGTCGCGCACGTCGTCGAGCAGTTCCAGGACGTCGCCGCGCGGCACGATGCAATTACGGGTGGGCGGGATGCCGCGCGCCTCTTCGACGATGGCCACCAGCTCGTCGAGTGCTTCGAATACGCGATACATGGATCACTCCCGCTTCTCTGCCGTGTCTACCTCTGCCAGTGTGCCTGCGATCACGGCTCACGCCGAGACCCGTACCGGTGTGTCGCGCCAGTGTCTGCAACGCCACACAAAAGAAGTGGAGAACCACCCTCCGCTTGGTGCTACATTCTTAAAGAAGCACAAGACGACCCTGAGAAAGAACTTCTTAAGCACACGGCAGGCGCTGACCAGCACACTGAGCTGATGATTGACTCGTTTTAGTTGTTCAGTACATACTGAACAAGCAGTACACGAGGAACAGATAGGAGTCCCCCGGGACTCACGTTCGATCGGAAACACCATGACGGTTCTCGAGGCTCCACGGCAGCCGGTACTCCCCGCGAGCATGTACACCCCGTGGGCTGTCGCCTACCCGGGCATGGGAGAGCTGACCACCGTCGGGTTCGGCCACCTGCTGCGCTACCTGCGCGGTGACCGCGCCTTCGCGCAGCTGATCCGCTTCGCCCTCGTCGGCGGCTCCAGCAATATCGCCTACGTGCTGCTGTTCTTCGCGATGCACGGCATCGGGCCGCTGGTCGCCAACGTCGCCGGATCGGTCGTCTCCACCGTCATCGCCAACGAACTGCACCGCCAGCTCACCTTCCACGCCGCCGGCCGGGTCGGCTGGTTCACCGCACAGTGGGAAGGCGGCGGGCTGGCCCTGATCGGACTCGGCATCAGCACGGCCGGACTGGCCGCCCTGGAGATCTGGGCGCCCGGGCTCGGCGGCGCGGCCCAGGCCGGAGCGGTGCTGGCGCTGACCGCCGCGGTCGGCGGGCTGCGCTTCCTCGCACTGCGCGGCCTGGTGTTCTGAGCTGAGAACAAAGCCCCGGTTCCGGATGGAACCGGGGCTTTCTCGTATCAGGCGCGGTTCTCGGCGAGCCGGGCCAGCAGCCGTTTGTGCACCAGCGGCGGCAGCATGTCGGCGACCTCGCCCCCGTAGGCCGCCACCTCCTTGACCAGCGAGCTGGACACGAAGCTGAACGCCGGATCACCGACGATGAAGAACGTATCCACCCCGGTGAGCTTCTTGTTCATCTGCGCCATCGGCAGTTCGTAGCCGAAGTCGTTGGCGTCGCGCAGCCCCTTCACGATCGCCCCGATCCCCTCCTGCTTGGCGAAATCGACGGTGAGTCCCTGCCAGGCCGCGATCCGGACGTTCGGCAGATGCGCGGTCGTCTCCCGCAGCATCTCCATCCGCTCGTCCACACTGAACATGCCCTGCTTCTTCGGGTTGATCGACACGGTCACCACGACCTCGTCGAACTGCCCCGCCGCCCGCGCGAAAATATCGAGATGCCCATTGGTCACGGGATCGAACGACCCCGGGCACAGTGCTCCAGCCATGCCGCGACGCTACCGCCCTTTCCCCGCCGCAACGCCTTGGCCCCTCGCTTTGCCGCCGGATACCATCGGGCCCAGCGGCTCGTGCCGCGGAAGTCGTTGTTCGGGGCCGGTTCCCGGCTGGGGGAGGTACAACAGAGATGGCTGATTCAGCGAGCGTGGACCCGGCAGCGGTCCACACCCACGCCACGAATATCAAGAAGCTCAGCGACCCGTTGGCCCTGGCGCTGGACGCCGCGAAATCGGTCTCCGTCGACACCGATGCCTAACGGAAAGCTCTGCTCCTTCCTGCCTCCCCTGTTCATCGACTCCGTCGAATCCGAAGGCGCCGCCGCGATCCAGGCCGCCATCGACGCGGTCGGCACGGACGCGGGCAAGCTGGAGCAGATCGCCGACAGCTTCACCGCCACCGACGAGGCGAATGCCGGCAAGACGAAGGCGCAGACCGCCAAAATCCAGGACACCGCTTCGTGAGCGAGAACTCGCTGATCGCCGCCAAGGAAGAGTCCGCCACCGAATGGTATTCCGGCGTCAGCCTTTTCGACACCGTCTCCGACCTCTCCGAAGCCATCTCCTCCGGCTCCTGGCTCGACGCCGGACTCGGCATGGCCGGACTCGCCGCCGAAGGCGTCGCCCTGGTCGTCGACCCCCTCGGCACCCTCGCCTCCTACGGCGTCGGCTGGCTCATCGACCACTGCCAGCCCCTGCAAGACGCCCTCGACTGGATCGCCGGCGATCCCGAGCAAATCGCCGCCTACGCCAAGACCTGGTCCAACGTCTCCGCCAAAATCGCCGAAGCCGCCGCCACGCACAAATCCGCCGTCGAATCCGACATCGCCGCCTGGACCGGCGCGGCCGCCACCGCCTACAAAACCCGGGCAGCCGAGACCTCGGACGCCTTGAACGCCGCGGTTCAAGCCGCCTCGGCCGCCTCGACCGCCATCGAGATGGCCGGCATGGTCGTCTCCGCGGTCCGCGACACCGTCAAAGACCTCATCGCCCAAACCGTCGGCCGCCTCGCGGTCTGGGCCGCCGAAGCCCTGTTCTCCCTCGGCACCGCCGCACCCCTGATCGCCGTGCAGGCCACCGCCTACATCGCCAAAGTCACCGCCACCATCTCGAAACTGTTCGCCCGCCTGGCCAAGACCATGTCCAAGTTGAAACCGCTGCTGGCTCGGTTGAAGACCGCGTTCCAGTCGATCGTGAAGAAGCTCAAAGGCAAGGACGGCAAGACCGACCTGACCACCGGGTCGAAAAAGAACACCAAAACCGGTGACAAGACCGACGATTCGACCAAGCCCGCCTCGACAGACACCACCAAACCCGCCTCGACCGACCCGTCGAAAACCGACAACCCCAAACAGGACACGAACCCCACCAACCCGGCCAAGAACGACGGCGACGGCAACCCCACGACACCGGCGAACACCACCAAGGAAAAGAACGGCACACCCGAGAACCGCTC
This sequence comes from Nocardia sp. NPDC050435, assembly GCF_040655395.1. Taxonomy (NCBI): domain Bacteria; kingdom Bacillati; phylum Actinomycetota; class Actinomycetes; order Mycobacteriales; family Nocardiaceae; genus Nocardia; species Nocardia sp. NPDC050435. The sequence continues at coordinate 107,935 of NZ_JBFAJW010000013.1, forward strand.
CGACCCCGACAAGAAGGTCCTGTCCAAGGCCGAGGAAAACGGCACCAACAACACCCGCAAGCCCGAGATCACCACCACCTGCGGCGACCCGGTCGATACCGCCACCGGCGAATTCCTGCTCCCCGCGACCGATCTCGAACTGCCCGGCGTCCTGCCGCTGATCCTGGGCCGACGCCACCGATCCGCCTACGCCTTCGGCCGCTGGTTCGGCCCCACATGGTCGGCCACCCTCGACATGCGGATCGTGATCGAACAACGAGGAATCACCTTCCTCGGCGAAGACGGCCTCCTCCTCGTCTTCCCCCACACCGTCCCCGACCAGCCGATCCGCACCACCAGCCCCGGCCAGCGAATGACCATGTCCCGCACCGAAACCGGTGCCTATCAGGTCTTCGACCCGGACCGCGAACTCACCTGGCACTTCTCCCCCGCCCCCGCTCTCAACGGCCTCGACACCCGCCTCGGCAACTACGCCATCACAGCGATCACCGACCGCCACCACAACCGCATCCAGTTCCACTACAACGCCGACGGCGCACCCACCGAGATCACTCACTCCGGCGGCTACCACGTCCGCATCGACACCGCCGAAGACCGAGTCACCGCCCTGACCGTCCTGGGCACAAACCCCGACGGCACCGAGATCGCCACCCTAATCCGCGAATTCGGGTACACCGCAGGCCAACTCACAGCAGTCACCAACGGGGTCGGTGCGACCACAACCTTCACTTACGACGACGCGGGCCGGATGCTGTCCTGGACCGACTCCAACGCCAACACCCTGCACAACACCTATGACACCGCTGGGCGAGTCGTCGCGCAGGAGGGCACCAACGGGTTCCTGTCCGCCCGCTTCGAATACACCTCACTGCCGGAGGGCAGCCGCACCAAGTTCACCAACTCCCTCGGCGCCGCAACTACTTACACCTTCGACGACCAACTGCGGCTGCGTGAAACGATCGATGCGTCCAACGCTTCAACATCCACCGACTTCAATGAGTTCCACCAGCCCACTCGACATGTAACTCCTGATGGCGCAATCACCAGCTACGAGTACAGCGAGGACGGTGACCTCCTCACTTTCACTCGCGCAGACGATGCGACGATCAGCGTCGAGTATGCAGAACCGCGTCGAGCCGTGGCGGTAACCGACGTCGACGCCAAAGTAACTCGCCACGAATACGATGGACAGGGAGATCTCACCGCCACTATTGATCACGGCGGCATCCGAACCTCGTACATTGTGCATCCCGGTGGGGCGCTCGCATCGATTACCGAATCCACCGGCGCGCGGACACTTTTCGAGGTCGACGCTGCAGGCCTCCCAACCACCGTTACCAATCCTTATGGGGCAGCAACCCACGTCGTTCGCGACCATCTCGGCCGGCCAACAACTGTCACGGACGCCTTGGGCGGTGCAACGCATCTCGAATGGTCGAGTGAAGGGAAGCTACTGAGTCGGCTAGACCCAGACGGTCATACCCAGCAATGGGAGTGGGACGGCGAAGGCAACCTGCTTACGCATGTCGACCAGGCTGGTGGTGTGACCCGCTACCGCTATGGGGCATTCGACCAGCTGCTCACCCGAGCGGAACCCGATGCATCTGTGACCCACTACGTCTGGGACACAGAACGCCAGCTGATCGGCGTGGTCAACCCGCTCAGACGCAGTTGGGCCTACCGCTACGACGCAGTGGGACGTGTCAACGCTGAAGTCGACTACACCGGAGCAGAAACCCGCTACTCGTACGACTCAACCGGACGCCTCAGCACCAGCACGACACCCACCGGAGTCACACTTCATCACTCCTATGACGTTCTCGGCCGACTTATCGAAATACACGCCACCACCGGCGAATGGATTCGCTATCAACACGATCGAGTCGGTCGAATAACACAGACATCCAACGGGACTGGGCACGACACTACCCACCGACTCGACTACACCCACACCCCGAGCGGCCAGCTCTCCTCCGTGCAGGTCGATAGTCGGCCGATTACCACCTATAGCTACGATATTCACGACCGTCGCACGGCACGAGCAACTGCCGGAGGCGCCACTACACAGTGGAGCCTTGACATCGGCGGCCGTGTCACCACGCAATCAGTTGATGAACATACGATCGTCTTCACTCATGATGCCTCGAACCGCCGCACGGGCTGGCAACTAGGCGCGCTGTCCCAACATCAGACGCTCACGCCGGCCGGACGAGTCGTCAGCCGTGAAATCACTACGCGGCTGACCCCGCAGTCACCCGGCTCACGGCAGATCCGTCACGACGCATACACGCGGCGCGCAGACGGATACATCACCAGTCAAACAACTACCCGTCCGGCCCTCGCTCCCGTCCACCGCGAATATCAACTCGATCTCAATGGCCGCGTCACTACCCTCGACACCAACGGCCACACCACCGAGAAGTACTCCTACGACGCACTCGCCAATATTACGAGCGCCCTCGTCAATCGCCACTACGGTAACCAGAATGACCACGATTCCGCGGCTGCGTCGCCCGCCGCTGGCAACCGCGAGTACCTCAACAACCTCCTTATTCGCGACGGTCGCACCCGCTACTTCTACGACGCTGCCGGACGCCTCATCCGTAAGGAGAAGGCCCGAATATCCCGGCAACCCGATATCTGGCATTACCGTTATGACGCGTTCGATCACCTCACCGATATATTTACCCCCGACCAGCAATGGTGGCGCTATACCTACGATAGTTTCGGTCGACGACTGACGAAATCTCGTCATAGCCGAGACGGACATATCCTCGAGTCCACCGAATACTCTTGGGATGCAACAACCCTCATCGAAGAGCAATCGGAAGATTCCACTACCCGCTGGACGTACCAGCCGGACACTTACACCCCGCTAACACAGGAAAAACGAACCAGCAGCAAGCGTGAATTCGTTGTTATCGCAACCGATCTCGTAGGAACCCCCACCGATCTCATAGATCCTACCGACGGTAGAGTTCTGGCCACCGCCGTCACTGATCTCTGGGGCGAAACATCGTGGCGGGGCGTCACGAGCACAATTCTTCGCTTCCCCGGCCAAACCTACGACCATGAATCCGGTCTGCACTATAATCTCCATCGCTATTACGATGCACACACGGGTCGCTACCTCACTCAGGACCCACTCGGCCTACCGCCCGCACCCAACCCCAACACTTACCCTCGCAACCCCGTTGTCGGGCTGGATCCCCTGGGTCTGACACCGTGCAGCGAGATTAAAAGAATAAAGCGAATGCTCGGACGGGCCGGAATGAGCGTCAGCGATTACGATATCGTCTACACTCCGTCATTGAATGAAGATCTCAAATATGGCAATTCACCACATGTAGCCGGCAAGCCACTAGTCGGGCCTACCGGTCGTCCATTGATCGAAGTAGGCGACATCGCCTTCAGATCCGAGGGCGAACTGATAAAGACAATTTTCCACGAGGTCTGGCATCACGAATACTTTAAGATGAATGATAAATCGGTCGGCGGTTCACATGATGACGCCGAGAAATATGGAGAGAAAATGTACACGGAATTCTTACGGCGAACAGGGGCGAGATGAGTTTTGTTCGATGGCATCTGTACAGCCCAGACGAGGAGGCTATTCGCAGAAAGAACGAGCCACTGCTGCCCATGCTCTACAGAGGTACCAGCGCTCAGTGCCCTGTCTGCGGTAAAAACACATTGCGCTGGTACTACGCCGAAACCGTCATCGGCGAACTGCGAGGGAAACTCGCCCTCTGGTGCAGGCCATGCCGTCGTTTCTCGTCGTCAATGATACTTCCACTGTCGATAGGTCATCAGATTATCGATCCTCTGGACGGGACCGAATTACAAGCGCGGGCCGAACGCAAAAGCCCACAAGGCGTACTGGAAGACCTTGACAAGAAGTGGACCTCTGGAACGTTACCACAGACGATCAAACCGAATAAATAGACTTCAAAGAATTGCCACAAAGGCCTTCTGGGTTACGACGGGTGCCGGCTCAGGGTCGAGGTTTGCCGTACTCAACTTTCCCAGTTTCCGGGCCGGCGCCAAAGGTTGCGTGCAACGTGCCGGACCAGCTGGTGCGGGTCGTCTGGACGATGTTCGAGAATCACCCGACGATCGCGCTGGATTAGCGATCCGGGTCGTATTCGGCTAGTTCTAGGCGGGTTTCGCCGTACTTGCGCGGCTTCGCAACGGAATAGCCTGGGGGCCAGGGGATTTCGGGGGAGCGGATGGAGCGCTCGACGATGATGAGGGCGCCGGGGGCGAGCCAGTGGTGGGTGGCGAGGTGGTGGAGGTCGGTGGTGACGGTGGGGGTGTCGAGGTCGTAGGGCGGGTCGGAGAAGACGAGGTCGTAGTCGGCTTTGCCGCCGGCTTGGAGGATGGTGGCGACCGAGCCCTGGCGGAGTTCGGCTCCGGGGAGGGCGAGGTCGGTGATGTTGCCGCGGATGACGGCGGCGGCCTTGCGGTCGGATTCGATGAGCAGGGCGTGGGCGGCGCCGCGGGAGAGGGCTTCGAGGCCGAGGGCGCCGGAGCCCGCGTAGAGGTCCAGGACGCGGACGCCCTCCAGATCCAACCGCGCGTCGATGGCGCTGAAGAGCGCCTCGCGCACGCGGTCGGAGGTGGGGCGGGTGCCGGCGGGCGGGACGCGGAGGCGCCGCCCGCCGGCTGTGCCCGCGACGATGCGTGTCATTCGGTGACGGACAGTTCGACGAGGAGGTCGCCGCCTTCGACCTGCTGGACCTTGGTGATGGCGACCCGGGCGACGGTGCCGGCGCGGGGCGCGGTGATGGCGGCCTCCATTTTCATGGCCTCGATGGTGCCGATGGTGTCGCCGGCGGCGACGGTGTCGCCCTCGGACACGGCCAGGGTGACGACGCCGGCGAACGGGGCCGCCAGGTGTCCGGGGTTGGACTTGTCGGCCTTCTCGGCGACCGGCACCTCGCTGGCGATGGACCGGTCGCGGATCGCGACGGGACGCAGCTGACCGTTGAGGATGCACATCACGGTGCGCATGCCGCGATCGTCGGGTTCGGAGATGGCCTCCAGCCCGATCAGCAGCGTGACGCCCTTCTCCAACTGCACCCGGTGCTCCTCGCCGTGGCGCAGACCGTAGAAGAACTGGTTCGCCGACAGGCCGGTGGTGTCGCCGTACTTCTCGCGGTGCGCCTCGAATTCGGCGGTGGGACCGGGGAACAGCAGCCGGTTGAGGGTGGCGCGCCGCTCCAGCGAGGAGCCGTTCAGGCCCGCTTCGTCGTCGGCGCCGAGCTCGGTTTCCGGCTTGGCGGCACTGCGCCCGGCCAGCGCCTTGGTGCGGAATGGCTCCGGCCAGCCGCCCGCCGGCGTGCCGAGTTCGCCACGCAGGAAACCGATGACGGAATCGGGGATGTCGTAGCGGCCCGGGTCGGCGGCGAATTCGTCCACGCTGACGCCGGTGCCGACCAGTGCCAAGGCCAGGTCGCCTACCACCTTCGAGGACGGGGTGACCTTGACCAGGCGACCCAGCAGCCGGTCGGCCGCGGCGTATTTCGCTTCGACCTCTTCGAACTGGTCGCCGAGGCCGAGCGCGATCGCCTGCTGCCGCAGATTGGACAGCTGACCGCCGGGGATCTCGTGGGTGTAGACCCGGCCGGTGGGCGCGGGCAGCCCGGATTCGAAGGGGGCGTACACCTTTCGCAGCGCCTCCCAGTACGGCTCCAGGTCGCACACGTTCTGCAGGTTCAGCCCGGTGTCGTATTCGCTGTGCGCGGCGGCGGCCACGATCGCGGACAGGGCGGGCTGGGACGTGGTGCCCGCCATGGCGGCCGAGGCGCCGTCGACGGCGTCGGCCCCGGCCTGCCAGGCGGCGAGGTAGGTGGCCAGCTGACCGCCGGGGGTGTCGTGAGTGTGCACGTGCACCGGCAGATCGAAGTTGCTGCGCAGGGCCGTCACGAGTTTCGCGGCGGCGGGCGCGCGCAGCAGCCCGGCCATGTCCTTGATCGCGAGCACGTGCGCGCCCGCGTCGACGATCTGCTCGGCCAGCTTCAGGTAGTAGTCGAGGGTGTAGAGGGTCTCGTTCGGGTCCGACAGGTCACCGGTGTAGCTCATCGCCACCTCCGCCAGCGTGGTGCCGGTTTCGCGGACGGCGTCGATCGCCGGGCGCATCTGGTCCACGTTGTTGAGCGCGTCGAAGATGCGGAAGATGTCGATACCGGTCGCGGCGGCCTCGGAAACGAAAGCGCGCGTGACCTTTTCCGGGTACGGGGTGTACCCGACGGTGTTGCGCCCGCGCAGCAGCATCTGCAGGTTGATATTGGGCACGGCCTCGCGCAACGCGGCCAGGCGCTCCCACGGATCCTCGAACAGGAACCGCAGGGCGACATCGTAGGTGGCCCCGCCCCAGCACTCGATCGAGAGCAGTTCCGGGGTCAGCCGCGCCACGTGCCCGGCCACGGCCAGCAGGCCGCTGGTGCGCACGCGGGTGGCCAGCAGCGACTGGTGCGCGTCGCGGAAGGTGGTGTCGGTGACGCCGACGGCCTTCTGCTCACGCAGCGCCTGCGCGAAACCCTCCGGGCCCAGCCGCAGCAGCTTCTGGCGGGATCCGTCCGGCGGCGGCACCGACAGGTCGAGGGCGGGCAGCTTGTCGTGCGGGTAGACCGCGCTGCGCCGCTCGCCGTGCGGCTTGTTGACGGTGATGTCGGCCAGGTAGTTGAGGATCTTGGTGCCGCGGTCGGCGGAGCCGCGCAGCGCCAGCAGTTGCGGCCGCTCCTCAATGAAGGAGGTGGTGACCCGGCCCTGCTTGAAATCGGGATCGTCGAGCACCGCGAGCAGGAACGGAATATTGGTGGTGACGCCGCGGATCCGGAACTCGGCCAGCGCGCGCCGGGCGCGGGCGGCCGCGGCGGGCAGGTCGCGGCCGCGACAGGTCAGCTTCACCAGCATCGAGTCGAAGTAGGCGCCGATCTCCGCGCCCAGGTTCGCGCCGCCGTCGAGCCGGATGCCCGCGCCGCCGGGGGTGCGGTAGGCGGTGATGCGGCCGGTGTCGGGGCGGAAGCCGTTGGCCGGATCCTCGGTGGTGATCCGGCATTGCAGCGCCGCGCCCCGGATGGACACCGAATCCTGGCTCAGGCCCAGCTCTTCCAGCGTCTGCCCGGCGGCGATGCGCAGCTGGGACTGCACCAGATCGACATCGGTGATCTCCTCGGTCACCGTGTGCTCGACCTGGATGCGCGGGTTCATCTCGATGAAGACGTGGTTGCCGCGCTCGTCGAGCAGGAACTCGACGGTGCCCGCGTTGCTGTAGCCGATCTGGCGGGCGAAGGCGACGGCGTCGTTGCAGATCCGCTCGCGCAGCGCCGGATCCAGGTTCGGGGCCGGGGCGAGCTCGATCACCTTCTGGTGCCGGCGCTGCACCGAGCAGTCGCGCTCGAACAGGTGCATGACGTTGCCGTGCTGGTCGGCCAGGATCTGCACCTCGATGTGGCGCGGGTTCACCACGGCCTGCTCGAGGAAGACCGTCGGGTCGCCGAACGCGGATTCGGCCTCGCGGGAGGCCGCTTCGATCGATTCGCGCAGCTGCGCCGGTTCGGCGACGCGGCGCATGCCGCGCCCGCCGCCGCCGGCGACGGCCTTGACGAAGATCGGGTACTCGAGCTGCTCGGAGGCGGCCAGCAGTGCGTCCACATCGGCCGAGGGCGCGCTGGACTTCAGCACCGGCAGCCCGGCGGCCTTGGCGGCCTCGATGGCGGTGGCCTTGTTGCCGGCCATCTCCAGCACCTCGGCCGACGGCCCGATGAAGGTGATGCCCTCGCGGGCGCACGCGGCGGCCAGGTCGGGGTTCTCGGAGAGGAAGCCGTAGCCGGGGTAGATGGCGTCGGCGCCCGCGGACTTGGCGGCATCGATGATCGCGTCGATGGACAGGTAGGCCCGGACCGGGTGCCCCTCCTCGCCGATCTGGTACGACTCGGCGGCCTTCAGACGATGGACCGAGTTGCGATCCTCGTACGGAAAGACGGCGACCGTCCCGATGCCCAGTTCATAGGCCGCCCGGAAGGCGCGGATGGCGATTTCGCCGCGATTGGCAACCAAGACTTTCGAGAACATTGACCCAAGGTACCTGCCGCAGAGCACAGGTCCGACACTGATACAGCCTTCGCAGTCATCTTCACAACGCGGCCTAGCAGGCTTGCGAAGTTGCGGAAATCCTGGCGTCACATCTCACCGCGCCGCGGTCCTCGTGGTGCGCGATGCGGGCTTGTTTATGACTGACCGGTCATTCATAATCGAAGCCATGCCGAAGATCGTGGACAAAGCCGCACGCCAGGAGGAAATCCTGAACGCCGCGGCGAAAGTGTTCGCCCGCAAGGGTTTCGCCGCCTCCCGCATCGAGGACGTGGCGGCCGAAGCCGGAATCGCCAAGGGCAGCGTGTATCTGTACTTCGCGAGCCGGGACGCCTTGCTCACCGGCGTCTTCGAGAGCTACGCCGCGAAATCCGCGCTGACCCTCGCGGATCTCGGCCCGGGCGGCCCGCTGGACCGCCTGCGCCGGCTGATCCGCGCGACCCTGGAGCTACTGGCCGCACATCCCGATCACGCGCGGGTGCTGCTGGACGTGTGGGCCTCGAATCCCCCGCTCGACCTGGCCGCGATGTACCGCGACCACCGGGCCGTCATCGCGGAGCTGCTGACCGAGGCCGCCGCCGCGGGCGAACTGCGCGCGGGTATCGGCGCGAGCCACGCGCCGGTGCTGGTCGGTGTCATCGAAGGCTGCCTGGTGCAGGCGCTGGTCGATCCCGCGCTGTCGTTGCGGGAGCTGACCGGGCCGGTCCTCGAGATCTGCGTCGAGGGGATCCGGCGATGACGCTCACCGATCGGCTGATCGCCCCGAACGCGACCCGGGGCGAGGTGCGCGCCGGCTTCGGCGCGGCGTTCGCCGGGGCCGCGCTGGTCTGCGCGCTCGGGCTGCGCGCCGGCCTGGAGCCGTGGCGCGTGGCCGTGCTCGCGCTGGTCGCCTTCGATCTGTTCGGCGGCGCGGTCGTCAACGCGACCGGCTCCGCCAAGCTCTGGTATCACCGGCCCGGCCGCACGCACCGGCACCACCTGGGCTTCGTCGCCATCCACGTGCAGCCGTTCCTCCTGGCGCTGGTCCTGCCCGGCTTCACCTGGCTCGCCGCGACCGTCGTCTACACCGTCGCCCTGCTCGGCGCGTGCGCGGTGACCGCCACTCCCCCGCCCCTGCGGCGCCCGATCGCGTTCGCCTGCACCGTCTTCGGGATCGCGATCACCACCGGTCTGCTCACGGTGCCGCTGGTCGTTGCCTGGTTCGCGCCGGTGCTGCTGATCAAACTCCTGCTCGCGCATCTACTTCCGGAAGCGGTTCACTCCGAGTCCGGCTTGGGCCGCGGCCGCCACCCGCGGCGCGAGGCATAGCTGTCACACACCGCGACGGCCCGCAGCACGGGCCGCGTGCGCCCGCGCGCCCCGAGCCCCCGCCGCCACGATTCCGGATTCCCCGGGCAGCAAGTCATGTGCCACGCTCCTCGATCACCGGGAACCGGTCGTCCCCTTTGCCATCCTTCGACGCACGCACCGGCGATACGGTTCCGCTATATCCGCGGACTCAGAGTCCGAAAGCGCGGTTGATGGCGGCCATGTCGAAGTAGTCGCGCCAAGCCGTGATCAGGCCGTCGTGCACCTCGAAGACGCCCACCACCGGCAGCGGCGTGTCGCGGCCGTCCTTGCCGCGCAGGGTGTCGGTGCGCTCGTTCATGACGACGGCGCCGTTGGCGACCTGATGATGGATCTCGAAATCAATGGCGGTGAACACCGCGAGAAAACCGGCGATGAACTCGGCGATCGCGGTGCGGCCGACGATCGGTTCCATCGGAATGTTGTGGTAAACGGCGTCTTCGGCGAAGCACTTCGCGATCTCGGCCGGATCCGGATCGGACCACGCCTGGCACATGGCGCGGACGAGTTCCTCGGGGCTGGACATGGGCGGGCTCGCTTTCCTCGGTGCGGATACCGCATTCAACCAAACAATTGCTTGGTCGAGTGCCGGATCGCCGAGATCCGGCACGCCGAGCAGCGCGGCCACGAACGCGCCCGCCGCCGGCCGCGCTCTAGGCTGATCGCATGCCCGCCGACCAACCGCTGCGCTACCGGCTGATCACCGGCGTCGACGATGCCGCCTTCTGCAAACGTGTCAGCGATCTGCTCGACGAGGGCTATCGCCTGCACGGTCCCCCCTCGGTGACCTTCAACGGCACCGACGTCATCGCCGCGCAAGCCTTGGTCCTCGGCGGATTCATGGAGTAGCCGGGCGCGCCCGCAGCAACCTCGGCAATCGTGGTTGCCGGATGTTCCGGAACGCGGAATCTGTTCCGCCGCAGTCTGTGCGCGTAGGATAGTAGTTTTCCTCCGTCCGCGATTTTCTCCGGTCGCGTCGCACGCTGCCCTTCGCACGCTACGCACGAGTAGAATCGGCAAATCACCTCGCACAGGCAGATTTTCGCGCAGGAGAACGGCCCATTCTGCAATGTTTGCGAAGCCATCGGACTACCATGGCGTTTCGTGCGCAAGATGTACGCGGGTGCCCGATTGCGGCGATTGCGCGAGGAACGGCGAATGACGCAGGCGGCCCTGGCCAAGTCGCTGGATCTCTCGCCCAGCTACCTCAACCAGCTGGAGCGCGATCAACGTCCACTCACCATTCCCGTGCTGCTGAAACTGAACTCGACCTTCGACCTCGATGTCCAGTTCTTCGCCGCCGACTCCGACGCGCGCCTGGTCTCCGATCTACACGAGGTCCTGGTCGACGCGGCCGGCGGCGACAGCGCGCCGCTCACCGAAGTCGAGGAGCTGGCCACCCGGCAGCCCGAAGTCGCCCGCATCCTGGTCGCGATGCACCGGCGGCTGCGCGCCGCGACCGATCAGCTCGACCTGCTGTCCTCGCGGGTCTCGGCGCCGACGGGCGCGCCCGGCGTGCCGATGCCCTACGAGGACGTCCGGGACTTCTTCTACGACCACCACAATCACATCCCGCACCTGGACCTGGCCGCCGAGCACCTGTTCGAGGAATCCGGGCTCGCCATCGGCTCGCTGGACCGGCAACTGGCGCGCATCGCCGACGAACGCGCGGGCGTCACCGTGCTGGTGCGCGGCGACGGCGCCGACCCCGGCATCCCGAAACGGCACTACGATCCCGACAGCCGCACCCTGACACTCGCCCGCCGCCTGCGCCCCGGTCAGCGCGCCTTCCAGATCGCCACCACCCTCGGATTCCTGCTCTACGGCGACGATCTGGACGCCGTCCTGGACGAAACACCGTCGCTGTCCGGCGAATCCCGGACGCTGGCCCGCATCGGGCTGGCCAACTACTTCGCGGGCGCGGTGGTGCTGCCCTACGGGCGCTTCCTGAGATCGGCCGAGGAACTGCGCTACGACATCGATCTGCTCAGCCTGCGCTTCGAAGTCGGCTTCGAGACCATCTGCCACCGGCTGAGCACCCTGCAACGCCAAGGCCAGCGCGGCGTGCCGTTCTTCCTGGTCCGCACGGACCGGGCGGGCAACATCTCCAAACGCCAGTCCGCCACCGCTTTCCACTTCTCCCGCGTCGGCGGCAGCTGCCCGCTGTGGGTGGTGCACGAGGCCTTCGCGCACCCCGGGCGCGTACTCACCCAGGTCGCGGCCATGCCGGACGGCCGCCGCTACCTCTGGGTCGCCCGCACCACCGCCACCACGCCGCACGGATTCGGCGCGGCGACAAAGAATTTCGCGATCGGGCTGGGCTGCGACATCGAATACGCGGACCGGCTGGTGTATTCCACCGGCCTGCAACTGGACGAACCGGCCGCCGCGGTCCCGATCGGGTCGGGCTGCAAGGTGTGCGAGCGCCCGGCCTGCCCGCAGCGCGCGTTCCCGCAGATCGGCGCGCCGCTCTCGGTCGCCGAGCACACCAGCACCGACCTGCCCTATCCGCGCGCGGTCCGCTGAGCCCTCACGACTTGGCCAGGTACTCCAGGCGTTCGGCGTCGACCGCGGCGTGCATCATCCCGGCCAGGCCCGGATGGTTGCGCAGGCCCGGATCGGCTTCGACCAGTTCGCGCGCGAGATCCTGGGCGGCGGTGATGACCTCGAGGTCGTCGAGCAGCGAGAGCAGGCGCAGCGAGCGAGCGGTGCCGGACTGGGCCGCGCCGAGCACGTCGCCCTCGCGGCGCTGACGCAGGTCCAGCACGGACAGTTCGAAACCGTCGGTGGTGCCCGCGACCGCCTGCAGGCGCACCATCGCCGAGCCGCCCGGGGCCGCGTCGGTGATCAGCAGGCACAGGCCCGCGTGCTTGCCGCGGCCGATCCGGCCGCGCAGCTGATGCAGCTGGCTGACGCCGAAGCGATCGGCGTCGACGATCACCATCACCGTGGCGTTCGGCACGTCCACGCCGACCTCGACCACGGTGGTGCACACCAGCACATCGATGTCGCCGGCGTTGAAATCGCGCATCACCTGGTCTTTTTCGTCGGACGGCAGGCGGCCGTGCAGGAGACCCACGCGGACGTTCGCCAGCGCACCGGTGCGCAGCACGTCGAAGACGTCGAGGGCGGCCGCCGTCTTGGGGGCCTCTTTCTCCTCGGCCTTCTTCTTGCCCTTGCCTTTGCCGGAACCCGGCTCCTCGTCGTCGCCGATCCGGGAGCACACCACATACGCTTGGCGCCCGGCTTCGACCTCCTCCAGAATGCGTTCCCAGGCGCGGTCCACCCAGTTCGGATGCTGTTTGCGCGGAACGACTTTCGAGGTGATCGGGGAGCGGCCGCGGGGCAGCTCGGTGAGGGTGGAGGTTTCCAGATCGCCCAGCGTGGTCATGGCGATGGTGCGCGGGATCGGGGTCGCGGTCATCACCAGCAGATGCGGGCTGACGCCCGGCTTGGCCTTGGCGCGCAACGCGTCTCGCTGTTCGACACCGAACCGGTGCTGCTCGTCGACGATCACCATGCCCAGATCGAAGAACTCCACGGCGTCCTGGATCAGGGCGTGCGTACCGATCACGATGCCCGCCTCGCCGGTCACCGCGTCCAGCAGCGCCGCCTTCTTCGCCGACGCCGACATCGAGCCGGTCACCAGGACCACCTTCGTCGACTGGTCGGCCGCGCCCAGCTCACCGGCCGTGCCGAGCTCGCCGAGCATGGCGCGCAGCGAGCGATAGTGCTGGGCGGCGAGTACTTCCGTCGGCGCGAGCAGCGCGCACTGCTGCCCCGCGTCGACCACCTGCAGCATGGCGTGCAAGGCGACGATGGTCTTACCGGAACCCACCTCGCCCTGCAGTAGGCGATGCATCGGGCGGGTCCGGGACAGATCGTCGGAGATCTCCGAGATCACCTGCTGCTGACCGGAGGTCAGCTCGAACGGCAGCTTCTTCTCGAACGCCGCCGCGATGCCGTCGGTGCGCGGCGGGCACGGCCGGGCGGTCCGGCCCGACATCTCGTGCCGGCGCTCGGCCAGCACCAGCTGCAAGGCCAGCGCCTCGTCGAAGCGCAGGCGTTCCTTGGCCTGATCGATGTCGGTCTGCCGGTCCGGCAGGTGCACCAGCCGCAGCGCGTCCGAGACCGCCAGCAGCGACCGCTCGTGCCGAATTCCCTCCGGCAGTGGATCATCGATCGGATCGAGCTGCTCGAGCACCTGGCGCACACAGGCCAGCAGATCCCAGCTCTGCACCTTCGCCGTCGCCGGATAGACCGGGATGAATTCGCGCTCCATGAACGAGACATCCACGCCCTCGGCGCCTTTCGCGCTCTCGGCCAGCCCGCGCAACGCGCCGCCGCCGCGCACCCTGGTGAAGCCGGTGACCGTCTCGTCCTCGGTCTCGGGCAAGATCAGGTAGCCGGGGTGGCTGAGGTTCCAGCTGCCGGGCCGCCAGTAGCTGACGGTGCCCGACATCATCGCCCGGAGACCTTCCTTGACAACGTATTTCACCTTGTCGCCGTTGAAGAAGGTGACCTCGACCGGTTTGCCCGCGCCGGTGTCGAGCTGCACCTTCAGCAGCGAGCCGCGCCGGTTGCGCATCGGCTTCAGCTCGGTCTTGGCGATGCGCCCCACCACGGTGATGTGCGCGCCGTCCTCCGGCTCGGTCTCGGTCAGCGGCTGGCCCTGGGTGGCATAGCGCAGCGGATAGTGGCGCAGCAGATCCTCGACCGTGGTCATGTCGAAGGATTCGCCCAGCTTCTCGGCCGCCTTCACGCCGAGGACGTGGTCCAGCCGGTCAGCAAGTGTCGCCATGCCGCAATCCCGTCCCTTTCATTCCACACCGATCTGCACCAGATCATCGTGCTGCCCACCGGGATACACCGTCACCTCGACACCCGGGAAACCGCGGCCGATGTGCGCGGCCAGCTCCTCGGCCAGATCCTCCGGGGCGTCCGCGCCCATCAGCAGCGTGACCAATTCCCCGCCGAGACCGAGCATCCGGTCCAGCAGGGTGCGCCCGGCCGCGCGCACATCGTGATCGATCACCACGACATCGTGGCCGACCAGACCCAGGCCGTCACCCGCGGCGCAGGTGCCGACCATGGTGAGGGCGCGCTCGCGCGCGGCGCGCAGCGAGCCCCAGCGGGTCGCGGCGGCGGCCTCGGACATGGCGAAGGCGTCGTCGACGGCGATCCGGCCGCGGTCGTGCACGGCGGCGGCCGCCAGGCCCTGCACCATCGATCCGCTGGGCAGCAGCAGCACGTCGCGGTGCGCGTCGCGCGCGGCGACGCCGACCGCGACGAGTTCGTGCGCGGGCAGGGCGCCGTTGGGCAGCACCATGACCTCGCGGTGCGGCATCCGCCGGATCGCGGCCAGCAGGGACCGGGCCGTCACCGGGCCCTCGTCCAGGACGACCGCGCCGGCCGCCTGGAACAGCGCCGCCGCGCCCGGCCCGAAGGCCACCGCGAGGATTCCGCGATCGACCGGGCCCGCCGTCGCCTCGGCCCGGCAATCCGGGCCGTGCGCGGTGACGGCGAAACTCTCGATGCGAATCGAACTCAGCGCGCCCGTGGCCAGACCCGCCTCCACGGCGGCGCCCGCGTCGACGCAGTGCACGTGCGCGGACCAGGTGCCCGCGCCGTCACCCACCACGACGACGGAATCGCCGAGCTCGGACAGCCGGACCCGGAGCTGGGCGACGCGCTCCTCATCGGTGCCGGTGAGCAGGTACATGACCTCGAAATGCGGGTCGTCCGGGACGACTACGACCACGCCCTGCGCATCCGAATCGCCGCGCGCCTCGACGGCGTGCGGTCGAGGTTCGGTGTCGACCGGCGGAGTGCGCTGGTCGGCGGGCGGGTACGCGGGCCGGGCGGGCGCTTCGCCCGTGGCCAGGCCGACCAGGGCATCCAAGAGCACCAGCAGGCCGCGCGCGCCCGCGTCGACCACGCCCGCTTCGCGCAGCACGCCGAGCTGGGCGGTGGTGTCCGCCAAGGCTTTGGCCGCACCGTCCGCCGCGGCGATCGCCACCTCGGCGAGGCTGTTCTCCGGGCATTCGGCCGCGCACTGGGCCGCGCAGTCCAGCACGGTGAGCATGGTGCCTTCGACCGGCACGCTCAGCGAGCCGCGCACGAGCAACGCTCCCCGGCGCAGCGCCAAGCGCAGCGTGTCGGCGGTGAGCGGGCCTTCTCGCACTGCCTCGGCGATGCCCCGCAGGACCTGCGTGAGGATGATGCCCGAGTTCCCGCGCGCCCCCGCCGTCGCGCCCCGGGCCAGCGCCGCGGCGACCGCGCCCGCGCTAGGCCCCGCGCCGGTGGTGTGCTCTCGACCCTCCGCGTCGGTGGGTGAGCTGCCGCTGACCGATGCTCCTCCGACGGACGGACTGGTTCGCGTGGCCGCGTCGTGCCCCACTCCGGCTCCCGGCGCGGGAAGCGCACCGGCCACGGCTTCCGCGGCATCCAGCGCGGCGCGCATGGTGGCGAGGAGGTTGGTGCCGGTGTCGGCGTCGGCGATGGGGAAGACATTGAGGGCGTTGATCTCGGGGCGCCGGGACGCCAGGTCCTCGACGCAGGTACGGGCCCAGCGCAGCAGAACTGCGCCATCGATCACATCCCGCGCTCCGCGCACCGTCACCTCACTTTCCCCTGCTGCCGCATGCTCCCCGCCAGGTTAGCGGGCGTGTCCGACAGCGCGGGCCGTAGACCGGGCGAGGGGGCCGGCGGGACGGGAATCGGCGCCGGTTACGATGGAGGCCGCATATCGGCCGTTTCGGCCCACCTCCCCGGACCATCGGTTTGGTGGATCCGGGCCGTGCCAGCTACCCTTGCAGGGTTGCCTCGCGCGGCCCTGGCCGGTTCGCGCTGGTCGGCGTCAGCCGACAAGGCATAACGACATTGTTTCCGGACATGCTGCGGTGCTCGCAGCGGTCCCCCACTAGACATGAAGGAGTTCGCGACTATGGCTGCCGTCTGCGACGTCTGCGCCAAGGGCCCCGGCTTCGGGAAGTCGGTCTCGCACTCGCACCGGCGTACCAACCGTCGCTGGAACCCGAACATCCAGACCGTGCGCGCCCAGGTTGCCCCGGGCAACACCCGCCGCATGAACGTGTGCACCTCCTGCCTGAAGGCCGGCAAGGTCACGCGCTGAGGCGTACCGAGACCTGAAAAGGGCGAGCGCTCCCCGGAGCACTCGCCCTTTTCGCTGTCTTCAGCGGCCGCGCCGCCGGACCAGAAGCGCCACGCTGGTCGAAGCGACGAGCAGGAACAGCACCGCCACCGTCACCCGGAAGGCGGAGACGAAGACCGTACCCGCGAGACCGCGCGCCGCCGATTCCACGACCGGGGTCACCTGCTGAGCCAGACCGTTGGCCCCGGGATGCGCCGAACGGTCGCACCCCGCGGGTGTGCGCTCCGGCGTCGGTGATTGCAGTTGCAGGGTCGCGCACCGGCCGAATTCGTCGGCGATCTTCGGCGCGAAGGGCGTCACCGCCGCGACCTCCTGCCGCACCCGCGCGTGCTCGCGGTCCACGGCCGCCGGGGCGGCGACCGCGACGGCATGGAAGAACAGGATGCCGATCAGCGCCACGCCCAGCGAGTTCCCGACCTGCTGCGCGGTCGGCACCAAGCCCGAGGCCGAGTCGATGGCGCGCGGCGGAACCGCGTCGACGACCGCGATCTGCAATCGCGCCGCCGCCGCGCCCACCCCGACGCCGCCCAGGATCAGCGGAACCCAGAGCACCGGCCAGGACAGCGCGGCCGGCGCCGGCTGTAGCGCGCCCAGCCAGCCGAGCAGCAGCACCGCGAACAGCGCGCAGCCGAGTCCGACGAGCCGATTGCCGAATCGCTCGGCCAGGCGCGGCGCGGCCAGCGCGCCGAGCACCGCGCCCGCCGAGAACGGCAGCGTCGCCAGACCCGTCCGCAGGGCGCTGTAGCCCAGCCCGAACTGCAGCGACACCGACATGGTGAACAGGTACGCGCCGAACACCCCATACACCACCAGGCAGGCCAGGATCCAGCCGAGAAACCGTGGTGCGGCGAACAATCCGGGATCGAGCAGCGGCATGCCGCCCCGCGCGGCCAGCCGGCGCTCGTGCAGGGCGAAGACCACCAGGATCAGCAACGCGCCCGCGAGCATCGCCGGAATCGGCGCCGCCCAGCGGTGCTCCCGGCCGATCGAGAGCCCGTAGATGAGCAGGAACAGCCCGGCCGTGGCCAGCACCGCGCCCGTCCCGTCCAGCGCGCACCGCTCGCGGCGCACCGAGCCGCGCAGGTGCCGCACGGCCAGTGCCAGCGCCACCGCGCCCGGTATCAGGTTCACCAGGAAGATCGAACGCCAGGACAGCTCCAGGGGATTCGCGCCCAGCAGCACGCCACCGATCAGCGGGCCCAGCATCGCCGCGGTCCCCGCCGTCGCGCCGTACAGCGCGAAGGCGAGGTCGCGCCGGCGGGGGTCGGTGAAGCGCGCGCTGATGATCGCGATCGGCTGCGCCGAGACCGCCCCGGCCGCGGCCCCCTGCAGCACCCGCGCGGCGATCAGCGCCACCGGTGTCGGCGCCAGCCCGCACAGCACCGACGCCCCGACGAACACGGCCAGCGCGACGGTGAAGAAACCGCCACGCCCCCAGCGCATTCCGAGCCGGGCGCTCGGCAGCAGGGCGCACGCGAGCGCGACGGTGTACCCGGTGAGCATCAGCGACGACTCGGCCGAACTCGCGCCCAGATCCCGGACGATGTCCGGGATCGCGACCGTGACGATCGTCGCATCGACCATCTGCATGAAGACGGCGACGAAGACCGCCGCCACCCCGGCCCACACGGTGACATTCCGGGTGGGACGCGGGGTTTCGAGGCGCACGTCGAGGGCGGTCAACTCAGGCCACATCCCGGGTGAGCGCGCCCGTAGCGGCGTGCGCCACCTCTTCCATGACGCTGGTCAGCGCGTCGCTGTAGCGCGCCATCGCGGCCCCGGCAGGTGTGGTGTCCGGGAAGAGCGAGGCGGCCCAGATCATGTCGTCGGTGCGCTGCACCCAGGTGTACACCTCCTCGGAGGTGCCGCGACTGCCGAAGAAGGAGAAGTCGAGCGCCGAGAACAGTTCCGCGCCGGGCAGTTTCCGCATGTCCAGGAACGAGAGCATGGGCGCGACCCAGCCGCGCCGGACATGGAACCCCTCCCGGGCCTCGAGCAGTTCCACCACCCGGTGCAGCGAGACGTTCGACAGCTCTTTCCCGGCGGCGAACGCGGCTTCGGCCCGCTGGGCGGTCACGGCGAAGCCCTCGGCGGGGTCGAACTCGAACGCCACCGGGATGAGGCTGGCGTACCACCCCACCGTGCGCTGCTCGGCCGGGCCGACCCGGGTGCTCTTCGGCGACAGGTTGAAATACCTGGTGCGACCGGACAATCGGTAGTCGGCGTAGGCCGCGGCGGCGAAAACGCCTGCCACCAGCCGCACTCCGGCCCGGGCGCATTCGTCCTCGAACGCCGCGGCGAGCGGGCCCGCCAGCAGCACCCGCCGATCCGAGGCCGCCGTAGTCACCTGACCCGCCGATTCCTGAAGCGGCAGCGGGAAACTGGGCAGCTTGCCGCCGTTGGCCAGGATGCGGTCGGCCCACTGGGTGATCTGCGGCGAGCGCGCCTCGAGCTGGGCGGCCTGCGCGCGTTCGCGGGCGCAGTACTCCCGATAGCTGCCCACCGGCGTCTCCGCCAGCCGCGTCGCCGCGGTGGGGTCGAAGTAGTGCTGGACGACCTCGGCGCTGATGATGCAGCCCGACACCGCGTCGGTATTGAGGTGATCGCAGGCCACCACCACGGTGAACGACCCGCCGTGATCGATGACGCCGAAGCTGAAGCAGTCCCAGCTGGCCGGGCCGGGGGTGACCCGCTGCACGATCCGGCTGATCAGCAGGCCGTCGATCTCGCCCCAGGAATCGGCGGTCAGCTCGATGTCCGCCGGGTCCAGCACCCGCCGCTGCGGCCGCGCGGCCCCGTCGATCTCGAACCAGCTGTGGAAGGCGTCGTGCCGGCGCACCACCGTGGTCACGGCCCGGACCAGCGCCGCGATGTCGGGGGTGCCGTCGAGGGTGAACGCGCACAGGATCAGCCGATCGAATCGACGGCCCGTCAGCTTGGCCTTGCGCGCCATGTCCAGGTAGGCGTCCTGCTGGAACGAGGGCGGCGTGGCGTCGGCGCCGGCGCGGAACGCGGCCGCGCGGGCGGATTCGGTGGGTCGGATGATCGTCAATCGGCCGCCTCGGGGCCGCCAGTCGTCGATGAGCCCGCTCTGCATCATGGGGTGGTCCTCCTTCCTTGTCGTGATGTCGTTCAGGACGCGAGGGGTAGCAGGGAACGCATCGGCGGCCGATGCTGGGTGTGCAGGCCGGCCTCGCGTGGCGCGAAACCGTCGGCGCCGAGGGGAAATTGGACGATGCCCGCCCCCGAATCGGGCAGCCCGCAGCGTTCCAGCGCGGTCGCCATGATCTGGCGGCTCATCACGCCCAATTCGTGCAGTGGCCGGTTGCGGTGTTTGCGCACACCGAGATCCACCTGTCCGATGGCGCCCGCGCCGTAGGTGTCGTACACATCGATCAACAGGCCGATTTCGACGCCGTAATGCGGTGCGAAGGAAAGCCTTTCGAGCGCGGCACGGGTGGCGGCGTATTCACCGCCGAGGGGTTGCACCACGTGCCGCAATCCAGGCCGCAGCGCCGCCAGCAAAGGACGCGCCACGAGTTCGGTGACCCGCCCGCCGCCGGATTCGTCGACGGTGTCCCCGACCAGCAGCGGGCGCCGGTAATAGGCCTTGCTGAATACCAGCGATTGATCGAGCAACAGCGGCCCGAGCAATTTGGGCACGAATTGCGGATCCGGATCGATCAGATCGGAGTCCATGAACATCACCAGATCGCCCGAGGCCACCGCCAGCGAGCGCCAGAGCACCTCGCCCTTGCCGGGGACCGGTGGATGCTCGGGCAGCACCGATTCCCGGCTGACCACCGTCGCGCCGGCCGCGGCGGCGACGCGCATGGTGGCGTCGGTGGAGCCGGAGTCCATCACGATCAGCTCGTCGACCAGCCCGTCGGGCAGGCGGCGCACCGCGCGGACGACCTCGCCCACGGTGGCTTCCTCGTTCAGGGCCGGTAGCACCACCGACACCGTCCGCCCGCGTTTCGCGGCGATCAGGTCGTGCGCGCTCCACTGCGGCGCGGACCAGGTTCGGATATCGCCGTGAAACTCATTCATCAACAGATCGGCCATTTCGACCACCTATCAAAAGAGACGCTTTCGGGGAGTCACCGGACGGATCGCGGATTCGCACTTTTCGCTTACCGTGGCAAGGGTTTTCGGCAGTGGTCCTGCTCACTTCGCCGCCCGGTGAAATTGGAGATCGAGAATCGCTGCGCTGCGATGCTGGGACACTACAACCGGTTTCCGGCGCCCGTATATCTCAGAAGTGCATCTTTCAGATGGAAGTAACCTTCCATTAACCAATTTCCTTATAGGTCAGGCAATTCGGGCAGCCGGAGGCGCTCGGGAGAGTGACAGCGATCGCATTTTGCGGTATTTATCGGCCATGACACGCTGGCAGATCGTCCCGCTGACGGCCGAGTACACGCGCGGTCTGGCCGAGTGCCACATCGCGTGCTGGCGGGAGGCGTATCAGGGTCTGGTGCCCGCGCACCTGCTGGACGCCTTCCAGGTGGAGCCGCTGACCGACCGTTGGCGGCGCAACGCCGAGCGCTACCCGGGCCACATCCACGTCGCGCTCGCGGACGGGGTGGTGATCGGATTCGCCGGGTCCCTCCCCGGCCGCGACGCCGCCGTGGCCGAGCTCGAACTGAACTCGCTCTACGTGCGCGCACCCTGGTACGGCACCGGGCTCGCGGCGGAACTGCTGCGCGCCGCCGTCGATCCGGCGCGCTCCTGCTCGCTGTGGGTGTTCGAGGAGAACCCCCGGGCGCGGGCCTTCTACCGCAAGCACGGCTTCGACCTCGACGGTGCGCGCAAGGTCGAGGAGTTCAGCCCCGCCGTGCAGGTTCGGATGGTGCGCCCCGGGCGCCGAGCTCGCGCCGGTTATGGTGCTGGTATGAGCACCGAGCAAGCCGAGTACGTGTCGATCGCCGACGGCGTCCTGCAGATCACCATCGCCACCGCCGCCGCCGGCACCTCCATGGACTTCGACGGCATCAGCGCCGGCGCCACCGCGCTGAAGGCGCTCGACCCGGAGGTCGGCGCGATCCTGCTGACCGGCACCGGCGCGAACTTCTGCGCCGGCGGCAATGTGCGTGGCTTCGCTGCCGCCGAGGACCGCTCCGCCCACATCCACGCCCTCGCGACCAGCCTGCACGATTTCGTGCGCGCGCTGGACGCGGCGCCGGTGCCCGTCGTGGTCGGTGTGCAGGGCTGGGCGGCGGGCGCGGGCATGAGCCTGGTGTGCGCCGCCGACATCGCCCTGGGCGGGCCGTCCACCAAGCTGCGCCCCGCCTACCCCGGCATCGGCCTGAGCCCGGACGGCGGCATGTCGTGGACCCTGCCGCGCATCGTCGGGCTCGGCCGGGCCCGCGAAATCCTGCTCACCGACGCGGTTCTCGACGCCGACACCGCGGTGCGGCTGGGCGTGCTGAGCCGGCTGGTCGCCGACGAGGACGTGCGCACCGAGGCACTGGCCCTGGCCCGCACCCTCGCCACCGGCCCCCGCTCCACCTATGCCACCATGAAAACGCTACTGGCACAGTCGGTCTCGGCCACGCTGAGTGATCAGCTCGATGCCGAGCGCGACGCCATCGCCGCCGCCGCGAGCACCCCGGCGGGTCGCGAGGGCGTCGACGCGTTCGCGGAGAAGCGCAAGCCGGATTACACGAAAGCCAACTGACACTTCATTTTTCGGGCGGGCCGACGACCGGCGCGGCTCAGGCCGAGGTCTCCAGGACGAACTGGGCGACGGCGTCGGTGAAGGCGTCGTTGTCGTCGCCGGCGGCGGTGTGGGCGGCGCCGCCGATCTCGGCGATGCGCACGTGCGGCACCAGTTCCTGGAACTGGGCCGCACCCTCGGCGCTGACCACGTCCGAGCGCAGCCCCCGCACCAGCAGCACCGGCATGGTGAGCCGGCGCGCGGCGGCTTCCATGTCGCCGATCATCGCGGTCGGGTCCTCGACCCGGTCGCGCAGCATGTCCGGATCCCAGTGCCAGTAGAAGCGGCCGTCGCGTTCGCGCAGATTGCGCAGCAGGCCGTCGGTGTTCTCGGGCCGCGGCCGGTGCGGCAGATACTCGGCGACGGCGTCGGCGGCCTGGTCGAGCGAGTCGAAGCCGTCGCGGTGCTTGCCGAGGAAGTCCAGGACCCGCGAAACGCCCTCCTGCTCCGGCCGGGTCACGATGTCGACGAGCACGAGCGCGCGAATCGGCGCGTCCGGCACCGCGGTGGCGATCAGCCCGGTGATGCCGCCCATGCTCGCGCCGACGACCACCGCGCCGTGCCCGGGTGTCGCGCCGAGTTGCGCCAGCACCGCCAGCAGATCGGCGACCATCGTCGCCCGGGTGTAATCGCGATCCGGCGCCCACTGACTGTCGCCGTGCCCGCGCGCGTCCAGCGTGACCACGCGCATTCCGGCCGCCCCGAGCTTGGCCCCGGTCTGCTTCCAGGAGTGCCGAGTCTGTCCGCCGCCGTGCAGGAAGACGACCAGCGGCCCGTCGGCAGGCCCGAACTGATCCGCCGCCAGCTCGATCCCACCGGCCCCGGCCAGCCGCAACCGCCCCGGCTCCAGCAGATTGTTCGCGTTACTCACGATCCGAGCATCGCACACCATCGCGATGCCCCACCCTCCAGACCCGAATCAGCCCACATAGAGGGAATCGTACGACCGACTCGTTCGCGGCCCGTCGCACGACGGAGCGGCCGAAGCGCAGGCGCGAACGCGCGAGCTTCGGCCGCTCCGACATGAGACCTCCGGGGCCGCGAACAGCGGCGCGGTCTCAGCAGTCGAGCTTGAAGCCGCTCAGCGTGTTCTGGAAGATGCAGGCGACCTTCGCGTTCACCGACGCGGAGATGGTCGAGGAACCGGAGGAGGTGAATTCCTCCGCGACCGGCGCCGAGGTTTCGGGCGCGGCCGGCTCGAGCTTCAGCGGCTCGGCGTTCGCGGCGGCGCTGCCACCGGCCACGGCGGCGGCCAGGGCGAACGCGGCGGTGGCGCTGCGCAGGGTGGTTCGGGTCTGCATCAAAGAGCTCCTCATTCGGTTATCGGTGGTGCGGTCCCCCCACATCTACCTTGTTCAGGGCAGCCGCCAGTCGACGGGTTCGGCTCCCAGTTCGTCGAGCAGTTCGTTCACCCGCGAAAACGGCCGGGAGCCGAAGAACCCGCGCGAGGCCGACAGCGGTGAGGGGTGCGCGGACTCGATGAACGGCACCTCGGCCGCGGTCAGGGTCGGCTTCAGAGTCGAAGCGTCCCGGCCCCAGAGAATAGCCACGAGCGGCTCATCGCGCGCGACGAGCGCGCGAATGGCCTGCTCGGTCACGGCTTCCCAGCCCTTGCCGCGGTGCGAGGCGGGCGCGCCGGGACGCACCGTCAGCACTCTGTTCAGCAGCAGCACGCCCTGATCCGACCAGGGGCTCAGGTCGCCGCAGGACGGCGCCGGGTGGCCGAGGTCCTTGGCCAGTTCGGCGAAGATGTTGGACAGGCTGCGCGGGATCGGCGAAACGTCCGGCGCCACCGAGAAACTCAAGCCCATCGCGTGACCCGGGGTCGGGTACGGGTCCTGGCCGACGATCAGCACGCGCACGTCGGCGAAGGGCCGCTGGAAGGCGCGCAGAACGTTTTCCCCGGCGGGCAGGTAGCCGTGGCCGTCGGCGTTCTCGGTTCGTAAGAACTCCCCCATGGCCCGGATCTGTTCCGCGACCGGCTCCAGCGCCTGCGCCCAGCCCGGATCCATGATTTCCGCCAATGGTTTCGCGCCCATGACCGCACAACCTAATCGGCGCGGCCGACCGAAGTCCAACCGGCCCTAGCGGTGCTCGGAGTCCGCCGCGCGGAACGATTCCCAGCCGCCGTCGCCGGACTGCGGCAGGCCGTCCACGGTGACACCGTTACCCGCGAGTACCCGGCCGATCCGCCGCCAGCCCAGCGGCAATTCGGAATCCGGCGACCAGGCCGCGACGAACGCGTGATCCTCCCCGCCGGCCAGAACCCATTGCGCCGCTTCGACATCCAGCGCGACCTCGACCGCGAGCCGTTCGGCCAGCGCCTCCAGCGCGGGATCCCACAGCGCGGCCGAGTCCAGATCGATGGCCACGCCGGAGGCGTCGGCGAGGTGGCCGAGATCGGCGAGCAGACCGTCGGAGACATCGGTCAGGGCGTTGGGCCGGGACGGCTCGTCCAGTACGACGCCGTAGGGCGGGCGCGGGGATCGATGGGCCGCAACGAGTTCCGGCGCCGCCTCGCGATCCGCGCCGGAGGCCAGGATCGCCAGGCCCGCGCCGGACCAGCCGAGCCGGCCCGCCACCGCGATCACATCGCCCACGCGCGCCCCTGATCGGGTGACCGCGGGCTGACCGCGCAGGTCACCGAAGGCCGTCACCGAGATCACCAGGCGTGGACTGCGTACCAGGTCACCGCCCGCGATGGAGCCGCCCGCGCGGCCCGCTTCGCTCCACATGCCCTCGGTGAGACCGTCGATCACCTCGACCGGCGTATCGGCGGGACAGCCCAGCGCCACCACGAACGCGGTCGGCTTCGCCCCCATCGCCACCACGTCGGCGGCGTTCTGCGCGATCGCCTTGCGGCCGATGTCGTGCGGGCTGGACCAGTCCAGCCGGAAATGCCGTCCCTCGACGAGCATGTCGGTGCTGACGACGAAACGGCCGTCCGGCGCGGCCACCACGGCCGCGTCGTCGCCGGGACCCAGGTGCACCGCCGGCGCCTGCACCCGCCCGGCGTTGATGCGCTCGATGAGCGCGAACTCGCCGAGGTCGCGCACCGTCTGCGGGCGCACCCGGCCCAGCGGCTCGGTCGGATCCGCCACTTCGCTGCTGTCGCTGATGTCGCGCCCCTTCCGGCGTCGTACTGGGTGAAATCGGGACGACGGTACATTGTCCAGGGCGATCGACACTACCGAGCAGGGAAGGACCGGCACACATGGCGGCGCAGGAGCCGGACGACCAGGGGGCGGAATCCGGCGATACGGCACAGCCGAAGCCGGGAACTCCGACAGCACGGACCAGCGACGCGGCGGAGCAGACGTCAGGCGACCGGACTCCCGATGCTGCGCCACTGCCGACCCCGGGCGATCAGGCCACCGCGCCGGAGGGAGCGGGCGATCAAGCCGCCGATTCCGGCGACGCGACGGAGCAGGAACCGAACAGCCGGGCCACGGATCCCGCCCTGCGACACGAGGCCGCCGAGGAGAGTCGCGCCCACTCCTACCCGCCCGCGCTGATCGCCACCGCGGTCGCGCTTCCGGTGGTCCTCGTCGTCGGTGTGCTCGTCGCCGCGTTCATGGCGAGCCGCGCCCCGGTGGACCGCGAACCGCTGGTGCTCGGCCCGGTCCCCGCGCCCGGCGCCGAGGGGCCCGCCTGCACCGAACTGCTCCCCGCGCTCCCGGCCGATCTCGGCGACTACACCCACGCCCAGCTGGTCGACCCGCAGCCGCCGGGCACCCGCGCCTGGCAGCGCGCCGAGGGCGGCGATCCGATCGTGCTGCGCTGCGGCCTGGACCGCCCGCTGGACTTCAACCGCGCCTCCGGACTGCAGATCGTCAACGGCGTGCAGTGGTTCGAGGCGCGTGACGAGACCGCGAAGAAGAGCACCTGGTTCGCCGTCGACCGGGAAACCTATGTGGCGCTGACCGTCCCGGACGGGTCCGGGCCGACGCCGCTGCAGGCGGTCTCCGACGCGATCGAGGCGAAACTGCCCGAACGGCCGATCGATCCGGGCCCGCTGCCGAACTAGCGCAGGCCGGTGCCGCGGGCGATCGCGGTGTCGATGAGCGTGGAAATCAGCGCGGTGTAGCCGATTCCGGTCGCCTCCCACATGCGCGGGTACAGCGAGATCGAGGTGAACCCGGGCATGGTGTTGATCTCGTTGAGCACCGGGCCGTCCGCGGTGACGAAGAAGTCGACGCGGGCCAGGCCCTGGCAGTCCAGCGCGCGGAACGCCCGCACCGCGAGTTCGCGGATCCGATCCGACATCTCGTCGTCCAGCTTGGCGGGCACGTCGAATTCGCAGACGTCGTCGATGTATTTGGTGTCGAAGTCGTAGAACTGCGGCGTCGACGCGTCGGCCTCGGGCATCAGGATCTCGGCGACCACGCTGGCCTCGACCCGGCCGTCCGGGAATTCCAGCACCGCGCACTCCACCTCGCGGCCGACGATCCCGGCCTCGACGATCACCTTCGGATCGTGCTCCCGGGCCAGGCCGATGGCGGCCTCCAGATCGTCCCAGTCGGTGACCTTGGTGATGCCGATCGAGGATCCGGCACGCGCCGGCTTGACGAACACCGGCAACCCGAGCTGCTCGCGCTCGGCGTCGCTGAGCGTCTTGACGCCGGGCCGCAGCACCACCTGCACCCCGATGGGCAGCCCCTCGGCGGCGAACAGCTTCTTGGTGAATTCCTTGTCCATGCCCGCGGCACTGGCCAGCACGCCGGGACCCACGTAGGGCACGCCCGCCAGTTCGAGCATGCCCTGCAGGGTGCCGTCCTCGCCGAACGGGCCGTGCAGGATCGGGAAAACGACGTCCACCGCACCGAGTTCGGCGATCGGCGCGTCGTCGAGGGCGACGAGCTGACCGGCCCGGTTCGGATCGGTGGTCAGGGTGAGCGCGGCGCCGGCGGCGTCCACCGAGGGCAGCGCGGTCTTGCCGCTCGCGTCCGGCAGCCCCATCGCGGCGACCTCGGAACCGCCCAGCACCCAGCTGCCTTCGCGCGTGATGCCGATCGGCACCGGCTCGTACTTCTCCGGATCCAGATTGCGCAGCACACTGCCGGCCGATCGGCACGACACGGCGTGCTCGTCGCTGCGCCCGCCGAAGACCACAGCCACCCTGATCCGCTTCGTCATGGCTGGAACCGTACCCGTTCCGAGCCGCCGCTACGCCTGGTGGGCGGCCCTCAGCGCTCCGGTTTGATCTGCCTGCCCAGCAGATTCCCGACCGCCTCGGCCACCGACACACCCGCATGACATACCTGGTGCACGGCATTCGTCAACGGCATCTCCACTTGGTGCACCTCGGCCAGTGCCCGCACCGATGTGCAGGACTTCACACCCTCGGCGACCTGGCCATGGGTAGCTTCCTGGGCGGCCTCCATCGACTTGCCCTGGCCCAGTACGTATCCGAAGGAGTAGTTGCGCGAATCCGCGGACGTGCAGGTGGCGACCAGGTCGCCCACGCCCGCCAGGCCGGCCAGCGTGACCGGGTCGGCGCCGGCCGCGACGCCCAGGCGCATGATCTCGGCGAGACCGCGGGTGATCAGGCTAGCCCGCGTGTTGTAGCCCAGGCCCATGCCCGAGGCGATCCCGGTGGCGATCGCGATGACGTTCTTGCAGGCCCCGCCCAGTTCCGCGCCGATGACATCGGTGTTGGTGTAGGGCCGGAAGTACCCCGTCGCGCAGGCGTGCTGAACCGCGGCGGCGCGTTCGGCGTCGGAGCAGGCGACCACCGCCGCCGCGGGCTGTCCGGCCGCGATCTCCCCGGCCAGGTTCGGGCCCGAGAGCACCGCGATCCGGCTCGGATCGCTGCCGGTGACCTCCTCGATCACCTGACTCATGCGCAGCAGGGTGCCGGTCTCGATGCCCTTGGCCAGGCTCAGCAGTGTGGCGTCCTGCCCGGCGACCGCGCGCTCCAGTGCACCGTTCCACTTCTCGAGATTTGCCCGCAGGGTCTGAGACGGGACCGCCAGTACCACGATCTCCGCGCTGTCCAGCGCCGCCTCGTGATCGGCGGTCGCCGAGACCGGGGGCAGCTGCACGCCGGACAGATAGGACGGATTGCGGTGCGTGCTGGCCAGTTCCTGCGCGACCTCGGGCCGGCGCGCCCAGATCGTCACGTCCGTGCCCGCGTCTGCCAATACCTTCGCGAACGCGGTCCCCCACGAACCCGCACCCATTACTGCCGCCCTTGTCATCTGCCCAATATGCCACGAGGGACGGCATGGAAGGATTGGGCTCATGCGTCCGCACTCCGTGCACGCCGTGATCGCCGTGAAGAACCTCGATCTGGCCAAGAGCCGCCTGGCCGACCGTCTGCGCCCCGAGCAGCGGGCGCGGCTGGTGCTGGCCATGCTCGCCGACACCGTCACCGCCGCGCTGGCGGTGCCGCGGATCGGATCGGTCACCGTCGTCACCCCGGATCGGGCGGTCGCGGAGCTGGCGCGCTCGCTCGGCGCGGAAGATCATCCCGAGCCCGCGGCCGCCCCGGATCTCAACGGCGCGCTCGGCGCGGCCGCCGCCGCGCTGCGCGAGCGGCACGGCCCCGTCGAACTCCTGGCCCTGCAGGCCGATCTGCCCGCGTTGCGCCCGTCCGAACTCGCCCACATGCTGACCGTCGCGCCCGCCGGGAAGCGTTCGGTCATCGTCGATCACGCGGGCACCGGCACGGCCGCCCTGTTCGCCGGCGACGGCACCCTGGCCCTGGAGCCGCGTTTCGGGCCGGATTCGGCCCGCGCCCATCGCGCCGCCGGCGCGGTCGATCTGGCCGGTGACTGGCCAGGGCTACGTCTGGATGTCGACACCGCGGCGGACCTGGACGCCGCCGTCGCGCTGGGGCCCGGCCCGGCCACTCGTCGCCTCCTGCGCGAAATCGGCTGGTCCACCGAGGTTCACGAAGCCGTTCGCAACGTGTGCTAGTTGATCGCCGACCAGCGTGAGACGCGCTGCATTGGCGGGTGTCGACCTGCACACAGCGGCCGATGTGAGGGATGATCGTGGGCGTGAGTGATACGGATATCGTCAAGCAGGCGTTGCTGCCGACGCCGCCGCCGGCCGTGACGCCGCTGTCGGCCGACCCCGAGGCGCGGCGGTTGCCCCGTGATCGCTACCTCAACCGTGAACTCAGCTGGCTGGACTTCAACGCCAGGGTGCTGGCCCTGGCCGAAGACGCCTCGCTGCCCTTGCTGGAGCGCGCGAAGTTTCTCGCGATCTTCGCCTCCAACCTGGACGAGTTCTACATGGTGCGCGTCGCGGGCCTCAAACGCCGGGCTGAGACCGGCCTGACGGTGCGGTCGGCCGACGGCCGCTCGCCCAGCGAGCAGCTGGAGCTGATCGCGTCCCGGGCCCAGGAGATCGCCGACCGGCACGCCCGGGTCTTCATGAACTCGGTGCTGCCCGCCCTGACCGGCGAGGGCATCGCGATCATCGACTGGTCCGATCTCGACGACGACGAGCGCCGCCGCCTGTCCGGGTATTTCCACGACCAGGTCTTCCCGGTGCTCACCCCGCTGGCGGTGGATCCGGCGCACCCGTTCCCCTACATCAGCGGCCTGAGCCTGAATCTGGCCGTCACGGTGAAGGATTCGGCGACCGGCGGCGAGCACTTCGCCCGCGTCAAGGTCCCCGACAACGTGGACCGCTTCGTCCGCGTGCGGCGCACCGAATCCGGCTCCCCCATCGCGGCTTTCCTGCCGATGGAGGCGCTCATCGCCGCCCACCTGGAGCTGCTGTTCCCCGGAATGGAAGTGGTGGAACACCATTCGTTCCGGATCACCCGCAACGCCGACTTCGAGGTCGACGAGGACCGCGACGAGGACCTGCTGCAGGCGCTGGAGCGCGAACTGGCCCGGCGGCGCTTCGGATCCCCGGTCCGACTAGAGGTTTCCGACGACATGACCGAGCACATGCTCGATCTGCTGCTCCGCGAACTCGACGTCGACCCGGGCGATGTCATCCAGGTGCCCGGCCTGCTCGACCTCTCCTGCCTCTGGCAGGTGTACAGCGTCGACCGGCCCAATCTCAAGGATTTCCCCTACGTTCCGGCCACCCCGCCCGCCTTCGGCGAACGCGAGACCCCGCGCAACGTGTTCGCGGCCCTGCGCGAGGGCGACGTGCTGGTGCATCACCCCTACGATTCCTTCTCCACCAGCGTGCAGCGCTTCATCGAGCAGGCCGCGGCGGACCCGCAGGTGCTGGCCATCAAGCAGACGCTGTACCGCACCTCCGGTGACTCCCCCATCGTCAACGCGCTCATCGACGCCGCCGAGGCCGGCAAGCAGGTGGTGGCGCTGGTCGAGATCAAGGCCCGCTTCGACGAGCAGGCCAACATCAAATGGGCGCGCCAGCTGGAGCAGGCGGGCGTGCACGTGGTCTACGGCCTGATCGGCCTGAAGACGCACTGCAAGACCTGCCTGGTGGTCCGGCGCGAGGGCGCGACCATCCGCCGCTATTGCCACATCGGCACCGGCAACTACAACCCGAAGACGGCCCGGCTCTACGAGGACGTCGGATTGCTCACCGCCGCACCGGAAATCGGCGCCGACCTGACCGACCTGTTCAATTCGCTGACGGGTTACTCGCGGAAGGCGAACTACCGCAATCTGCTCGTCGCACCCCAGGGTGTCCGCCAGGGCATCATCGAACGAATCGAACATGAGACCGAATTGGCGCGGCAGGGAGCGACCGCGCGAATCCGCATGAAGGCCAACGCGATCGTCGACGAGCAGGTGATCGACGCGCTCTACCGCGCCTCCCAGGCCGGCGTGCCGGTGCAGATCGTGGTACGCGGCATCTGCGGCCTGCGCCCCGGCGTGCCCGGCATGAGCGACAACATCGAGGTGCGCTCGATTCTCGGCCGCTTCCTGGAGCACTCGCGGGTCATGCACTTCCAGGCCCAGGACCAGTACTGGATCGGCAGCGCCGACATGATGCACCGCAACCTCGACCGCCGGGTGGAGGTCATGGCGCAGGTCAAGGACCCCCGGCTGTGTGAACAGCTCGGTGAGGTGTTCGACTCGGCCCTGCATCCCGCGACCCGGTGCTGGGTACTCCAGTCCGACGGCGGTTGGCAGGCCTGGCCCGAGGGCAGCGGGACCGACGGCGTCGAAGTACGTGACCACCAAGAGTTCCTGATGCGATTGCGGAGACCTGATCAGCCGTGAAAGGTTCGACCGGATACGAAGACGACGGCACACCGTTCTGGGATCCTCGAGTACACGCCAATATTCACGCCGCGGGCGCGGTGCTGTGGCGGCGGTCGAAGGCCGGGGCGGTGGAGATCGCCGTGGTGCACCGCCCGAAGTACATGGACTGGTCGCTGCCCAAGGGCAAGCTCGATCCGGGTGAGACCCCGGTGATCGCGGCGGTGCGCGAGGTCGGCGAGGAGACGGGCCTGGACTGCCGGCTGGGCCGGTACCTCGGGCACGTCACCTATCCGATTCCCGGTCATCGCAAGCTCAAGCGGGTGGACTACTGGGCCGCCGAGGTCGCGGGCGGCGCCTTCAGCGCCAATTCCGAAGTGGACCAGCTGAGTTGGTACGCGCTGGACAAGGTGCAGGATCAGCTGTCCTATCCGATGGACCGGCAGGTGCTGCGCTCGTTCATCCGGCTGCCGGCCCGCACCAGCACGCTGCTGCTGGTGCGGCACGCGAAGGCCGGTCGGCGGGATCGTTTCGACGGACCGGACGAGGAACGCCCGCTGGAGCGGGCCGGTGCGAGCCAGGCGCAGGGCCTGGTGCCGAACCTGTTGGCGTTCGGCGCATCCGAGGTGTTCTCCGCCGATCCGGCCCGATGTGTACAGACTGTGCAGCCGCTGGCCGAGAAACTGGGCGTACCAATAACTCTGGAACCCCTGCTGTCCGAAACCGGTTATGCCGCAGACCCGGACGCCGCGCGGAAACGGATGGTCGGTCTCGTTTCAGATTCCGCGGTGCGCGTTGTGTGCAGTCAGGGCAAGGTGATTCCGGACCTGCTGAGCTGGTGGGCCGAGCGGGACGGCCTCACACTGCCGCCCGCGCGCAATCGCAAGGGCAGCGCCTGGGTGCTCTCCTTCGTCGACGGGAAGATGGTGGCCGCCGATCATATGGACCGGTCGCTCTCGACCGGCGTCGTGAAGTCCGACGCCGCAAGCTGATTCGGTTCCAAACTTACGAAATGAAAGCGGCCCCGAGGTTGGACCTCGGGGCCGCTTTTGGGCCGTGCAACGGGAGATTCGACTGCCATGGCAGCGAATTCCCTAGCGGCGCAGCCTAAACCACTCCGCATATGTTCGAACGGTATTGCCTGCCGCTGTTAGCGAGAGCGACGCGCGGTGACCTTCTTGGCAGCGGTCTTCTTCGCGGGCGCCTTCTTGGCAGCGGTCTTCTTGGCAACCGTCTTCTTGGCGACCGCCTTCTTGGCCGGGGCCGCCTTCTTGACGACGGTCTTCTTGGCGACCGTCTTCTTGGCCGGAGCCTTCTTGGCAGCGGTCTTGGTGGCGGGAGCCTTCTTGGCGACCGTCTTCTTGGCCGGAGCCTTCTTGGCGACCGTCTTCTTGGCCGGACCGGTGGTCTTCTTGGCGGTGGTCTTCTTGGCCGCCGTCTTCTTGGCCGCCTTCTTCGCCGCCACAGGCGCATTCACGCCGCGCTTGACCGCCGGGCCGCTCGCGGCCAGCTTCTGCTTACCCGCGATGACCGCCTTGAACTGGGCGCCGGGGCGGAACGCGGGCACCGAAGTCGGCTTCACCTTGACGGTTTCACCGGTGCGCGGGTTCCGGGCCACACGGGCCGCACGCTTGCGCTGTTCGAAGACACCGAAACCGGTGATGGTGACGCTCTGGCCTTTGTGAACCGCGCGAACGATGGTGTCGACAACATGCTCGACTGCCGCGGTAGCCGTGCGCCTGTCCGTACCCAACTTTTCGGTCAGAACGTCGATCAGTTCCGCCTTGTTCATTGAATCCTCCGCAGACTAATGGCCCGTCGTCGGACCGACTAGGTACCACGGTAAACCCACATTGGGCAAGAGTCTATGTGCCACGCCAAAATTCATCGTGGTTTAGCACACGTCTAGCTACCCTCTCCCGTGGTACCCAGCTATCTGTCCGGTGTGATTACGCCTGCGAAATACGTGCCGGGAGCGTGGTGGGCTTCCAAGCCGGCCTTGCCTTTTCGAACTCGGTGATGACCTCGCTACGCCGTAGCGTCAGCCCGATGTCGTCCAATCCTTCCAGCAGACGCCACCGCGTGTAGTCATCAATATCGAACGGCAACACGACCGTTCCAGCGGTCACGGTGCGTGTTCGGAGGTCTACTACCAATTCGAGGCCGGGCTGTTCCTCGATCAACTTCCAGAGCATTTCGACATCATTCTGTGACATCTGCGCGGCCAGCAGGCCGCCCTTACCCGCATTACCCCGGAAGATGTCGGCGAACCGGGACGAGATCACGACCCGAAAGCCGTAGTCCGACAGCGCCCACACGGCGTGCTCACGTGAGGAACCGGTGCCGAAATCCGGACCGGCGACCAGCACACTGCCGTGTTTGTAAGGCTCAGTGTTGAGAATGAAGTCCGGATCCGATCGCCAGGCCGCGAACAGCCCGTCCTCGAATCCGGTGCGAGTCACCCGCTTCAGGTAGACGGCCGGGATGATCTGGTCGGTGTCGACGTTGGACCGGCGCAGCGGCACCCCGACGCCCTGGTGGACGGTGAAGGCTTCCATTGAGATTCTCCTGATTGAGTAGGGTTTCGCGCGCGGCGCGAGCTCAGGGCCCGGAGGAGGCAGCAACGCGTAACCATGTAGGGCCTTGCGAGCGCCGCAGATTAGGCAGGGCTCAGTCCAGATCGGCAGGCGAGGAGAGCGTTCCACGGACCGCCGTCGCGGCCGCTACGAGCGGGGAAACCAGGTGCGTACGGCCGCCTTTGCCCTGCCTGCCCTCGAAGTTGCGGTTGGAGGTGGAAGCACAGCGCTGCCCCGGATCCAGCTGATCGGGGTTCATTCCCAGGCACATCGAGCAGCCGGCCTGGCGCCATTCGGCGCCCGCGGCGGTGAAAATCTCGCCGAGTCCTTCTTTTTCCGCCTGCGCCCGGACCCGCATGGACCCCGGTACGACCAGCATTCGGACCCCGTCGGCGACCTTGCGGCCCTCCAAAATACCGGCCACCGCGCGCAAATCCTCGATGCGGCCGTTGGTGCAGGAACCCACGAATACGGTGTCCACCGAGACCTCGCGCAGCGGCATCCCGGGGGTCAAATCCATGTACCGCAGCGCCTTCTCCGCGGCGTCGCGCGCCGTCTCGTCGGCGATATCGGCCGGATTCGGCACCGTAGTGCCCAGCGGCGCACCCTGACCCGGGTTGGTGCCCCAGGTGACGAACGGGGTCAGCGCGCTGCCGTCGATGTGGACTTCACGATCGAAAACGGCGCCCTCGTCGGTCGCGAGCGCCTTCCAGGCGGTCACAGCGGCATCCCAGTCATCGCCCTGGGGCGCGTGCGGGCGACCCTTCAGGAATTCATAGGTGATTTCGTCGGGCGCGATCATGCCGGCCCGCGCGCCCGCCTCGATCGACATGTTGCAGATCGTCATTCGGGCTTCCATCGACAGGGCCCGGATGGCCTCGCCCCGGTACTCCAGGACGTAGCCCTGGCCGCCGCCGGTGCCGATTTCGGCGATGACGGCGAGAATCAGGTCCTTGCTGGTGACTCCGGGCGCCAGCGCGCCGTCCACGGTGATGGCCATGGTCTTGAACGGGCGCAGCGACAGGGTCTGGGTGGCCAGCACGTGCTCCACCTCGGAGGTGCCGATACCCATGGCCAGCGCGCCGAACGCGCCGTGGGTGGAGGTGTGGCTGTCGCCGCAGACCACCGTCATGCCCGGCTGGGTCAGGCCCAGCTGCGGGCCGACCACGTGCACGATGCCCTGATCGAGATCGCCCATCGGGTGCAGCCGCACGCCGAATTCCGCGCAATTGCGGCGCAGCGTTTCCACCTGGGTGCGCGAAATCGGATCCGAGATCGGCTTATCGATATCCACGGTGGGGACGTTGTGGTCCTCGGTGGCGATGGTGAGATCGGGGCGGCGCACCGGGCGGCCGGCGGCGCGCAGGCCGTCGAAGGCCTGGGGGCTGGTCACCTCGTGCACCAGATGCAGGTCGATATAGATCAGATCGGGTTCCCGCGCGGCGCCTTCGCCTTCTCCGCGGGCGACGACGTGCTGTTCCCACACCTTTTCGGCCAGTGTGCGTGGGCGGTCGGCCATGTTCGATCACCTTTCCGACGAGCGACCGGCCCGCCCGCGTTCCAGGGCTGAGTACGCGAACGGCGGCCGCCGAGAGTTTGCATAGCCGCGACACCGGAGTCCGTGATCACCCCAGGGTTGACCATCTCAACATCCGAGACGCTAATATCGTTCTATGAGACAGCATAGCGGTATCGGCGTTCTCGACAAAGCAGTGGCGGTGCTCTACGCCGTCGCCGAGCACCCCTGTGGTCTCAACGAGCTCTGCACCCGCACCGGCCTGCCCCGGGCCACCGCGCACCGGCTGGCGGTCGGGCTGGAGGTGCACCGTTTGCTGGCCCGTGACAGCAACGGCCTCTGGCGTCCGGGCCCGGCCCTGGCCGAGCTCGCCGCGGGCGCCTCCGATCCGCTCCAGGAGGCAGCGTCGGCCATTCTGCCGCGGCTGCGCGAGATCACCGGCGAGAGCGTGCAGATCTACGTGCGCGACGGCCACTCCCGGGTCTGCATCGCCTCCATGGAGCCGCCCGTCGGCCTGCGCGACACCGTGCCCGTCGGCGCCCGGCTACCGCTCACCGCCGGGTCCGCCGCCAAAGTGTTGCTCGCCTGGGCCGACCCGGAGTTGCAGCGCACCGTCCTGGCCGACGCCGTCTTCGGCGAGCGGGCCCTGGCCGAGGTCCGCAAGCGCGGCTGGGCCCAGAGCGCGGCCGAACGCGCCGCCGGTGTGGCGAGCGTGTCCGCGCCCGTGCGCGACGGCGGCGGCACCATCATCGCGGCCGTCTCGGTATCCGGACCCATCGACCGCATGGGCCGCCGCCCCGGCGCCCGCTGGGCCGCCGATCTCGTCGCCGCCGCGGAAGCCTTGCACAAACGTCTGTAACGCGTTCTAGGTCGGCGGCCTTAGAGTGGGCGAATGGGAGTCAATCAGCGGGCAGCCATCGTCATGTCCGAGACCGAGATCACCGAGTTCCTGCGGCGCAGCCGGGTGGCGACCCTGGCCACCCTCGGCGCGCAGGGCGCACCCCACCTCACCGCCATGTGGTACGCCCTGATCGACGGCGAGATCTGGTTCGAGACCAAGGCCAAGTCGCAGAAGGCGGTGAACCTGCGCCGCGATCCCCGAGTCACCGTGATGATCGAGGCCGGCGACACCTACGACCAGTTGCGCGGCGTCTCGTTCGAGGGCACCGCCGAGATCATCGACGACGCGGACAAGCTGTTCGCCGTCGGCGTGAGCGTCTGGGAGCGCTACACCGGCCCCTACAGCGAGGAAATGCGCCCCTTCGTCGAGCAGATGCTGCACAAGCGCGTCGCCGTGCGCGTCGTCCCCGACCGCGTCCGCTCCTGGGACCACCGCAAGCTCGGCCTCCCCGCCCTGCCCGTCGGCGGCACCACCGCCGACCCGCTGGACTGAAAGCGGAATGACACGGCCCACCGCGCACGTTAGCGTCATGTAGTTCGACATGGATGGGCCGGAGCATCGCCGCGGCGCGGCGGCCTCCGGCCGCGACGACGAGGAGCAGGCGATGACGGATTCGGATAGTTCAGCCAGCAGCGCCGAAGAGGTGAAGCGCAAGTTCCGCGAGGCCCTGGAACGCAAGAAGACCCAGCAAGCCAAGTCCAGCGCCCACCTGGACGGCCACTCCAAGGCCACCGGCGCCCACAGCAACGCCAGCCACAAGCGCGAATTCCGCCGCAAGAGCGGCTAAAAAACAACCCCGCAACCACCAAAAGGCCCTCCCAGCAACAAGCCGGGAGGGCCTTTTATACACAAAACCTCGAAACCAAACCCAAGCCCACCCATATAGGTGACCCGACATCCATCGCCCACGATGAAACCAAACCGGACCCGAACCTGACATTGTGACGCACCCCGCACCATCGGGGGTCCGGGGGGCTCCGCCCCTCCGGGTGGGGCGTGGGGGCTTCGCCCCCACAAGATATGCGGAACAAGAAAAGGCCCGCGCTCTTCGCGAGCACGGGCCTTCCATCTTGTGTAGCCCCGACGGGATTCGAACCCGCGCTACCGCCTTGAGAGGGCGGCGTCCTAGGCCGCTAGACGACGGGGCCAGGACTGATCTCCCACGTTTCCGTGTGGATCATCCGTGTGATCTCCAGAGGTTCAATCTGGTGATCGGGAGGAGCTCGGTTAGCTTAGCTGACCGAAGCCCGGCGACCAAATCGCCGGTTGCTGAACAACTTTCGGTCGCGAACCGAGAGACGAACAACATTCTCCAGCTGGGGTACCAGGACTCGAACCTAGAATGGCTGAACCAGAATCAGCTGTGTTGCCAATTACACCATACCCCAATGACCAGAACTCTCGACCCCACCGTCTGGGTGACTGTGAGGCCGTGTTCCGAACGAGAAGAAGAGTACCGCACCACTCCCGGTAAACTACAAATCGCCTGGTCAGAGGCCCGTTTTCGGGCTAATTACGCCGTTGTGGTCCACTCCCGGCCGGCCCGCAGCCGGTCCAGCGTGACGCCCCGGCCCAGCAGCTCCATCGACTCGTAGAGCGGCGGGCTGATGTGCGACCCGGTCACCGCGACCCGCACCGGCGCGAAGGCCTTGCGCGGTTTCAGGCCCAAATCCTCGATAAGCGCGGTTTTGAGCGCCTCCTCGATGGCGGGGGTGGTCCACTCGGTCAGCGGCTCCAGCGCGGCAATGGCGGCGTCCAGCACCGGCACGGCGTCGCCACCGAGATTCTTCGCACCCGCCGCGGGATCGATCGCGAATTCGGCCTGCGGCACGAACAGGAATCGCAGCAGATCCCACGCGTCACCCAGGACGACGATGCGGGTCTGCACCAGTTCGGCGGCTGCCGCGAAGATCTTCTCGTCGACATCTGCGCCAATATGACCGGCCGCCGTGAGGAACTCCCGGAGCCGGCGCGCGAAATCGCCGCTTTCCAGCAATCGGATGTGCTCGGCGTTGATCGCGTCCGCCTTCTTCTGGTCGAAACGCGCCGGATTGGAATTGACCTTCGAAATATCGAATGCCTCGACCATCTCCGTCATAGAAAACACGTCGTGATCATCGGAGATACCCCAGCCGAGAAGCGCGAGGTAATTCAGCAAACCTTCAGGGATGAATCCGCGATCCCGATGGGCGAACAGATTCGATTCCGGATCGCGCTTGGAGAGCTTCTTGTTCCCCGCTCCCATCACGAACGGCAGATGGCCGAACTCGGGCGTGAAGTCGGCGACGCCGACGCGCTGCAGCGCCGCGTAAAGCGCGAGTTGCCGCGGCGTGGAGGACAGCAAATCCTCGCCCCGCAAAACATGGGTGATCTTCATCAGCGCGTCGTCGACCGGGTTGACCAGGGTGTAGAGCGGGTCGCCGCTGCCGCGGGTGAGCGCGAAGTCGGGCACGGTGCCCGCCTTGAACGTGGTCTCGCCGCGGACCAGGTCGTGCCAGGTGAGGTCCGCGTCGGGCATGCGCAGCCGGATCACCGCGGGGCGGCCGGCGTCGCGGTGGGCCTGGATCTGCTCGGGGGTGAGATCCCGGTCGAAGTTGTCGTAGCCGAGCTTGGGATCGCGGCCGGCCGCCTTGTGGCGCGCCTCCACTTCCTCAGGCGTGGAGAAGGATTCGTAGGCCTCCCCCGCCTCGAGCAGCTTGCGCACCACCTCGCGGTGCAGATCCTTGCGCAGCGACTGCCGGTAGGGCTCGTACGGGCCGCCGACCTCGGGGCCCTCGTCCCAGGTGAGGCCGAGCCAGCGCAGCGCGTCCAGCAGCGACTGGTAGGACTCCTCGGAATCGCGTGCGGCGTCGGTGTCTTCGATCCGGAAGACGAACTTACCGCCGGTGTGGCGGGCGTAGGCCCAGTTGAACAGTGCCGTCCGGATCAGGCCGACATGCGGCGTTCCGGTCGGGGACGGGCAGAAACGGACGCGGACGTCGTTCATGGCTCTCTTTCGCGATCAGCGCTTGGCGGCAACGGGATTGGTGAGGGTGCCCAGACCCTCGACGGTGACGGACACCTGCTGTCCGTCCTGCATCGGCCCGACGCCCTCGGGGGTGCCGGTCAGGATGACATCACCCGGCAGCAGGGTCATCACCGTGGATATCCATTCGATGAGTTTCGGAATGTCGTGCAGCAGAAGCGATGTCCGGCTCCGCTGCCGCACCTCGCCGTCGAGCTCGGTGACGATTTCGACATCCGTTGCGTCCAGCGAGGTTTCGATCCAGGGACCGATCGGGCAGAAGCTGTCGTAGCCCTTGCCCCGGGTCCACTGGCCGTCCTTGCGCTGCTGATCGCGGGCGGTGACGTCGTTGGCGACGGTGTAGCCGAGGATGACGTCTTTGGCTCGGGCGGCGGGCACGTCCTTGCACGGGCGGCCGATGACGACGGCGAGTTCGCCCTCGTAGTCGACCTGAGAAGAGCTGGGCGGCAGGATGATCGGGGCGTTCGGCCCGATGATGGCGGTGCTCGGCTTCATGAAGATGACCGGCTCCTCCGGCGCGGGGCCGCCCATTTCCGCGGCGTGCGCGGCGTAGTTCTTGCCGACGCAGATCACCTTGCTGGCCAGGATCGGGGCCAGCAGGCGGACGTCGGCCAGCGGCCAGCTCCGCCCGGTGAAAGTGGGGGTTCCGAACGGGTGTTCCGCGATTTCCTTCGCGATGGTGTCGCTTCCTTGCCCGTCGATGCCGACGAACGCGACCCCATCGGGACTTGCAACTCGACCTAGGCGCATGTCCGGCAGTCTATCCACCGGCTTCGACCTGCTCGAATGCGGCCGAGACCGGGGCGGGCGGGGCTCGGCCGGGCGCTGCGAATCCGGGTGCGGCCGAACCTGTTCCCCACCCGGACCGGCACCGGGCCGGCCGCGCGGGTGCTGTGACAAGTCCGACAGCCGGCCGCGGGAACGAATCCGGACCCGGCGGTGTAACGTCCCTCCTACGAGTTCACAAAGTGGGAATTGCATCCCAAATTATGAGATGAAGAGGTGAGGCCGATGGCTACCACGACGGAGATCCGCGAGGTCCGGCGGTGGTCCATGCTGGGCCTCGGCGTCTTCGCCCAGGCGTCGAGCTCGGTCTTCATCCACGGCGTCCCATTCCTGCTGCCCGCGCTGACCGCGCGCGGCATGACGCTTCCGACGGCGGGCCTGCTGGTGGCCATGCCGACCGTCGGCCTGGTCTGCACCCTGATCGCCTGGGGCTACGTGGTCGACCGGATCGGCGAACGCAAGGTCCTGATCGGCGGCCCGCTGCTGATGTTCGCCGCCGGCTGCGCGGCGGCGGCCACACACAGCGACATCGCCCTGGGCGCACTGCTGTTCGCCGGCGGCGTCGGCGCGGCGAGCACCAACGGCGCCAGCGGGCGGGTGATCGTCGGCTGGTTCCCGCCGGAGCGGCGCGGGCTGGCGATGGGAATCCGGCAGACCGCGCAGCCACTGGGGGTCGGCGTCGGCGCGCTGACCATTCCGCCGATCGCCGCGGCGTACGGCGTCGCGGCGGCGATCCTGGTGCCGGCCGTGATGGCCGGAATCGCCGCGATCGGGTGCCTGGCCGGCATCGTGGACCCGCCGCGCCCCAAGATCGCCGACGCCGATCCGGCGTTGCGCGCCAACCCTTATCGCGGCGACTCCACGCTGTGGCGCATCCACGCGGTGTCGGTGCTGCTGGTCGTGCCGCAGGCCACGGTGTGGACCTTCGCGCTGCTGTGGCTGCACCGGGACCTGGGCTGGTCGCTGGCGGCGGCCGGCCTGCTGGTGACGTTCACCCAGATCCTGGGCGCGTTCGGGCGCATCGGCGCGGGCGCGTGGTCGGACCGGGTCGGCAGCCGGATGGGCCCGTTGCGCACGGTGGCGATCGCGGCCGTGATCTCGATGGCCGCACTGGGATTCACCGCCTGGACGCACTGGTGGTGGGCCGCCGTCCCGCTGCTGGTGATCGCCTCGGTCATCACCGTCTCCGACAACGGGCTGGCGTTCACCGCGGTCGCGGAGATCGCGGGGCCGTATTGGAGCGGCCGCGGCCTGGGTGTCCAGAACACCGGCCAGAATCTGATGATCGCGGCCGTCCCACCGGTTTTCGGCGCTCTGATCACCGTCAGCGGGTTCCCGGCGGCCTATCTGGCGGCGGCGGCGCTGGCCGTGGCGGCGGTGCCGCTGGTGCCCGCCGATCGGCCGCACCGCTGAGGTTCCCCCCGGCCGGCCGCACACGCGGCTGGCCGGGAGTCCGGTCAGCTGACAGGATCGGCGGGGTGGAGGAGTACGCAGAAATCGTCGACAAGGTCCGGGGCGCACTGCTGGGCGGGGCCGTAGGGGATGCGCTCGGGTGGCCGATCGAATTCCAGACGCTGGACCAGATTCGCGCGGAGCACGGCGAGGCCGGCGTCACCGGGTTCCCGCCCGGGCAGCCGCTGCCGCACCGGATCACCGACGACACCCAGATGACGCTGTTCACCGCCGAGGGCCTGCTGCGCAGCCCCGCCGGCGCCGATCCCGTCCCGGAGTTGCGCCGGGCCTACCTGCGCTGGCTGGTCACCCAGCACGATGCCGGGCCCGGCCCCGAGCCCGACGGCTGGCTGGCGGCCCAGCAGTTCCTCTATGCCGCGCGCGCACCCGGCAACGCGTGCATGAGCGGACTGCGCACCCAGCGCAAGCAGTACGTGCCGCCCGCGCCGCTGGGCCGGCCCGGCGAGGTCAACAGCGAGTCCAAAGGCTGTGGGACGGTGATGCGTTCGGCGCCCTTCGGCCTGTCCGGCCTGGGCCCGGATACCGCGTTCACCGTGGCGGCGCAGGCCGCGCAGCTGACCCACGGTCATCCCACGGGCTATCTGGCGGCGGGCGCGTTCGCCGCCCTGCTCGACCGGATCCTGGGCGGACTGGATCTGCGCACCGCCCTGCGGCAGACCATCGAGCAGCTCGGCGGCGTGTCCGGCGGGGAGGAAACCGTCGCTGCGCTGGAAAACGCTGTCCAGCTGGCCGATTCCGGGGACTCGTCGGCCGAGACCGTCGAGCGGGTGGGCGCGGGCTGGATCGCGGAGGAATGCCTCGCGATCGCCGTCTACTGCGCGCTGCGCGCCGGCGAGACCAAGGACGTGCGCGCCGCTCTGCTGCTGTCGGTGAACCACTCCGGGGATTCCGATTCGACCGGAGCGGTCGCGGGCAACCTGCTCGGCGCCGTG
Source organism: Nocardia sp. NPDC050435 (assembly GCF_040655395.1). Classification (NCBI taxonomy): domain Bacteria; kingdom Bacillati; phylum Actinomycetota; class Actinomycetes; order Mycobacteriales; family Nocardiaceae; genus Nocardia; species Nocardia sp. NPDC050435. The sequence continues at coordinate 150,624 of NZ_JBFAJW010000013.1, forward strand.
CACGGGCTCAACGCCCTGCCGCTGGACTGGGTCGCCGAGGTCGAGGGACGGGACGTGATCCTGCAGGTCGCCGACGATCTGGTGGTCAACTTCGGCTACCGGGACCGCACCCGGCTCGCGGATCGCTACCCGTTCCACGGGAGCTAGACCGACCGCCGTCCGCACCGGCTCGCCGCCGGAAGCCAACAACTGTTGACTTCCGGCGGCGCCCAGCTCTATTCTCGTCAACAAGCGTTGGCCAACAGTTGTTGACCCGGAAAGAGCTTGGAGAACACCATGATTCCCGAACAGACCGACGTGCTCGTGATCGGCGGCGGACCGACCGGAATGCTGCTGGCCGGCGATCTCGCCCGGGCCGGCGTCACAGTGACGCTGGTGGAGAAGCACGCGACCGGCTCCCAGCTCACCCGGGCGTTCGGCGTGCACGCCCGCACCCTGGAGCAGTTCGACGCGCGCGGCATCGCCGAGCAGGTGCTCGAGGGCGGAGCCACCATCGACGAACTGCGCTTGTTCGGCGGCGTCCACCTCGCCCTCGGCAAGCTGCTCGACGGCCGGTTCCCGTTCCTGCTCATCACACCGCAGACCCACGTCGAAACCGTGCTCCGCAAGCGGGCCGTGGAACTGGGGGTGAATCTGGTCCCGGCGGCCGAGCTGATCGGGTTCACCGACACCGGCACGGAGGTCGAAGCCCGCGTGCGGCACGAGGATTCGACGCGCACGATCCGCGCTCGCTACCTGGTGGGCGCGGACGGGTATCACAGCCGGGTGCGCGAGGTCCTCGGCCTGGACTTCCCCGGAAAGTCGGTGCTGAAGTCGATCATGCTGGCGGACGTGCGGCTCAGCGAGCCGCCGCAGGACGTGCTGGCGGTCAACGGCGTCGGCGACGCGTTCGCCTTCGTCGCCCCCTTCGGCGACGGCTGGTACCGGATCTTCGCCTGGAACCGGCGCAACCAGGTGCCGGATTCGGCACCGGTGGAGCTGGCCGAATTGCGCGAGGTGGTGCGGCGCGCGCTCGGCACCGATTTCGGGATGCACGATCCGCGCTGGCTCTCGCGCTTCCACAGCGACGAGCGTCAGGTCGAGCAGTACCGGGTGGGCCGGGTGTTCCTGGCCGGCGACGCGGCGCACGTCCACTCGCCGGCCGGCGGCCAGGGCATGAACACCGGCTTGCAGGACGCGGCCAACCTCGGCTGGAAACTCGCCGCGGTGGTGCAGGGCTGGGCGCCGGAACGGCTGCTCGACACCTACCACGCCGAGCGGCATCCGGTCGGCCGCGAGGTGCTGCGCAGCAGCGGCGCGATCATCCGCGCCGCCATGCTGGAATCGCGGGCCGGGCGGCTGGCCCGCAACGCCGTTGCCGGCGGGGCGCTTTCGCTGCCGCCGGTGGCGCACAAGATCGCCGGGTCGATCTCGGGCATCGGCTTCACCTATCCGCGCCCGCACGGCGCGCACCACGCGGTCGGCACCCGCGCCACCGACCTGGCGCTCGCCGGGGGCGACCGCCTCTACGCGGCGCTGCGCACGGGGCAGTTCGTGCTGGTGACGAATACGCCCGTCCCGCTCGGCGATTCGGCGGAGCGGGTGCGGGTGGTCACGCCCGCCGAACCGCGGCGCGAGGCGCTGCTGGTCCGGCCCGACGGGTACATCGCCTGGGCGGGTGATCCGCAGGACTTCGATTTCGCTGCGGCACTGGTGGGTTGAGCACCCCGCATCCGAAGCGACGGCCCGCGGGCCGTCGCTTCGTTGCGTCAAGGCTGCCTTGACACAGGCTCGATGTCAAGGCAGCCTTGACATATGACCGAAGAACAACGCGTCGACCCGCAGGACGAGCGGGCGACCCTCGGAATGCTGTTGTCCGCCAACGCGGATCTGGTGGTCGAGGTCCTCCGCCCCGCGGCCGGCGAACCCAGGGTCCCGGTCCTGGCCGCCCTCACCGCCACCCGCAACCTGAGCCGCCTCGTCGACGACATCCTGCACACCCTGGCCCGCCAGGCTCGCGAAGACGGCCACACCTGGGCCGAGCTCGGCGACATCCTCGGCACCACCCGCCAAGCCGCCTTCCAGCGCTTCAGCGGCCCCATGCCGCCACTCGGCCCGCTCCCGCACCCACCGCGGCCGCCTTTCCCGCCGGGCCCGCCCGGACACTTCCCCTCGCCACCACCCCCGCCCGGCCCGCCGGGAGCACCCCCCTTCCGCACTCCCCCACCCCCGGAGCGCCCACCCGGCACCCCGGAACGACCTGCGCAGTCCTCGCCCCCGCACCCGCAAACACCCGACCGCATCACTCCCCCGCCCCCGCCCCATCCAGACCACCCGTTCTGAATCTCACCGCGCGACAAGGAGAGCAGGATGTCCACCGAACCCGATGCCCCGATCGGCCGACCACCCCACCCACCGCCACCGCCGGGCGCACCGTGGCCTCCGCCGCCGCACAGCCCGGGATTCCGACCTGATCAGCGGCATGTTCCTCCGCCGCACCCGAATTCAGCGGAACGACGGCCGGATACTTCGTGGCGGACGCACCCTCGGCACGAAAGACCCGCTCCGCCAGTCGATCACGAACCCGGCCAGGATTAGGACACCCATCGCGGCCGACCCGAGATCGTCGGCGGCGAACCGTTCCGACGAACTCCGCCGTGCACCTATCCTGCACAGATGCAGACGACCGCGGGCGGGCTTTCCAGCGCACACACGCGGCGGCGTGAACCGAGCCGGCGGTGGCAGGCCGCGACGCTCGTGCTGTCGGTGCTCGGTGTCGCGGCGGTGGCCGCGTGGTGGCACTCGGATCGCTTCTATCAGTTCGCCTGGATTCCGTCGTGGGCTCTACCGCTGTGCTGGACGGGCGCTCTGATCACCCTGGCGTTCCACGCGGCCCCGCCCCGCCACCGATGGGTGCGACTGATCCTGGTCGCCGTCTGGGCCTCGGCGACGATGATCTGCTGGGGTGCCGCGCTGGTTCTGGAGCGGTATTTCGCCGAGGACCGCAAGGTGGTGTCGGTCGAGGTGAGTCCGGACGGGCGATTCGAAGCCGTCTTGGAGTCGTTCTGGACGATCGACACTCGGTGCCGCATCATGCTTCGGGAACGCGGCGGCCCGTTCAGCAGACAGGCCCTGGTGTGGGAGGTGTTCAACGGGCCCTGCGAGGCGCGGGCGTCGTTCACGGGCGGTGACACGATCAGCGTCATGGAGTCGAGCGGCGGACCACCGCTGACGACAACCTTCGACGCCGACCGGATGCAGGTGGCCGAAGTCTTGCCGATTCCGGTACATCGACGCTGATTACATCGCCCGAATTATTCCGCGTCGCAACACGTTCGACGGCCGGCCGGCCTCGCGGGTCAGATCTCCAGCAGGGCGGCCGGGTCGAACCGGACGCGAAATCCCTGTTCCGCCGCAACTTCCGCGTCGAAGACAGCGCCCGGGCCGACGGCCGGATCGGCACGATAGCCGCCCTCGACCAGAACGAGCCGGTGGATTCGCGGTTCGGGGTGGTGTTCGACGATCCAGTACTGCGGGATGCCGATCGCCGCGTATTCGCGGACCTTGCGCACCCGGTCGGTGCGCTCGCTGTCGGTGCCGGGGGCGAGGACCTCGACGGCGAGCAGCACCTGCTCGGCGGGCACGAGGTTGGAATCCGCGACGACGGCCTGGCGCACCACATCCCGGGGCAGCACGATGATGTCGGGTTTGCGGATACCGCTGGCCGTGGCGATTTCCCAGCCGCCGCACAGGCAGACGTGCATCTCCCGCGTGCCGACCGCGACATCGATGAGACGCGAGAGCCGTTGCGCGACGAAATTGTGCCGGGCGCCGTAGTCGACCTCGATCAGCCAGCCGTCTTCCAGCTCGAAACCCTTGCCGTCGCGCAGCCCGTGCAGATCCGCGACGGAGTACGGGCCGCGGGCCGGCCGGGTCAGCGGCTTCTGCCGTGCCATCTCACCTCCCGCTCATTCGAATCCGCACGCCAAGGTAGTCCCCGCCACGGCATCGCGCACAGGAGTCGCCACAAAAACGTGAATCCCCGGCCGAACCGGCCGGGGATTCACGGTGGGTCGAACACTCAGACGGCGGCGGCGATCCGGTCGCCGATCTCGACGGTGGAGGACGCTCCCGAGCGGGAGGCGAGATCCTTGGCCACGGCCGCCTCGATCCGCGCCGCCGCCTCGGTGTGACCGAGGTGGTTCAGCAGCAGCGAGACCGACAGGATGGCGGCGGTCGGATCGGCCTTGGACTGGCCCGCGATGTCCGGGGCGCTGCCGTGCACGGGCTCGAACATCGACGGGTTGGCGCCCGAGGCGTCGATATTGCCGGAGGCGGCCAGGCCGATGCCGCCGGAGACGGCGGCGGCGAGATCGGTGATGATGTCGCCGAACAGGTTGTCGGTGACGATGACGTCGAACCGGCCCGGGTCGTTGACCATGTGGATGGTGGCGGCGTCGATGTGCTGGTAAGCCGTTGTCACATCCGGGTATTCGGCGGCGACCTCGTCGACGGTGCGCTGCCACAGCGACCCCGCGAAGGTGAGCACGTTGTTCTTGTGCACCAGGGTGAGGTGCTTGCGCCGGGACCGCGCGGTCTCGAAGGCATAGCGCACGACCCGCTCGATGCCGAAGCGAGTGTTGGTGCTGACCTCGGTGGCGACTTCGTGCGGGGTGTCGACGCGAATCGCGCCGCCGGTGCCGGTGTAGGGCCCCTCGGTGCCTTCGCGGACGACGACGAAATCGATCTCGGGGTTGCCGGCCAGCGGGCTGGTGACCCCTGTGAACAGCTTGGACGGGCGCAGATTCACGTGGTGGTCCAGCGCGAAACGGGTGCGCAGCAGCAGCCCCCGCTCCAGCACGCCGCTGGGCACCGAGGGATCGCCGATCGCGCCGAGCAGGATGGCGTCGTGTTCCTTGAGCTCCGGGAGCACGTTGTCCGGAAGGATCTCGCCGGTGGCATGGAACCGCTTGGCGCCCAGGTCGTATTCGGTCTTCTCGACGCCGGGCAGCACCACGTCGAGCACCTTGAGCGCCTCGGCGATGACCTCGGGACCGATACCGTCGCCGGGGATGACAGCGAGTTTCATGTAAGCAAGCTCCGTTCGGATGTAGCCCTGCGAAGAGTCCGGCAGCCACCCTATCCGGTGTCCGGATCACCCCCGCCACCAGGGCGAATCGCTCTCACACAGTGGGACGGACCGCGCACCCGTATGTTCGGGGCCATGTTCGTCAACGATCGCCTCGAGCTCAAACTCAACCGCCTCGAACAGAAACTCGACCTGATCATCCAGCACCTCGGCATCGACGACCCGAGCCTGGCCGTCGACTTCGGCGAGATCGACGCCCTGCTGGCGCGCGGCAAGAAGATCCAGGCCATCAAGGCGTATCGCGATCTGCACCCGTGGGCGAGCCTGGTGGAGGCGAAGGACGCGGTCGAGGCCAGAGAGCGCAACCGGCCCTGAACAGCACCGCGCCCTTTCCGCAGGCAGCGGAAGGGGCGCGGCGACAAAGCGATCAGGCCAGGTCGACCAGCACGACCTTGGCCGCGCCCACGGCCTCGGCGATCGCGGCCTGCACCTCGGCCGCCACGTCCTGGTTGACGCGCAGCACCACGGTGGCGCCGTCCTGGTCCACGTCCTGGCTCAGCTGCGCGGCCAGGATGTCGATGCCGGCCTCGCCGAGCTTGGTGCCGATCTTGCCCAGCGCGCCCGGCTTGTCCTCGTAGTTGAGCACGGCCAGGTTCAGGCCCTCGGCCCGCATGTCGTAGTTGCGGCCGTTGATGTTGACGATCTTCTGCACCTGGTGCGGCTCGGTCAGCGCGCCGGCCACGTTCAGGGTGCGGCCGTCGCCGAACACGGCGCGCAGGTCGACCAGGCTGCGGTGGGTCGGGCTCTCGGTGTGCGTGGTGACCGTGGCCTCGAGGCCGCGATCCTTGGCCAGCGACGGCGCGTTGACGAAGGTGACCGCGTCCTCGATGAGCGCGGAGAAGACCCCGCGCAGCGCCGAGAGCTCCAGCACCGCGACCTCGCTGGCCGACAGCTCGCCGCGCACCTGCACCTCCAGGCTGACCGGCAGCTCCGAGGCCAGCGCGCCGAGCAGCGCGCCCTGCTTGCGGACCAGTTCCAGCCACGGGGCGACCTCGTCGGTGACCGACCCGCCGGTGACGTTGACCGCACCCGGGACGAACTCGCCGGCCAGGGCCAGCTGCACGGACTTGGCGACATCGGTGCCGGCGCGGTCCTGGGCCTCGGCGGTGGAGGCGCCCAGGTGCGGGGTCACCACGACCTGCGGCAGCTCGAACAGCGGGCTGTCGGTGCTGGGCTCGGTCTCGAACACGTCGATGCCGGCGGCGCGCACGTGACCGGAGGTGATCGCGTCGGCGAGCGCCTGCTCGTCGATCAGACCGCCGCGCGCCGCGTTGACGATGATGACGCCCTTCTTGGTCTTGGCGATCGTCTCGGCGTTGATCATGCCCTTGGTCTCGGGCGTCTTGGGCAGGTGGATCGAGATGAAGTCGGCGCGCTCGAGCACCTCGTCCAAGGTCACCAGCTCGATGCCGAGCTGGGCGGCACGGGCCGGGGAGGTGTAGGGGTCGTAGGCGATGAGCTTGGTCTCGAAGGCGGCCAGGCGCTGGGCGAAGAGCTGGCCGATGCGGCCCAGGCCGATGACGCCGACGGTCTTGCCGAAGATCTCGACACCGTTGAACTTGCTGCGCTGCCAGGTGTGCTCGCGCAGGGTGGCGTCGGCGGCGGGGATCTGGCGGGCGGCGGCGAGCAGCAGCGTGACGGCGTGCTCGGCGGCGGTGTGGATGTTGGAGGTCGGGGCGTTCACGACCATGACGCCGCGCTCGGTGGCCGCGGGCACGTCGACGTTGTCCAGGCCGACGCCGGCGCGGGCGACGATCTTCAGGTTCTTGCCGGCTTCGAGCACCTCGGCGTCGACGGTGGTCGCGGAGCGCACGAGCAGCGCGTCGGCCTCCGGGACCGCGGCGAGTAGTTCGGGACGGTTCGGGCCGTCGACCCAACGAACCTCGACTCCATCACCGAGCGCGTCGACGGTCGACTGGGCGAGCTTGTCGGCGATCAGGACAACGGGACGGCCTGCTTGGCTCACGATGGAGTACTCCTGGGGAATGGTGGTCGGCATTTACCGCCGCCTAGCTTAGTGGGATCGATTCCGGCCACCCTTACCCCCCGGTAGGCGGCCGCCGTCAGTGTGACACTCCGCGGGCGGGCCCGGAGACGGCGGAAGGCCCCGCGCCACAGGGGCGAGAGGCCTTCCCACATTTCGCGCCGATCGGGCGGCGCGGGTCCGATCGTATTATTCGATCGGAATTTCGACTCAGCCGCCGAAGGAGCCGGTCCACAGGGTGTCGACAATGCCGCGGAAGGCAGCGCCGAAGGTGCTGAACAGGCCGTTGAGGGCAGCGGAACCGGTGTCGATGATAACGGGGATCATTTGAGAACCTCTTCGGTCGAAGTATTTCCAGTGAACTGGCTTGCACATGGCACATCGGGGCCGGATCGAATGCGGTTACGGAATTGCGAACAATAGTGACGCAGGACACATTTTGCGCTTTCACGTGGCTCCCGTCACTGGAAAATCGGCGCAATGCCCCCAAAATCAGGGGCGCTACCTGGGAGAACGCTGTGAATGCGGGCTGGTCGGTCGACCAACTCGAATCCTGTTGGCTATCCCTGTGAGAACTCTGGCAGCGCCTTAAGAAATGTAGGTCGGCAGTGTTGAATAGGCAATCGGCAGGCTGATTACCGGCCGTTGTGGCTCCCCGGAACGCATTGCCGAAAACTCCGGGAGATGCACCCGTGATACGCACGTAATCGTTCACGAGGGGTGCATCCGCAAACTTCCGGCAGCATCGGATGCCACTACTTCGAACCCTCGCTGAATTCGGACATATAGACCGGAACAGGCAACGGGTGACGTGGTCGGGGAACAAACCGATCGCACACCGGGCACCCGCCACCGGCCACCGTCCGGGCCCGCGCCGGAGGACCGAAAAGATGTGGCCGATCGAACACCGCCCTCACTAGCATCGGCGTCCATGACCCTGCGCACGATTCCCGCCGCGATGGACCCGACCGTCGTCGGGCAGATCGACGCCGAGCTGGATCGGGTGCAGCGCGAGCACCGCGTCACCGTGCGGCTCGCGGTGGAGAGCGGCAGCCGCGCCTGGGGCTTCCCCTCCCCCGATTCGGACTACGACTGCCGGTTCGTCTACGTCGGCGCGCTCGACACCTACCTGACGCCGTGGCCCGCCCGCGATGTCATCGAGACGCCGCTGGTCGGCCTGCTCGACGTGAACGGCTGGGATCTCGCCAAGGCGCTGCGGCTGCTGGTGGCGGGCAACGCCGTCCTGATCGAGTGGCTCATGTCACCGATCGTCTATCGCGGCGACGCCGGCTTCCGCGACGAGTTGCGCACCCTGGCCGCACAGGTCGCCGACCGTGACCGCGTGGCGCGGCACTATCTGCACCTGGGCAGCAAGCAGTGGGCGCTCTTCGAGAGCAACCGGTCGCTGAAGAAGGTGTTCTATTCGCTGCGGCCCGCCCTGGCGCTGCGCTGGTTGCGCGAGCATCCGGCGGCGGCCGTGGCGCCGATGCACCTGCCGACCCTGTTGGCCGAGTGCGAACTGCCCGCCGCCCTGGTGTCCTCGATCGGAGAGCTCACCGAGCTCAAGGCACGGACCCGGGAGATGGGCAGCGGTGCGGTGCCCGCACCGATCGCGGCCTTCATCGAGGCCGAATTCGACGGCGCGGCAGCCGCTTTCCCGAAGCGCCCGCCGACGGACCCGGCGCGGGTCCGGGAGCTGACGACGGAGTTCTTCCGGGCCGCGGTGCTCAGTCGATGAGGCGTACGCCGAGGGCTTCCGGCCCGGCCTTGGCGGTGCGGATCTCGAACTCCACGCGCTGCCCCTCAGTGAGATGCCGGAAACCGGAGCCGTCGAGCTCCAGATAGTCGACGAAGACATCCGGACCATCGCCGTCCTGGGCGATGAACCCGAAACCCTTCTTCGTGTCGAACCACTTCACAGTGCCGTGCGCCACGCTGCCCATCCTAGAGGGGCCCGAACATGAGACAGCCCCCGCACCGTTGCCGGTGCGGGGGCTGCCGAAGCTTAGATCGCGAGATCAGAGAACGCGGACGTCCTGCGCCTGCGGGCCCTTCTGGCCCTGGCCGATCTCGAACTCCACGCGCTGCCCCTCGTCGAGGGACCGGAAACCCGAGCCGCTAACAGCCGAGTAATGCACGAAGACGTCGGGGCCTCCGCCGTCTTGCGCGATGAAGCCGAAGCCCTTCTCGCTGTTGAACCACTTAACTACACCCTGAGCCATTTCATACTTTCTGTAGACGAGCCAGATTCTGGCAAACGGAATGCCCTGGTCTCGTGATCAACGATGCCATGATCCGACGAATTCGGCCACATCCGAAGGGGTGGACTGTGAGGTAACCAACCCTGGTCCCAGGCTGTGGTGACGACCTCCAACCGGGCATTTCCGCCGCTCAGCGGCCATTTCCATCCGGAAATTATGCCCGAGCAGGCCGATGGCGCAGCTGAGCAGATCTCAGTCCGCCGGATCGAGGTAGCGGAGCTGGGCAGCCTTGCCCGGCTCGTAGTCGGACCGGCCGGAAAGGTGTTGCGGCACACCGACTTCCCACCAGGCCCCGGCCTCGGTCCAGGTTGCGGGCAGGGTGCGGACCACCACCACCACCGGCCCGGCGGCTTTCCGGGCGCGCGCGTACGCGGCGCGGAATTCTGCCAGGTCAGTGGCGGTATACACCGTGCAACCCAGGGCCTGGGCATGCGCGGCGAAATTCACCCGGGGCGGGTCGGCGAGTGTGCTCCGGCAATCCGCGTAGAAATTATTGAACGAAACTCCGCCCTGCCCTTCTTGCAGGCGCGCGATGACCGCATAGCCGTCGTTATCGCACACGACCGCGACGAACCGATGCCCCGCGAACGCCGCGGAGAACAACTCGGAATTGGCCATCAGATAGGAGCCGTCACCGAGCAGCGTGGTGACCAGGCCGCCGGTGTGGGCCATGGCGGCGCCCCACGCCCCGGCGATCTCGTAGCCCATGCAGGAGAAGCCGTACTCGACGTCCATCGTCGGCACGGTCCCGTGCGCCCGCCAGCCGCCGACCAGTTCGCCGGGCAGGCCGCCGGAAGCGGTCAAGACGTAGTCCCCGGATTCGCTCAGCTCGTTGACCACGCCGACGATCTGGGCGTAGCTGGGCGCACCGGCGCTCGGCGCACGGAGTTCGTCGATCCGGGCGTCCCAGGCCGCGCGCAGATCGGCGGCCCGCCGCGTCCACGCCGGCTCGACCCGCCAGTCCTGCTGCACGTGCCGCGCGAGGTCTTCGATCGTGGCGCGGGCGTCGCCGACCACGGCCAGCGCGCCGTGCTTGACGGCGTCGAAGCGGGCGGTGTTGACCGTGACCAGCCGGACCCCCGGGGCGAAGACCGTCCAGGACGCCGTGGTGAAGTCCTGCAGCCGCGTTCCCACGGCCAGCACCAGATCCGCCTCGGCCGCAAGGGCGTTCGCCGATGCCGATCCCGTGATGCCCAGCGGGCCCGCGTGCAGCGGGTGCTCGTGCGCGACCAGGGTCCGGCCCGCGGTGGTTTCGGTGACCGGAATGCCGTGGCGCTCAGCGAATTCCAGGATCTGGGAAATCGCGCCCGAATAGCGGACTCCGCCGCCGAGCACGAGGAGTGGGCGGCGGGCGGCGCGGATCGCCGCCGCCGCCTCGGCCAGCACCCGGATGTCGGGGCGCGGCCGGATGATCCGGTGCAGCACCGGCTCGAACAGGGCGTCGGGGAAGTCGAAGACCTCCGCCTGCACGTCCTGCGGCAGCGCCAGGGTGACCGGCCCCGTGTCGGCGGGATCGGTGAGTACCCGTGCCACCTGCGGCAGGGTGGCCAGCAGTTGCTCGGGCCGGGTGAGGCGATCGAAATAGCGGCTGACCGCGCGGAAGGCGTCGTTCACGGTGGCGGTGGCGTCGTGGAAGTGCTCGACCTGCTGCAGCACCGGGTCGGGCGCCCGGCTGGTGAAGGTGTCGCCGGGCAGCAACAGCAGCGGCAGCCGGTTCGCGTGCGCGACTCCGGCGGCGGTGATCATGTTCAGCGCGCCGGGCCCGATCGAGGAGGTGGCCACACCCACCTGCCGGCGCTGCGTGGCCTTGGCGTAGCCGACCGCCGCGAGCGCCATCCCCTGCTCGGTGTGCCCGCGCCAGGTGGGCAATTCCGCGCGCCGCTCCTGCAGCGCGGTGCCGAGACCGAGCACGTTGCCGTGCCCGAAGATCGCGAAAACTGCCGGGAACAGGGGGACTTCGGCGCCGTCGAGGGTCTCCGAGCGCTGGGCGATCAACCAGGAGACGAGGGCTTGCGCGGTGGTCGACTTCATCGGAACCGTCCTCTACAGGCGGCCCTCGTGGGTGGTCACGGGGCAGCGGGGGTCGCGGGGTTCGGTGGTCCAGCTCTCGCGGACCCAGCTGTGCGCGGGGTCGTCGCAGAACGCCATGGAGCGCTGTTCGGCGGGGCCCGCGAGCACGTTCAGGTAGTACATCGGATAGCCCGGCGCGGCGACGCACGGGCCGTGATAACCGCGCGGGATCAGGAAGACGTCACCGTCGCGGACGGCGACGTTCTCCTCGAAGGTGCCGGCGTAGGTGCGATGCAACCCGAAGCCGTTGCGGGACGGGGTGATTCCGTCCCGATCGGCGATCCGGAAGTAGTAGATCTCCTCGTTCACCACCTCACAGCCGGTGGCCTCGTCGTGCTTGTGCGGCGGATAGGAGGACCAGTTGCCCGCCGGCGTGAGCAGCTCACAGGCGATGAGCTTGTCGGCGTGGTCCCACACCCCGGGCACCCCGAAGTTGGTGACCTGCCGGGTCGCCTGGCCCGCGCCGCGCAGCTCGACCGGAACATCCTCGGCCGGGCCGTATTTCGGCGTCAGCCGCCGGGTGCAGCGCGCCATCGGCAGCGCCACCTCCCAGCCGTCGCGGCTGGACAGTTCGACCTCGGCATCGCGCGGAACGTAGGCGAAGTCGGTGACCCGGGTGAAAACCGAATCCCGGCCGCGCAGTTCGAAGCTCTGACCGTCGACCCGCACCGCGCCGGAACCGGCGAGCGGCAGGACGAACGCCTCGAACTCGCCGGTGTGCACCGTACGCCGGGTCCCGGCGGGCACGGTCAGCACCCGCAACCCGGTGAAGTTCCAGTGCGCCTGTTCCGGGGTGAGCAGCACGGGATCGGCGCCGTCGGCGAGCGTCCCGGCGGAATGATGCAGCGTCATCGCGGTACCTCCAGATCGCGCGTTTGCCGTCCCGACCGATCGGCGGGATGACCGCGGGTCAGCCGTTTCCGGGCGCGCGGCCTCGCGGGTGCGAGCGGATTCCGGGCGCTCATCGCGCCGCCTTCAGCACCCGCGCCGCGGCATCGACGGCCGCGGCCACATCACCGTCGGGCGGGTAGAGCAGCGAGCGCCCGACCACGAGGCCGCGCACCACCTCGTGGGTCAGCGCCCCGCCCCAGGCCGCGACGTCGGCGGCCGGGTCGCCGGAGGGGATGCCGCCGAGGACGACCACCGGCAGCGTCGTCGCGTCGAGCACCGAATTGTTCTCGGGCGCGGGTATTTTCAGCCAGGTGTAGGCCGAGGTGACGCCGAGCCCGGAGGCGACGGTGATGGCGCGCGACAGCGCGGGCGCGTCCTTGCTCATCACCAGCGCCCCGGAATCGTCCCGGTGGTACGGCAGCGGTTCGACCATCGCCAGCAGCCCGTGGGCGGCGAGCTCGGAGACCGCCTGCGCGCACGCGTGCAGTGTCGGCACCGTTCCCGGATCCGAATCCACCAGTCGCAGCAGCATTTTGCCGCCGTCGAGGCGATACCGCACCAGGGAGTCCGCGTCGTAGCCGGTGAATCTGTCGTCGATCTCCCACTCCGCCCCGGCCAGCCCGCCGCGGTTCATCGAGCCGATGACGACCTTGCCGTTCAACGCGCCCAGCAGCAGCAATTCCTCGACGACGTCCGGCGACCCGAGCACGCCGTCGACCTCGTCGTTGGACAGCGCGATGAGCAGGCGCTCGAGCAGCGTGCGGCGATCGGCCATGGCGGTGCGGTCCGCGCCGACGCCGAGCGCGCCCCGGGCCGGGTGGTCGGCGGCCACCAGGAACAGGGTGCGCTTGTCCGGCATCAGGGTCGGCCGCCGGACGCGGCGCGCGTAGGCCCGCTCGACCGCGCCGGGGTCGGTGGCGCGGATGCGCAGCAGTTCCCGCCAGCGGGCATCGGTCAGATACATCACGCCTCCTGAACTGTGGGCGCTCACCGCGCGGCCAGCGCTTCGATCTCCTCGTGCGTCGGCATCGCGTCCGCGCAGGCCAGCCGGGCGGCGACCAGCGCCCCGGCGGCGTTCGCGTACACGGCGAGGCGTTCCGGCTCCCAGCCCGCGAGCAATCCGTGGATCAGCGCGCCGCCGAAACCGTCACCCGCGCCCAGCCCGCACACCACTTCGACCGGGCACGGCGGCACCGTCCACCGCCCGGCCTCGGTGGCGATCAGCACACCCTCGGCGCCCTGCTTGACGATCGCGAGCCGCACCCCCCGGGCGAGGATCCGGTCCGCGGCCGTGTCCGGATCGGAAGTGCCCACGGCCACTTCGGTTTCGGCGCGATTGCCCACGACCACGGTGACGTGATCCAGCATCCAGGCGATCTCCGGCCGCGCCAGGGCGGGGTCGGGCCAGAACATCGGCCGGTAGTCCAGGTCCAGCACGGTGTGACCACGCCGGGCGCGGCGGCGCAGGATTGCGCGCTGGGTGCTGCGGCTGTTCTCGGCGCTGACGCCGGTGCCGGTCACCCAGAGCAGCGGCACATCGTCCACCACGTCCCAGGGGACGTCGCGGGATTCGAGGGTCAGGTCGGGCGCGAGGGGCGCGCGATAGAACACCAGCGGCGGATCCTCGGGCGGGTCGAGCGAGCAGAACACCACGGGCGTCTGCAGATTCCGGGCGGTGGCGACGTATTCAGCGGTGACGCCGAATCGCTCCAGCGCGGACCGCACATAGTCGCCGAAGCCGTCGGCGCCGACCTTGGTGAGCACCGCGCTGCGGCGGCCGAGCCGGGCCGCGGCCACCGCCACGTTGGTCGCGGTGCCGCCCAGGAACTTCGAGAACGTCGCCACCTCGGCCAGCGGCACCCCGCTCTGCTGCGGATACAGGTCGACCCCGACCCGGCCGATGGTCAGCACCTCGAGCGCGCTCACGGCTGGTCCACCACCCGCCGCAGCTCGTGTTCGAGCGCGTCGAGTTCCGCGCCGCCCGCCATCTGGCGGGTCAGATCGGCGACATCGATCTCGGCCTTGTCGTAGGAGCCCAGCACCGCACCGCGTTTCAGCAGCAGAAAATGGTCGCCGACGGGGTAGGCGTGGTGCGGATTGTGGGTGATCAGCACCACGCCGAGGCCGCGGTCGCGGGCCTGGACGACATAGCGCAGCACGACACCGGCCTGCTTGACTCCGAGCGCGGCCGTCGGCTCGTCCAGGATCAGCACCTTCGCCCCGTAGTGCACCGCCCGGGCGATGGCGACGCACTGCCGCTGCCCGCCGGAGAGCGTGCCCACCGGCTGTTCCATGTCGCGGATCTCGATCCCCATGTCCGACAGCCCTTTCCGGGCTATCTCGCGGCCCTTGCGGATGTCGAGCATCTGGAACGGGCCGACGCCGACGGTCGGCTCCGACCCGAGCACGAAGTTGCGCCACACGCTCATCAGCGGGACCACCGCGAGGTCCTGGTAGACCGTCGCGATGCCGTGATCCAGCGCCGTCCGCGGCGAGGCCAGCCGGGTCGCCTCGCCGTCGAGCCGCAACTCGCCCCGGTCGTGCTGGTGCACACCCGCGAGAACCTTGATCAGCGTCGATTTACCCGCGCCGTTGTCACCGAGCACGCAGGTCACCTCGCCGGCCCGCACCGTCATCGAAACATCGTGCAGCGCAACGACTCCGCCGTAACTCTTGCCGATGCCGACCGTCTCGATCAGGGGCACGCTCAGCCCGCCCGCCGCCCGACCACCACCCCCCATCGAATCGCCGCGCGATGCTGTCACCGTCTGACCCTTTCGGCTCGCTTCTGAAAACGATTGTTCACCAGCACCGCGGCCAGCAGCAGCACCCCGAGGAACAGCATGAACCAATCGCTGTCCCAGCGCGCGAACACGATGCCCTGCCGGGCCATGCCGAAGATGAGCGCGCCGATCGCGGCGCCCACCGCGGAGCCGAATCCGCCGGTGAGCAGGCAGCCGCCGACGACGGCCGCGATGATGTAGTGCAGTTCCAGTCCGATGCCCTGATTGGCCTGCACGCTGGAGAACCGCAGAATCATGCAGGATCCGACGACCCACCCCGCGAAGGCCGTGGTCATGAACAGGATGATCTTCGTGCGGTCGGCGGGGACGCCGACCGCGCGGGCGCTGGGCAGCGAACCGCCGACGGCGAAGATCCAGTTGCCGAACTTGCTGCGGGTCAGCACGAACGACGCCAGCACGGTCAGCACGATCCACCACAGCACCGACGCCTGCACGCTGGTGCCGCCGATCTTCAGCGTCGAGGCGAACACCGAGCCCGCGGACTCGTATCCGGGAGCGCTCCGGATGCCCGCCACCTGAACGGTTCCCGTCACCAGCCGGGTGACGCCGAGGTTCAGGCCCTGCAACGCCAGGAAGGTGCCGAGGGTGACGATGAAACTCGGCATGCCCGTGCGCATCACGAGCCAGCCGTTGAAGGCGCCGACCGCCAGCGCGAACAGCAGCGAAACCAGCAGCGCCGCCCACACATTCCAGCCCGCGTGCACCGCGAGCAACGCCGTGACCAGGGCGGTGGAGGCCGTCATCACACCGGCTGACAGGTCGAACTCGCCGCCGATCATCAACAGCGCCACCGCCACCGCCATGATGCCGAGGGTGGAGGCGTCGTCGAGCCAGTTCGCGATGCCCATCGGGCTGAGGAAGCGCTCGGTGATGATCGAGAAGAACACGAACACCAGCAGCGCGCCCAGCGCGGCGCCGACCTCCGGGCGCACCAGCAGCCGGTGCAGCAGGGTGGGACCGGCTGCCACCGCGCTGGACTCGTCATCCGAAGCCGGGGTGGCAACGGTCATGTCATCGCCTCTCTCGGATCAGCGGGTGCCGCGTTGCACGAGCGCGGCGACGGCTTCCACGTTGTTCTTGTCGACGAAGGCAGGGCCGGTCTGCACCGGGGCGCCGCCGCCGAGGGTGTTGCGGTTGGTCTGGTAGAGCTTCAGCAGCACGACCGGCAGATACCCCTGCTCGTACTGCTGCTGGTCCACCGCGAAGAGCAGCTTGTTCGCCTTGATCGCCTCCACCACATCGGCGTTCAGGTCGAAGGTGGCCACGGTCGCGGCCGAGCTCGCCTCCTTGACGGCGTCGACGGCGCGCGCGGCCACCTGCGAATTGAGCGTCAGCACCGCGTCGATGGAGCGGTCGGCCTCCACCGCGCCCTTGATCCGGGCCTGGGCGTCGGTCGGGTTGTTGATGTCGACCTGCAACGTGCTGCCGGTGCCGAACGCCTTGGTGGCGCCGTCGCAGCGCTGGTTCGCGCCGATATTGCCCGCCTCGTGGATCACGCAGAGCAACTTCTTCTTTCCGGCGTCGGCCAGGCGCTTGCCCGCGTTGGTACCGGCCAGGGTCTCGCTCTGCCCGACGTGGGTGATGGCGCCGAACTTCGCGCTGTCGCTCTCGCCAGAGTTGATGGTGACCACCGGAATCCCCGCCGCCACCGCCTTTTCGATGGAGGTGCGCAGCGCGTCGGGGTTGGCCATGGAGACCACCAGGCCGCCGACCCCCTGGGCGACCGCGTTGTCGATCAGCTTCGCCTGCTGGCCCGGGTCGCCGGAGGAGTTGTAGTCGACGCGGACGCCGAGATCCTTGCCCGCCTGTTCCGCGCCGTTCTTGACGACATTCCAGAACGCGTCGCCGGCGCTGCCGTGGGTGACGACGGCGACCGACTCCAGCTTGCCCTGGGCGCCCGGCGATTCGGTCTTGGCGGGCTCGTCGGAGCCGGGCCCGCTGCAGGCCGCCAGAATCGTCGCCGCGGCGATCCACGGCACCAGCCGTCGTATGCGCTGTATCGACATCGTTGTCATCACTTCCCAACTAGATTTCCACCCGGCGCCGCCGCGATACCCGCGAGATGGCGCAGACTGTGTTCGGTGTCCCGGCGCGGCTGATCGGCCGGACCGGTGGCTGCCAGGGCGGTGTCCTGTTCGATGACATACCAACCGCGGTAACCGCTTTCGCGCAGGCCGCGGACCAGCGCCGCGATATCGACATCGCCCTCACCCAGCGGAACATACAGCCCCCGGCGCACCGCTTGGCTGTATTCGAGAGTCCCGCGCCGGATTTCACCGGCCAGGTCCGCGCGCACGTCCTTGAGGTGGATGTGCCCGATCCGCCCGGGATGGCGGCGCACCAGGCCCAGCGGGTCGGTCCCGCCGATCAGCATGTGCCCGGTGTCCAGGCACAGGTCCAGATCCGAGTCGGCCAGGAAGCGCTCCACCTCCGCCTCGGCTTCGATCTGGGTACCGACATGCGGGTGCACGACGGTGCGCAGACCGTGCTCGGCGGCGATATCGCGGGCCGCGGCGGCGGTTTCGATCAGGGTCTGCCATTCGGCGCCGGTGAGCGTCGGGCGACTGTCGTAGCCTTCCAGGCCGGTGGCGGCCGCCAGGACCAGGACCTCGGCCCCCGTCGCGGCGAACAGTTCGGCGGTGCGGCGGACGGCGGCGTGGGCCTGCTCGGGCTCCCGGTGCAGGGGGACGGCGAGGAAGCCGCCGAGGGCGCGCAGGCCGAATTCGTCCAGCAGCGCGCGCAGCTCGGCCGGGTCGGCCGGCAGATAGCCGGGCGGCCCGAGTTCGAGGGCGGTGAGGCCGAGCGCGGCCATCTCCGCGAGCACGGTGCGGGCGTCGAGGACCCGCCCCCAGCCGGGGACCTCGCAGACGCCCCAGGAGATCGGCGCGCCCGCGATACGCGGCGGATGGGTGGGTTCGGCCATCAGGACTCTCCGACCTGTGCACGAGCGCTCGCGGATTGGAGCGCTCCAACTATGTAACGCAGGCCACACCGTGTCAAGGGGTGTGCGCTCGGCCGGGAATGTCCCGCTCACCTCGGAAGACGTTGCCGGTCAGGGCAAGCGCGACGGACCCGCGGGTCGGTTAGAGCGCTCTATTGCCTGCCGTGAGCCGACGTTGTAACGTGCGAGCGGCACGGACACCGGGGCGCTGCGCCACACGGGGCGACGTGCGGGACCGGAGGCGAGATGGCGCGACCGACCATGGAGGATGTCGCCGCGCGGGCCGGAGTCTCCCGCGCCCTGGTCTCACTGGTCATGCGCAACTCCCCCAAGGTCAGCGAGCACCGCCGCCGCGCCGTGCTCGCGGCCGCCAAGGATCTCGGCTACCAGCCCGACATCATGGCGCGCTCGCTGGCCAGCCGGACCTCCAATATCGTCGGCGTGCTCGTCTCGGACCTGCGCAACGCCTTCTTCGCCGACGTCGTCGAGGGCATGGACGCCGCCGCACAGGAACTCGGCTTCGAACTCATCCTCAACACCGGCCGCCGCAGCGCCGCCCGGGAGCGCACCGCCGTGGAGAGCCTGCTGGCCTTCCGCCCCGGCGGCATCGTCCTGCTCTCCCCCGTCCTGCCCGCCGCGGCCATCCGGCAGGCGGCACACCGGGGCCCGGTGGTGCTGGTCTCGCGCGGCTCCACCGTCGCCGAGGTCGACACCGTCAACGACGACGGCGAGGCCGGGTCCGCACTGGCGGTGGACCACCTGGTGGGGCTGGGCCACCGGCGCATCGTGCACCTCGACGGCGGCGCGGCCTTCGCCTCGGCCGCCCGCCGCCGCGGCTATGTCGCCGCCATGCGCCGCCACGGCCTGGAACCGATGGTCGTGCCCAGCGAGCACACCGACTCGGCCGGCCTGGCCGCCGTGCAGCAGCTGCGAAACCTGTTCTCGGGCAGCGACTTTCCCACCGCACTGGTGTGCGGCAACGACTTCAACGCCGTCGGCGCGATGTCCGGGCTGGAGGAGGCCGGGCTGCGGGTCCCCGAGGACGTCTCGATCGTCGGCTACGACAACACCTCGCTCGCCGCGCTGCGCCACCTCTCGCTCACCACCATCGATCAACCGCGCATCCAGATGGGCCGGCTCGCGCTCGAGGCCCTCGCCGAACGCCTGCGCGACGGACGCACAACTCCGGTCCGCCGCCGGGTCGAACCGTCCCTCGTCGTCCGCGCCACCACCGCCGCCCTCCCCTGAGCCGCGCACGCAACCAAGGAGATTCGATGACCACGACCGACCTCCGCATCGGCCTCGCCGGCACCGGCCGCATCGGCGCCGCCCACGCCGAAACCCTGAAATCCCTGCCCGGCGTCGGTGCGGTCGTCGTAGCCGACGCCGACGCCGCCCGCGCGCAGGCGACCGCGAGCAAGCTCGGCGTGGAGTTCGCCCCGGACGTCGAAACCCTGCTCACCGCCGGGCTTTCCGGCCTCGTCATCGCCACCGCCACCGATTCGCACCCCGAATTGATCATCCGCGCGGTCGATCTGGGAATTCCGGTGTTCTGCGAGAAGCCGGTGGCCGCCGACATCGGCGGCACCCGCGCGGTGCTCGCCCACCTCGAGCACTCGACGGTGCCGGTGCAGATCGGCTTCCAGCGCCGCTTCGACGCCGGGTACCGCGCCGCCCGCGCCGCCATCACCAGCGGCGAACTCGGCTGGCTGCACACCCTGCGCGCCACCACCCTCGACCCGGCGCCGCCGCCCGCCGAGTACGTCGCGCGCTCGGGCGGCCTGTTCCGGGACTGCGGGGTGCACGATTTCGACATCATCCGCTGGGTCACCGGGCGCGAGGTGGTGCAGGTCTACGCCACCGGCGGCAATCGGGGCGACGAATTCTTCAGTACCGCAGGTGATGTCGACACCGCGGCCGTCTTCCTCACCCTCGACGACGGCACCCTGGCGACGGTCTCGCTCTCGCGCTACAACGGCGCGGGCTACGACGTGCGCCTGGAGGCCCTCGGCTCGCGCGGCAACGCCGTCGTCGGCCTGGACGAACGCGTCCCGCTGCGCTCGGTCGAACCCGGTTTCCCGCCGTCGACCGCGCCCGCCTATCCCAACTTCATGGAACGCTTCCACCAGGCCTACACCGCCGAACTGCGCGCCTTCCTCGGCGTCGTGACCGGCGACATCCCCACCCCCTGCCATCCCGCCGACGCCCTGGAGGCCTTCTACATCGCCGAAGCCTGCGAACTCTCGCGCCGCGACAGCCGCCCGGTCGCCGTGGCCGAGGTACGTCTCTAACATCGGGGCGGTGCTCACGGTTGCCACCTGGAATGTCCTGCATCGCGTCCATGCCGAGAACTGGCGGGACGCCGCGGACGACTGGCCGGAGGAGCCGCGGCGGATCGCGGGCATCGCCGCGCTCGTGGCGGCCCGCCCGGAGGAGGTGATCGCGCTCCAGGAGGTCAGCGGTGATCAGCTCGCCGCGCTCCGGGCGGCGCTGCCCGGCCGGTCCGTGCACGTGCTGCGGTATCCGCGCATTCCCCGGCTGCGACGCGGCCGGGCCGAATTGTCCGATGTCGCCGAGCATCTCGTGGTGGTGGCGGACGCGTCGAGCCGGCTGGTGCGCGCCGAGAGCTTCGACAACGACCCGGGCAACGGGGCCCTGGCCGTGCAGGTCGGCGCGCTGCTCGTGATCGCCACGCACGTCACCGGCGACCGGCGCCGCACCGAGCAGCTCGCCCAGTTGACCAAGTTCGCCGACAGCTCGCCGGTCGTGCTGCTCGGAGACTTCAACACCGATCGCGAGACGGTGCTGAGCGCGCTCGGCGCGGAGTTCGCCGCCGCCGAACTCCCGCCCGGCTCGCCGCCGACCCGGCCGCGCAGGTCGGGCAGCAAATCCCAGGTCATCGACCACATCGTCGCCCGGGGTGCGAACGTCGGCCCGGCCACCGTGCTGCCGACTCCGGCCTGGTCCGATCACAACCTGCTGTCCGCGCCGCTGCGCTTCTGACACCTGTTCCGTACCGACCGCTCGCGTGGGGCCGACATGTCACAGGGCGGTGCGACACTGAGGACGGACCGCGCATCAGCGCTGGTCAGCCTCGAATAGCCTTGGGGGGGTTCTCATGTCGCACGTCCTGCCCACCGTCGTGTCGGTCGTCTCCATCACCATCGCGCTCACCGCGCTGCTGGCATCCGCCGTCGTCGACGCCCGCGCGGGCCGCGCCACCCGGGCCGCCGAATCCTGTTTCATCAACGGCGATCTGCCCACCGACGACTACTTCGTCAATTCCAGCCGCTCGGCCCGCTACGAAAAGCTCGCGCTGCGGCTGCTGGCCTGCGGCGTCGTCCTGCTGCCGGTGGGCATCGCGTTGTCGGGCTGGGCCACCTGGCTGTACACCCGCGGCGCGCACTGACGCGAAAATCGAGGTGCTTCCGCGCTCGGGCGGCCTTAGCGTGGATGGGTGCGGAAGACACCTCAGGAGAAGAAGAGACTCAGCTACGCCAAGGATCGGCGCAACGACTACGGCGAGAACGACAAGTCCTCGCGGAAGAATATCCCGCGCAGCCGGGCGCTCGCCCATCGCGCCAACCGCCACTTCGACGCGCAGGCGCTGACGCGCTCGGTCGGCCCGGTCGACGCCGAGGGCGCCGATCACACAGAGCAGCGGGTGCGCACCCACCGCCGCCGGATCTTCCGGAAGAGAGCGGACACGCCGCTGGGCGAGTACGTGGCATGGAAGTTGTCGGTGCGCAGCGCCCGGGAGGCCCGATCATGAGCGAATCCCCTTCTCTGCCGGACGGTTACGAACTCTCCACCGATCCCGGGCGGCTCGATGCGGCCCGCGTGCACCACTGGCTGTCCACCGACGCCTACTGGGCGATGGACCGCCCCCGGGCGGCGCACGACGCGGCGGTCGCCGGGTCGCTCAACTTCGGCGTCTACGCGACGGCGACGGGCGAGCAGGTCGGATACGCGCGCGTGGTCACCGATTACGCGTCCTTCGCCTGGCTGTGCGATGTCTACGTCGACCGCTCGGTGCGCGGCAAGGCGATCGGCACGACGATGGTCGCGCTGGCCTGCGCGCACCTGGACACCTTCGGGGTCAAGCGCATCCTGCTCGCCACCGGCGACGCGCACGGCGTCTACGAGAAGATCGGCTTCCACGGCCTGGAGAAGCCGGGCGAGTGGATGATCCGGCGGCTCGAGTCATGAGGGCAGCAGCCGCGAGACGACCTCGGCGAGCTGCTCGACGTTGCGGCATTCGTGCATCGTGACGTGCTCGGCATAGCGTTGGGCGGCGGAATCGCCGGTCGGCCAGGAGCGCGCCGGTTCCGGGTTGAGCCAGTAGACGTGCTTGGCCCGATCGCACATCTGTTGCAGGGCTTCAATATTCGGGTCGGTGCGGTTGGTACGCGCGTCGCCGAGGATGAGCAGCGAGGTGCGCGGGCCGAGCGCGTCGAGGTAGTGCTCGGTGAAGCCGCGCAGCGCTTCACCGTAGTTGCTGCTGCCGAACCGGGAGACCCGGGATTCGCGCACGATCCGCGCGGAAAGGCCCGGTTCCGGTGGCTCGCCGGGCGTGAAGAACCCGGTGATCTCGTCGCAGGTGTCGACGAATCCGAAGCTGCGCACCCGGCTGAACTGGTCTTGCAGGGCCTGCACGAGTTGCAGCGTGAACTCGGCGAACCCGGTGACCGACCCCGAGATATCGGCGAGCACGACGAGATCCGGCCGGCCGTGCTTGCGGGCGCGCCACACCGGATCGACCGGAACACCGCCCGTCGCCATCGACCGGCGCAGGGTGCGGCGCATATCGATCTGCCCGCGCACGGCCTTCTTCCGGCGCGCGGCCAGCCGGGTGGCCAGCTTGCGCGCCAAAGGGCTGACCAAGCGGCGCATTTCGGCGAGATCCTGCTCGCGCGCGCCGAGAAAATCGATCTGGTCGGCGGCGGCTTCGACACCGCGGCGCGCGATGTAGTCGGTGCCGCGCAGCTCGGCCGAACGCAGCCGGGCCTCGGTCTGCACCCGGGTCCGGAAATCCGCGAGCCGGCGCCGGGCTTCGATGGTGTGCACGGCGGTGTCGAGTTCGCCCGCGCCGCCCATGGATTGGACGATCCGGTCTTCGAGGTCCTCCGGGCGCAGGTTCTTCATCGTCAGGTAGGACGACCAGCCCTGGCCGGACGCCGTGCTCACCGGCTGATCGGGCCGGCCGGTGCCGACGCCGCCGTAGCCGCCGAGCATGGTCAGCGCCTGCCGGGCCAGCTCGGTGACGGCGGCGGGATCGTCCTCGGCGAGGGCCCGCGCCAGGCGGTCACGCAGCTCGTCGACGGAGAGATCGGTCTGCGGCCGCGGCAGCTCGGAGCCCAGGAAATACAGATCGAAGAGCTGGTCGAAGACCGAGCGCTGCCCGTTGCGCCGCAGCAGCGTGGCGGCGAGGCCGGAGCGGAGGCGGTTCGGGTCGGCGAGCCCGAGGGCGAGGATCGCCTGGGCGGCGTCGACGGTCTCGCTCGGCCCGGCGGTGATGCCGTGTTCGCGCAGGATCCCGACGAAGTCCACCAGGCGGTCGGTCATCGTGCGCGGCTGCGCGCCGGTCGTCACCGCGGGGCGTCCGCGTCCGGATCGAGCGCCAGCCGCTCGATCGCGGTCCGGTGGTCGGACTGGTACTTCAGCAGCACGCCCAGCGTGGAGCGCACCACGCCGCCGGTCAGACTTCGCGCCCCCAGAGCGACCAAAGTCTTTGCCCAGTCCACGGTTTCGGCGATCGAGGGTGACTTGCGCAGCCCGAGCTGGCGCAGCGCCCCCACCACCTGCACCGCCGAGGCGGCCACCACCTCGTCCAGCTCCGGCACCTGCAACCGGACGATCGCACGCTCCAATTCCGCTGTCGGATAGTCGATGTGCAGATACAGGCAGCGCCGCTTGAGCGCCTCGGAGAGGTCGCGGTTGGCGTTGGAGGTGAGCACCACGAACGGCTTGCGCACCGCGGTGATCGTCCCGAGTTCGGGAATGCTGACCTGGAAATCGCCGAGCACCTCGAGCAGCAGTCCCTCGAGTTCGACGTCGGCCTTGTCGAGTTCGTCGATGAGCAGCACCGTCGGGTGCGGGTTGCGGATGGCGGCCAGCAGCGGGCGTTGCAGCAGGAACTCGTCGGTGAAGACATGATCGCGGGTGCTGTCCCAGTTCTCGCGCTCGGCGGTGATGCGCAGCAACTGCTTGGCGTGGTTCCACTCGTACAGCGCGCGGGCCTCGTCGATGCCCTCGTAGCACTGCAGGCGCACCAGCTCCGAACCGGTCGCGGTGGCCACCGCCCTGGCCAGCTCGGTCTTGCCGACGCCGGCCGGGCCCTCGATCAGCAGCGGCCTGCCCAGGTGCCCGGCGAGGAACACGGCCGTGGCGATATCGGTGGACGGCAGGTACCCGGCGACGCTCAACCGCTCGGTCACCTGGTCCACCGACGCAAAGAACTTACTCATCGGTAACCAGTGTAGAGCTGGTTCAGTACGCCTCGGCCGCGGCCTGGATCCGGCCGGAGTCGATGGCGCCGAGCATGGTGGCGTAGTCGGTGAGCGTCTGGTCGGCGTAGGCGTGGGCGAACTCCGCGATCGCCTTGTCGAAGGTCTCACCGTGCCCCAGATACGCCGCGATCTGCACCCGGTCGCCGGAGCGGGCGTGCGCGCAGGCCAGCGTCCCGCCGCACAGTTCGGCGTAGGCCGCGAGCACCGGCGCGGACATCTCCTCGAGCACGACCGAGCCCTTCATATCGCGCAGCTGCCGCAGGTAGTAGTAGCGGTCCTGCACCCCCGCGGCCCAGCCGAGCAGGACATCGCTGCTGGCCTGCATGAGCCGCTGCCCATAGACCACCCGGTGGCCTTGGTGCCGGAACCGGCTCGGCTTCAGGTACGGCGTGAGCACCGACTCCTCGGCCTGCTTGGCCTGCAGGAACAGCGGGTCGCCGGTGTGCAGGTCCTCGAGCAGCACGATGTAGCAGCGGGTGCCGACACTGCCGACGCCCACCACCTTGCGCGCGCTGTCCACCAGGCGATACCGGTCCAGCAGCGGGCGGCGCTCCTCGGCGAGGGTGCGCCGGTAGTCGAGATAGGCGATGTCGATGACGCTCTTCTCGGCGTCCGTCGTCTCCACCACGAAGGGTTCGTTGTTGCGGATGCGCGGCCCGTCCGGACCCGGATCGGTGAGTTTCTGCAACGCCTGGGCACTGGTGCGGGCCCGGGCGTCGGCGATGATCTTCTTGACGCCCTTGCGGAATCGCACCTTGTGCATCAGATCCTCGACCGCCTGGGCGTCGGTGCGCTCGTACCAGACGCTCATCGCATCCAGCCCCGCCATCCGATGCATGGTTTCGCGGTAGCCCCGCACGCCTGCGAGCACCGCGGTCTGCGCTTGCGCGTCGGTGCCGCCGTTCGCGCGCACCGCGACGGTCACACTCGCGGCCAGCCGCTTCACATCCCACTCGAACGGGCCGGGCAGCGTCTCGTCGAAGTCGTTGACGTCGAAGACCAGCTCGCGCTCCGGGGAGGCGAACAGACCGAAATTCGACAGGTGCGCGTCGCCGCACAGTTGCACGGTGAGCTCGGTGCGGGGGCATTCGGCCAGGTCGGCCGCCATGATCGCCGGCGCACCGCGATAGAACGGGAACGGGCCGGTCGCCATGCGCGCGTAGCGGATGGGCACCAGGTCCGGCACCCTGGTCTTGGCCTGCTTCTGCAAGACCGTGACCGGATTCTTGCGCTGCTTGGGCGGATGCCACTCCCCGTGCGCGGAGCGGGGAACCTGTTTGCGGAGCGCGCGGCCGTCCACGGCGGCGGTGCGTTCGGCCCGGATGCTCGTCGCGCTCGTCATCCGCCCAGTCTGACGGCGGCGCACCGGGTCGGCAAGGATTCAGCTACCACTGGCGAGTGCATGCCGGTCCGTGGTGCCGGCCCCACTGCGGCCTCAGGGTGCACCCCGACCTCCCCTCATACCCGAGAGTGAGATCCACGCTGTAATACCTTCCCACCAGTGACGTTTCAGCCCGAGTGCGGCACAGTGTCAGGTGTGCGAACGCCGCGAACGTGGATGTTCGCCGAAGAGTCGAAAGGATTTACGTTGCATACGACGAGAAAGTCCAGCCGCCGCACCCTGGCCCGCGTGGCCGTCGCCGGCGTCCTCACCGCGATTCCGCTGACCGCCCTTGCGATTCCGGCCTCGGCCACCCCCGGCTCGGCCGTCCCCGGCGTCACCGAAGCGCATCGCCGCGACGACTGCCGCAACAAGCAGCCGTGGGAGGACTTCTGGGACAACCGCAGGAACGACCCCTGGGACAACTTCTGGGATAAGTGCGATCGCCCCCGCAAGCCGCACCACCCCGGCCCCGGCCACCATCGCCCGCCCTTCCACTCCGGCAGCAGCTGGTAGATCGCGAGTGGCCCGGCACCTTCGAAGGTGCCGGGCCATTTTTCTTTTCAGGGAACACCCCTAGCACCCCGGAGGCGCATCATCATTCACAAGAATGAACTTTCCCTGGGAAGTGGCTGGTAACAGCGTTTTTCGCGCTTTTGTGCGCCATGGTTGAAGAGTGCGAACACCGCACCACCGCTCAACCGAAAGGCCCACGATGACCTCGCTCGCCAACGCCCGCCGCCGCTACGCCCGCCTCGCCATCGCCAGCGCCTTCGCCGCCGCCACCCTCTCCCTGGTGGCCCTCCCCGCCACCGCCTCCGCCGCCCCGCAGGCCACCCCCATCGGCGCCTTCGACGACTGCGAGCCCAACCAGCCGTGCTGGGACACCAGCCTGAACAACCCCGCCAACCCCGCCAGCCCGCTGAACCTCAACAACCCGGCCAGCCCCTCGAGCGCGCTGAGCCCCCTCAGCCCCCTCAACCCGGCCAACCCCATGCACCCGTACCAGCTCCAGCCGACGATCTGAACTCCTTTGTCGCCGAACGGGTCTCTTTGCTAGCCTCGGGCGGCTCGACGTTTTGACTTCAGGGGGTGGAGATGCCCAGCGCATCCATGGGGAATCGGCCGAACCGCAGCGCACTCAGATCCCGCCGCGTGTCCTACACACTGCCGGCGGCCGTCGCGGTCTCCTTACTCTCCGCAGCCTGCGGAAGCCCGGACCGTCCGGCCGCTCCCACCGTTAGCGCCGTGAGTTCGGACGATCCCACGGATGTGGCGGTCTGCGTCGATACTGCGACGTCGGTGCGCGTCGCCGACGAGCGGTGCAAGAACTCCACCACTCACCGTCAGTACTGGTATTCGCATACGCCGGAGCTGCTGTACCCGGCGATCGGGGCTGCGATCGTCCTCGGGGCGGGGACGTTCGTTCGGCCTACCGTGGGGCGACTACAGGAGGGTGGAGTGCCCGCAGCTGGGGGGAAGATCTTGCGGGGTGGGTTGGGGAAGTCCAGTAGTGACAGCAGTAGTGGTAGCGGCAGCTAAGTTAGTCCACGCCGCCGAAACGTCCGGCAGCGACGCCTGCGGTGAAAGCCGCCCACTCTGCCGTGGTGAATACGAGGCGGTCCCCCGACGGGTTCTTCGAATCCCGCACGCCCACAGCCCCTGCGTCGAGAAAAGCGACCTCGACGCAATCGGCTTTGTCCCCGCTGTAGCTGGCCTTGAACCACCGCTCACCGGATAGATCGGCACTCACGTCGCAAACTCCTTCGCCACCTGCCGGATCAGGCTTCTACTGGTCGTCGGATCCAGCGAAACGCGCCGGAGCTCGTCGTACACGCGATAGTACCGCTGCACGTCCTCCGGCTTTTCCAGATACATGCACCCGGTGAAGGTCTCCAGGTAGACCACGGGCGGCCAGACTGCATTGCCCTTGGCGTCCTCGTCGAACTCCAGAACGGCGAACTGCCCCACCGGATCTCCGACCGGCGCACCCGCCGCGAACGGAAGCACCCGGACAGCGATATTGTCCGACTTCCCCAACTCCGCGAGATGCCGAAGCTGCGCCGCCATCACCCGCGCCCCGCCGACCATGCTGCGCAGCGCGGTTTCATGCAGGACGACCTCCAACTGCACCGGTTGATACCGTCGGGTGATGATCGTTTGACGCCGCGTCCGAAGTTCCACGCGTCGTTCATGTTCCGCAGCCGTCGCCATCGGCTTGACCGCGACAATCAACGCGCGAGCGTAATCAGAGGTCTGTAGGAGACCAGGCACCAGTGCAGGCTGATAAGTAGTCAACCGCCTGGCAGCGGTCTCCAATCCCACGTAGATGTCCAGCGCAGCCTGGATGAGATCGCCGTACTCGTGCCACCAACTCTTCTCGGCCGAAGCCTTCAGCAATCCGATCATCGCCGTGGTCAGATCATCCGGAACTTCAAGAACCTCGCAAATCGCCTGGAGATCCCGCACTTTCAGCCGCGTCGCTACCCCGTTCTCCAAGCGCTGCAACACGGAGGAGCTGACATCGGCCATCTCCGCCAGCTTCTCCTGCGACAGATTGAGTGCGGTCCTGGCCTCCCGCACATACCTCCCGAGCTGTCGCCTCGGCAACGTCGAACCGCTCTCCTGCATCGGGCCGCCTCCTCGCGATGTCGCCCGTACTGGGTGAAGCAAACAACCGAACTGGTGGCAGTGCTGGCCTTTCGGCTCAGTTCAACTGGGTTACCCACTTCAACCTACGCCGCCACACCCCGAGGCGTTAGCTGATTCCAGCGACTACTCGCCCTGGAGGGGAGACCAATGATGTTCGAACAGTTGACGATCGGCGGTTGGCTCAGCACGAACGGCTGCTCGGTCCGCAGCCTCGTCGACCGCGAGGAGAACCACGTGACGTTCATCTTCGGCACCACCGACCGCGATTTCGAACTGTCCGTCGATGTCGACACACTCCGAGAGATGCTCCGACTCGGAGGCGCCGCTCTGGACGCTTTCAGCACCCATTCCGGGGACCGACAGTGATCAGGCGACCGACCACCCCGACCCCGGCGCTTGTCGAAGTCGTGGTCGTCCGTGATCCCGACGGGCCGAATGTCGCCGTGGTCCTCGTCGACGGCATCCGCTGCCCCGCCGTCCAATTCGATATCGACGCCGGAGCCGGATGGACGTGGAGCGACTGGAAGGATGCGCGTGACGTCAACCTCAATGCCGCTTCTCCCGCAGCCAGAGACGCGCTGCTCGACCTCTACCGCTTGCCACCCGGCGGGCGGTACTTGTGGGACCGCGGCGACGCCGGGTGGCTGGACGGCGTTCTCTAGCCGACCGGACCGCTATTTATGAAGAATCCGACGAGCGAGGGAATCGACATCTTTCAACAGGTCGTTCGGGGGTTTGGCGAGATCGAGCGCGTGACAGTGGATCGCGATATTGCACGTCTTGATGGAATGCAGAGTCTCCGGCTCGTTCCCCCTGGCGTAGATGAGATGACCTTCCTTCAGCCCCAGCACGGCACAGTACGCCAGGACCTGATAGATGTCGGCCTCCGGAAATCCTCTGGGCCGCTCCGCCTTGTACTTGGCGTCGACGACAGCTACCGGCTTATTCCTGTTGTCATACCAGATCAGATCGGGGATGAACTTCAGCTTCGACGCCACGTCCATGTATTCGTTCGCCTGAAACTCCGGCCGGCCGCCATATGGCCGCATCGCCTCGGCCATCGCTCGCGTGACGAAATCTTCGTAGATCTTCCACATGTCGAACAGGAAGCCGGAGGCAGCAAGCGGTCCACCGTGTTGATCGAACGAACTGTTGTCGAGGATCACCTCGGAGAGCTCCAACACGTCCCGATAGCGAGCGTTCAGACGATTAGGCCGGACGGCAGGTCGTCCTTCACGTCTGGGAACGACGGTGATCTCGTCGAGCACGGCCCGCAAACGGATGAGTTGCTGTCGAGCGTCGCTACCGATGTCCGGAAGATTCAAGAGTCGCAACGTCGCCAGCAGAAGCAGCCGGTTCTCCGCGGTATCCACAGTGAAGTCGTCGTACTCGACAGCCATCGGCAGCGGCGCACCATAGTTTCTGCTGAGCTGTTCGCGGAAGCGGATCCGTCCGCGCATCACCGCGGCGGACTCGGCAGTGGTGCGATATCCGCGCAGCAGTCCATGTTCGAGCGCCGCGAAGGCAAGGCGCACAAAAGATTCTGCCACTGCGGGGTACAATCCCGGCGCCTTGTCCAGGCGGACGAACTCGTCGCGCCAGATCGCCGGGTTCTTGTGGTAACCGATGAAGAACAGCAGCCGGTTCAACTCGGTGATCTTCGGTCGGATGTTGATCTGTACGCCGCCCAGCCGAATCGAACCCACTTTCCTGCCGGGCTTGATGGTGCACAGTCCGGAGGCGGAACGGCTCGAACTGTGCGCGACCTTCAGATCACGGAGCAGCTGGAATTGCGGTTCGGTCAGAGGGATCTTCACCGCCGGACCGTGCTCGACCAGATCGTGAGATGTCACGGCCTACTCCCCGGCTTCGACGGGCTCCGCGCCCAACTCCCGCTTGATGGCGTCCAGCGAATACAGCTCGTGCACCCTGACATGTGGGTCGTGGTAGTGGTACTCCTCCATCAGCGGCATGACCGTGGTGTTCCAGGCGATATCCATGCCTCGCGTCGTAAGAGCGGATTCGCGCATGAAGTAGGACGGACCGACCTTGAAGTCTTCGTCCCCGATCTTCTCGTTCAACTTGTCGACGATCTCGGCGATCGGCTCACTCGGATCCTTGTCCGCAAGCCATCCGCGGAGCACGCCTCGCGTGGGCTCTTTCGACGGATCCAGATGCCGGAAGGCGAATCGCCGGCGCATCGCGGAGTCCACCAGCGCGACCGAGCGGTCCGCCCGGTTCATCGTGCCGATGATCAGCACGTTCTCCGGCAGCTTGAACAACTCCTTCTTGTCGGAGTAGAGCAGATTGATGCTCTCCTCCCGATACTCGAGCAGGTAATACAGCTCGCCGAAGATCTTCGACAGGTTCCCGCGATTGATCTCGTCGATCACCAGTGCGTACAGGTGCCCCGGATCCCGCCGCGCATCCTCCGCGACCTGCCGAAGCGGACCCCGATGAAGGTCGTACGCGATCTGCCCGTTCTCGGTGTGCACCGGGCGAATTCCCTCGAAGAAATCCTCGTAGGAATACGTCGGGTGGAACTGAATCGTCTTGACCCGCTCCTCGCCGCAGAGATACCGCGCCAGCGCTTTCGCCAAGTACGTCTTCCCGGTGCCGGGCGGCCCATAGAAGATCAGCTGCGGGCGGTCCCGCAGCAGATCGATGCACTCCTGCAGCCACTCCTGCGGCATATGCAAGCTGACCGCGAACTCCTCTGTGGCATCAGCGAATTCCGGCTCGGCGTCAGCCGGAGTCAACAGATCCTCCGGGGGAGCCGCATACTGCTGACGCCAAGCGAATCCGAACGTGTCGCTCAGGATCGCGATCAACTCTGCCGCGTTCTGCCGGTTGAGCTGGATGGACTGGCTACTCTTCGGCGACGACTGCCGCTGGTCCGACCCGAACGTCGATAGGTGTACCAGCGTGTTGCCGTCCGGATCATCGATAATCTTGTACTGACAGCTGACTGCATCCTCGAGCTTGTGCGCTCGTACATTCTGCGTGCTCGGAACAATCTCCCGAATACGAGCCATAGTCAGATCTCCCCTGCTCCACTGCCTCTATCCGCCAACGCCAGCGTGTAGCTGGCGCCGACGGCTCCTCGACCATGATCAGGGTAATCACAGCGATCGAGATGTCCAGTCGCACAACGCGAAAGGCTGATTGCTGGGACAACATCGTTACCCGGGCGTCGTGGCACGCTGACATGTCGGCTGCAACTCGAGCTTGTCGGCTGGAGATGTCACACTGCACACGTGGATCCCGCGCAGCCTGACCCGGCCGAACTTGCTCTCCGTGAAGCCATCTTCGAGCACCTGGACAAACTCGTTACCCGAAAGCCGTCGCTAACTCGCCAAGAACTTACCGATTTCGAAGTCAACGGAAAGCCCGCCAAACTCATAGACCGTAACAAGGGCATCTGGAATCCCCAGGATCTCCAAGCCACCTTGTCGATCATGTCTAAACCGGACAGTCAGTACGATGATGAGGCGATCGGCGACTCGATGTACGCGTATGCGTACCGAGAAGGCAACAAGAACGGCGACAACACTAAGCTGCGACGTGCTTTCGAGTTGAAGATGCCGATCATCCTCCTCCGCTGGATTCGTGCGGGTATCTATGTTCCGATCTTCCCGGTTTACGTCATCCAAGACGACCCGGATCGGCAACGCTTCATGCTTGCGCTGGACGAAAGCATGCGAGACGTTGCCGACCCTGACAACCTGACCCCGATCGAGCGTCGCTACAGCCGAAAGCTGACTAAACAGCGACTACATCAGCCCGAATTTCGGGCCCGGGTACTCCTCGCCTACGGCAACCGCTGCACAATGTGCCGGATCAGCTACGCCCAATTGCTCGATGCTGCGCACATCATCGCTGATAGCGCCGACCATGGGGCAGCTGAAGTCGCCAACGGTTTGTGTCTGTGCAAGATTCACCATGCGGCCTACGACGCTAACCTCCTTGGAATCTCGCCAGACCATCAGATCCATCTCAGTCCGAAGCTGCAGGAAGATCAGGGTGACGCCCCGATGCTGCGCCACGGTTTGCAGGGATTGCGCGGCGAGTACTTGGCACTGCCCAGCTCTCGCAAAGATCGACCTTCGCAGGAGCGGATCATCGAGCGGTTCGAGGAATTCCAAGCAGCTAGTTGATGCGTCAGACGACAGTGATACGCCGACCCGCACACTATGTCAAAAGTTCCGAAATCAGCCCCGCTGCACCGGGACATCGGTATGGTTCGCTGCGCATCGCCCGAAGATTCATCCCACTCTATGAGGTTTCAGATGAAGTCGGTCAACAAGGGATTCACACTTCCTGCGGCGGGAGCTATCGCTACCGCCGCGATATTGACGCTGACAGCGGCACCCGCATCGGCAGCCAACGGCGGCAAGTTCCAAACGATCTACTCCCTCACCAACGGCCTCTGCATCGCCGTGGTCGACTCGTCGGTCACCGGCCCCGGGTACCCGAACTCGGCCGCGTTCACGGTCAGTACGAACATGACCGGGGTCGGTACGTGTGGGTTGGAGGTCACCCTGCACTGGCGGAATGTCGATACCGGGGAGACCGGGACGCGGGCGGCGAAGCCGACCGGGCCCGGGTTCTGGATCAGTGATCCGAAGTCGTCGATCTTCCAGCCGGGGTTCGGGAAGTTCGTCGGGACAGTCACCGTGAATGCGCCGAGCCTGGGTTCGTCCGGCGAGGTGGAGTTCACCGTAGAGCCCTATCAGGGCTGAACAGCCCGCGAACGGCCCGTCCGGCAGCGTGCCGGACGGGCCGTCGACGTTTCGACACACCGATCAGGAATCAAGAAGCGCTGGTCAGGCGTGCGGGCCTAGCGTTTGGCTCATGGAACTCAAACTATCGCAAACGTTCATCGCCGCCGCCGACCACGACGAGGCGCTCAAATTCTACACCGAGGTTCTCGGCCTCGAACTGCGGAACGATGTGCAGGCCGAGGGGCTGTTCTGGATCTCCGTAGGCCCGAAGTCACAGCCCGAAGTGACGATCGTGATCGAGCCGGCGGTCGGGGATCCCAATGCGTCGGAGGAGGACAAGAAGGCGGCGGCGGAGTTGCTGTCGAAGGGGCTGCTGCGGGGGGTGATCTTCGGGACCGATGATGTCGACGCGACGTTCGAGAAGATCAGTGCTGCGGGGGCCGAGGTGTTGCAGGAGCCGACGGATCAGTTCTATGGGGTGCGGGACTGTGCGTTCCGGGATCCGTCCGGGAACATGATTCGGTTCAGTCAGCCGAAGAACAGCTGATCAAAGAGGCCCGGCACTGGGGAGTGCCGGGCCCTTCTGTTTCGGGGCTCAGATGTACGGAGTTGGTGAAGGGGCGCAGGGGATTTCGGTGGGGGTGCCGAAGGTGTTGAGCATGAGGGCGGCGACGGTGGGGTCGACCGAGATGGAGTTGTGGCCGGCGAGGTTCACGGGGCAGACGTCCTGGAGGACGATGTTGGTGGCGTTGGGGGCCTCGCGGTAGCCGTTGGTGTACGGGACGACTTCGGTGTCGGCGCGGGTCAGCAGGTTGGTGTACTGGACACCGGGGGCGTAGACGCCGGCCGCTTGCAGTTCGCGGATGTTGTCGGAGATCGGGAGCATGTCGACGCAGCCCTGGCAGGTGTCGTGCAGGGTGGCGAAGATCGGGTCCTGGATGCCGAGGGCGAAGGCGGCGTTGACGATCGGGTCGGCGACGTTGGTGCCCGCGTAGATGGGGGCGAGGTTGAAGACCTGGTCCACGACCTCGGCTCCGCCGTCGGTGACGAGGTAGCGGGCGGCCACCAGGGTGCCCTCGGACCACGGTAGGAGATCGACCTTCTCGGCCCCGGTGGCGGCCAGGACGCGGGCGACGAAGTCGCGTAATTCCTTGCTGGAGTCGGCGATCGGGGCCATGCCGCCGGTGCCGGCGAGGGCGCCGGTCTGCCACGGGTAGACGCCGTAGGTGACCGAGAAGACGCAGTATCCGTTGTTGTGCAGGAGGGGCGCCATGGCGGGCCAGCCCGCGCCGTTGCCGAGCACACCGTGCACGAGCACGACGGGCTGCGGGTGTTCGGCGGTGGGCACGCAGGACCAGTCGTTGCTGCCTGGTGAGTCGAAGGGGGCTTTCGCGTTCAACGCTCCGGTGACGAACGCCGCGACCGAATAGTCGACGGGGAGTTGCTCAGCGGCGGCCTGGCCCGCAGGGACCAACAGCGAGGCGGCCACAGCGAATCCGAGACGAATCCAGAACCGACGCAACTCGATACCTCCGCGAGTAGAAGCACACCGCTAGTAGCCGAGAATTAGCTGTCACCATAACCAGCGAAACGGGCGTCCCCGGCCAGCGACACGAAAAAGGCCCGGCACCCCAAGCGGGTGCCGGGCCTTTTCAGGCGTAGGAAATTACGCGGTTTCGGTGATCGGGCGATCGACCCAGCTCATCAGCCCACGCAGCTTGGCGCCGGTGACCTCGATGGGGTGCTCGGCGTTCGCCTTGCGCAGACCCTCGAGCTCCTTGTTGCCGCCCTCGACGTTGGCGACGAGGCGCTTGACGAAGGTGCCGTCCTGGATGTCCTTGAGGATGTCCTGCATGCGCTTCTTGGTGTCGGCGTCGATGACGCGCGGGCCCGAGAGGTAGCCGCCGAACTCGGCGGTGTCGGAGACCGAGTAGTTCATGCGGGCGATGCCGCCCTCGTACATGAGGTCGACGATCAGCTTGAGCTCGTGCAGCACCTCGAAGTAGGCCATCTCGGGGGCGTAGCCGGCCTCGACCATGACCTCGAAACCGGTCTTGACCAGTTCCTCGGTGCCGCCGCAGAGCACGGCCTGCTCGCCGAAGAGGTCGGTCTCGGTCTCTTCCTTGAAGGTGGTCTTGATGACGCCGGCGCGCGCGCCGCCGATCGCCTTGGCGTAGGACAGCGCCAGGGCCTGGCCCTCGCCCTTCGGGTCCTGGTCGACGGCGATCAGGGCGGGAACACCCTTGCCGTCGACGAACTGGCGGCGCACCAGGTGGCCGGGGCCCTTGGGGGCGACCATGGCGACGGTGATGAACTCCGGAGCCTTGATCAGGCCGAAGTGGATGTTGAGGCCGTGGCCGAAGAACAGCGCGTCGCCGTCCTTCAGGTTGGGCTCGATGTCGTTGGTGAAGATGGAGGCCTGCGCGGTGTCGGGCGCGAGCACCATGATCACGTCGGCCCACTCCGAAACCTCGGCGGGGGTGCCGACGGTGAGACCGGCCTCTTCGGCCTTCGGGCGGGACTTGGAGCCCTCGGCGAGACCGACGCGGACGTCGACGCCGGAGTCGCGCAGGCTCAGCGAGTGCGCGTGGCCCTGGCTGCCGTAGCCGATGACAGCGACCTTGCGGCCCTGGATGATCGACAGATCGGCATCGTCGTCGTAGAACATCTCGACTGCCACTTGGGTATCTCCTTCTGATTTCTTCTTAGGTATTAGTCCCGGCGCAAAGCATGCCGGGAGCACGGGGTTACTAGCGAGTCGCGGTGATCGACTTCGGACCGCGGCCGACGGCCACGACACCGGACTGCACGATCTCGCGGATACCGTACGGTTCCAGCATCCGCAGCAGGGCGTCGAGCTTGGACCGGGTTCCGGTCGCCTCGACGGTCAGCGCGTCCGGGGACACGTCGATGACCTTCGCCCGGAACAGGGTGACGGCCTCGATGACCTGGGTGCGCACGCTGGCGTCGGCGCGCACCTTGACCAGGATCAGTTCGCGAGCGACCGAGGTGTCGGCGTCCTGCTCGACGATCTTGATGACGTTCACCAGCTTGTTGAGCTGCTTGGTGACCTGCTCGAGCGGCAGGTCCTCGACGGTGACGACGATGGTCATGCGCGAGATCTCGGGGATCTCGGTGCCGCCGACCGCCAGCGACTCGATGTTGAAGCCGCGGCGGGAGAACAGCGCGGCGACGCGCGCGAGCACGCCGGGCTTGTCCTCCACCAGGACGGACAGGGTGTGGGTCGTGCTCATTTCTGTCCCTCGCTCTGCGTCATGGCCTCGTGGATGACGGCCGGCTCGGCGGCGGCCTCGTCCTCGTCGAACAGCGGGCGGATGCCGCGGGCGGCCATGATCTCGTCGTTGCCGGTGCCGGCGGCGACCATCGGCCACACCTGCGCGTCCTTGCCGACGATGAAATCGATCACCACGGGGCGGTCGTTGATGGACTGCGCCTCGCGGATCGCGGCCTCCACGTCCTCCTCGCGCTCGACCCGGATGCCGTGGCAGCCCAGGGCCTCGGCGAGCTTGACGAAGTCGGGGATGCGCAGGGTGTGGGTGCCGAGATCGGTGTTGGAGTAGCGCTCCTGATAGAACAGGGTCTGCCACTGGCGGACCATGCCGAGGTTGCCGTTGTTGATCAGCGCGACCTTGATCGGCACGCCCTCGACGGCACAGGTGGCCAGCTCCTGATTGGTCATCTGGAAGCAGCCGTCGCCGTCGACCGCCCAGACCTCGCGGTCCGGCGCGCCCATCTTGGCGCCCATGGCGGCGGGCACGGCGTAGCCCATGGTGCCCAGGCCGCCGGAGTTCAGCCAGGTGCGCGGCTTCTCGTACTTGATGAACTGCGCGGCCCACATCTGGTGCTGGCCGACGCCGGCGCAGTAGATGGCGTCGGGACCGGCGAGTTCGCCGAGCTTCTCGATGACGAACTCGGGCGAGAGCGAACCGTCGGCCTGCGGGGCGTAACCCAGCGGGTAGGACTTGCGCACGCCCTCCAGGTACTTCCACCAGTCGCCCAGGGCCAGCAGCGGCGTGCCGGTGGCGGCCGGGTCGGCCTTGAGGGTCTCGATCAGTTCGGCGATGACCTCGCGGCAGTCGCCCACGATCGGCACGTCCGCGTGCCGGTTCTTGCCGATCTCGGCCGGGTCGATGTCGGCGTGGATCACCTTGGCGTTGGGCGCGAACGAATCGAGCTGGCCGGTGACGCGGTCGTCGAAGCGCGCGCCGAGGGTGATCAGCAGGTCCGAGCGCTGCAGGGCGGCCACGGCGCCGACGGTGCCGTGCATGCCGGGCATGCCCATGTTCAGGTCGTGCGAATCCGGGAACGCGCCGCGCGCCATCAGCGTGGTGACGACGGGGATGCCGGTCAGCTCGGCCAGCTCCAGCAGCTCGGCCGACGCGTCGGCCTTGATGACGCCGCCGCCGACGTAGAGCACGGGGGCCTTGGCCTCCAGGATCATCCGGGCTGCCTCGCGCACCTGCTTGCCGTGCGGCTTGGTGACCGGACGGTAGCCGGGCAGCCGCATCTCCGGCGGCCAGCTGAAGGTGGTCTGGTTGACCAGGACGTCCTTCGGGATGTCGACGAGCACCGCGCCCGGACGGCCGGAGGCGGCCAGGTAGAACGCCTCGGCGATCATCCGCGGGATGTCGATGCCGTCGGTGATGAGGAAGTTGTGCTTGGTGATCGGCATGGTGATGCCGGAGATGTCCGCCTCCTGGAAGGCGTCTGTGCCGATGAGGCTGCGGCCGACCTGTCCGGTGATGGCGACGATCGGCACCGAGTCCATCTGGGCGTCGGCGATCGGGGTGACCAGGTTGGTCGCGCCGGGGCCGGAGGTGGCCATGCAGACGCCGACCTTGCCGGTTGCCTGCGCGTAGCCGGTCGCGGCGTGGCCGGCGCCCTGCTCGTGCCGCACCAGGACGTGGCGCACCTTGGTGGAGTCGAAGAGCGGGTCGTAGACCGGGAGAATCGCGCCGCCGGGAATGCCGAAGACGGTGTCGACGCCGAGCTCCTCGAGCGAGCGGACGACCGACTGCGCGCCGGTCACCTTCTCGGGCGGGACCTGGCGGCGGTTGGCCGCGGCGGTCGGGCTGGCAGCAGCGGCCTGCTGATTCGCCGAAGGCGCGGGCCTGCGGGCCGAGGGCCCGGGCCGTGCGGTTGGTGCACTCACCGTCTTCGTTCCTAACTTTCGTTCTAGACCCCGGACAAACCTTGCTTTGACACGTGGTGCCTTACGTACGCCCCGTGTCGGACATCAGTCCTGGACACAAAAAAACCCTCGACAGCAGCGGCTGTTCGAGGGTGGCGCGTCGCAACGCGAGCTTCGTAGTCGACTCAGGGAGCCAAGCTCAACGCTGGACGCGCCGGCTGATTACGAGAAGCTCGATACGATTCACGCGCTAGACGTTATGCGGGCGTGAACCGCTCAGTCAAACTTCTGACTCTTGCGTCTCATTATGTGAGACAGTGCGGTTGCTTGTGTCCATTCACCAGGATGCGAGGATGGTGGTGTGTCATCACCGCATCAGTCCGTGCCACCGGCTAAATCGTCCCACACCTCCGAGGCGGAGCCTGCTACGGGTAGGTCAGAAGCGAAGGTTATTCGCATTCCGCAGACGGCCTATATCGCCGTGGTCGTCCTGTTCTTCTGCGTGTTCTTCTTCTTCGCGGGCTGGCCGCTGGGCCTGTGGTGGCTGCTGCTACTGCCGGTGGCCGTCGTGGTGTGGATCGAGCGCACCCGGACCACGGTCACCGACGAGGGGCTGGACCTGCGCACCGTCTTCGGCGGCCGGCACCTGGATTGGGCCGAGATCAAGGGTGTTTCGATCCCCAAGCGCGGCTACGTGCGGGCGCACCTGAGCGACGAGACCACCGTCAAGCTGCCCGCCGTCGGCTACGACAAGCTGCGGGCGCTGATCACGGCGTCGCAGGGCCGGATCCCGGATCTCTTCGCCGCGGCCGCCGACGCCGAGCAGGCCGAGTACGAGCGGCGCAAGGCCGAGCAGGCCGCCGAACGAGCCGCCGAGGAGCGTCCCGAATAGTGAGACGCGATCGTGTGACGGATTGCACCACGGAATATTCGCGCGCCCCGCGCCGATAGACTGACGACACAGCGTCTCGGGCACGGTGACACCCCGGCCCGGGGCGCGGCCGAGACGGTGCGGGCACTCCCCGGACGACACCGCCGGCGCCGGCGACACCCCCTCGCGGCGATCCCCCGAAATGCGGCGCGTAGCCGCGCGGCCCACCACGTTTACCCCGATCGACCGGGGAGTACCGTGGAACGGCCGCAGCCCCTGCGCTGCGCGCCGTCGCACATCAGCCCCCGCGACCATCGAGGATCCAGCCAATGCCACCCCTTCGCTCACGCACCACCACCATCGGCCGCAATGCCGCCGGCGCCCGCTCGCTCTGGCGCGCCACCGGCATGACCGACTCCGATTTCGGTAAGCCGATCATCGCCATCGCGAACTCCTACACCCAGTTCGTGCCCGGCCACGTCCACCTCAAGGATGTCGGCGAGATCGTGGCCGAGGCCGTGCGCGCCGCCGGCGGCGTCCCGCGTGAGTTCCACACCATCGCCGTCGACGACGGCATCGCCATGGGCCACGGCGGCATGCTGTACTCGCTGCCCTCGCG
Organism: Nocardia sp. NPDC050435; assembly: GCF_040655395.1. Lineage (NCBI taxonomy): Bacteria > Bacillati > Actinomycetota > Actinomycetes > Mycobacteriales > Nocardiaceae > Nocardia > Nocardia sp. NPDC050435. The sequence goes on from NZ_JBFAJW010000013.1 coordinate 190,611, forward strand.
CGAGATCATCGCCGACTCCGTCGAATACATGGCCAACGCGCACACCGCCGACGCGCTGGTGTGCATCTCCAACTGCGACAAGATCACCCCCGGCATGCTCAATGCCGCCATGCGGCTCAACATCCCGGCCGTCTTCGTCTCCGGCGGTCCGATGGAGGCCGGCAAGGCCGTGGTCGTCGACGGCGTCGCGCAGGCGCCGACCGACCTGGTGGTCGCGATCTCCGCGAGCGCGAACCAGGCGGTCTCCGACGAGGGCCTGGACGAGGTCGAGCGCAGCGCCTGCCCGACCTGCGGTTCCTGCTCGGGCATGTTCACCGCCAACTCGATGAACTGCCTCACCGAGGCGCTGGGCCTGGCGCTGCCGGGCAACGGCTCCACCCTGGCCACCCACGCCGCGCGCCGGGCGCTGTTCCAGCGCGCGGGCACGGTCATCGTCGACATCGCCAACAAGTGGTACCGCGAGGACGACGCCTCCGTGCTGCCGCGGAACGTCGCCAACGAGAAGGCTTTCCGCAACGCGATGGCCCTGGACGTGGCGATGGGCGGCTCCACCAACACGGTGCTGCACACCCTGGCCGCCGCCCAGGAGGGTGAGATCGATTTCGATCTGAGCACCATCGACGAGATCAGCCGCCGGGTGCCGTGCCTGTCGAAGGTCTCGCCGAACTCCGATTACCACATGGAAGACGTGCACCGCGCCGGCGGCATCCCCGCCATCCTGGGCGAACTGCGCCGCGCCGGCCTGCTGCACGAGGACGTGTCCACCGTGCACACCGAGAGCTTCGACGAGTGGCTCGACACCTGGGACATCCGCTCCGGCAAGGCTTCCGCCGAAGCCCTCGAGCTGTTCCACGCCGCGCCGGGCGGTGTGCGCACCACCGAGCCGTTCTCCACCGACAACCGCTGGTCCTCGCTGGACACCGACGCCGCGGGCGGCTGCATCCGGGACAAGGAGCACGCGTACACCGTCGAGGGCGGCCTGGTCGTGCTGCGCGGCAACATCGCTCCCGACGGCGCGATCCTCAAGACCGCGGGCATCGACGAAGACCTCTTCTCCTTCCAGGGCCCGGCCGTGGTGGTCGAGTCGCAGGAGGAAGCGGTCTCGGCGATCCTCGGCAAGAAGATCAAGCCCGGCGACGTGATCGTCGTGCGCTACGAGGGCCCCAAGGGCGGGCCGGGCATGCAGGAGATGCTGCACCCCACCGCTTTCCTCAAGGGCTCGGGCCTGGGCAAGCAGTGCGCGCTGATCACCGACGGCCGCTTCTCCGGCGGCACCTCCGGCCTCTCGATCGGGCACATGTCGCCCGAGGCGGGCGCGGGCGGCGCGATCGGCCTGATCGAGGACGGCGACCAGATCCGCATCGACGTCGCCTCCCGCACGCTCGAGGTGCTGGTCGAGGATGCGGTGCTGGCCGAGCGGCGGGCCAAGATGGAAGCCTCCGAGCGGCCGTGGCAGCCGGTCGACCGGGTCCGCCCGGTCACCACCGCGCTGCGCGCCTACGCCGCGCTGGCCACCTCCGCCGACAAGGGCGCGGTGCGCTACGTGCCGTAAGCGGCCTGTGACACAACGAAAACGGCGTCCCCTCCAGCGGAAGGGACGCCGTTTCTCGTTCGGCTCAGTCGAACGGGCCGATGCCCGTCAGCGGGTTGCCGCCGTGCAGGAACCAGTAGGTCAGGATCGCGACGGCCACCGCCAGCAGCAGCACCACGAACGAACCCCAGGCCGGGCGCAGCGCCCAGCCGCGGTTGCGATCCAGCGACAACCGGCCCGGGCCGGTCAGGATGAGCGCGGCCGCCGCGCCCACCAGGATGCTGTCCATTTCGACGCCGGTCTTGGTGCCCGCGTTGTACTGGAAGCCCGGGATCATGCCCTGCTTCCACAGCCAGGCGTTGATGATCACGGCCAGCACCGCGCCCGCGGCCAGCGGCGTGGCCAGACCCAGCACCAGCAGCACGCCGCCGAGCAGCTCACCGGTCGTGACGAGGATCGCGGCCAGGGTGGCGTGATCCCAGCCGCCGCCGGTCATCATGTCGCGGGTGCCGTCCAGGCCGGGGCCGTGGAACCAGCCCGTCAGCTTCTGCAGGCCGTGGTAGATGAAGGTGCCGCCGACCACCAGGCGCAGCACCAGCAGGCCGAGATCCAGCGTGCCGCGGCGGCTTTCGGCGACACGGCGGCGCATGGCGGCGCTCGGCTCGCCCGGGGCGTTGGCCGCCGGCGGGATGCTGGCGTAGGAGTAGGGGGCCGTCGTGGCGTTCTGCTCCCCCACCGTGGGGACGTCGGGATCGAGGCCCAATTCCTCCTCGGTGCGTGGCACGTCCTTGCGCAGTTCGGGGCCGCCGCCGACGCGCGGGAACTGCCCGGTCGGCGAATCGTACGGGCTGGTCACACCGCGGCCGGTGGCCGCGTCGGGATCGCCGGGGGGGTCCTTGGGCTTGTCCGTCACGGGCAATACCCTATGCCGCTCGATCGATCGGCGGGAGACTTAGACGCTACGGCACGTCGATCCCGGCATACCCTGGCCAGTGCTGCTACGCGCGCGAGACACCCTGGCCGCGCGGCGGATTCGCGACCCGATCGCGGCAACACGTACCCGGAAGAAGCGGGGCCGCCGGTATTTCCGTAACGTCTCTACCATGAGTTTGGTTGTCGCGGGCCGCGTCGCCCTGAGTCTGGCGCTCGGCTCGGTCCTGCTGGTCGGCTGTGCGCGTTTCGACGATTCCGCCGCCAGTCCCTTCACACCCGAACCCACGTTCGCGCCCGCGAATCCGAAGGCGCCGAAATCGACCCAGAAGGCGCCGCCGCGGCCGGAGGGCCCGTGCATCGACCCGGATCCCGCCGTGATCAGCACCTGCCTGGATTCCACCGGCGGCCTGGTGGGGCTCGGCGACAGCGCATTGGTCGCCGAGCGGCGCACCGGCCGGATCCTGAAAACCGTGCCGGTCGGCGAGAGCGATCCGCAGGTGCCGCCGATGGAGATCGCGAAACTGGATGTCGACGCCTCCGGCGACGGCGGCATCACCGATCTGGCGCTGTCCCCCACCTACCGGGAGGACGGGCTGATCTACGCCTACATCACCACGGGTTCGGACAACCGCGTCGTGCGCATCTCCGAGGGCGGCCAGCCCAAGGACATCCTGACCGGAATCCCCAAGGGCGCCACCGGCAATCACGGCGCGCTCGAATTCGTCTCGCCGACCGAACTGCTGGTGCTGACCGGTGACGCCGGGCGGCCCGGGCAGGGCAAGGTGCTGCGGATCAAATCGCCGGCCCCGGGGGCGGCCTCGGAGGAGGTGCTCTCCGGCCTCGGCATGGGCGGCGATCTGTGCTGGGACGGCGCCGACAGCACCTGGGTCACCGACCGCACCGGCACCGAAGACCGCTTGCAGCGCATCGGCAAGGACGGCGCGGTCAGCACCGGCTGGACCTGGCCGGACCGGCCCGGCGTCGCGGGCTGCGCGGCCGGGCCGCAGATGGTGGCGATCGCGCTGACGAACGGGAAAGCGCTGGCCATCGCGGAGGTCGACGCGCAGTCGCACACGATCACCACCCAGCCCGCGCTCACCAACCAGGACAAGTACGGGCGGCTCGGTGGCGCCGCGGCGGCCAGCGACGGGGCCATCTGGGTGGCCACGGTCAACAACGACGACAATCACGGGCCGTTCGACGATCGGGTCGTGAAGATTCCGCCGCCGTCCGGTGGCGGCGGCACGCCGGACTAGGCATGCGAAACGGCGTCCCACGATCGGTGGGACGCCGTTCTCCGTATGTCAGGTCAGCTGGCGCCGCAGGCCGCGAGCACCAGCTCGCGCACGCGGGCGGCGTCGGCCTGGCCGCGGGTCGCCTTCATGACGTCGCCGACGATCTTGCCCGCGGCCTGCACCTTGCCGGAGCGGATCTTGTCGGCGATGTCGGGGCTGGCGGCCAGGGCCTTCTCCACCTCGGCCTGCAGGGCCGAATCGTCGGAGACCATGCCGAGGCCCTTGGCCTCGACGATCTGGGCCGGATCGCCCTCGCCCGCGAGCACGGCGTCGACGACCTGCTTGGCGACCTTGCTGTTGATCGTCTTGGCCTCGACCAGCTTGATCACCTCGGCCACCTGCGCCGGGGTGATGGGCAGATCGGCCAGGGCGACCTCGCGCTCCTTGGCGGTGGCGGCCAGCGAGTTGCCCCACCAGGCGCGGGCGGTGTCGACCGAGGCGCCGGCGTCGACCGTGGCGATGATGAGATCCAGGGCGCCCACGTTGACCAGGTCGCGGAAGACCTCGTCGGAGAGGTTCCAGTCGGCCTGCAGCCGGGCGCGGCGCAGCCACGGGTACTCCGGGATGGTGCCGCGCAGCTGCTCGATCCACGCCGCGTCCGGCGCGACGGGCTCCAGATCCGGTTCCGGGAAGTAGCGGTAGTCCTCGGAGGTCTCCTTCACCCGACCGGGCGAGGTGGAGCCGTCGGTCTCGTGGAAGTGGCGGGTCTCCTGCAGGATCGTGCCGCCGGCGGCGAGCACCGCGGCCTGGCGGCGCATCTCGTAGCGCACCGCGACCTCGACGCTGCGCAGCGAGTTCACGTTCTTGGTCTCGGTGCGAGTGCCGAATTCCTTCGCGCCCACCGGCATCAGCGAGACGTTGGCGTCGCAGCGCAGCGAGCCCTGCTCCATCTTAACGTCGGAGACGCCGAGCGACTTCAGCACCTCACGCAGCGCCGTCACGTAGGCGCGGGCCACCTCGGGCGCGCGCTCGCCGGCGCCGGTGATCGGCTTGGTGACGATCTCGATCAGCGGCACACCCGCGCGGTTGTAGTCCAGCAGCGAGTGGCTGGCGCCGTGGATGCGACCGGTCGCGCCGCCGACGTGCAGCGACTTGCCGGTGTCCTCTTCCATGTGCGCGCGCTCGATCTCGACGCGGAAGGTGCTCCCGTCGTCGAGCAGCACGTCCAGGTGGCCGTTGCCGCAGATCGGCTCGTCGTACTGGCTGATCTGGTAGTTCTTCGGCTGGTCCGGGTAGAAGTAGTTCTTGCGCGCGAACCGGCCCCACGGGGTGATGGAACAGTTCAGCGCGAGCCCGATCCGGATGGCGGACTCGACGGCCTTCTCGTTCACCACCGGCAGCGAGCCCGGCAGGCCCAGGCACACCGGGCACACCTGGGTATTGGGTTCCGCGCCGAATTCGGTGGGGCAACCGCAGAACATCTTGGTCGCGGTGGACAGCTCGACGTGGACCTCCATGCCCAGCACCGGCTCGTAGCGGGTGAGGACGTCGGCGTAATCCATCAACTCGACCGTGGCTGCACTCATGGCGACCATCCTAGGTAAAGCGGTCGGGGGGAATGCAGCTGGATCCCGGCGTTCGCCGGGATGACGGGTGACGAGGCGGGGCCGGGTTACTTCGGCGGGAAGCGCTGGGTCAGCCAGGCGGTGATGTCGGTCAGCACCTCGGGGGCGATGGTCGTTTCGATGGTGGTGTATTCGCTGAGCTGACCGGTCGGCGCGGGCTGCATGAGGTGGTTGAGGCCGGGGTAGACGCGCACCGTCTGATCAGGGTTGGCGGCCAGCACCTCGCGCATCCGCTGCGCGCTCTGCGCGGGCGGCACCTGCAGATCCTTGTCGCCGAAGAAGGAGAAGACCGGGATGCGCAGCGCGGCCAGGTCCGGGCCCGGATCGTAGGCGAGGAACGCGGCCATGTACTTGCTGTTCATCGCGTTCATGGCGGCTTCGCTCTGGCGCTGCTCGACGGGCACCGTCTCGTTCTGGCGCACCTGCACCTGCTTGGCCGCGGCCAGGTCACCGCGAACCAGCGCCTCGGACCACTCCGTGACGAACCGGACCTGCTTGTCAATCTCCTCCGGGCTCGCGCCGCCCGCGCCGAGGATCACCCGGTTCTGCTCGATCAGCACGTCCCGGCCGGGCACCGACGGGCCCGCCATCGAGATCAGGAAGGCGACGCCACTGTCGGGCCGCGCGGCGACCTTGGGCGCGAGATAGCCGCCCTCGCTGTGGCCGAGCAGGCCGACCCGGTTCTTGTCGATGTCGGCGCGGGCGCGCAGAAAACTCACGCCGGCGGCGGCGTCGGCGCTCAGATCGTCGTAGTTCGCGTCATCGAGATCGCCGCCGGTGCCGCCGACGCCGCGGTCGTCGGCGCGCAGCACCGCGTAACCCGCGCGGGTCAGGGTGTCGGCAAGCAGCAGGAACGGCTTGTGCCCCATGAGTTCTTCGTTGCGGTCCTGCGGGCCGCTGCCGGTGATCAGCAGCACCGCCGGGAACGGGCCGGGGCCTTGCGGTTTGGTCAGCGTGGCCGCGATGGTCAGGTCACCGCTGCGGTAGCTGACATCCTCGGACTGGTACGGGAACGGCGGCTTCGGTTCCTGCGGGCGGGCCGGCGGCACCACCTTGCCCCGCTCCATGGTCAGCGCGAAGGTCTGCCCCGACTGCGTGAAATCGCCGGTGATCTTGTCGCCCGCGGAGTCGTAGCGCCCCTTGAACTTCGGATCCCCCGGAATATCCGCGATGGTCCACGTCACCGCGTCCCGGCTGGTCTGCACATCCTTCAGCGCCGCACCCGCGATTCCCTGCGCCGGAATGTCGATGGTCGCGCCATCCGCCTTGAACGTCACCCCGACTTCGAGTGGCGCCCCGGGTGTCTGGATCGCCCCGTGCCAATCCCCGATCGTCGGCTCCGGCGGATTCGACTCCTCCGAGCACCCCGCCACCACCGCGGCAACCACCAACAGCACCAACGCGACCAGTCGCCCACTCCGCATGAAATCCACCCTACCGAGGGACTCAGCGGCGAGGCGGGAGTCGACTCTGCAGATCCTCGAATGTCACTGCGAGTTTGACCGGTTCGGTGAGAAGCAAACCACCCGTATGGGTTTGCCGCGACACATAGCGGCGCCCCGACCAATCGAGTCTGTACTCCTCGATCTCGGTAATTTCCTGCCAGCCTTTGTCGAAATGCACGATGAGATAGATCGGGATTCCCTCGCGGGCGTAGAGCACACGCTTGAGGCCCAGATCGGTGTCCGCAGTGTCCTCGGAGGTGACCTCGACAACAAGCAGAGTTTCGCTGGCCACCGTCTGAACGTCGTACGGCCCGTTGCTGCAATCGCGGAGAAGAATGTCCGGGTAGCGGAACCGAGCCCGCCGTTTCACATCGGTGCAATCGTTGTCGGTCAGGCGCATTGGAGTGTCGCCGTGCACCTCCAGGCAGGGACCGTCCGGGTCGATGGCGTACTCGAGTGCGTATTCCAGCCGACGGAGAACAAGGTGATGCGCTGCCGACTGCGCCTGCGCGGTGATCAACACACCATCGTGGATCTCACCGAATTGGTCCGGACTGCCCGCCAGAAATTCCTCCACGGTCACAAGCCGCTCCGGCTCGTTCGGTGGCATCGGCATAGCGCCTACCCTACTGGCCGAAGGTCCTGATTCCCGTGCACTCATCCCGCAAAGTCGTTTGTCCACCGGCAAAGGCTATAGCCAATAGCTATAACCTCGCCGGACTTTCGTCGAACCCTCAGCCGAAGAAGGCTTCCGCTTCCCGGTAGCGGTCGTCGGGGACGCGCTTGAGCTGTTTGGTGGCTTCGGACAGGGGGACGAGGTCGATGTCGGTGCCGCGCAGGGCGACCATCTGGCCGAAGTGGCCGGCGTGCACGGCCTCGGCGGCGTGCAGGCCGAAGCGGGTGGCCAGGACGCGGTCGTAGGGGGTGGGGCTGCCGCCGCGCTGGATGTGGCCGAGGACGGTGGTGCGGACTTCCTTGCCGATGCGGCGCTCGATCTCGGCGCCGAGCTGCTGGGCGACGCCGGTGAAGCGCTCGTGGCCGAACTCGTCGACGCCGCCCTGGCGCAGGGTGAAACCGGAATCCGGTGCGGGCGCGGAGCCTTCGGCGACCACGCAGATGAAGTGCTTGTCGCCGCGCTGGAAGCGGCGCTTGATCATGGCGCAGACCTCGTCGACCTCGAAGGGCACCTCGGGCACCAGGGTGAGATGCGCGCCCGCGGCCATGCCGGCGTGCATGGCGATCCAGCCCGCGTGCCGGCCCATCACCTCGACCAGCATGACGCGCTGGTGCGATTCGGCGGTGGTGTGCAGGCGGTCGATGGCGTCGGTGGCGATGCTCAACGCGGTGTCGTGGCCGAAAGTGACGTCGGTGCAGTCGATGTCGTTGTCGATGGTCTTGGGCACGCCGACCACCGGCACGCCCTCGTCGGAGAGCCAGCTGGCGGCGGTGAGGGTGCCTTCGCCGCCGATCGGGATCAGCGCCTCCACCCCGTTGTCGTCGAGGGTGCGCTTGATCCGGCCGAGCCCTTCGCGGAGCACGTCGGGGTTGGTGCGGGCGGTGCCGAGCATGGTGCCGCCCTTGGTGAGCAGCCGGTCGGTGCGGTCGTCGTTGGCGATGGTGATCTTGCGATCCTCCAATAGGCCGCGCCAGCCGTCTTGAAAGCCGACGACCGCGTCACCGTAGCGGCCGTTCGCGGTGCGAACGACCGCGCGGATCACCGCGTTCAGTCCTGGACAGTCTCCGCCTCCGGTCAAGACTCCGATGCGCATGGCCGCCATCATGCCAGCGTTCGGCCGTCCGCGTTCGCCACGCCCTCCCCCGGTGGGAATCAGGCGGCGCACTTACCGCCGGCGAGCTCGTCCATATGCTGACTCAACAGCGTCGTCATCTTGTCCACGGCGGTCATGCCGTCGTTGAACGCGCCCGAATCCGGTTGCGCGGCAAAGGCGACCGCGATCTGGCCACCGGCGGTGTCGATCAGCCCGAACTGCCGGACCAGGTAGTTGCCGGCCGGGTCCGGACCCCAGCCGCCCTTGAATTCGGCGCCGCTGAACGCGCCCAGACCCCAGCGATGCGCCGGAATGATCTGCGTCATCATGTTCAGCACCGTGGACGACTGCGGCAGACACGGCAATTCGGACGCGAATCGGACCTGCTCGCTCAGCGACCACTCCGCCTGCCCGAACGCGGAGTGCTCGGCGCGGGTGCGGGTCGGCGGCACGACGGTCGTGGCGTCGCCGCCCTCGCGCAGCACCGCCTCGACGGCCTTGGCCGCCTCCTGCGCGCCGCCCAGCGCCTGCCACAGCGCGTCGGCCGCCGTGTTGTCGGACTGCGTGATCGCGGTGGTGGCGTTGTAGGTGTTGTTGCTCGCGTTCTTGCGCAGCGCGGCGATCGTCAAGGGCACTTTCATGGTCGACCAGGCCGGGCCGGTGGACCAGTCGCCGAAGCTGACCATCTTGGTGCTGCCGACCGGCATCACGGCCAGCCCCAGGTGACCGCGCCAGCTGCCCTGCAACTGCTGGAAGCTGTGCGCGAGCGTGCCCGGCCGCGTCATCGACAGGTTCTGCTGCTCGGAGCGCGCGGCGGCCTGGGTGATCGTGGTGGGTTCCACCGCGGCCGGATCGGCGCTGTTCTGGGCGCAGGAGGTGAGCAGCAGCAGGGTGAACGCCGTGCCGCCCAGCGTCTTCCGCAGGCGACGACTAAGCATGATCCTTGTCTCCCAGCCAGATTCCGATGGCGTGGTCAACAAGCATGGTCACCTCCACATACCCGCCCGAATATCGCCGGACGGCCGGGCGCGGCGGCGACGACGGACACTGCACGCCACCACCTCGCCCGAGAACTTTCTTCTCGCTATCCCAGAGAACGTACTAGATTAACTGCTCGCCGCCGACCTCGTCGTAATCAAAAACCTTGGCGTTTCACCACACACCCGTCATCCGTGCAGCACCCCGCCGGTCGACAGGGCGAGCACCAGGGGCAGCGCCACCAGCGCCAGACAGGTCACCACATTGGTCCACCGGTAGGCGACCAGCAGCGCCACGAACTCCCGGAACATCGCGCTGGGCAGGTAGTAGAACGCGGTGCGCGCCCCCGTCACCTCGGCGTCCAATTTCAGCCGCCGGGCCAGGATGGCCGTCCGCAGCGCATGAAAATTACTGGTGACCAGCACCATTCGAATCTTGGTGCCGCGATCTCCGAGCAGGCGCTTGACGAACAGCAGATTCTCCCGGGTCGTGGTGGACCGCTGCTCGGTGGCCACGCACTCTTCCGGCACGCCGCGCGCGATCAGGTACTCCGCCATCGCCGCCGCCTCCGGCACCGCCTCGTCCGGCCCCTTGCCGCCGCTGGCGATGATCACCGGCCGCCGCCCCTCCGCGGCCTCGGCGGCGAAGATGTAGACCGCGCGATCGAGCCGGCCGGCCAGCAGCGGCGAGACCCGCGCCCCGACCAGACCGGAACCGTGCACCACGATCGCGTCCATGCCGGGCCGGTACGGCAGGAAGCCGTAGACCAGCGAATACAGTACGAAGCTCGCGAACACGAAACCGAAGTAGCACAGCGCCATCGCGAGCATCGACAGCACGACCGAGCGCAGATTCCCGGTGACCACGGCGACGCCGAGCAGCACGTAGGGCACCAGCAGCATCAGACCGGGGCCGATCGACAACAGGTTGGCGATGCGTAAACCCTCGTTGCGCACCATCTGCAGGCCGTTGCCCAGCAGCAGGCCCGCGAGCGCCAGCACCGCGATCGGCGACAGGATGACCAGCACGCCGGTGAGGGTGCGCAGTGGATCGGTCTGGCCGCCCGCGCCGGCGGCCCAGACACCCGTCACCGTGATGCCTAGCAAGAGAAAGACGCCATTGCTGATGCGTCTGCGCTCCACATGGAAGCGCAGCGCGAAGATCCCCAGCAGGACGAGGCCGACCGTCAGGAAAATCACGACGACACAGTAGAGCCGAACCCCGCACCGGCGGAGCGGAACCCCCGCAACAGCACGACCGCGACATCGTCGTCGAGCCCGCCGGCCGAGGCCGCGGCGGTTTCGACCCGGTCGATCAGCTCGTCGACATAGTCCGCGGGCGCGTCGGCCACCACGCTGTTGGCCAGCGCCAGCAGACCGTCTTCGCCCAGGCGGCGGCCGTGCTCGTCGATGCGCGCCTCGAACAAGCCGTCGGTCAGCAGCAGCAAACCGGACTCCGGCGTCAGAGTCAGTTCCGTCAGGGGCCATTCGGCCCGCCCCGGGAGGAAGCCGAGCGCGGGACCGCCCGGCGGATAGACCCATTCGGTGCCGCGCGCGCGGCGCAGCAGCATGCCGGGGTGCCCGGCCCGGAGCACCTCGACCCGCCCGCCGGGCCGCACCCGCAGGGTGATCACCGTCGCGAAGGAGTGGTTCCCGGTGCGCTCGGCCACCAGGACCTGCTCCAGCAGCCGCAGCTGCGGCACCCCGGTGATCCCGGCGAGCACCAGTGTGCGCCAGGCCAATCGGAGCCCCACCCCGATCGCGGCCTCGTCCGGGCCGTGCCCGGACACGTCGCCGATCAACGCGTGCAGGGTGCCGTCGGCCTCCTGCACGACATCGTAGAAATCGCCGCCGATCAGGGCGTCGTCGCGGCCGGGCCGGTAGCGCGACACCACCTCCACCACCTGCTCGCCGCGCAGCAGCGGCGTGGGCAGCAGGCCGCGTTCGAGGCGCGCGTTCTCCTCCGCGCGCAGATGACTCAGCCGGAGTTCCGCGGCCGTGCGTTCGGCCTGCTTGCGCTGGATCGCGTAACGGACGGCGCGGCCGAACAATTCGGCTTCCACCCGGCCCTTGACCAGGTAGTCCTGGGCGCCGGCGGCCACCGCCGCCAGTCCGGTGTGTTCCTCGTCGAGCCCGGTCAGCACGACCACCGCCACCTGGTCGGTGTGGCGCCGGACCCGCGCCAGCGCGTCCAGCCCGTGTGAGTCGGGCAGGTTCAGATCCAGCAGGACGCAGTCGGGCACACCCCGGGCCAGCCACGCATCCGCCTCCGCCAGCGAGCGCACCCACTCCAGCCGCAGCCCGGGCGCACCATCGGCGAACAGCTCCTCCACCAGCAGCGCGTCACCGGGATCGTCTTCGACGAGCAGCACGACCGGCAGGTCCGGTCGCGGATTCGGTGGTATCCGGGGCGCGGCGAGGGCAGCGGCGAGGCCGTCGTCACCGGGCAACGCACCGACAAGGGCACGTTCGGACAACACGGCCTCCGATCAGTCAGGTGACGTGCTCGAGGCACGCCGAACTCGGCTCAACGGCGAGTTTTTGGACCGTGAGGCGACCCGATACTACCCAGAAGCGGACGACCAGCCGATACTGTGCCGATGAGTTCCGAACAAACGCCCACCGCGACACCGGCAGACATCGTCGACAGCGTGCTCGCGGCCGGCCCCTGCGAGGGTGTGGGCTGGTTCCGGTTCTGGTTCGCCGATCACCGCTGGGAGTGGTCCGACGAGGTGGCTGCCATGTACGGCTACGCGCCCGGCGAAGTGGAACCCACCACCGAGCTGCTGCTGTCGCACAAGCACCCCGAGGACCAGCAGCCGGTGGAGTCCAGCATCTCCACCGCCGTCGAGAACGGCGACCCGATCTGCGGCCACCACCGCCTCCTCGATACCGGCGGCGCGCTGCGCGAGGTGATGGTCGTCGGCGATCAACTCCTCGACGACGACGGCCGGGTGGTCGGCGTCTCCGGCTACTACCTCGACGTGACCGAGACGCTGGAGGAGGAGCGCAGCGACGCGCTGTCGGAGGCCCTGCCGGAGATCATCGCGGCCCGCGCCACCATCGAACAGGCCAAGGGCGGTCTGAGCCTGGTCTACGGCATCAGCCCGGACCAGGCGTATCGGGTGCTGAAATGGCGTTCCCAGGAGACCAATACCAAGGTGCGGGAGCTGGCCTCCCAGATGGTGCTGGAGTTCCGCGGTCTCACCCGGCACACCCCCGAGCTGCGTCGCCGCACCGATCACATCGTGCTGACCGCCCACGAACGCGTCGTGCGCGGCTGAGCGGCGAACTCAGGCGATGCGGGCGCGCGCGGGCGCCGCGAGCGCGGCCGAGAGCGAATCGAAGACCGCGAGCAGCTGGTCCAGTCCGGTCAGCTCCATGGGGCGGCGGGCGACCGCCGTCGCGACGATCCGCAGATCCAGCTCCGGGTGCGCGCGCGAGACGCCGAGCAACACGCTCAACCCCGCGGATCCGAGGAAACCGACGCCGGAGAGGTCGACGATCAACGTGGCCGGAGCCGGGCGCAGGGCCGCGACCAGCCCGGCCTCCAGCTCCGGCGCCGAAGCCATGTCGATCTCGCCGCGCACGGCCGCGACCACCGCGGCCCCTTCCGTGCGCGCACTGATCTCCAGTGTGCCCGGGGCACTCTCAGCACTCACCTGTCCACCTCCTGTGACGCGTAACTCCGCGGTCCTCCTCTTACCCGTTCGCGTGCGGTTCAATCCTGATTCGGGCGGCGAATTTTCACGGCGTCAGCTAATGCTTGGCGGCGATGGAATCGGGTATGCCCTCGTCGAGCAGGGAGGTGAGACATCACGAATCCGGACCCACCCCAGCCGTTGGACCTGACATTCCCGGCCGAACCGGCGCGGCTGAGCGATGCCCGGGCGGCGTTGCGCCAGTGGCTGACCGACAGCGCCGTCGCCGAAGACCAGGCCTACGGCATCCTCGTCGCCGCCGACGAAGCGTGCGCCAACGCCATCGAGCACGGGTGCCGGGACCGGGCCGACGGCCGGGTCCGGCTGTGCGCCACCGTCGTCGACGGCTCCCTGCACCTCAGCGTCTCCGACAACGGCCGCTGGCTGCCGCCGGCCGCCGACCCCGGCGACTATCGCGGGCGCGGGCTGCCCCTCATGCGATCGCTGATGGATCAGGTGGAGGTCGAGTCCGGCGCGGCGGGCACCACGGTCGAGCTGCGCGCCGAACTCCCCGGCTACGAGCGCGCCCACGCGGGCGCCGTCCAGGATTCCGCCGCCCGGTAACCGGCATTCGAGACGACAGTGGCCCGGACGCGAGGCGTCCGGGCCACTCGTGCGGATAGGGGTCAGCTGGGGGGCCAGATGTACAGCACCACTAGGAAACCGATGAGCATGGTGCTGCCCGAGGTCAGCGATGCCCCGATGTAGCGCAGACATACCGCGAGTCCGGCGAGCAGGGCTTCGGAGATGGGAGCCAGCGCCGCGCCGAACTCCGCTTCGGCGCGGTGCTTGGGTCGAGGATGAATGACTGCCATGGCTGCGCGATACCCCGCTATCGGGAGGCTAATCGGCCCCGGGCTCAGGAGGCGGCGAATGCCCGCTGCACCTCGCCCCGATCGGTCACGCCGTCGGACAGCAACAGCTGCAACAGGATTCGGGACTTGGCCGGATTGAGCCCGAGCGCCGAGATGGTGCCGAGTTGATCGTCGTTGAGTTCGGCGTTGCGCACGACACTGCCGGAACCGGTACGGCTGGAGCGCACCACGAGCACGCCCCGCCCGGCGCCGGCGCTGAGCGCGTCGACGACCGGCTTGGCGGTATTGCCGTCGCCGACGCCCGCGAGCACGAGGCCGCGTGCGCCGTGGCCGAGCGAATCGTTGACCTGTGTCGCGTCCATGCCCGCGTGCGAGTAGACGATGTCGACCCGCGGCAGCGGCGCACCGCCCGGAACCGGGAAGATCAGGCGCGGCTGCGTGGACGCCGGGGTGGCGAACTGGACGGCGGCGGCGTCGACGTGACCGATGGGCCCGGAATTCGGGGAGGCAAAGGTCTGCACGCTGGTCGTGTTGGTCTTGGTCACGTCCTTGGCGCCGTGGATGGTGTCGTTGAGCACGACCATGGTGCCGCGGCCGCGGGCCCGCGGATCGGCGGCGACCTGCACGGCCGAGCGCAGGTTGGCCGGGCCGTCCGCGCTCAGCGCGGTGGACGGGCGCATCGAACCGACCAGCACCACCGGTTTGTCACCGGGGACCACGTGGTCGAGGAAGAAGGCGGTCTCCTCGATGGTGTCGGTGCCGTGCGTGACCACGACCCCGTCGGCCTGATCGCCGGCGAAGATCTCGTTGATCTTGGTGGCCAGGTCCAGCCACACCTCGTCGTTCATGTCCTGGCTGCCGATGTTGGACACCTGGACGGCGTCCAGCTTCGCGACCTTGTCGATCCCGGGCACGGCGTCGATGAGGTCCTGCGCGGTGGCCTGACCCGCGGTGTAGCCGACCGCGGAGTTGGCGTTGGCCTTGCCCGCGATGGTGCCGCCGGTCGCCAGGATCGTGATGCGGGGCAGCGCGCCGGGCGCGGGCGCCGCCGCGGGCGCGGCGGGAGCCGGGGCCGCGTCGCCGGAGTCGCTGCCGCAGCCGGTGAGGAGAACGAGCGAGCAGGCCGCCCATCCGGCGAGCCGGAGAATGGATTTACGCGCCATCGTGAGCCCCTTTTGGTGGGTTACGGCAAGCATGGAATCGCATTCGGTAGCGGTGGCGATCCTATGACAACGCGGTCTCGATCTTCACAATTAATCCTGAAATGGCACGCATCGTGACCGCGCCGTGGCACCGTTACCGCCGGATACGGGATCGACCGGACTTCGACATGCGGAGGGTTGGACGATGAGTATTGACCACGGGGTCGATCGCGCAACCGAGAAGAAATACGAGCAACTCAGCCCGTTCGAGCTGAAAGACGAGCTCATCGAGCTGGCCGACCACCACATGAAGAAGTCCGCGCACGCGATGATCAACGCGGGCCGCGGCAATCCGAACTGGACTTCCATCACCGCGCGCGAGGCCTTTTATCTCCTCGGCCGATTCGCCGTCGCGGAGGCGAAACGGGATTGGGACGAGTTTCCCGGCCTGGCCGGCATGCCACAGCCCAGCGGCATCGCGGGGCGCTTCGACGAATTCCTCACCGCCGAGACCGAGACCGACGCGGTCCGCCTGCTGCGCGGGGCCGTCGAATACGGCACCGCCACACTGAAGTTCGACGCGGACGCGTGGGTCGGCGAGCTGGCCGACGCGATCCACGGCGACCACTATCCGGTCCCGGACCGCATGCTCACCCACATCGAGCAGGTCGTGCACGCCTACCTCGACCTGGCCATGGGCGGCGCACCCGAGAGCGGCTGGAAACTGTTCGCCACCGAGGGCGGCACCGCCGCCATGTGCTATCTGTTCGACAGCTGTGTGGTCAACGGCATGCTCGCGCCCGGGGACCGCATCGCGATCATGACCCCGATCTTCACGCCGTACCTCGAGATCCCGCACCTGGATCGCTTCCATTTCGACGTGGTCGAAATACAGGCGCTGAAAACCGCACCCGACGGAATGCACACCTGGCAGTATCCGGCCGAGGAAATCGAGAAGCTGACCGATCCGAGCGTCAAGGCGCTGTTCCTGGTGAACCCGTCCAATCCGCCTTCGGTCATGCTGGATTCGGCCACCCTGGAACGGATCGCGCAGATCGCGGCGAACGAGAACCCGAATCTGACGATCATCACCGACGACGTCTACGGGACATTCGTCGAGGGTTTCCGGTCGCTCATGTCCGCGGCGCCGGCGAATACCATCGGCGTCTATTCCTTCAGCAAGTATTTCGGCTGCACGGGCTGGCGCCTGGGCGTTATCGCGGTGGCCAAGGACAATATCTTCGACACCCGGATCGCGAACCTGCCCGCGGCCGAACGCGATCGGCTGACCGCACGCTATTCCTCGATCAGCCTGGATCCGGCGGGGCTCGAGTTCATCGACCGCATGGTGGCCGACTCGCGCGATGTCGCCCTCAACCACACCGCCGGGCTGTCCACCCCGCAGCAGGTCCAGATGGCGCTGTTCGCGCTCGGCGACCTGCTCGACAAGGACGCGCGGCACCGCAAGAACTGCGAGGCGATCATCGCGCGCCGGCTGCACGCGCTGGCCGAGAGCCTCGGGGTGCCGATCCCGCAGGATCCCAACGCCGCCAACTACTACGTCGAACTCGACCTGATGATGTGGGTGAAGCAGCACTGGAGCCCCGAGTTCGCACAGTGGCTGGAATCCGAGCACGAACCGGTCGATCCGGTGTTCCGCCTGGCCGAAGAGGGTTCGATCGTGCTGCTCAACGGCGGCGGCTTCGACGGGCCGCAGTGGTCGGTGCGCGTCTCGCTGGCCAACCTGCGCCAGGACAGCTACACCGAGATCGGCCGGCGGCTGCGCGACGTGATGGACGAATACCACCGCGAATTCCAGAGCCGCACCACCCACTGACCCGCTGGCACGGAGGACGACCGCATGCACGCGATCAAGTCATTCCTGCAGGACACCCCCGAGGCCGCGCTGTTCCTGTGCCTGGCGCTGGGGTACGCGATCGGCAAGATCCGGATCTGGAAGCTGTCGCTGGGCGGTGTGGCGGGCACCCTGATCGTGGCGATCTTCGTCGGCATGGCGGGCCACATCACGGTGAACGACCAGGTGAAGAACATCGCCTTCGCGCTGTTCATCTTCACCCTCGGCTACATCTCCGGGCCGACCTTCTTCGCCAGCCTGAACCGCAAGAGCCTGAAGTACGGCACCTTCACCGTGATCGAAGTGGCCAGCGTGCTGGCGATCACCGCGATCGCGACGCTGGTGATGAAGCTCGACCCGGGCACGGCGGCCGGGCTGCTGGCGGGTGGGGCCACCGAATCCGCGGCCGTCGGCACCGCGACCGACGCGATCGCGCGCCTGGACCGGCCGGCCGAGGAGATCAGCGCCTTGCAGGCCAATGTCGGTACGGCGTACTCGATCTCCTACATCTGCGGGCTGATCGTGGTGGTGCTGCTGTCCAGCCAGATCTTCCCGCTGGTCATGCGCGTCAACCTGCGCGACGAGGCGGAGAAGCTGTGGAAGCAACTCGGCGGCAGCAGCGCCGACGAGGAAGGCGAGGTGCCCGCCGCTCCCGATCTGGTCGGCCGGGCCTTCCAGGTCCGGCAGGTGGCCGGGCGCACCGTGGCGACGGTCACCAGCGACCTCGGCGGGCATCTGACCATCGAGCGAATCCTGCGCGGCGGCAAGGTGATCGGCGTGGCCGACGACGTCGTCCTGCGGGCGGGCGACCAGGTGCTGGTGGTCGGGCCGCGCACGGCGATGGTGCCCGCCGAAGACGCGATCGGGCCCGAGATCGTGCCGGGCAAGGACCTCGAGACCACGCTGGAGATCGACCAGGTGGTACTCGATCACCGGCAGCGCGCGTCGACGACCCTGGGCGATCTGGAACGGCAGCTGGGCAATCGGCTGTATGTCACCAACGTGGTCCGCGAGGACAAGGAGCTGCCGCTGCGGGCGAACATGCCCGTGCAGCGCGGTGACACGCTGCGGCTCACCGGCGCGAAAAGCGATCTCGCCGAAGCCGTTCCCGCCCTCGGCCGCCGGTTGGACCCCAGCGTCAAGGCCGACATCGTCTACATCGCGCTCGGGGTGGCGCTGGGCTTCATGATCGGCAAGATCGTCATCCCGGTGGGCAGCATTCCGCTGACGCTCGGCACCGGCGGCGGCTGTCTGCTGACCGGGTTGCTGTTCGGCTGGTTCCGCTCCCGGAATCCGGAGATCGGCCAATACGCGCCGGCGGCCGCCGATGTCATCAAGACCCTGGGGCTGTCGGTGTTCATCGCCGTCGTCGGCTTGACCTCGGGTCCGCAGGCGGTGAAGCTGGTCGAGAAGTTCGGCTGGGGCTTGCCGATCGCCGGGGTGCTCATGACCGCTGTGCCCGCGTGCATTTCGCTCGTGGTCGCCTGGAAGATCATGAAACTGCCCGCGCCGCTGGCCCTGGGCGCCATCACCGGTCAGCAGTGCTCGACACCCGGTATCACCGCGGTGCAGCAGGTGGCGGGCAACGCCACCCCGCTGATGTCGTACACGATCGTCTACGCGCTCTCCAATGTCGCACTGCCGCTGCTGGGGCCGATCGCCGTGGCCATGACCGAAGCCCTGTCCTGACCGGCCGGCCCCAGGCCGGCCCGCTCAACCGACGGCCGCGCCGCTGAGCTCGTCGTCCAGCACGATCGGCGGGAGCACGGCATCGGGATCCGCGTCCGCGTCGACGGCGTCGACCGCCTGCGCGATCTGGTCGTAGACCCGGTTCGCCATCGCCTGCTGCTCCGGCTGCCGGGTGTCGGCGATCCGGCGGCGGGTCAGCTGCAACAGCGCCGCCACGTTGGCGCCCGACAGCGGCACCTCGACCAGATCGTGCCCGCTGCGCAGCACCGACTCGGGACGCACCCACTCCGACGGGCGATGCCCGCTGCTGATCTGCCATAAATCCAAGGTGTCCCACAGGTTTCGCGCACACACCAGCTTCACGCCGCGCAGGGCTGCCGCCCGCCGCGTCCGCTGTTCATGCTGCTGCCGATTCGCCTGCGCATCGCGAATCCAGGAGGGCCATTTCATGGCGTGGGATTCTGCCGGATCGGCGCGCGCTCGGCGCGTGGACACACCGCTGCGGAACCGGCGTCAGTACACGTAGACCACCGCGTTCTCACCACCGCTGCACATCACCACCTGACCCTGCGGGACACAGTTCATCGTGTACGTGCGTCCGGTGACCGGGCTGGTCGCGGTGACCGAGCCGGGAGCGCGCGTGCCGGAAGCGGATTCGGCGTACGCCTTGCGCACCGCCTCGGCGAACTGGCAGCTGGTGACCTCGCTGCCGGTGGCCGCGCGGGCGTTGGCGCCGGTCGAGGAACCCGTCGAGCACGCCTTCGCGCCGTCGGGCAGCTTCACGGCGGTGCCGCTGGTCGTGGTGCCGGGCGCCTTCGAACTCGATTGCGGCACCGGGGTTCCCGGCGCCGCCGCGTCCGGGGTCGCCGCGACGGAGGTGCTGGCGGAGGCCACGTCGGCGACGGGCTGGGAGTTGCCCGCACCGAACATCTGCCAGCCGACCGCGCCCGCGACCGCCACCACCACGACGCTCAGCACACCGATCAGGATCGGCATCACGATCGAGCGGTTCGACGAGGGCTGCTGGTAGTCGTCGTCGTACTCGGGCCCGTAGTCCGGACCGTCCTCGCCCCGGCCGTACCCGCCGCGCGGCGAGTACCGGTCGTCGTCGTAGTCCGGACCGTAGCCGGGTGCGGACGGCTGGTACTCCGAATAAGCCTGCGCCTCAGGGCGATACGGATCCTCGGAGTAGGCCTGCGCCGCCGGTTCCCCGCCGTACTGCGGATAGTGCCGGGTCTCGGCCGCGTAGTGATCCTCGGCCTGCTCCCCGTAGGGATCGACCGGGTAGGCGCGGGCCGCCGCGGTCAGCTCGGGCTCCGCCGCACTCCCCCGCTGGGTCGCATACTCCGAATATGCCTGCCCCGCAGGTTCATTGCGCGACTCCGGGTCCTCGAACCCACGCCCCTCCGAATACTCGCGGTCACCGAATCCACGAGGCTGCGAGTACGCCGCGTCGTCGCGCGGCCGTCCCCCGAAGTCCCGCGACTCCTGCGGCTCGCCGAAACCTCGCGGCTCCGCGTAGCCCTTCGAGGCCGAGTAAGCCTGCGTCGCTTCGAAGCCAGGAGCCGGATGCTCACCGGGCTGGAATTTGTCGTATCCCGGCGGGTCACCGAAACCACGCGTCTGCGAGTAGTCCACCGGATCGCCCGGGAGGTCCCGCTCTTCGCGGCCCATGCCCGGCGAGTACGACCGCGGCTCGTCATAACCCCGCGGCTCCCCGTAGCCCGGCCGCTCACCGACGTCCCGGGGTCGCCCGCCGGTCTCCGGCTGCTCATACCCGGCCGACGCCGAATACGTCTGCGCCGCTTCGAAGCCCCGCCCAGCTGCGCCAGCAGCGGATCGGCCGTACTCGAGCGATTCGTCGTAGCCCGGCCGACCCTCGAAACCACGCGGTTTCGAAGAGGCTTGTGCGTCGGCGGCGGTGTGTGGGGCGTCGAAACCTCGCGACTGCGGCGAGCTCTGCGGCTCGTCGGCACCCGGCAGGTCGCCGAATCCCCGGGGACGGCCCGGCGTCGCGCCTTGGAATCGGTCTTCCGAATCCGGAGACGAGCGATGGCCCTCGAAGCCGCGCGGCTGTGCGAAGTACTGCGACCCGGTGTGCGGCGCGGGCTCGTCGAAATCGGGCGTGTCGGCAGACTCCGGATCTTCGGGGTCGTCGAAGCCGCGGGACGGCGGGCCGTGGAATGCCGGGGAATCCGGCGGGGTGAAGCCGCGGGAGGGCTCCGGGTAGCGCTGGGATTCGCCGAAAGCACTGGGCTGGGCGTCGTTCTCCGCGTCCGGGAATCCCTCGGACGGGTCCGCGAAGCGGGGGGTGTGCGGCTCGGTGTAGCCGTCCGGCGGGGTGTAGGGCTGGGGCTCGGAGCCGTAGGGGGCCGTGTACTTCTGGGTGATCGGGTCGGCGGCGGGGACGGCGGCGAACTGGCCGCTGGGGTACTGCTCGGTCTCGCCGTAGAGGTGCGCGTCCGGGAAGGGGCGGACCGGGACGCCGGTGGCGGCTTCCGGTTCTACCGGCTGTGCGGGCAGGAAGGGGGTGAACTGGAAGTCGACCAGGCTCACCTCGGTGGCCGCTTGCGGCTGCACCACGGAGAATTCGCCCGTCGCCTCCGGCGGAACCACCACATTGCGGGCGGCCTCGCCCTTGGCGAAGCGGGACGGGTCGGGGGCGTGCACGACGAAACGCGGCGCGGGTGCGGCGGGCGCGCCCACGGCCGCGCGCGCGGCCTGCGCGAACGCGGCGGCGGTCGGATACCGGTCGGCCGGATCCTTGGCCATGCCGCGGGCGATGACCTCGTCCAGGGCGGGCGGCACGCCGGGCCGGGCGACGCTGGGCCGCGGCGGCGTCTCGGTCAGGTGCGACCGGATCAGCACGCTCATGCTGGCCTGCGGGAACGGCGTCGCGCCGGTGAGCGACTCGTGCAGCACACAGGCCAGCGAGTAGATATCGGCGCGGCCGGTGACCTGCCCGGCGTCGAACCGCTCCGGCGCCATGTACACATAGGATCCGACGGCCATGCCCACCTGGGTGACCGCCGCGTCGCCCTCGGTGTGCGCGATGCCGAAATCGGCCAGGTACGCGAAATCCGCCTCGGTGACCAGGATGTTCGCCGGTTTGACGTCGCGGTGCACGAGCCCGTCGGCGTGCGCGGCGTCGAGCGCCGCAGCGATCTGCTCGATGATGGCGATCGCGCGCTCGGGCTGCAGCGGCCCCTGCCCGCGCAGCAGGGTGCGCAGATCGGCGCCGGGCACCAGGCGCATGTCGATGAACAGGACGCCGTCGATGACGCCCCAATCGTGGATCGGGATGATGTGCGGCTCGGCCAGGCGCGCCGCGGCCTGCGATTCACGCCGGAACCGCACCTGGTAGACCGGATCCTTGGCGAGTTCCTCGGGCAGCAGCTTGACCGCCACCACCCGCTCTTTCACGGTGTCGTAGGCCTCGTAGACCTCGCCCATGCCGCCCTTGCCCAGCAGCGCACGCAGCTCGTACGGCCCGAATCGACTGCCGACCCTCCAGCCAGGTCCGTCCACGCCGTACAACCTCCACATCCCGGACGCCCGCGCGAGATTGCGATCCCTGCCAAGCGGGACGTTCCGTCAAAGAGACGATTCTCCTGGGGTGACCACCCCGTGGTCAAACGCAAAGACGATCGCGGCGGCCCGATCTCGCAGGTCCAGTTTCCCGAATATGTGTCCGACATGGCTTTTCACCGTCACCTCGGAGATGCCTAGGTCCCTGGCAATTTCTCCGTTCACCCGCCCGCGGGCGATCAGTTCGAGCACTTCGTACTCGCGCGCGGTCAGTTCCGAGAGCCGGCTGCGCGCGGCGGTGACCACCGGCCGCACGGTCCGGTAGGCGGCGAGCACGCGGCCGGTGACCGACGGATCCAGCCAGGCACCACCGTTCGCGACGGTGCGCACGGCGCGGATCAGGTCCTCGGCGGGCGAGTCCTTCAGCAGGAAGCCCGCCGCGCCGGCGCGCAACGCGCCCGACAGCAGTTGGTCGTCGTCGAAGGTGGTGAGCACCAGCACCGGCGGCGCGCCCTCCTTGGCGCGCAGCAACCGGGTGGCGTCGATTCCGCCGACGCGTTTCATCCGCAGGTCCATCAGGACCACGTCGGGTCGCTCCGCGTTCACGGCGGCGAGCACCTCGTCGCCGTCGGCGCATTCGCTGACCACGAACCCGTCGCGGCGGCGCAGGATCCGGCGCAGACCGCCGCGCACCAGCTCCTGATCGTCGGCCACCAGCACCGCGATCACCTCGTCCGGCGTCGGCCCCGCGCCGTTCGGCACCACCATGCTCACATCCCCTCCCGCGGAACGGATTTCGCGCCCGTCCACACCACCGGACAGTGCCGCGGTACGCCGAGGGGGAATTCCGCGCGGACCATCCAGCCGTCATCATAGGGGCCCGCGGCCAACTGACCGCCGAGCAATTCGGCGCGCTGCCGCATGCCGGAGAGCCCCATGCCCGCGCCGCGTTTCAGCGGCAGGCCCGCCGGTAGCGTGTTGCCGATCGACAGCCGGGCGGCGGTGGCGTCGACCTCGAGCCGCACGGTCACCGTCGCGGTCGGCGCGTGTTTGCACACGTTGGCCAGCGATTCCTGCCCGATCCGGTAGAGCGCGAGACCCACCGCCGCGGTCACCGCGTCCAGATCTCCGGTGCTCGTCGCGTGCACGTCCAGGCCCGCCCCGGCGAAATCCCCGACCAGGCCCGCGATATCGCCGACCCCCGGCTCCGGCGCGGGCTTCACCGGCGACCGGTCCAGCAACCCGATGGTCCGGCGGATATCGGCCATGGCCTGCCGGCCGAGCCGCTCGGCGTCGACCAGCGAATCGACCGCCTCGTCCACGTCGCGATCGGTCTGCAGGGCGTGCCGCGCCGCGGTGAGATGCAGCAGCGTGACGCTCAGCGAGTGCGCGATGACATCGTGCACCTCGCGCGCGATCCGGCGGCGTTCCTCGTCGGCGGCCTGGATCGTGCGGATCTGCTGGCTCTCGCGCTCCTGGTAGAGGAATTTGCGCTGGTATTGCAGCATCATTCCGCACATCAGCCCGAGGCCGATGCCGAGGCTGTACATCTGCAGACCCTCGAGCCGCTCCCCGGACCCGCTCCAGGCGATGTGCCCGGCCAGGTCGAAGGCGACCAGTTCCGCGACGGCCACCACGGCGTACAGCGTGCTCCATCGTTTCGGCATGATGGCCGCGAATTCGCCGACCGCCAGCACCAGGATGAACGGCGCGAAATCGGCCGAGACCGGCTTGACCAGGAATATCGCCACGGCGATCATCGCGGTGGGCGCGAGCAGCAGCGGGCTCGGTTCCCGCCCGATCAGGTACAGCGCGGGCAGGGTGAGCAACGACCACAGCGCGGCCGCGGTCCACAGCGCCACCCAGGGCAGTGTCACCTCGACGGTCAGGCAGCGCTGCACCGTCGCGGCGGCGCAGAGCAGGAAGCACACCGCCTCGGCCCACATCATCACCGTCGGCGGATAGTCGAAGGACAACTCCTCCAGATTCGCGCGCAGCACCGCGATCGGGTGGCGGCGCAGCGCGTCGAACCGCTCCCGGATTCCGCCGTCGTGCGGGAGCACGATCGCCGGCAGGGCGGACGCCGGCGACCCGATGGCACGCGTCACCTCCATCTCGCCAGGCTAACGGCCCACGGCCGCCGCCACATCATGCCGGGAAAGGTTGTTCTCTCCTACCCCGGTAGGAGCCGAATCCGCTGCTCCGGCACGACGACACGATGTAGTGGAGGCAATACCGTGAATTCATCGAATCACGGAAGGCCGACGTCTCGGTCCTGGGAAGATCGGCACACGCGCGGGCTGAGCCGACCACAACGACGACAAGAGAAACGGGGGACGGCAGATGCCGGAGCCGGCCATGCTGGAACTGCAGGACATCATCAAGGAGTACCGGATCGGCGGCCAGACGGTGCGCGCGCTGGACGAGATCAGCCTGCGCATCGAACCGGGGGAATTCACCTCGATCATCGGCCCGTCCGGTTCCGGTAAGAGCACACTGCTGCACCTGCTCGGTGCGCTGGACAGCCCCACCGCGGGGTCGATCCAGTTCCGGGGCGAGGAGATCGGCGCGCTGGACGACGAGCGCCAGTCCGAGTTCCGCAGGCATCAGGTGGGTTTCATCTTCCAGTTCTTCAATCTGCTGCCGACGCTGACCGCGTGGGAGAACGTCGCCATCCCGAAGCTGCTGGACGGCACCGGGTTACGCAAGGCCAAGCCGCGGGCGCTGGAGTTGCTGGACCGGGTCGGCCTGGGCGACCGGGCCGGGCACCGCCCCTCGGAGCTGTCCGGCGGGCAGATGCAGCGGGTCGCGGTGGCCCGGGCGCTGATCATGGATCCGCCGTTGATCCTGGCCGACGAACCCACCGGCAACCTCGACTCCAAGACCGGCGCCGCCATTCTGCGACTGCTGGGCGACATCGCGGGCGAAGGCAATTCGGTGGTCATGGTGACCCACGACATGGGCGCGGTGGAGTACTGCGACCGCGTGATCACGCTGCGCGACGGCGTCATCGGGTCCAACGACGCGGTCGACCGCAAGATCCGCGGCACCGGCGCGGTGCGCGCCTGATGGCGGCCTTCTGGGATCGGCTGCGGCTGTTCAACATCGGGGAGCTGCTGGCGCATCGCGGCCGGACCGTCATGTCCGTGGCGGTGATGAGCATCTCGGCGTCGCTGCTGGTCGCGGTGCTGAGCATTTCCGGCTCGGTGACCGGATCGGTGGACAAGCTGACCCGCGCGCTCGGCGGCGCCGCGGTGCTGGAGGTCAGCGGCATCACCGACGCGGGCTTCGATCAGCAACTGCTGGGCCCGATTTCGTCCACCGCCGGTGTCAAGACTGCGGTGCCGATGCTGCGCGCCCAGCTCGGCGCGGACGAGCAGCGCCTGATGCTGATCGGCGCCGATCAGTCCATCGCGGCGCTGGGCAGTCAGCTGACCGGGCCGATGATGGGCCAGGGCCTCAAACTCGCCACGACCCGCAACGGCGTGCTGGTGGGGGCGGCGCTCGGCCACAAGGAGGGCGACACCTTCCGCCTCGGCACCGAAACCGTCACGGTCGCCGGGGTGCTGGACCACGAATCGTCCAAGCAGCTCAACGGTGGTCACCTCGTCGCCACCCAGCTGCGGCTGGCGCAGCAGCTGACCGGCCGCCCCGGGCGGCTGGATTCCGTGCAGATCATCGCGACGCCGGGGGCCGACCTCGGCAAGCTGCGGGCGGATCTGACCGCGGCCGTGGGCGGACGCGCGGTGGTCGCCGACCCGAGTCTGCGCACCGCCCAGGCCGGCGGCGCCATCCAGATCGTGCGGTATTCCACGCTCATGTCCGCGTTCGCGGCGCTGATCGTGTCCGCGTTCCTGATCTACAACGCGATGAGCATGGCGGTGGCGCAACGGCGTCCGATGCTCTCGCTGCTGCGCGCGATCGGCGGCAAACGCCGGCCGATGGTACGCGACCTGCTCGCCGAGGCCGCGCTGCTCGGGTTGATCGGCGGCGCGATCGGCGCGGGCATCGGCATCCTGATGGGCCGCATCAGCATCGACCGGATCCCGGTCGGGATCGTGCAGTCGGTGGAGGCGCGCACCGAATACCTGGTGCCCGGGTACGCGATTCCGGCGGCGGTGGCGGCATGCGTGGCGGCCTCCGTGGTCGCCGCGGCGATCGCGGCACGCCAGGTCTACAAGGTGGAACCGATCGAGGCGCTGGTGCCGGTCGGGGTGGCGCACACCGACCGGACCGGTCCCACGCTGCGCGTGGTCGCCGCGGTGCTGGGGCTCGGCCTGGCCGTGGTCGCGATCGTCCTCGCGAAGGCGGACCTCGGGCGGCTCTCGCTGGTCGCGATCTCGCTGTCCTATGTCGCGGCGGTGGTGCTCTGCTTCGTCGCGACGGGGCCGATCGTGCGCGGCGCCGCCGCGATCGCCCGGCGCTTCGGCCCCGCGGGCGCGCTCGGCGCCACCACGCTCGAACGCGCGCCGCGCCGGGTGTGGGCCACGGCGATGACGGTGATGATCGGCGTCGCCGCCACCGTCGCGATGGGCGGGGCCTCCCGCAACATGGTCGACTCGGCGGGCGCGACCTTCCAGGAGCTGGGCCGGATCGATCTGAACGTGAGTTCCACCGACGCCGGGCAGTTCCCGACCGGGCCGCTGCTGCCCGCCGGCGTCAAGGACACGATCGCGCGGATTCCCGGTGTCGCGGAGGTGAGTTCGACGCAGATGGCGTTCGCCACGCTGGGCAGCGGGCGAGTCATGTTGCAGGGCTTCGAAACCGGGGGCGGCGACATCAATATCGCGGCCGTGGACCGGACGCTGCTGCCGCGGATCACCTCCGGCGAAGGGGTCATCATCTCGCGCGATGTCGCCCGGGAACTCGATGTCGCGGTCGGTTCCCAGGTGACGCTGCCGACGCCGACCGGCGATCACAGTGTGCGAGTGCTCCAGGTGATTCCGTACTTCAGCGCCGTGGCCGGCGTGGTGATCATGGACATCGAGCACCTGCGCGCCTGGTACGAACGACCCGGCGAGACGATCCTCGCGGTCGATGTCGCCGACGGCGCGGACCGCGAAGCCGTGCGGGCCGCGGTGCGCGCGGCGCTGCCCGCCGATCTGCGCGTGGCCACCGGGCAGGAGCAGGTCGACGGCGCCTCGGCGAGCCTGCGCCAGGGCACGGCCATGAGTTCGGCCATCCTCTGGATCGTGGTCCTGGTCGCCACCGTGGCGCTGCTGAATACGCTGATGCTCTCCGTGCTGGAGCGCCGGCGCGAACTCGGGGTGTTGCGCGCCATGGGCACCAACCGCAAGTTCCTGCTGCGTTCGGTGCTGGCCGAGGCGGCGGGCATCGGCGGTATCGGCGCGACTATCGGTCTCGTCGTGGGCGCCGCCATCCAGTACCTGGCGATCACCGCCATCGGACACGCCCTGACCATCGACGCGGTCTACGAACCGAGTGTGCTGATCGTGGTCTACGGCGTGGCGGCGCTGGGCCTGGCGCTGCTGGGTTCGATCCCGCCGGCGTTGCGCGCGGCGCGGCTGCCGATCGTGGAGGCGCTGGCCGTCGACTGACTCGGCCCCTCGGCGGTCAGGGACCGCCGAGGGGGCCGTAGGAGGCGACCGCGAGAACCAGGATCAGCAGAATCAGCAGCACCGTGATCGCCAGCGCGACCCAGCCGATCGCGGTGCCACCACGCCGGACGGGTCGCGCCATCGGCGGCGGCACCGGATACACCGGGCGCGGGGCGGCGACCGGCGGCGCGATCGCGGGCATCGGCGCCGACGGCGGCGCGCTCTGGTAAGCCGGAAACGGCGCGGGGTAGGGCGAATTCGCCGGCACGGGCACGGTGAGCGCCTTCTTCGCCGCGGCCGCGAACTCGGCGCAGGACCCGAACCGCTGGTCGGGCAGCTTCGCCATCGCCACGGCCAGCACCTGGTCCAGCGCCGGATTCAGGCCGGGCCGACGCACGCACACCGGGACCGGCGCGAGTTGCAGATGGCCGCGAATGATGTCGGCCGGGTTGTCGGCGTCGAACGGGCCGATGCCCGTGAGCAGCCAATACAGCGCGCAGCCAAGGGAATACTGGTCGGAACGGTGGTCCAGCGGACGGCCCGTCATCTGCTCGGGCGAGGCGTAGGCGAGGGTGGCGGTGAACATGCCCGCCTGGGTCAGGTGCGTGGAATCCTCACGCAGCCGCGCGATTCCGAAGTCGGTGAGGAAGACCCGTTCACCGTGGCCGCCGCCCGCCTTGGCCAGCATGATGTTGGCCGGTTTCACGTCGCGGTGCAGCACGCCCCGGCCGTGCGCGTAATCCAGTGCGCCCGCGACACCTTCGATGATCTGCACGGCGCGCTCGGGCGGCAGCGTCATCGGATTCACGGTGGCCGCGTCCACCCCGTCGACGTACTGCATGGCGATCCACAGTTGCTCGTTCTCGGAGCCGCGGTCGTAGACCGCCACGATGTTCGGATGATCCAGGTGGGCCGCCAAATCGGCCTCACGTTCGAAACGGGCCCGAACCTCGGCGTCGGTGAACAGATCTCGGTTCAGCAACTTCAACGCGGTCTGCCGGGTCAGGCGCGGATGCATGGCCAGGTACACCGAACCCATGCCACCCTGTCCGAGCAGCCGTTCCACGGTGTAGCCGGCGAACACGTCACCGCTGTTCAGCAACGCGACCCCCTTCCGGTGAAGACAGGAGGTCAGCCTACAAGGCGACCGCCCAGCTCCGGATTTCGAATTCCGCCCGAACATCAGGGAAACTGAGAGAGGGACATCACCACTCCGTCAGGGGAGTCATGATGTTCTCCTCGGCCGGTGGCAACCGGCCGGTGTGCGGAGTAGGTTGCATCACCAGGTAATTGATCATGCCGTGGTGATGGGGAGGACGCGGTAGTGAAGTCTGCTCTAACGATTCCCGCGAGTCGGGTGGCGCGGCGTGGTGTGGCCGTCGCCGTCGCGGCACTGGCGCTCACCTCCTGCGGGCTCGTCCCCGAACACCGGATGGACGCCGCGGCGCCGAAAATCGTGCTTCCCACCGACGGCATGTGGCGTTCGGCCTGGTCGGCCGCCCGCTCGGAGTCGCTCACCGCCGAATTCGCGCTGCTGCAAACGAGTTTGGCGGGTCGCGTCGGCTTGGCGATCATGCCGGTCGGCGGCGGCAAGATGACGGTGCTGGGCGATTGGACCACCGGCATCGCCTGGTCCACCATCAAGGTCCCGCTCGCCATCGCGGCGCTGCGGCACGATCCCGAGGGTGTGCTCAGCGATGTCGAAGCCGCCATCACCTGGTCGGACAACGGTGCGGCGGACGCGCTCTGGGCTTCGCTGGGCGCGGGCGCGCAAGCGGCCGCCGCCGTCCAGGAGGTGCTCGACGAGGCCGGTGCGGACGACACCGACGTGGCCGCACCGCATCCGCAGCTGGACCTGTTCGCCTTCGGCGCCACCGAGTGGACGCTGACCGATCAGGTCAAGTTCGCCTCGAAGCTGCCCTGCCTGGACCAGTCCGACACCGTCACCGAACTGATGGGCGAGATCAGCCCCGAACAGGGTTGGGGGCTGGGCAAACTCGACGACGCGGAGTTCAAGGGCGGCTGGGGCCCGGACGACGAGACCGGCATCTACACCGTGCGCCAGTTCGGCCTGGTGCCCACCAAGTCCGGCCGGGTGGCGATCGCCCTGGCCGCGCAGGCCGACTCGGGCACCTACGAGGATTCGACCGCGCTGCTGGACGACCTCGCCGATCTGGTGGACCGGCACCTGAACGAGCTGCGCGGCGGCAAGTGCGCGCGCTGAGCCTCAGCCCGGCGTGACCAGCCCCGACTCGTAGGCCAGCACCACCGCCTGCGCCCGGTCGCGCAGATCCAGCTTCGAGAACACCTTGGAGACATGGGTTTTCACGGTCTGCTCGGCGACGAACAGGGCCTCGGCGATCTCGGTGTTGGACATGCCCTTGGCGATCAGCTCCAGCACCTCGCGCTCCCGGGGCGTCAAGGACGCCAGCGCCGGAGCGGGTTTGGCGCGCGCGTGATTGCGGCGGCTGGTGACATCGGCGATCAGGCGGCGGGTGACGGTGGGCGCCAGCAGCGCCTGCCCCTCGGCGACCACCCGCACCGCGCGCACCAGCTCCTCGGCGGGCGCGTCCTTGAGCAGGAACCCGCTGGCCCCCAGGCTCAGCGCCTCGTAGACGTAGTCGTCGATGTCGAAGGTGGTGAGCATCAGCACCCGCACCGGCGGATCGAACCCGGCGGCCAGGATCGCGCGCGCGGCGTCCAGGCCGTTCATCTCGGGCATGCGCACATCCATCAGCACCACGTCCGGGCGCAGGCGCTTGGCCTCCGCGACCGCCGCCTTCCCGTCCGGCGCGTCGCCGATCACGCTGATATCGGGTTGCGCGGCGAGCAGTGCGCCGAAGCCCTGGCGCACCATCGCCTGGTCGTCGGCGATCAAAACCGTTATAGCCACCCGATCACCTTAGCGGCGCGGACGCCCCGGTCGCCGCCTGCGGATTCGGGGGCGGCGACGGGCTAGCCGACCGGCGGTGCGCCGACGGCGAGATCGGGCGTGCCCAGCCCGATCGGGGCGAGCGGCAGCCGGGCCTCGACCTGGTAGCCGCCGTCCGGACACGGGCCCGCGATCAGCTCGCCGCCGGCCGCCAGCGCCCGGGCCTGCATACCCGCGATCCCGTGCCCGCCGTTGCTCGACGGCCGCGCCGCGCTGGTGCCCGGGCCGTTGACCACCCGCAGCACCACCTCCGGGGCGCTGATGACCTCGACCCGCACCGATGCGCCCGGCGCGTGCCGGGAGGCGTTCGACAGCGACTCCTGCGCGATCCGGTACAGCGCCAGACCCGTGGTCTCCGGGATCGCCGACAGCTCGCCCGTCACCGTCCAGTCGATCTCGACGCCGGCCCGGCGCGCGCCTTCGAACAGGCCGAGCAGATCGCCGGCCTTGGGCTGCGGCGTGGTCTCGGGCAGCTGGCCGTCACTGCGCAGGACCCCGAGCATGCCGCGGATCTCGTTCAGCGCCTCGCGCGCGGTCGCACCGATGGAGTCGAATTCCGCCCGGGCGGCCGGGGTCACGCCCTCGACCCGGTACGGCGCGGTCTGCGCTTGCACCACCACCAGCGACATGTGGTGCGCCACCACGTCGTGCAGGTCCCGGGCGATGCGCGCCTTCTCCTCCAGGATCGCGCGCCGGGCCCGCTCCAGCTCGTTCGCCTCCTCCTGCTGCACCAACTGCACGCGCGAGGCGACCAGCCAGCGGACCAGCATGGCGACCAGCACCACGGCCGCCAGGCCGATCGGCCAGCCCCAGGCCGCGCCCGAACCGGATCCCGGCATGGTGGTGGCGAAGAGCAGGGCGGTGCCCGCCCAGCTCACCGCGACCACCTGCACCGGGGCCCGCAGCCCGACCGCGAACAGCAGGATCAGCAGCGAGAGCACGTGGATCACCTGGAACGGCATGTCGTTGCCGGGCTGGTGCGGGATCGCCAGCGCGATCAGCAGTGCCGAGCCCGCGGAGATCGCCCAGCCCAGCGCCGGGTTCACCCGGACCAGCAGCACCGGGAACGCGGCCAGCGCGGCGACGCCGGGCTGCACCGCCACCGGGACGACGTGGGTGAGGTGCAGGGTCGGCCACGCGATGGTGAAGAAGGTCAGGGCCACGAACACGCTGCCGACATCGACCAGCAGGCGCGGGCTCTTGAGTGCCTTCCGGACACGGCTTTGCTGCTTCATACCCAAGACACTAGGAACTCGCGGCCCGGACTGCGTCATACCGGCGGGTGAACCGCGACCCCGTACCCCGGTGGGAGACCGCCCGCCCGCTCCCTCGCGAGCACGGCACCCGAAACCGCACTTCGGCGTGACGTGGGCGGGCAGTGCCGATTTCTACCGTTCCTGACCATGAGCTTCCCGACCACCGCACGGCAGGCCGGCACCGCGACAGCGGCCGATGAGATCACCCCGGCTTCGGCCACCGCCCTGCGGCGCTGCGCGGCGGCGATCGCCGTCGCACTGACCACCCTGTCGGCCACCGTGGCCTTCGCCCCCGTCGGCCACGCGGCCGCCGTCGGCCCGGACCGGACCGAGAACGCCGCGGCGGCCGCGGCGGTCGTGGATCTCACGGCGGGCGGGCCCGGCTCGGCCGCGCTGCTGCCCGCGGATTTCGCGGCGGTCCTGGGCTACCAGCCGGGCACCGAGCGCGGGCTGCTGGTGAATCCGAGTGGCGACTGCTCCTCCCCCGTCCCGCTGCCCGCGGAGTTCGAACTCGCCTGCAAGGCCCACGATCTCGGCTACGACCTGCTGCGCTACGCCGATCGCGGCGGTGCGCCGCTGGGTCCGTGGGCCCGCCAGGCCGTCGACACCATGCTGGATCGCCGCATGCAGGAGGCCTGCGCCGGCCGCGGCACCGCCCTGGCCCGCGCGGAGTGCTTCACGATGGCCGATGTCGCCGACATCTTCGTCGACCTGAATTCGCGCCGCCAGGACTACGGCTCGCCCGTCGTCGAAACCGGCGTCAACAGCTGGCATCTGGGCGTCCTCGCCCTCGCGGGCCTCGGACTGACCGCGCTGCTCACCCTGGCCCGCAGCCTTTTCGGCACCCGCGCCGCCGCGCCCCGTATCCGCCTCGCGGAACCGGCCCTCGCATGAGCGGGGGCCAGTGGATCGGCTCGATGGGAGAGCTCGGCGCGACGCCCGATAACGACTACACGCTGGAGGTTTCGCGATGACCACAACACTCGAACGACCACGCGCGGCCGGGGCGGACGACGGGCGGGAACGGAGGCCGGAGGGTGCGTCCGAGTCCGTAACAGTCGCGCCGGGCCAGGGCGGGCGGGTGCGTTCGGCGGCGCGACGGATGCTCTCGGCCTCGCCGCGGATCGGCACCACGCTGGCGATCAGCGGTGCGGCCCTCGTGTCGCTGGCACCGGGACTCTTGCCGAGAACCGCCGGAGCACAGGCGATCTTGACGGCGCTGCTGATCGGGCTGGCGCTCGGGGTGGCGGGCCTGACCCGAATGGGGCTGCGCCGCTGTGGAATTGATCCGAACGTGCGCTTCGCCGGTGTGCGCCGCCCGCTGTTCGCGCTGGGCGCGGTGTTCGTGGCCGCGGCGGCCGCGCAGGCCGGGCACTGGCAGAACTCGCTGCGCGCCGCGATGGGGACGCCGCCGATCGGGGCGGACTACTGGTTGCGATGCGCGGTCGGCGCGGGTCTGCTGGTGCTCGTGTGCACGGGGATCGCACGCGGATTCCGCTGGGCGCTCCGGCGATTGGGCCTGATTCGCGGTGCGGCGCTGACCGTGGTCGCCGCGATCGCCGGATACCTGGTGCTGGTGCCGAGTTTCGTCGGGTGGCGGCAGAGCACCTACGCGGCGGCCAACCACACCCTCGATCCGGCTCTGGTACAGCCGGTTTCGCTGACCTGGTCGGGCAGCGGCGAGTCGGCGGTCAGCTGGAATTCCCTCGGCGCCGAGGGCCGCAAGTTCGTCTCCGGCGACGCCGCGGGCCCGGCGCGCGTCTATGTCGGCGTGGAGTCCGCGCCGGATCTCGATTCCCGGGTGGCGCTGGCCATTCGGGAGCTGGAGCGCGCCGGCGGCTTCGGCCGGTCCAATATCGTGATCGCGGTGCCGACCGGGTCGGGCTGGATCGATGCCAACGCCATGACCGGCTTCGCCCAGCGCTTCGGCGCCGACGCCGCGATCGTCGGATTGCAGTACTCCTACGCGCCGAGCTGGGTGACCTTCGTCTTCGGGCGCGACGACGCCGTCGCCGCCGCCCGCGCGCTGTTCGACGCGGTGGAGCGGCGCAGCGCCGAGCTCGGCGGCGGGCACCGGTTGTTCGTCTACGGCCAGAGCCTGGGTGCCTACGGCGGCAGCGCCGTGTTCGCCGACGCCGCCGAGCAGGACCGCCGCACCTGCGCCGTGCTGTGGGCGGGCCCGCCCGCGGGCCAGGTACACCGCGCGGGCGCGACGGTGCTGGCCAACAGCTCCGATCCGGTCGTGCGCTGGTCGCCCGCGCTGCTGTGGCGGGCTCCGGACCTGTCCGGGGCGCGGGTCGACGCACCGCTGCCGGGCTGGCTGCCGGTGGCGAGCTTCATCCAGACCACCGCCGACCTGCTCGCGGCCCTGGACGCGCCCGCGGGCCACGGTCACCGCTACGGCGCCGATCAGGGCACCGCGCTCGGCGGCTGCTGAACGTTGACGCATCCTGAAACGTGTTCTAGTTTTCTCGCATGGGACTGACCGTCGACACCACCGTCTACATCGATGCGCCCGCCGAGGTGGTGTGGCAGGTACTCACCGACTTCCCGCACTACGGCGAGTGGAACCCCTTCTGCCTGGAGGCGAAGACCAGCCTGGTGCCCGGCGAGCCGATCGACATGCTGGTGCAACTCGGCCCCCGGCGCCTGCGGCAGCGCGAGTTCGTCCGCAGCCACACCGCGGGACGGGAATTCAGCTACACCATGAAGCCGGTGCCGGCCGGGACCCTGCACAGCATGCGCTCGCACACGGTCACCGCGGTGAATCCGGATCGCACCCGCTACGAATCCCACTTCGAACTCGACGGCTGGCTCAGCCCGGTCGTCGCCGCCCTGCTCGGCAAGCATCTGCGCAACGGGTTCGAGGGAATGACCGCCGCCGTGCAGCGTCGGGCCGAGGGGCTGCGCTGAGCGTGCCGCCGCGTGGGTCGTGCGCGCTTTGGGACATAGTCGCGCACAGTGTGATTCACGCCCGCAGATAGGCCAGAGCCGCGTCGAGGGCGGCGTCGGCGTAGGCGTCGTCCAGCCCGCCCAGGCCGAGCGACCAGCGACTCTGAATCGGGCCGAGCAGTAGATCCAGCGCCAGCTCGATATTCACCTCGGCGCGGACTTCTCCGGCATCGATGGCGGCCGTGAGCCTTTGGGCGAGGGCCGCGCGCTGGGGCAGCAGCAGGCGTTCCCGGTACAGCGCGGCGAGGGCCGGATCCTGCTGGATCTCGATGTAGACCGCGCGCAGGAACCCCTCGAATCCGGGATCCGTCAGCGCGGCAACTGATCCGCGCAGCAGCGGCACCAGATCGGCGCGGAGGTCGCCGGTGTCCGGGAGCACCAAACCTTCGGGGCCGGAGTCGAGTTCGAGCATGGCGTCGAACACCACCGCCCCCTTGGACGGCCACCACCGATAGATCGTCTGCTTGCCGACTCCGGCCCGGGACGCGATCGCCTCCACGCTGAGCCTCGCGTAGGGGACTTCGCGAATGAGCTCGGTGGCGGCGTTCAGGATCGCGGCGCGGGCGCGCGCACTGCGCCGGGCGGCGCTGGGCGTTTCTGGCATGCCTCCGACGGTAGCAAAGACGAGACGAAACGTCTCGTCTTGACGCATCCGGATTCGTCTGGCACAGTCGTCCTCGTTCAAACGAGACGGTCCGTCTCGCGACCGAGAGGATTCACCATGACCCGCACCTGGTTCATCACTGGCGCCAACCGCGGCCTCGGCCGCGCCTTCACCACCGCCGCCCTCGCCCAGGGTGACCGGGTCGTCGCCACCGCCCGGGACCCGAAGACGATGGACGACCTGCGCGCCGAGCGCCTCACGGTCCTGCCCCTGGACGTGCGCGAGCGCGACCGGGTGATCGACACGGTCGACACCGCCTTCGCGCGGTCGGGCACCATCGACGTGATCGTCAACAACGCCGGCTACGGCTTGGTCGGCGCGCTCGAGGAACTCACCGAAGCCGAGATCCGCGACCAGATGGACACCAACTTCTATGGCGCGCTCTGGGTTTCCCAGGCCGCGGTCCCGCACCTGCGCGCCCAGGGCTCCGGGCACATCGTGCAGATCTCGACCGTCGGCGCGGTCGGCAGCCTGCCGCTGTTCGGCCTCTACAACGCGAGCAAGTGGGCACTGGAAGGCTTCAGCGCCTCCCTCGCCGACGAACTGCGGCCGCTCGGCATCCACGTCACCAGTGCCCAGATGGGCGGCTTCGACACCGACTGGGCCAAGTCCAGCATGCGTTTCGGCGCCGGCCTGCCCGCGTATTCCGCACAGCGCCAGGCGATCCTGGGCATGCCCGACTATCCGGACTTCGCGGCCGCGCCCGCCGACCCGCAGCCCGCGGACAACGAATGGGCCGAGCCCGCACCGGAAGTCGCGGCCGCGGGCCTGCTCGAGCTCGTCGCCATGGACCATCCGCCGGTCCGCAAGGTGATCGGTCCCGGCGCCCACCAGATGGTCACGCTGGCGCTGGACGCCCGCCGCCAGGACTACCTGACCGACCCCGAATTCGTCTGGCCCGCATAACGCGACGGGGTGGGACCGCCGTGCGGCCCCACCCCGTTTCCGGCTGCGATCAGTTGATCGGCCCGCGCGCCGCCTCGTAGGCCGCTCCGACGCGGTACAGGCGATCGTCGGCCAGGGCCGGCGCCATGATCTGGAAGCCGACCGGCAGGCCGTCGTCCTTGCTCAGCGCCGACGGCACCGACATCGCCGGATGCCCGGCCAGGTTGGTGGGCAGGGTGCACAGGTCCGAGAGGTACATGGCCAGCGGATCGTCGACCTTCTCACCCAGCTTCCACGGCGTGAACGGGCTGGTCGGCGAGACCAGCACGTCGACCTGCTCGTAGGCCCGATCGAAATCGCGGGTGATCAGCGTGCGCACCTTCAGCGCCTGGCCGTAGTACTCGTCGTAGTACCCGGCCGACAGCGCGTAGGTGCCGATCATGATGCGGCGCTTGACCTCCGGGCCGAACCCGGCGGCGCGGGTGGCGGCCATGACCTGCTCGGCGCTGTGCTTGCCGTCGTCCTCGACGCGCAGGCCGTAGCGCATGGCGTCGAAGCGCGCCAGGTTCGAGGACACCTCACTGGGCATCACCAGGTAGTACGCGGACAGCGCGTACTCGAAGTTCGGGCACGACACCTCGATCACCTCGGCGCCCAGCTCCCGCAGCACCGCGACGGCGGCGTCGAAGGATTCCAGCACGCCCGGCTGGTAGCTGTCGGAGTGCAGTTCCTTGACCACACCGACCTTGAGCCCGCGCAGATCGCCCTGGGCGCCCTCCCGCGCCGCGGCGACCACCGGCGGCACCGGGACGTCACGCGAGGTGGAGTCGCGCGGGTCGTGCCCGGCGATCACCTCGTGCAGCAGCGCGGTGTCCAGCACGGTGCGACCGCACGGGCCGCCCTGATCCAGCGAGGACGCGCAGGCGACCAGGCCGTAACGGGACACGGTGCCGTAGGTGGGCTTGGTGCCGACGGTCGCGGTGACCGCGGCGGGCTGGCGGATCGAGCCGCCGGTGTCGGTGCCGATGGCCAGCGGCGCCTGATGCGCGGCCAGCGCGGCGGCCGAACCACCGCCGGAGCCACCCGGGATGCGGGTGGTGTCCCACGGGTTGCGGGTCGGGCCGTAGGCCGAGTTCTCGGTGGAGGAGCCCATGGCGAACTCGTCCATGTTGGTCTTGCCGAGGATCGGGATGCCCGCGGCGCGCAGCCGCGTGGTGACCGTCGCGTCGTAGGGCGAGACCCAGCCCTCGAGGATCTTCGAGGCGCAGGTGGTGGGCATGTCCGTGGTGGTGAACACGTCCTTGAGCGCCAGCGGGACACCGGCGAGCGCGGAGGCCGGGGCCTGGCCGGCGGCCAGGTCGGCGTCGACCCGCGCGGCGGCTTCCAGGGCCTGCTCGCCGGCGACGTGCAGGAAGGCGTGGATCTCGGCGTCGGAGGCCGCGATGCGATCCAGGTGCGCCTGGGTCACCTCGACCGAGGTGACCTCGCGCGCGTGGATCTGCGCGGCCAGCTCGGCGGCCGACCGCGTGGTCAGGTCGCTCATTCGCCCTCCCCCAGGATCTGCGGAACCATGAACCGCTGCTCGTCCACCGCGGGCGCGCCGGAGAGCGCCTGCTCCGGGGTCAGGCTCGGCCGGACCTCATCGGGCCTGGTCACATTGGTGGCCGGATTCGGCGACGAGGTCGGCGGCACGTCGGCGGTGGCGACCCCGTTGATGGTCTGTACGTGACTCAGGATCGAATCCAGCTGACCGGCGAACTGATCCAGTTCGGCCTCGGACAGCGCGAGCCTGGACAGCCGGGCGAGGTGAGCTACCTCGTCGCGGGAGATGGCGGGCACCGCAGGACCCCTTTCGGCATGTGAGCATGATGAATCGGCCAGACGGTAGCCTACCGACCCGTCGACGTGCGCCGCCCACCGCAGCCCGCGGCCGCCCGACACACCTCCGGCGCCTAATGTGACACGCCGTCGCGCCGCCAAAACGCCGCGTGGCGTTGGTCACTGGCGGCTGTTCGGCTCGATAACCGTCGGTCGGGGGTGTAAGTATTGCGAGACCCGGGTATCCGAACATCAGGCTCGGCCGGCCCAGAGGAAAGGAACGCGCGTGTCTTATCTGCTCCGCGTGCAACTTCCGGATCGCCCGGGAAGCCTCGGCGCCCTGGCACTCGCCCTGGGTTCGGTGGGTGCCGACATCCTCTCCCTCGACGTGGTCGAGCGTGGGGCAGGCTTCGCGATCGACGATCTCGTCGTGGAGGTGCCGCCCGGCGCGCTCCCGGACACGCTCATCACCGCCGCGGAATCCATCGGCGACGTCCTGGTGGATTCGATCCGCCCGTACTCGGGCGTGCTGGACACCCATCGCGAACTCGAGCTGATCGATCAGGTCGCCAGCGCCCGCGACGACAGAATGCAGGTCCTGGTCGACGGCGCGCCCCGCGTGCTGCGCGTGGGCTGGTCCACCATTCTCGACATGGGCGCCCAGGGCGCCTACCGGGTCGTCGGCAGCCAGAGCGCGCCGCAGACG
This sequence comes from Nocardia sp. NPDC050435, assembly GCF_040655395.1. Taxonomy (NCBI): domain Bacteria; kingdom Bacillati; phylum Actinomycetota; class Actinomycetes; order Mycobacteriales; family Nocardiaceae; genus Nocardia; species Nocardia sp. NPDC050435. The sequence continues at coordinate 229,627 of NZ_JBFAJW010000013.1, forward strand.
CAGGCCGCGTCGGCGCCGTGGATGCCGCTGGAGAAGCCCACCGTGCTCGACCCCGAGGCCGAGTGGGTGCCGCAGATCTGGCGCGACATGGACACCAAGCTCGCGGCCGCGCCGCTGGGCAACACCGGCAAGGTGCTGATGCTCGGCCGCCCGGGCGGCCCGGATTTCCGGCCGTCGGAGATCGCGCGGCTCGGCTACCTCGCCGGGATAATCGCCACCGTCCTCGGCTGAGTCGGCGCGCCCCTCAGTCGAGGGGCAGGCGCAGTACGCGAAGTTGCTCACCCGAGGGGGTGACCCAATCCCGCTCGGGCACCGGCACGAAACCGAACCGCTCGTAGAGCCGGCGGGCATCGACCATCGCGGGCATGGTGGTCAGCGCCACCGCCTCGAATCCCTCCGCCGCCGCGATGTCCAGCACCGCGCGCAGCAGCGCGGAACCCGCACCCAGACCGCGCGCCCGCTTCGCCACCGCCAGCATCCGGAATTCCAGCTCGCCCGGGCGGGCGATCTCGGAGTATTCGGTGCCGGGCCGGGCCACGGTCAGCGAACCGACGACGCGATCATCGTGCGTCGCCACCAGGATCCGCGCCGCGGCCGCGCGCTTGACGGTATCGCCCAATTCGGCGGCGTACAGGCTGCCGGCCTGCACGTAGCCCTCGCCCACGTAGACGTCGACGGTCAATTCGCCGATCGCGTCGTAGTCATCCGGTTTCGCCGTCCGGATGACGAGCGCGGAGTCGTTTGCACCCATGTGGGCATACTGCCACCAGCGATAAACGAACTGGACGTCCGCCTACCCCCACAGCGACCGCAGTCCGGGGTGCACCGGCTGCCAGCGCTCCGGCTTCCCGGGCGGGTAGACCACCGGCATGGTCTCGCCGACGGTCGGCCAGTGCTCCACCGTCCAGGTCCACCGGCCGTAGACGACCGTCTCGGGCACCGTCGGCCCGCTCAGATTGCCGGTGATGGTGACGAAATCCTCGGTCCCGTCCAGGGGACGCGGGCTGATCCCGGTGACGTACAGCGTGCCGCCCTCGGGTTCGGCCGCGCCCATTCCCCGGCGGCGCAGCAGGGGCACCACCATGGCGGCCAGCACGACCAGCAGAACCACCAGGAACACGAATTGCCACATGCGATCGATCCTAGTCAGCGCGCCTCAGAGCACCGCGAGCTCGCTCGCGCCGCGCTCGGTGCGGCGCACCTGCCAGACCGCGGTCCGGGTGCGCTGCGAGCGCCCGTTGCCCCGATCGATGAGCGCGCGATCGGCGGTGGTGTAGATCAGCTGCGCGCCACGGGAATTGGTCTCCGGGTTCTGGAACAGCTGGATCAGGCGGTCGGTCTGCTCGGCCGGCAGGTGCGCGCCCAGGTCGTCGACGGCGAGCACCCGGCCCGCGTCCAGGGCGTCGAGCATGGCCGGCAGCACCCGCAGCAGCGCGAGGGTGGCGGCGGATTCGTCGGTGATGTCGAAGGGCGCGTCGATCCCGGCGTGCACCAGGTTCAGGCCCGCGCCGCGGCGCTCGACCATCCGGGAGTAGAGCGTCTCGCGGGCGGCTTGCAGCGTGGTCAGCTCGCGCTCCAGCAGCAGCGGCGTGAACCCGTTGGCGCGCAACAGGTTCTCGGCATGGCCCGGCTTGGTGGCGCACAGCTCGACCTGCTCGGCCGTCGCGGCGATGTCGGCGTCCAGTTCCCGCAGGTAGTCCGCGTACATCGGATCGTGTTCGGCGACGAGCAGATCCGTGATGCCCAGCTCGGCCGAGCGCAACAGCAGCAGCAACCGGGCGGCGTTGTCCGCGGACCGGGACACGTGCGCGCCCAGGCGGTGCGCCACCCCGGCCGGGTCCGTCGCGCCGTGCTGCACCTCCAGCAGGGCCGAGAACCAGCGGTAGGCGGGCACCAGGGCCTCCGCGTACATCTGCCCGGCGAGGCTGAGCAGCAACGCGTTCGGGCGCACCAGCGGCACCAGCGCGGTGATCCCGTAGCGGGCCGCCTCGAACATCGGCCCGACCTTGATCTGCTCGCCGGCGCGCTCGAACACGATGCGCTTGCGATTGCGCGGATGGGTGTGCAGCCACTCCGCCGTCACGTCGGCGTTGTCCAGCCGGAAACCGTAGGTGTAGGGCACGCCCTCGGCGACGAAGGCCGCCACGAACTCCGTCGGCCGGTCCGGCGAGCCGAGGTGCGGCGAGCGCACCGGTCCGGCGTAGGGATCCCAGCCCGTCACCGAGTGCAGCACCGCGTCGCGCATCTGCCCCAGCGCGCCGATCAGACTCGACTTGCCCGCCGCCGTCGCGCCGTGCACCGCGGTCACCGGCACCGCGACCGGCCCGCTCCCCCGATACAGTCGCAGTTCCTGACGCTCGGCCAGCGACCGATGATTCTCCACCTGAAAACTCCGCAGCACGGTGCCCATCCTTACCCCTGCACCCGCGCGCCGCGACATCGAAGCCTCGCGAGTCGCTGACCGTCATAGCCGAAAGACATGACGACGCCCGGGAATTCCGCTGGTTCGCGGCGCGTCGAACGCTCGACGCCCCAGCGATCCGGGCCACCTGGAGGAGGCCGCCGACGTCGAATTCGATGATCTCGAGAACAGGCACGTGAGCTGGTCGAACGCCCCTCGGACCGGGCCGATCGAGGCGATGCGCGCGGCGCGAAGTGCGGACAGGGTGGCACCGGAGCATTAGCATGCTGGGCGCAGTAGTTGCCGTGTGCGATGCGGTGCGAGAGTTTCGAGCGGGTAGGTAACGATGGAAATTTCAGTACGGCGGGCGGCACTTCGGGGCGCGCTGATCGCGGCGATGGGCGTGGGATCGGTGCTCCTGGTGCCGGATGTCTCCGTGCCCCGGGCCGCGGCGGGAGCCCCCTGCCCGGACGGCACCGCGCGGATCTTCTTCGAAGGCGGCGACAATCTCTGCCAGTCCGGTTCCGCCAGCTACTCTTCACCGCGGTGGGTGTCGAAGGTCTGCTCGGTCGGGCGGGTGCGGGTGAACGTGCACGTCGAGTACGCCGGGCGCAAGGCCAAGCCGATCGACCGCGAGCTCGACACCGGGCACTGCACCCAGATTCCGCTGCCCGCGCAGACCTCCGCCTCGGTGACGCTGATCCCGGTCTAACGCAACAGCAGGGCGCTGTCACCGAATTCGTGCCAGAGATAGCCCGTCTCCAGCGCGGCCGTGTAGGCCGCGCGCACCACTCGTTCGCCCGCCACGGCGACGAGCAGGTCCAGGTGCGAGGCGCCGGGCGCGTGCCAGCCGGTGATCAGGCCGTCCACCACGCGTGCCGGATGCTCCGGCCCCAGCACGAGTTCCGTCCAGCCTTCCGCCGCACGGATCAGGCCCGCCGGGTCGACCGCCGACTCGAGGGCGCGCGTCACCGTCGTGCCGACCGCGATCACCCGGCCGCCCGCCGCCCGCGTGTCGTCGACCAGGCGCGCTGTCGAGGCGGGAACCGAGAAGCGTTCCGGGCTCGGCGGTTCGCCCGTCTCGGGTGAGGAGACCCCGGTGTGCAGGGTGATCGGCGCGACGCCGACACCGCGGGTCAGCAGATCCAGCACCAGGCGATCGGTGAACGGCCGTGCGGCGCTCGGCATTTCCGCGCTACCGGGGATCCGGCCGAACGCGGTCGTGTAGTACGACGCGGACCAGCGTTGCGGGACATAGGAATAGGTGATCGGGTAGCCGTGACGGCGCATCAGGCCGCGCGCGTCGACGTCGAAGGCGGCGATCCACAGTCGCCGCGCGGGCGGCAACCAGGGCGCGAGCAAGGTGGCCGAGCCGCCGTCCGGCAGCCGCAGCTCCGCGCCCGCGTCGAACGCGCCCGCCGGGAAGGGCGTGCGGTCCGGCGAGCGGACCTCCACTACCCACCGTCCGTCGTCCAGCCAGGTGGACAGGTGCAGGGTGACCGGGCGGTCGCCGAGCCGGGCGTCGACCGCGGCGGTCATCGTCGCCGAATTGTTCACGACCACAAGGTCTCCGGCGCGCAGGTGGCGCGGCAGCTCGTCGAACCGGGCGTGCGTCAGCGCACCCTGGGCCACGAGCAACCGCACCTGGTCCCGGGCCAGCCCGCGGGCTTCCGGCGGCTGGGTCGCGTTGCGTTCCGGAGGCAGGACGAAGGCCCGCTCCGCTACCGAGACGGTCATCGGGCACCCCGCTCCGCGCTCCGGGGCGCATGCGGGCCCCGTTGCCGTCCGGCTCGGCACGTTGCGCCGCGACGGGTCGATGCGAGGTTCATCGCAGCACCTCCGTGGCGAAATCCGCGGCGGTGTATCGCGCGCTCTTCGGCCGCTGCTCGATCATCCGAAGCAGCGCGGGCACAACGGATTCCGGCTCCGGACGATCGGAGATATCCTCGCCCGGGAACGCGGCCTGGTGCATCTCGGTGCACATGTCGCCGGGATCGAAGGCGTAGATCGACAGATCCGGGCGCTCGGCGGCGAGGATCGCGGTGAGCTGGTCGAGCGCGGCCTTGGACGAACCGTAGCCGCCCCAGGCGGGATAGGGCTCGACACCGGCGTCGGAGCTGATGTCGACCACCACCCCCGCGGCACTCAGCAGCGGCACCGCGAACTGCAGAATCGCCAGCGGCGCGACGACATTCGTCCGGAAGACCTCTTCGAGCTCGGACAGCGGATACGCCAGCAGCGCCGGCAGCGGGCTCGGCCCCAGGGCGCTGGCGTTGTTGACGACCAGATCCAGCTCGCCCCGCGCGGCGACGACCTCCGCCAGTCGCGCCCGGTGGACGGGATCGGCGACATCCCCGACCACCGTCTGGAATCCGGAACCGAGTTCGGCCCGGACGCGCTCGAGCCGGTCCGCGTGCCGGGCTGTCCCGACGACGCGCCAGCCGCGGCGGACCAGCTCCGCGCTCAGCGCCCGCCCGAGCCCCGCCGACGCACCCGTGATCAGCGCATTCCGTGGATGATTCATGGTGACCTCCTGCTTGTCACCACCCATCGTGATACCTGAACAATGCTTCAGGTCAAGGAGTGTTCGCCGTGGCTACTCGGCTTCCTCGGCCGCGGGTGTCACCGCCTCGGGCCCCTCCGCCAGCAGTGTCCGGAACCCGTCCTCATCCAGGATCGGCACACCCAGCTCCTCGGCCTTGGCCGCCTTCGACCCCGGTGCGTCCCCGATGACGACGAACGCCGTCTTCTTCGACACCGAACTGGCCGCCTTACCGCCGCGCACCAGAATCGCCTCCTTCGCACCGTCCCGGGTGAACCCCGTCAGCGAACCCGTGACCACGATGGACAGGCCCTCGAGATTGCGCACGATCGAGGCGTCGCGCTCGTCCTCCATCCGCACGCCCGCCGCGCTCCACTTGTCGACGATGGCGCGATGCCAATCCACGGTGAACCACTCCGCGGCGGCGTTGGCGATGGTCGGGCCGACGCCGTCGGCCGCGCCCAGCTCCTCCGCCGAGGCCGCCATGATGCGCTCCATGCTGCCGAATTCGGCGGCGAGCGCTCGCGCCGCCGTCGGACCGACATGGCGGATGGACAGGGCGACCAGCACGCGCCACAGCGGACGATCCTTGGCGGCGTCCAGATTCTCCAGCAGGCGTTTGCCGTTCGCCGACAGCGTGCCGCTCTTGTTGGCGAACAGCGCGGTGGTGAGCAGGCGCGCCTCGTCCAGATCGAACAGATCACCCTCGTCGGCGATGGCGCCGGACTTGAGCAGATCGATCGCGGCCTCGTAACCCAGCGCCTCGATGTCGAACGCGCCGCGACCCGCCACGTGGAAGACGCGCTCGCGCAATTGCGCGGGACAGAACCGCTGATTCGGGCACCGGATATCGGCATCGCCCTCCTTGGCGGGCGCCAGTTCGGTGCCGCACTCGGGGCAGTGCGTCGGCATGACGAACTCGCGTTCGGCGCCGGTGCGCGCGTCCACCACCGGGCCGAGCACCTCGGGGATCACGTCACCGGCCTTGCGGATGGTGACCGTGTCACCGATCAGCACGCCCTTGCGCTTGACCTCGGAGGCGTTGTGCAGCGTCGCCATCGAGACGGTGGAGCCCGCGATGGACACCGGCTCCATCACCGCGAACGGCGTAACCCGCCCGGTGCGACCGACATTCACCTGGATGTCGCGCAGCTTTGTAGTCGCCTCCTCCGGCGGATATTTGTAGGCGATGGCCCAGCGCGGCGCGCGCGACGTCGCGCCGAGGCGGCGCTGCAGGGCCGTCTCGTCGATCTTGATGACCTGGCCGTCGATCTCGTGCTCGATATCGTGGCGATGCTCGCCCCAGTAGGCGACGCGCTCGATCACCGCGTCGATCCCCCGCACCAGCCGGGTGTGCTCGGAGACCGGCAGCCCCCAGGCCGCGAGCGCGCGATAGGCCTCGTGCTGGGAGGCCGGCGCGTAGCCCTCGATCCGGCCGAAACCGTGGCAGATCATGCGCAGGCGGCGGCGGGAGGTGACCGCCGGATCCTTCTGGCGCAGCGACCCGGCGGCGGTGTTGCGCGGATTCGCGTAGGGCGGTTTGCCGTCGGCGACGATGGCGGCGTTCAGCGTCTCGAAATCCTCGAGCCGCATGTAGGCCTCGCCGCGCACCTCGAGCAGCGCCGGAATCGGGAACTCCGCGCTCGGCGACAGCTCGCCGGGGATGTCGGCGATGGTGCGCGCGTTCAAGGTAACGTCCTCGCCGGTGCGACCGTCACCGCGGGTGGCGCCGCGCACCAGCTTGCCGTTCTCGTAGACCAGGTTCAGCGCGACGCCGTCGATCTTGACCTCGCACAGGTAGTGCAGATCGGACCCGGCTTCGGCCTCCACCCGGCTCGCCCAGGCGCGCAGCTCGTCGGCGTCGAAGACGTTGTCCAGTGACAACATGCGCTCCAGGTGGTCGACCGCCGTGAAATCGGTCGCGAAGCCGCCGCCGACCAGCTGCGTCGGCGAATCGGGCGTCCGGAGATCGGGATGCCGCTCCTCCAGCGCCTGCAACTGCCGGAGCAGCGTGTCGAACTCGCCGTCGGTGATGATCGGGGAATCCCGCACGTAGTAGCGGAACTGGTGCTCGCGCACCTCGTCGGCCAGTTGCTGCCACCGCACCCGCAGCTCCGCCGAGGCCTGCTCGGGCGCACTGCCGGAGGAGTTCTGGAGGGGTTCCACACTGTCGCTCACCCTACGAACACTAGTGCACCCCACCGACACATTCGGGCACGTCAGAGGCTGTGCGTCGACCGATTCGCCCGGTTCATCCGAAGCTCAGCGACTCCGGATCGTCGGCGAACGCGCGGGCGGTCTCGGTGGCCAGATCCAGTGCCCGCCGCGCCCACGGCAGAGTCGCGCCGGCCAGGCCGCAGGCCGGGCTCAACAGGATCTGGGTGGCGAGCGTGCGCCGGGGGAAGCCCAGGCGGTCGACCAGGCGCACCGCGGGCTCGGCGATCTCGCGCCAGGCCGGCGGGACGGCCGGTGCGGCGGTGGGCACCACGCCCAGCACCAATTGCTTTCCGGCGTCCAGGGTTTCGCCGATCCGGTCCAGATCGCGGGTGCCGATGGTGGCGAGATCGAAACCGACCGCGGCGGCCGCGCTGCCGCGCAGGAAACCGATCGCGGGCGGAGCGGCGCAGGTGTGCACCAGCACCGGCGCGGACTGCGCGGTGATCACGGCGTCGAGCACCGCCAGCGCTTCGGGTTCGGGCACCGCTCGCACTGTGTTGAGCACGCTCACGCCCCGCAGGGAGCCGTTCAGCACGTCGGTCAGCGAGGGCTCGTCCAGTTGCAGAACGACTTCCGCGCCGAGCCGCTTACGCACCTCGGCGACATGGGTGGCCAGCCCCTCGGCCAGGGATTCCGAAAGATCGCGCACCGCACCGGAATCGGTGAGAATGCGATGCCCACCCGGCAGCTCCACCTGCGCCGCCAGCGTCAGCGGCCCGGCGGCCTGCACCTTGATCACCCGGCCGGTGCCCGCCGAACCCGTTGTCTCCCATACCTCTTCGAGCGCGTCGAGATCGGCGCGCAGCAGATCGTGCGCCCGTCGCGATGCCGCGCCCGGCCGGGGCGCGAGCCGGTACCCGCGCGTGGTGGTGTCGAACCGCAGGTCCACCAGCAGCGCCGACATCCGGCCGATCAGGTCCGCACCCACGCCGCGCGCGGGCAATTCGACCAGATGCGCCAGCGCGGGCAACTCCCCCACGATCGTCGCCGCGGCCTCGCGCGGGTCGGTTCCCGGCCAGGATCCGACCGCCGTCGCCACACCGCCGGGCAGCAGCCGCGCGGCCAGGTCGGTTCCAGTTTCGCTCACAACGCCCTATCCGAGATCCGCATGGACGGGCACGCCGATCGGCACGCCCGGGGGTAACCGCCAGACCGTCGCGGCCCGGCAAGCCGGATCACTGTGCGGCAGCGCCGGTTTCGGCGTCGACCGGAGCGTTCGCCCGCTCGGTGCCGCTGATGGTGCCGCTGCCGATCACCTCGTCGCCCGCGGCGTCCGGGCGGTACAGCACGACGGCCTGCCCCTTGGCGACGCCGGTCAGCGGCTCGCGCAGCCGGACGATCAGGCCCGCACCCTCGGCCTCCGCGACCGCGGGGGCGATGCCGCCGTGCGCGCGCACCTGCGCGACGCACTCGATCGGACCGGTCGGGGCGACCCCGGAGGTCCAGATGGCCCGGTCGGCCAGCACCGTCCACACCTCGAGATCCGCGGCCGAACCCACCCGGACGGTGCCGGATTCGGGGTCGATGCCGGTGACATAGCGCGGCTTGCCGTCGGCGCCCGGCCCGGGCAGCCCCAGGCCCTTGCGCTGACCGATCGTGAACCCGTGCACGCCTTCGTGTTCGGCGAGCTTGGTGCCGTCGGCGTCGACCACCGCGCCGGGGCGGATGCCGATCTTGGCGCCTAGGAACGCGCGGGTGTCACCCGAGGGAATGAAGCAGATGTCGTGCGAGTCGGGCTTGTTCGCGACGGCGAGCCCGCGCTCGGCGGCCTCCTCGCGGATCCGCGGCTTGGGGGTGTCGCCCACCGGGAACATGGCCCGCGCGAGCTGGCCTGCGGTCAGCACCGCGAGCACATAGGACTGATCCTTGTCGGCGTCGACGGCCCGGCGCAGCACGCCGTCCTCCAGCCGGGCGTAGTGGCCGGTGACCACCGCGTCGAAGCCGAGCGCCACCGCCCGGTCCGCCAGCGCCGAGAACTTGATCTTCTCGTTGCAGCGCAGGCACGGGTTCGGGGTCTCCCCCGCCGCGTAGGCCGCGACGAAATCGTCGATCACGTCTTCCTTGAACCGGTCCGCGAAATCCCAGACGTAGAACGGGATGCCGAGCACGTCGGCGGCGCGGCGCGCGTCACCCGCGTCCTCCTTGGAGCAGCAGCCGCGCGAACCGGTGCGCAGCGTGCCCGGCGACGCCGACAGCGCCAAGTGCACGCCCACCACTTCGTGTCCGGCGTCGACGGCGCGTGCGGCCGCCACGGCCGAATCCACACCACCGCTCATCGCCGCGAGTACCCGCATCACACACCACCTTTCGCACCGGCAAGACCAGCTGCTCTGGCTCGCTCCACCACCTGGGGCAGGACCCGCACCAGGGCATCGACATCGGCGCGCGTCGAGGTGTGCCCCAACGAGAAGCGCAGCGAACCGCGCGCCTGCCAGGGCTCCACGCCCATGGCGATCAACACGTGACTGGGCTCGGCCACGCCCGCGTTGCACGCCGAGCCGGTCGAGCATTCGATCCCGGCGGCGTCCAGCAGCATCAGCAGCGAATCGCCTTCGCAGCCCGGGAAGCGGAAATGCGCGTTGCCGGGCAGGCGGCGCGCGCCGACGGGGCCGTTGAGCACGGCCTCGGGCACCAGGGCCCCGACCCGCTCGATCAGATCGTCGCGCAGCGCGGCCAATTCTCCTGCTCGCGCGGGCAATTCGGTGACCGCCTGGCGCAGCGCGGTGGCGAAGCCGACCGCGGCCGCGGTGTCGGAGGTGCCCGAGCGCAGGTCCCGCTCGTGCCCGCCGCCGTGCTGCAGCGGCACGCAGGCCACCTGCCGGCCTAGCAGCAGCACCCCGACGCCGTGCGGGCCGCCGATCTTGTGACCGGCGAAACTCGCCGCCGACAGGCCGCTCGCCGCGAAATCGATGGGCAGCTGCGCCGCCGCCTGAACCGCGTCGCTGTGCATCGGCACACCGAATTCCTGTGCCACCGCGGCCAATTCCGCGATCGGCTGGATGGTGCCGACCTCGTTGTTCGCCCACATGACGGTGACCAGCGCGACGTCGTCGGCATGCTCGGCCAGCGCGTCGCGCAGGACGCGCGGCGCCACCACACCGTCGGCGTCCACCGGCAGCCAGGTCACCTGCGCGCCCTCGTGCTGCTCCAACCACTCGATCGCGTCCAGCACCGCGTGGTGCTCGACCGAAGAACTGATGATCCGGGTGCGCCGCGGCTCGGCGTCGCGCCGCGCCCAGTAGATTCCCTTGACCGCCAGATTGTCGCTCTCGGTCCCGCCGGAGGTGAAGATGACCTCCGAGGGCCGGGCGCCCAGGTCCGCGGCGATCGACTCCCGCGCCTCCTCCAGCGTCCGCCGGGCCGCGCGCCCGGACCCGTGCAGCGACGAGGCGTTCCCGGTCTGCGCCAGCGCAGCGCTCATCGCCTCGATCGCGGCAGGCAGCATCGGAGTGGTGGCCGCGTGATCGAGGTAGACCGTCTTGGGCGCAGCACCGCCCGATAGAGCCGACTTCATGACCGTAAAAGTCTAGCCGCCGGGACGCGCGACTTATTCCCGCCCGGCCCCACCCACACCGACCCCACCCGACTCGCCTGGCAATAGAGGTCCGATTGTGGGCGTGTCGGCGGCCTTCGCGAGTTTGCGGCGTTCGGCGAAGAGATAGATCGTGGAGGTGAGGAGCGACCAGCCGGCCAGGACCAGGAACGGGAACCAGCGCTGGTGGTCGTGGAAGTAGACGGCGGTGTGCTGGGCCTCGATCGAGGCGCCCGGCGGGAGCCATTGGCCGAGGAAGGCCAGGACCGAGGGCAGCAGGGGCCAGGAGACCGCGCCGCCGGAGGAGGGGTTGCCGAGCAGGACCAGGATGACCCAGGTCGGGACCATGGCCCAGCGTCCGAACAGGGTGTTGAACATGGTGAAGACCATGCCCGCGGTGAACATCGTCAGGGCCAGGATCAGCCCGGACTCCGGGAAGACCAGCGACAGCGCGCCCAGTGCCCAGTCCACGGTGGCGGTGATCGCGAACCCGCCGCAGAGCGCGTAGGCCGCGATGAAGGCGACGCGGACCGCCGGGGGGAGGCCGCCCGCGTGCACGTTGAGCTGGATCGCGCCGACGAAGCCGACGATGATGGCGGCGAGGGTGATGTAGAACATGCCGAGCCCGCGCGGATCGCCGGGTTGCAGCGGCACCAGATCGGTCACCGCGGTCGGCACCCGGGTGGCCGCGCCGGCGGCCAGCGCCTGCTGGGTCAGCAGCTCGGCGACCGAGGCTCCGGACGCACCGGCGACGTCCACGCCCACCCCGGCGGGGCGTTTCTCGACGATCGCGAAGACCCGCTGGCTCTCCAGCGCGGTCAGCGCCCCGGCGCGGTCGCCGAACTCCTGCGCGTCCAGCGCTCCGTTCAGATTCCGGTTCAGGGCGCCGAGGAATTCCCGGACTTCGCTGTCGCCCTGCGGGTTCACCACCGCGATCGGCACATTCCGCGGCGTCGGCTTGGCCATCGCGTAGGTGTAGGAGCCGGCGAAGAGCGCGGCCGCCGCGGTCAGGATGAGGACGAGCACGCTCGCCGGGAAGTAGGGCGAGGCCCGGAAACGCGCGAGCTTGTCCCCGGTCATGACCCTCCTCGCAGCTGTATCGCCGGACGAATCAGCATCGAGATTATCCGGTCGGGGCCAGCACCTCGGGGACCTCGCGCGCGGTCTTCCGCCGGGCCGCGAGGGTGACCAGCAGCGCCGCGGCCATCAGCGCCACACCGAACCAGACCGCGCCCGTCACACCCACCCGATCGGCGAACACGCCGCCGACGAGCGCGCCGACCGCGATGGAGGTGTTGTAGCCGAGGGTGTTGATCGACATGGCCGCCTCGAAGGTGTCGGGCGCGGCGTCGAGCATCAGGTTGATCTGGGACAAGTTCGCCGCACCGAAGGACAGGCCCCACAGCGCGAGAGCGACGGTCGCACCGGCGGGCGTCTGCCCGATCGTGAGCAACAGCAGCAGCGCCACCACCAGGCCCGCGCACGCCACGATGAACGTGCCGCGCAGATTCTTGGTGACGGTGTACCCGGCGAGGAAGTTCCCGGCCGCGCCGCCGAGGCCGTAGATGATCAGCAGGGCGGCGATGAAGGCCGGTGTGGCCGAGGAGTTCTGCTCCAGGAACGGCCGCACGAAGGTGTACGCGCCGAAGTGACCGAGCACGTAGAGCGTGACGGCGACCATCACCAGCCGCAACCGCACATTGCGCAGCGGCAGCCGCAGCACCTCGGCCACCGAGACCGCGTTCTGCGAGGGCAGCGCGGGCACGAGGACGGCTACCGCCACCAGTACCACCGCGCTCAGCGCGCTCCAGATCAGGAAGGTGGTGCGCCAGCTGGTCAGGCTTTCCAGGAAGGTGCCGAGCGGGATGCCCAGCACGGTGGCGATCGAGATGCCGGACAGCGCGACCGCCGCGGCGCGGCTCGCGTGCCGCTGCGGTACCACCCGCATCGCCATGCTGACGCCGATGGCCCAGAACACGCCGTTGGCGAAACCCATGATCAGGCGCACCGCGAGCACGAGCGGGTAGCTCGGCGAGAGCGCGGTGATCAGGTTGCCCAGGGCCAGGATCGCCAGCAGCGCGGTCAAGAGCACGCGCCGGTCGACGCGCCGGGTCCAGGCCACGATGAACGGCACGCCCAGCCCGGCGGACAGGCCGTAGAGCGTGACCATCAGACCGGCTACGCCGACCGAGATGCTCAGGCTGGCGCTGACCGGGGTGAGCAGGCCCACCGGCATCAGCTCGGTGGTGACGAAGACGAACAGGCTTGCCGTGATCGCGACGACAGCCAGCCAGGATCTCGTGGCCGATGGCGCCGCCGGTAAATTAGTTTCCATGGAAGATAGATTACTTTCCATGGAAAATATGTCAATGTATGGCCATGGAGCGCACCTCGACCGAGCTCGACGACATCGATCGCATCGAGCAGCAGTGGCGCCGCGAACGACCCGATCTCGACCCGAATCCGATCCAGGTGATCGGGCGGATCAGCCGCCTGCACTGGGCGCTCGAGGATCAGCTCATCAAGGTGTTCACCGAGTACGACCTGTCGCGCGGTGAATTCGACGTGCTCGCCACGCTGCGGCGCTCCGGACCGCCGTTCGAACTCAGCGCCGGGGAACTGCGCGGGTCGACGATGGTGACCTCGGGTGCGGTCACCAAACGGGTGGACCGGCTCGAGCGAGCCGGGCTGGTGCACCGGCGCGCCGCCGACGACGACGCGCGCGGCCGCCTGATCCAGCTCACCGATCGCGGTCGCGCACTCATCGACGCGGCGATGGGACAGCACCTGCGCAACGAGGCGCGCCTGCTCGCCGGACTGACCGGCGCGGAGCGCGAAGCCCTGATCGTGCTGCTGCGCAAGCTGAATCAGACCTTGCCGCGCTGACCTACTCCGCCGGGAGGTGGGCGGTCTCGCCCAGGCGGACGAGCTGACGGTTGTGGAAGTAATCGTCCTCGCGCAGTTCGGTAATACTGCCCGAAGCCACCTGGAATCGGGCATAGCCGAGCGCTTCGAGCGGCAGGGCGAGCCAGGCCGCGATCACGAAAGTCGCTGTGCCACCGTGCGTCACCACGATCTGCTCGCGGCAGTCCCGCGCCAGGATCGCCGTCATCGCGGCGTACGCGCGCCGGCCCGCGTCGGCCATCGTCTCCGCCGCCGCGATGCCTTCGTCGTGGCCGAGTCGTTCGCCGAGTGCGGGCGGGGGCACGAAACGCTCTCGCAGCCAGCGCTGCGGCCGCCCCTCGGCCACACCGTAGGACTTCTCCCGCAACCGGGCGTCGAGGATCGCCGGCACGCCGAGGCGCTCGCCGATGATCTCGGCGGTGCGCCGGGTCCGCCGCAGATCCGACGAGAACAGCTCGGCGGCAGCGGGTTCGGGGATCCGGGCGGACAGTTCCGCCGCGATCGCCGACGCCGCCCGCACACCCGCGGCGGTCAGCTCCGAGTCGTACCAGCCGCCCACCAGATCCTCGACGTGGTGGGTGGCCTCGGGGTGGGTGACGACGTACACGGTGCGCATCGGATCACGATACTGATTCGTGTTTGCTCTGCGCGGGTGCGCGTGCCAGCCTGGATTCGACGATATTTCCAGCGTATGGCCGGTCGAGGAGGAGCCGTGAAGCACCGGGCCGGGCTCACCGGTCACCTGCGGGTCACCGTCGAATTCCACGATGCCGCACGGCGATCGCTCACCGTGCGCTGGTCGCCCGACGACGAGATCGCCGCCGGGCGCCGGCTCGAGTACGCGCGCCTGTTCGTCGTCACCCGGCACGAGCTGCGGATGTATCTCGACATCGTCGACGGAACACCGTGGGCGCGAGTGCGATTGCCGGATCCGCTGGCGGTGGGCGAGTATTCGATCGAGGTCGACGCCTACGGCAGCGCGAGCTGGGGTGACGGCCGGTTGGCGGCGCGGGGGCGCAGCGGCTCGTTCCCGGTGCGGTAAGGCGTTCAGGGCCGGGCGAGGTGTTCCACCTCCACGCGTCCGGTCACGAGCATCAGCAGTGTCGCCACGGGCGCCGCCACCGTCTGTCCCGTGCCCGCGGTCCATTCGGTGTCGGTGGCGACCAGCTTCCGGCCCCGCAGCTTCTTGCGGGCATGAAAGGGCGCACCCGTCGTCCAGATTCGGTGCAGCGCCACTTCCGCTGCGGCGGCGGGCATTTCCCGGGCGATGCCGAGCGGCACCGCGATGTCCTGGCCGTGCACGAGCAGATCCATCAGGCGGTCAGCGGGTTTGGTGCCCAGCGCCGTGGTCCGGGCGGAAATCCCGGCGTGCAGTTCGGCCAGCAGTTCCGGCGGCGAGCTTTCGTCCGCGTGCCGGATGGCGGTGTCCCGGATCGCGCGGTCCAGACTGCCGCGGGCCCGGACCAGTTCGCGCAGGAT
Organism: Nocardia sp. NPDC050435; assembly: GCF_040655395.1. Taxonomy (NCBI): domain Bacteria; kingdom Bacillati; phylum Actinomycetota; class Actinomycetes; order Mycobacteriales; family Nocardiaceae; genus Nocardia; species Nocardia sp. NPDC050435. The sequence goes on from NZ_JBFAJW010000013.1 coordinate 244,702, forward strand.
CCAGCCCAGCCCGGCGTTCGCGGACAGGTTCACGTGCGCGACGACGTCGCGTACCCGCCATTCCGAGCACAGACTGGGATGGTCCCAGGCGGCCTCGGGCAGTTCGCGCAGCAGGGCGTGCAGGCTGCGCCGTTCGGTGGCCACCGCCGCCCAGATCTGGTCGTCGTTCATCATCGGCTCCGGTCCTTTCGGGTGCGTGTCGGCAGTACCGTAGAAACTCCAGCCGGGTGGAGGTTCCAGCGAACGTGATCGAAGACACAGCACGGGTGGGGATCGGGGAAGCGTCGCGCCGCACCGGAGTGCCGGTGCGCACTATCCGGTTCTACTGCGACGAGGGCCTGCTGGCGTGCGGGCGCAGCCCCGGCGGCCACCGCACCTTCGACGCTGCCGCCCTCGCGCAGCTGCGCCTGCTGCGGCGACTGCGCGGCGTCGGGCTCGGTCTCCCCGCGATCGCGACGGTGCTCGACGGCAGCGTGCCCGTCACCGCGGCCGTCCGCGCCGAACGAGCCGCGCTGGACGACGAATTCGCCGCCCTCGCCTGGCGGCGGGCGACGCTGCGAGCGCTCGAGCACGACTTCCCCGCACCGACCCGGCTCGACATGCTTGCCGCAGTGGCGGATCGGCGGGCGGCGGAGCAGCGCCTGATCGAATTCTGGCGGCGGGTGCTGCACCCGCTCGCGCCGGCGATGTTCGACGGCTTCGCGCTGATGAACCTCCCGGAGCTGCCCGCCGATCCCACCGTCCAGCAGCTGCTCGCCTTCGCCGAACTCGTCGCGCACCTGTCCCGGCCCGAGGCCAAAGCCGCTATGTCGCAGAATATTTGGCGTGCCCGCCCGTTCGATCTGCGGGACCGGCGCGGCTTGCTGATCGGGCTCGCGGAAGCGGGCGAACAGGTCGCGCCGCTGGTCCTCGCGCGAGCGGACCCGCGCCCGGGGCCGGCTCTGGACCACTTCGTGGCCGCCCACGCCGCCGCCCGCGGCCACGTCGACACCCCGGCCTTCCGCGCCGCACTGCTGCGCGCGGCGCCATCCGATAATCCGTGGGTGCGGCGCTACTGGTCGCTCACCGCCGAACTCGTCGGCCCCGCCACCAGCGGCGCGGCCCAGAGCTGGCTGGACCGAGCCCTGGCGCTCAGCGCCGCGGCCTGAGGGCGGCTCTCCCCCTCCGGTATGACGCGGATTCAGCGCCGTGGGCTGAGTTCGGTTGAGAACCAGGTCATTACGTTCCCAGACATCGGGTCTGATCCGGCGGGAGGCTGGGAGCGGAATGGAACGACGACGGCACCTCATCGAATTCTTCGTGCTGGCACTGGCACTCACCTGGATGTGGTGGATTCCCGCCGCCCTGATCGAGCGCGGCGTCCTGCCGCTGGACCTGCCCTGGATCGTGCTGATGATCCCCGGCGGGCTCGGCCCCTTGGCGGCGGCGCTGCTCTGTGCCCGCACAACCGAGGGCGTCCGGCCGTTCCTGCGGCGGGCCTTCCGGTGGCGGGCCGCGCCGCGGTTCTATCTCGTGGCCACCGCGGGCATGGCCGCGCTGATCCTGGGCGTGGTGCCCGCGCACCTGCTGGCGGGCGCGAGCTGGGACGGTGCGGGCGCGCGCTCGGGGTTGCTCGCGCTGCCCGCCCTGGCGGTGTTCACCTTCGTGCTGGGCGGCGGCATCGACGAGGAATTCGGCTGGCACGGCTTCGCGCTGCCGCACCTGCAAGACCGGCTCCCGGTCTGGGCGGCGAACGTGACGCTGGGCCTGCTCTGGTCGCTGTGGCATCTTCCGCTGTGGTGGAATCCCGCTGTCGCGCAATACGACTCGAACTTCCCGCTCTACATCGTGTCGACCACCGGCTTTGCCCTGGTGCTGGGCTGGCTCTTCAACGCCTCGGGCGGCAATGTCATGGTCGTCGTCACCGCCCACACCGTCGCGAACCTGGCCTACGGGTTGCAGGCCGCGGCCCTCGACGAGGTCTACCAGTGGATCGACGTCGTCGTCATGGGCGGCGCCGGGCTGATCGCCCTGGCCGTGACCCGCGGCCGGCTCGGACTGCCGGTCCGAGCCGAGCACGCCGCGCTCAGGCGGTGAGGTCGTCGACGGTGGGGGCGACGAGGCCGAACAGGTCGGCGATGGTGGTCAGGGCGGCGGCTTGCAGCGCGGCCGCCGGGAGCGCGGGACCGTCGACGGTCGGCAGGGATCGGGTGGCGGTGGCCTCCGCGACGACGGTGGGGCGGTAGCCGCGGTTGAACGCGCCCTCGGCGGTGAAAGTGACGCACATGTGCGTCATGAAGCCGCACAGCACGAGTTCGGTGCCCGCGCCCAGATCGCGCAGCGTCTTCTCCAGCTCGGTGCCGTAGAAGGCGTTCGGGACCTGCTTGACGACGACCGGTTCCCCCGCCCGCGGGGCGACCTCGGTGCTGATCGAGCCGATCTCGGCGCGGATGTCGTACGGGGTGCCTTCGCCGCCGTCGTTGACGATGTGCACGATCGGGCGGCCCAGCGCGCGGGCAGCCGCCAGCAGCCGGGCGCCGGCGGCGAGGGCCTCTTCCGCTCCGGTCAGGGCCATCACACCGGTCCGGTAGGTGTTCTGGAAGTCGATCAGGACCAGGGTGGCGTCGGCCAGGCGCGGCAGCTGGTTGTCCAGGCTGGACACGGTACGCAGGGTGGACGAGGGCACAACAGTGGACACAACAATTCCTTTCGGGGGATCCGCAGCCGGAATCGGCTGCGGCACAGGGGGCCTGGATTCAGGCGATGGTGCGGAACCGGCGGCGGTATGCCCCGGGGCTGGTGCCGAGCTGCTTGCGGAAGGCGCGGTGCAGCGTCTCCACCGAGCCGAGGCCGACGCTCGCGCCGACCGCCGCCAAGGGCTGGTCGGTCGTCTCGAGCAGTCGCCGGGCGGCTTCGACCCGCGCCGCCTCCACATAGGCGGCGATGCCGGTGCCCGTCTCCTGGCGGAAGACGCGCGCGAAATGGCGGTCGCTCAGGCACATTCGAGCGGCCAGCGCGGACACCGACAGATCGCCGTCGAGGTGCTCGGCGATGAACAGCCGGAGTTCGTCGATATCGCGGCGGGAAGCGGCCGGCCGGCTGAGCGGCACGCTGAACTGGCTCTGCCCGCCCTGCCGCTTCAGGTAGACGACCAGCTGGCGCGCGACCGCCAGCGCCAGTTCCTCGCCGTGATCCTCCGCCACCAGCGCCAGGGACAGATCCAGGCAGGCGCTGATCCCGGCCCCCGTCCACACCCGCCCGGAGCGGACGAAGATCGGATCGGGGTCGACGGTGATCCGCGGATACTCGGCGGCGAGCTGGCCGGCGGTGGACCAGTGCGTCGTCGCCGTCTTCCCGTCCAGCAGACCGGCGGCCGCCAGCAGATGCGCGCCGACGCAGACCGAAGCCAGCCGCCGCACCCGGGGCGCGATATCGGTCAGCCAGGCGACGACGTCGGGATCGACGAGCGCCACCGCACCCGCCGGGGACATCTCCACCGCGCCGGGCACGATCAGCGTGTCGATACCGCCGTCGAGTTCGGCGAAGGACACGTCCGTGAGCAACCGCACCCCGGCCGAGGTGGTCACCGCCCCGCCGCCGGGGCCGGCCAGGCGTACCTCGTAGCGCACCCGCCCGCCGCCCTCGCGATTCGCCAGCGCGAAGACCTCGGCGGGCCCGGTAACGTCGAGCAGGTCGACATCCGGGAAGACCGCGATGACGACGCGATGGATCAGAGGCATGCACCCATCATCGGCGGGTCCGCCGATCGCCGCAACGACGCATATCTGTCACATTCGGACACGCCCCTGCGGCGGCCTATCCGGCGGCCTATCCGGCGGCGGACTCCGGCGTGCGGCGCCGCAGCACGCCGGCTGCGCGCCCGCGCAGGCCACGCCGATCCGCGGGGTGCCGCTCCGGAATCGGCAGCGCGGCGGGCGCCGGGTCCTGGACCCGGGTGGCGCTCGCCTCGATCCACTCCACCGTGGCGCCGTGGCGGGACTGCCCGGTGCCGCGCACCGCGCGTTCACAGCGGCGCGCCAGGTCACGGCGATCCAGGCCGGGATACTCCTGCGGCAGCAACACGACCTCGGCGACCATGCCGCGCGAGCGCAGCATCCGCTTGGCGGAATCCGCGAAGGTGTCCTCGCCCACGAAACCCGGGACGGTGCACTGCGCACCGTGCCGGTCCAGATACCGCAGCCGAATCGGCTGCACGAAGGTGCCGGTGTTCACGGCGGCCTGGAACAGCGCCGGGCGCATCCGGCCGTAGGCCCGGCCGCACCAGGTGGTGCCCTCCGGGAAGACCGCCACCCGGTCGCCCGTGGCCAGTCGCTCGCCGAGTTCGGCCACCACGCCGGGGAGTTCACGCAACCGCTCCCGCTCGATCGGGATCACGCGTAGTCGTCTGGCGAGCCCGCCCAGCAGCGGCCAGTCCAGCATGTCCGCGCGCGCCACGAAACCGAGGGGCTGCACCGCCGCCATCACGACGACATCGGACCAGCCGACGTGCCCCGCCACGATCAGCACACCCTCATCCGGTGCTGCGTAGCGGGCGCGATCCGAGCCGGGGCGCTGGTCCACGACCCGCAATTCGATGCCCAGGCAGTCCAGGACGGCGTGGGCGTAGCGGCGCTGCAGGCCCTCGCGCCGCTTGCGCGGCGTCGCCGCGTTGAGCAGCGGGTAGCTGAACAGCAAGCCCGCGACTCCGAGGACCCGGGCGAACACCCGGGCCGGGCCGACCTCAGCGGTCGACTGGACACAGCCGGGCCCGCACGGGCTCGACGGCATCCACGCGTGCGCCGCTTGCGCGGGCGGGGCGTCGAAAACCATGGGCGTTCACCGTCCGTCGAGCGAAGCCGCAGCGCTCTGCAGCCGTTCCAGGTAGCGGGTGTTGATGGTGTCGAGCCCGAGCAGGGCGACGAAGTCGGCCACCGCGAAATCGGGGTCGTGCGCGGGTTCGCCGCAGATCTCCGCGCCCAGCCGCAGGTAGCCGCGCAGCAGCGGCGGCAGCTTCGGGCGGTTGGGCGGCGTCAGCTCGTCGAGGGTCTTGCCGTCGACGACCACCGGGTTCAGCGGGTGCACCCGCCACTCCGGGTCGACCGAGTGGCGGCCGAGCAGCACGTCGCGGACGCCGCGGACGTTCACCCCGACCGGATCGGCGGGGCTGTCCTGCATGGGCACCGACACGCAGCCCATCACCCACTCGTAGCCGGTGAGCTGGATGTAGTGCAGGATGCCCGCCCACATCAGGGTGAGCACCGAGCCGTTGCGATGGTCGGGCACCACGCAGGCCCGGCCCATCTCGACGATCCGGCGGCCGGCCGGATCCAGTTGCGCCACATCGAATTCGGTGGCGGTGTAGTAGCCGCCGGCGGCGTTCACCTTGTCCGGCGGCAGCATCCGGTAGCAGCCGACGAACTCGCCGCTGCGATCGTCACGGACGAGCAGGTGGTCGCAGTGGTCGTCGAAGCGGTCGGCGTCCAGGCCGGTACCGTTGTCCGGGATCCGGAAACCGGGCTCGTTGGCGAAGACCTGGTACCGCAGTCGCTGGGCCGCCGCGCGGTGATCGGCATCGGAGGACACGACCAGCGAGTACGAGGACTTCTCGTCTCCCGGGTTCGTCGGAGCCGGAGCTGTCAGCACTGACGTAACAGTCATGTCCTCTATGCAGCCATGCCCAAACCGCATCGAAGGAACCCGGAAGTGTCATGTCGAGGGCGGTCAGGTGAACGAGATCCCGATCACACCGCCCGTTCACCGACTGGTCGCGCCCGGTTCGCGCGATGGTGTCCTACCTGCGCCTTTCTGCTTGCCTGACCGTCACTTCGGTCACGCGGCCAGCCGTGGCGACTCCGGCGCGGACGCCTTCCGGTCCTGCTCCACCTCCGCGAAGCCGGGCCGTCCGCTCCCGATGAAGGCGACCAGCCACGAACCAACCGCCGCGAACCGGTTGCGGAAACCGACCAGGTACATCAGGTGCACGGCCAGCCACATCAGCCAGGCGAGGAAGCCGCGGAAGGTGATGCTGTCGTTCAGCTTCACGACCGCGCTGAAGCGACTGATCACGGCCATGCTGCCCTTGTCCCAGTACTTGAACGGGGTGCCGGGCAGCTTCTTGCGGCGGATGATGTCGGCGGCGTGGCGGCCCTCCTGCATGGCGACCGGCGACTGGCCGGGGTAGCCGTTGAGCGAGGTCATGTCGCCGATGGCGAAGATGTCGGCGTGGCCGCCGACGGTGAGGTCGGGATTGATCAGAAGTCTTCCGGCGCGGTCGGTTTCGACGCCGGTGCGCTCGGCCAGCAGCTTGGCGAACCCGCCCGCCTGGACACCGGCCGACCAGACCACGGTCTCCGCGGCGATCAGGCGTTCCGCGCCCTCGGCGTCCTTGACCGTCACCTTGCCGGCATCGATGTCGGTGACGAACGTGCCCAGCAGCACCTCGACGCCGCTACCGGTCAGCGAGCGCTTGGCGTACTCCGAGAGACCGCCGCCGAAGGGCGGCAGCACCGCGCCGGCGCCCTCCACCAGGGTCACCGAAACCTCTTGGTGGTAGTACCTTTTCGCGAGTTCCTTCAGCTGGCCCGCGACCTCGACGCCGGTCGCGCCCGCGCCGACCACCACGAAGCTCAATAGTCGCGCACGGGTGGCGGCGTCGGCCTGCGCGGCCTGGCTGAAGACACGCTCGATCTGCGCGCGCAGCGCCTTGGCGTCGTCGATGGTCTTGAGCGCGAAGGTCTTGTCCGCGAAATCGTCACGGCCGAAATAGGACTGGCTCGCGCCGGTCGCCGCGATCAACGAGCCGTAGCGGATCTGCCGCTGCTCCCCGTTCGCCTCGTAGGTGAGCACCGCGGTAGCGGGGTCCAGGTCGACGACCTTGCCCAGCCGCACGTCGGCCTCGCGGTGCCGGCGCAGCACCGACTTGATGGGTGGCGCGATCTCCTCGGAGGCCAGCACACCTGTCGCGACCTGATACAGCAGCGGCTGGAAAAGGTGCTCCGGCGTGCTCGAGATGAGCACGAAGTTGATTCCCGACTTCGCCAACTGCTTCGCCGCGGCCAGCCCCCCGAATCCCGATCCGACTACGACCACATCTGCGTGTTCCATGACAGCCTCCTTCTCTCATTACCAACCGTCATACGGAACGAAGATATTTCAGGTGTTAGGGCGCATAATGTAGATGACTCTTATCTGGATCATTCATGAATCGGGAGCTTGTGATGGAGCTGCGCCAACTGGCATACTTTGTCGCGGTCTGCGAGGAACTCAGCTTCAGCAAGGCCGCCGTCCGCTGCTTCATCTCGCAGTCGGCCATCAGCCATCAGATCGCGCGACTCGAGCGCGACCTGGGCGTCCCCCTCTTCGAGCGCACCACCAGGGCCGTCATCCCCACCGACGCGACCACTCGGCTACTTCCGCTGGCTAAGCAGATGCTCAGCCTGGAGTCTGCCATCCGGGCCACCGTGCGCACCAGCGGGCCCCGAATCCGGCTGACCGCCAACATGTCCTTCGCCACTCGCTCGCTCTCGGCCATCGCGGCCACCCGCGCCGCGCACACCGATGCCGAAATCGAATATGTCATCAAACCGTTCCGGCAGCGGATCACCGCCGTCGCCGACGGGGACTGCGATCTCGCGCTCATCCGCGGCAGCGTGGATCAGCCCGGGCTCGAGGTGGAGCAACTCTGGGTCGAGGATCTGGTCATCGCGACCTCCAGCGGGCACCCGCTGGCCACCCGCGAGACCGTCACCCTGGCCGAGCTCAGCCCCTACCCCCTCCTCCTGCCGCCCGAGCAGGAACAGGTGCTGCTGCACAACATCATTCGAGCCGCCTTCGCCGATCTGCCCACCGGCCCCACCTACGGCCCGCCCATCCCGCCCGACCACACCGCCACCATGGAGCTGCTCAACCGCCCCGACGCCTGGACCGTCCTCTACGCCGAAAGCCCCACCGAGGGCCTGGTCGTCCTCGAACTCACCGAACACCGCCTCCGCATCCCCGTCTCCGCCGTCGTCCGCAGCGACGCCCGCCCCTCCCCCATCCTCGCCACACTCCTCACCAACCTGCACCGTTGAACCGAGTAGCCTCTGACCTGTGACGGTGATCAACCCGGACGACGGCAGGCGCTGCACCGCGGAGGAGTTCCTGTCCGTCGAGCCCGACGCCTTCAGCCACACCTTCGGTGACGTCGAGATCGTCGACGGCCTCGTCGTGCAATCAATGGCACAGAGCGAGGCGCACAGCACCGTCGTTCGCAGGCTGGCATCGGCCCTGGAGGAAGCCCGCAAGACGGGTGACCCGTGCATGCGGGTCGCGACCGACGTGGCGGTCCGATTCCCGGACAAGGAGGATTCGCGCCGGGATCATCAGCTCAACGTCCGTTACCCGGACATCTTCGTCCGGGATTGCGAACCCTACGACGTGAATACGGTGCGAGACCACATCCTGCTGATCGCGGAAGTCGTCTCGAAAACTACCGCGGACAGCGACACCGGGATCAAACGCCAGGTCTATGCCCGCGCCGGCATCCCGGTCTACCTGATCGTGTTCTTCGAGAAGGACTGGGCGACGATCGATCGCATCGAGGAATACCGTCTCGATTGGTCCGGAATGCGATACATGCCGCACCTGGTCCACCGCGTCGGCCTGGTCTTGGATCAGCCGGTGACTCTCGCCGTCACCTTCGATCAGTTGCAGCGTCCATAGGCGAGACCAGCGCGCGGGCGACGGCGAGGTGCAGGGTGAGGTCGTCGGGTTCCTCGTCTTCGACGGCCCAGACGATTTCCTCCATCGCGCGCAGGAAGGCCCAGCCGCGGGCGCGGTCGGGGTCGACGCCGAGGGCGGCGGCGGTGCGGGTGACGACGGCGCGGGCGTGGGCCGGGGCCGGGTCGCTCTGGACCTGGATCATGATCAGGAAGCCGGCGTCGAAGGCGGCCTCGCCCAGGTAGGCCTTGGGGTCGATGAGCAGCCACGGTTCCCGTTCGGCGGCCACGATATTGCCGAGGTGGGTGTCGCGGTTCACCACCAGCAGCGGGCCGTCCGGGACCGCCAGGCGCGGGCACCAGTCCAGGGCAGCGGTGCGCAGGTCCGGTGGAAGCACCTGCGCCACTGCTGGTTCCGGGTCGGTGAACATCTCCACCCACTGCCGCACCATGTCGGCGGCCAGGGGCAGTTCGGGGAAGTGCGCGGGGATGCCGATCGGCGCGCGGCGCAGCCGCCGGTACAGCTCGCAGGCCCGCACGACCTTGTCGACGTTCTCGGGTCGCCCCTCGAGGCTGGGGAATCCCGGCTGTTCCAGCAGCGGCGCGCCCGGCCGCGCCCATTCCAGCAGCAGCGCACCGCTGTCCGGGTCGTACTCGTAGAGGCGCGCCGCGCCGTCGCCCCCGTAGCAGAACAGTCCGGCGGCCTCGCCGATGTTCTCCTCGTCGACCACCGGGATCTTCAGCACCGCGACACTGCCGTCGCGCCGCCGCACCGGCGCGACCCAGGAGTGCGTGCCGCCGCCGAACGGCTCCCCGACGACCTCCAGTTCCCAAGCCTTGCAACGGTTCTCGATCAACCCGGGCAGATCGGCCAGCCAGCGCTCACCCCGCTCGGCGAAGACGTCTCGAATGTTCTCGGCGATCTCGTCAGGCAGGGACATGTCGCCAGCCTCTCACCCACCGGCGCCGGCGCCGCCGCGGGGCCTCAGTTCAAGGGGCCGAAGAACTTTCGCAGGTCCGCGACCACATCGCCCGGTGCTTCCATCGCCGGGAAGTGCAGGGCGTGCGGGAACTCGGTCCAGTGCGCGTCCTCGGGTGCGGGCACCACCCGCCGCACGGTCTCGTCCGCGCCGAACACGGCGAAGCCCTGCGGCACCGCGGCGGGGCCGCCCCACTCGCTGGAGTGCGCCTGGTCGTAGAGGGTGTGCGCGGCGCCGGCCCCGGAACCGGTGAACCAATACAGGCTCACCGTGGTCAGCAGCAGATCTCGCTCGATCGGCAGCGCGGTCCATTCCTCGAATTTCTCGGCGATCCAGGCCAATTGCAGCAGCGGGGAGTCCACGAGTCCGTAACCGATGGTCTGCGGGCGGGTGTTCTGGATGGCGAGATACCCGGACCCGTCCCGCTGGAAATCGGCCATCCGGCTCAGGATCAGCTTGTCGACCGGATCGTCGGCGTCGAGCCGATCGGCCATGCCGGGCAGGAAGGTCGCGGTGTTGGCCGCGGTGAGCGGGTCGGTGACCACGTGCACGCCGAGGACGCGCGCGCCGTCCAGGCTCGCGACCATGCCGGAGATGCCGGCGCCCACGTCACCGCCGTGCACGCCGTACCGGTCGTAGCCGAGGCGGCGCATCAGCTCGATCCAGGCGCGGGCGGCGCGACCCATCGTCCAGCCGGCCGCGCTCAGCGGTGTGGACAGGGTGTAGCCGGGCAGCGAAGGCACCACGACGTGGAACGCGGGCTCCGCCGCCGGGGGCTCGGTCAAGTCGTCGATCAGGCCCAGGAATTCGGCGACCGAGCTCGGGTAGCCGTGCGTCAGGAGCAGCGGTGTCGCGTCGGCGCGCGAGGACCGCACGTGCAGGAAATGGACGACCTGCCCGTCGATCTCGGTGGTGTACTGCGAGTAGGAGTTCAGGCGCGCCTCCTGGGCCCGCCAATCGAATCCGGTCCGCCAGTACTCGGCCAGCTCCCGCAGGTGCTCCAGCGGCACGCCGCGTTCCCAGCCGGTCCCGGGCAGCTGCTGGGTCCAGCGGGCCCGGGCCAGCCGGTCGTGCAGGTAGTCGAGTTCGGCCTGGGGGACCTCGAGGCGGAAGGGGCGGATTGTGGTCGACATCGTCTTCTCCGATCGTTCTATCAGCGCTTTTCGAGCTGTTACGGCAACGATAGAATCGATTGCGGAAGGGTTCGTTCCGCGATTAGAGGTGGAATCGAAGAATGCTGGAAACCTCGGCGCGCCTGCTCCGCCTGCTCTCCCTGCTCCAGGCCAGACCGGATTGGACCGGTACAGAACTGGCCGAACGCCTCGACGTCACCACCCGCACCGTCCGCAAGGACATGGAGCGGCTGCGCGACCTCGGCTATCCGGTCGAAGCCCGCCCCGGCGTGGCCGGGGGCTATCGGCTCGGCGTGGGCGGCGCACTGCCGCCGCTGCTGCTCGACGACGACGAAGCCGTCGCGGTCGCGATCGGATTGCGCACGGCCGCGGGCGGTTCCATAGCGGGCATCGAGGAGACGGCGCTGCGCGCCTGGACCAAGGTGCAGCGCATTCTGCCCGCGCGGCTGCGGCATCGGGTCAGCGCCTTCGGCTCGCACACCCTGCCGGTGCCCTCGCGCGAACCGCTCGTCGATCCCGAGATCCTCACCGTCCTCGCCGCGGCCTGCCGGGATCATCAGCGGCTGCGCCTGGAGTATCGCGCGCATTCGGGCGCCGGCAGCCGCCGCAGCGTCGAGCCCTATCGCCTGGTCAACCACCGGCAGCGCTGGTACCTGCTGGCCTGGGATCTGGACCGAAACGATTGGCGCACTTTTCGAGTCGATCGACTGACGCCGAAAACGCCTGCCGGACCACGCTTCACGCCGCGCGAACTGCCGCCTGATCGCGAGATCGGCGCCCAGGTGGAACGTGGCGTGGGCGAAGCGGTCTGGCGCTTCCGCGCCCGGGTGATCGTGCACGCCTCCGCCGAACACGTGCGCGCCCGGTTGCCGATCCCGGTCGACATCGAAGTCCTGGGCGCGCAGCGGTGCGCCTTCGCACCCGGCTCGGACGACCCCCTGCGCCTGGCCCTGTACCTGGGCATGCTCGACGCCGACTTCGAGGTGCTCGATTCCCCCGAACTGTCGGCCGCCCTGCACACCCTCGCCGAGCGCTACCGCCGCGCGATCACCCCCGGAACACGAACGCCCCCGGACTCTTCCGAATCCGGGGGCGTTTCGAAGCGCTGAGGAATCAGCCCTTGTGCGACTTGACCGCTTCGGTCAGCTGCGGCGCGACGTTGAACAGGTCGCCCACGATGCCGTAGTCGGCGATCTCGAAGATCGGCGCCTCTTCGTCCTTGTTGACCGCGACGATGGTCTTCGAGGTCTGCATACCGGCGCGGTGCTGGATGGCGCCGGAGATGCCCAGGGCGATGTAGAGCTGCGGCGAAACCGTCTTACCGGTCTGACCGACCTGGAACTGGCCCGGGTAGTAGCCCGAGTCGACCGCGGCACGCGAGGCGCCGACGGCGGCACCGAGCGAGTCGGCCAGCGTCTCGACGACCGCGAAGTTGTCGGCCGAGCCGACGCCACGGCCACCGGAGACGACGATGTTCGCCTCGGTGAGCTCCGGACGGTCGCCGGCGACGATCGGCTCGCGCGCCGTGACCTTGACGACGCCCTCTTCCTGGGCCGGGACCTCGATGGTCACCTTCTCGCCCGCACCGGCGTCGGCCTTGGCCTCGACGGCGCCCGGGCGCACCGAGATCACCGGCACGTCGCCGGTGGCCTTGGCGTCGACGGTGAACGCGCCACCGAAGATGGAGTGCACGGCGGTGCCGTCGGCCTTGACGTCGATGACGTCGACCAGCAGGCCGGAGCCGATCCGAGCCGCCAGGCGACCCGAAACTTCCTTGCCCTCGGCGGTGGCGGCAACGATCACGGCGGCCGGGGAGACCGACTCGACCAGACCGGCCAGCACGTCGATCTTCGGGGTCACCAGGTAGTTCTCGACATCGTCGGACTCGGCGATGTAGATCTTCGCGGCGCCCGCGGCGGCCAGCGCGTCGGCCAGCTTCTCACCGGTGCCGGCGGTGCCGAGCACCACGGCGGCGGGCTCGCCCAGCGCGGACGCGGCGGTGAGCAGTTCGGTGCTGACCTTCTTGATCGCACCGTCGGCGTGCTCGACGAGCACAAGTACTTCTGCCATTTGTGTTCTCTCCTAAGCAGTCTCGGGCGGCGAGGTCAGATGATCTTCTGGCCGACGAGGTACTGGGCGATCTTGGTGCCGCCGTCGCCTTCGTCGGTGATCTTCTCGCCGGCGGTGCGCGGGGGCTTCGGGGTGGCGGCGGTCACGGCGGTGCCCGCGTTCGCGACGCCCACGGTCGACGGGTCGACGCCCAGGTCGGCCAGCGTGAAGGTCTGCACTTCCTTCTTCTTGGCGGCCATGATGCCCTTGAAGGAGGGGAAGCGCGGCTCGTTGATCTTCTCGGTGACCGAGACGATGGCCGGCAGGGTGGCCTCCAGCTTGAAGACGCCGTCGTCGGTCTCGCGCTCGCCGGTGATCTTGTCGCCGTCGATGACCAGCTTGCGCAGGTGGGTCAGCTGCGGCAGGCCGAGGTACTCGGCGATGATCGCGGGCACGGCGCCGGCGCGGCCGTCGGTGGCCTCGTTGCCGGCGATGACCAGCTCGACGCCCTCGACCTGGCCCAGCGCGCTGGCCAGCACCCAGGCGGTCTGCACGGCGTCGGAGCCGTGGATCGCCGGATCGTTGATGTGGATGGCCTTGTCGGCGCCCATGGACAGCGCCTTGCGGATGGCCTCGGTGGCGCGGTCCGGACCGGCGGCCAGCACGGTGACCTCGCCGCCCTGCGCCTCCTTGATCAGCAGCGCCTCTTCGACAGCGCGCTCGTTGATCTCGTCCAGGACGGCGTCGGCGGCTTCGCGGTCGAGGGTGTAGTCACCATCGGTCAGCTTGCGCTCGGACCAGGTGTCAGGAACCTGCTTGATGAGTACGACGATGTTCGGCATCGGTCTTCGTCGACCTCCTGTTCTGGGGGCGTGTATCCGGGTGGCCGCACGACCTGCGCCGTACGTCCGATTGTTGAGCTCTGGCGTGACATTACCCTACGTTAAGTTACTCATGGGTAACTTAGCGGCCTCGCTACCGCAACTCTCCTCCACGTGCACTGATCCGGAACGCCCGGCCGCAGGTATCGGGCATTTTCGGCTCGGCTAACGTCAGGAAGATGAGCGAGGCTGTGATCCCTGCCGCACTATCGGACGATGTTGCCGCGAACCCTGCTGTCGAAACGCTGCCGCTGACCGGCGAGCGCACCGTCCCCGGCATCGCCGAGGAGAACTACTGGTTCCGCAGGCACGAGATCGTCTACGCCCGCCTGCTGCCGCGCTGCGGCGGAAAAACCGTGCTGGAGGCCGGTTCCGGCGAAGGCTACGGCGCGGACATGATCGCCGGCGTGGCCGCGAAGGTGACCGGCCTGGACTACGACACCAGCGCCGTCGAGCACGTCCGCGCGCGCTACCCGCGGGTGGAGATGATCCAGGGCAACCTCGCCGCCCTGCCGCTGCCGGACGCCTCGGTCGACATCGTGGTGAATTTCCAAGTCATCGAGCACCTCTGGGATCAGAGCCAGTTCCTGCGCGAATGCCTGCGCGTGCTGCGCCCGGGCGGCGAGCTGCTGATCAGCACCCCGAACCGGATCACCTTCTCCCCGGGCCGCGACACCCCGCTCAACCCGTTCCACACCCGCGAGCTCAATGCCGCCGAACTGACCGAGCTGCTGGTGGACGCCGGTTTCGAGGTGTCGCTGATGACCGGCGTGCACCACGGTCCGAGCCTGAAGGCGCTGGACGCCAAGCACGGCGGCTCGTTCATCGACGCGCAGATCGAACGGGCGCTGGCCGGCGAGCCGTGGCCCGCCGAGCTGACCGCCGACGTCGCCGGCATCACCATCGACGACTTCACGATCGACCCCGCCGACATCGACGCCAGCCTCGATCTGCTCGCCATCGCGGTGAAACCCGCGTGAGCGACCAGGTCCCGGGCCAGTTCTCGCTGGTACTGCACTCGCACCTGCCGTGGCTGGCGCATCACGGCCGCTGGCCGGTCGGCGAGGAATGGCTGTACCAGAGTTGGGCCGCCACCTACCTTCCGGTGGTCCAGGTGCTCAGAACGCTTGCCGCCGAAGGCCGCTCGCATCTGCTGAGCCTGGGCATCACGCCGGTGCTGGCGGCGCAGCTGGACGATCCGCACTGCCTGTCGGGCATGCACCACTGGCTGGGCAACTGGCAGCTGCGCGCCGACGAGGCCGCCAAGGCCGGCAACGTGGCGCTGGGCCGGCACGAACACCGGCTGGCCGCAACGGCTTTGGCCGAGTTCGAGCAGCACTGGCGGCACGGGGCGGCGCCGGTGTGGCGCGGGCTGATCGAAGCCGGGACGATCGAGTTGCTCGGCGGACCGCTCGCCCATCCGTTCCAGCCGCTGCTGGACTCCCGGCTGCGCCGGTTCGAGCTGGCCGAGGGCCTGGCCGATGCCCGGCACCGCTGGGGCCACACGCCCACCGGAATCTGGGCGCCGGAGTGCGGCTTCACCCCGGGCATGGAGGTCGAATACGACGCCGCGGGTGTGACGCATTTCATGGTCGATGGTCCGTCGCTGCGCGGCGACAGCAGCCTCGGTCGCCCGGTGCGCGACGCCGACGTGGTCGCCTTCGGCCGGGATCTGCACGTCAGCTATCGGGTCTGGTCGCCGAAATCCGGCTACCCCGGCCACGGCGCCTACCGTGATTTCCATCACTATGATCACGCCACCGGACTGAAACCGGCGCGGGTCACCGGCAAGACGGTGGCGGGCCCGGACAAGGCTCCCTACGATCCCGAGCTCGCCGCGGCGGCCGTCGTCCGCGACGTCGACGATTTCGTGCAGACCGTGCGCGAGCGGCTGCTCGCCGAATCCGCGCGGATCGGCCGTCCGGCCCTGGTAGTGGCCGCTTTCGACACCGAACTGTTCGGTCACTGGTGGCACGAGGGTCCGCAGTGGCTGGCCCAGGTGCTGCGCAAACTGCCCGAGGCGGGCGTCACCGTCGGCACCCTGGCCGACGCCCGCGCCAACGGCTACGTCGGGGAACCCGTGCAGCTGACCGACTCGTCCTGGGGCTCCGGCAAGGACTGGCGGGTCTGGGCCGGCGATCAGGTGCGTGACCTGGTCGAACTCAACGACGACATCGTCCGCCTGACCCTCGACACCCTCGACAAGATGCGGGCCGCCGACACCGGGCCCGCGCTGCGCGACCCCGTCGCCGACCAGTTGCTGCGCGAAGCGATCCTCGCGGTGCAGAGCGACTGGGCGTTCATGGTTTCCAAGGACTCCGCCGCCGGATACGCCCGGGAGCGGGCGCACCAGCACGCGCACGCCGTCCGGGAGATCGCGGCCGCGGTGGGCGCGGGTCAACTCGCCAAAGCACACCGGTTGGCGGCAGGATGGGGTGCGGCCGACGGACTCTTCCCCGGGCTGGATGCCAGAAGGCTCGGGGCCGGACATGCGGCCGCCGTGCCGGAACAGGCCCTCGCTGTCGGTTCGGAAGACAGCTCTGCGGAACCAGGATCCGCTTCAGAAGGACATACATGAAGATCTTGATGGTGTCGTGGGAGTACCCGCCGGTCGTGGTCGGTGGGCTCGGTCGCCACGTGCATCACCTGGCTACCGAACTGGCCGCCGCCGGCCACGAGGTGGTCGTGCTCTCGCGCCGCCCCTCCGGCACCGACTCCGCGACCCACCCCACGCACTCCTACGTCGCCGACGGTGTGCTGGTGGTCGCGGTCGCCGAGGACCCGCCGTGCTTCGACTTCGGCGAGGACATGCTCGCCTGGACGCTGGCCATGGGCCACGCCATGGTGCGCGCGGGCGTCGCGCTGGGCAAACCCGGCATCGGCGAGGGCTGGACCCCCGATGTCGTGCACGCCCACGACTGGCTGGTCGCGCACCCCGGCATCGCACTGGCCGAGTACTACGACGTGCCCCTGGTCTCCACCATCCACGCCACCGAGGCCGGCCGGCACAGCGGCTGGGTCGCGGGGCGGGTCAACAAGCAGGTGCACTCGGTGGAGTGGTGGCTGGCCAACGAATCCGACGCGCTGATCACCTGTTCCGGCTCCATGCAGGAGGAGGTGGAGCGGCTCTACGGCCCCGAGCGCATCCCGATGACGGTGATCCGCAACGGAATCGACGTGGGCGCGTGGACCTTCCGGCCGCGCGCGCCGCGCAGCGGGCCGCCCCGGCTGCTCTACGTCGGCCGCCTGGAATACGAGAAGGGCGTGCAGGACGCGATCGCCGCGCTCCCCCGCATCCGCCGCGCCCACCCCGGCACCACGCTGACCCTGGCCGGAGTCGGCACCCAGTTCGAGTGGCTGCGGGAACGCGCGCGCGTGCACCGCGTGGCGCGCGCGGTGAACTTCGCCGGGCAACTCGACCACTCCGAGCTGCTGGGCTGGCTGCACGGAGCCGACGCCGTCGTCCTGCCCAGCCGGTACGAGCCCTTCGGCATCGTCGCGCTGGAGGCGGCCGCGGCCGGCGCACCCCTGATCACCTCCACCGCGGGCGGTTTGGGTGAGGCGGTGATCGACGGCGTCACCGGCGCCTCGTTCGAACCCGCCGATGTCAACGGCTTGGTCGAAGCCGTCTGCGTCACCCTCGACGACCCGGCCGCCGCGCAGTCGCGCGCCTACGCCGCCCGCGACCGGCTCACCGCCGACTTCGCCTGGGACGTCGTCGCGGCGGAGACCGCGCAGGTCTACCACTCGGCCAAGCGCCGTGTGCGCAACCCGCTCGGCCGCCCCGTCATCGTGGAACGCCCCCTGCCGGAACGGGATCCGAACAACCCGGTCTAACGGCCGGGCAGTGCGGCCGCGACCGCGCGGGCGATCGCCTCGGCGGCCGCCCGCTGGGCCGCCAGGTCCAGTGCCGCGGCCGGGGCGTCGACGCCGCGCGGGCCGATCAGGACGAGTATGTTGCTGCGCCGGAACAGGACCGAGGAGCCTGACCGGTCGAAGGAGTCGAAGGCGAAGCCGCCGTCGCCGAGATCCGCGAAGTGCCGCGATTCGAGTTGCGCTTCTTCGGTGCGCGCCAGCCGATCACGGGCGTCGCCGACCGGATCCGCGCTGCGCGTGCCGCGTTCGGCGGCGGTCTGATACCGCTCGAAACTCACCAGCACCGACCGCTCGACCGGCGCGCCGGGCAGGACGGCCTCCGGATCGGCCGCCCGGTATCGGATTTCGCACAACCGCGGCTCGTAGTTCAGGAAATCGGCGGGATCGCTGTCGCTGATCCGGCGCGGCAGCTCGGTCAGCAGTCGCGCCGGATCGTCGAGCGCACCGGCGAACGCGCTGAGCGCCGCCCGCGTCGCGGTGGTGGCCTGAGCGCACGTCATCGGCATTTCCGGGTAGTGCGCCGCCTCGACATCGGCGGCACACGCGCCCACCGTGAACGCGGCGCACGCCGGGAGCAGCAGCCGCGGCAGCGATCTCACCCGAGGCTGTCCAGCTTCTTGACGATGCGCTGCACGGTGAGCCAGGTGCGGGTGGTGATGTCCTTGCCGTAGGTCTTGTCCAGCCAGGTCATGAAATCGGGCGTCTTGCCCGGCTCACTGTTGTCGATGATCGAGAGGAACACCCGCGCGGGCTTGTCGAAGCCGACGACCCGCACCAGCGGATCGGGCTGATCCGGCAGCTCGACCGGGGCCTTGGTGCCGTCCTTGAGGAAGGTGGCGGTGAGATAGGTGCCCCGGCCGTGGGTCAGCCCCGGGAACGGGTCGCTGTCGAGCAGCGTCTGCAGCTCGGCGTGCGTGCGGATGATCGTGCCGCCGCCGATGCCGAGCTCGGCGTTCAGGGCCTGCTGGATCTGCCGTTCCAGAGCGGGCACATCCGATTCCGCGCTGTGGAAGACGATATTGCCGCTGGCCAGGACCGAGGCCACCTTCTCGAAGCCCAGCTTCTCGAAGACTCCGCGCAGCTTGTCGTTGGTCATGTTCGGGTTGCTGGGTGCGATCCCGCGCAACAGCGCCGCGTATCCGGTCATGCGCCGACCGTACCCGGCAACCCCGACAACGACGGCGAACTACGCCTGCTGGGCGACGCCGTTCTTCTTGCGCTCGATGTCCTCCAGCGCGGCAAGGTATTTGGCGCGCTCCTCGGCACCCGCCTCCCAGGCGGCCTTGCGGTTCTTGACGACCTTGGCGGGCGCGCCGACGGCGATGCCGTAGTCCGGGATGTCGCCCTTGACCACGGCGTGCGCGCCGAGCACGCAGCCGCGCCCGACCGTGGTCTCGCGCAGCACCGTCACCTTGGCCGCGATCCAGGTGTCGGGGCCGATGCGGACCGGGCTCTTCACGATGCCCTGATCCTTGATCGGCATGGTGATGTCGTCCATCCGGTGGTCGAAATCGCAGATGTAGCACCAGTCCGCGACCAGCGTCGATTCGCCGATCTCGATGTCGAGGTAGGTGTTGACGACGTTGTCCTTGCCGAAGACCACCTTGTCGCCGATGCGCAGCGAGCCCTCGTGGCAGCGGATGGCGTTGCCGTCGCCGATGTGCACCCAGCGGCCGATCTCCATCCGCCCCAGCTCGGGGGTGGCGTGGATCTCCACACGCTTGCCCAGGAACACCATGCCGCGCAGCACGATGTGCGGGTTGGTCAGCTTGAACTTGAACAACCGGTAGTACCGGACCAGGTACCACGGCGTGTACGCGCGGTTGGCGAGCACCCAGCGCAGCGAGGCCATCGTCAGAAATCGCGCCTGCTGCGGATCCCGGCGGCGCGAACCCCGCCACCGCGAGCGCAACGGTGCGCCCCACATGCTCGTCACGAACCGTCTCCCGTCGTGTTCCGCAGGGCCGGGCCCTGGGTTGTCCATCGGCTGACAGCTTAATGGGGTGCGCTTCGAAGCCCGTCGGCTACCGACTACTCTTGCCCTCGGCCATCGACCCGAGGGGAGAAAACCAGGTGCGTACGCGATCCCGGATGCAGGCGATGGCCGTGCTCGCGGCCCTCGGCGCGATGACGGTGGCCGGCTGCGGCACCGACGTCGACGACATCAAGGTCGGTTCGGGATCCGGCTGGCCCGCCGTGCATCACGACGGCCGCAACGCGGGGGCGACGCCCGTGGTCGGCGCCCGCAAGATGGCGCTGAGCTGGTCCCGGCCCGCCGCCGGCCCGATCGAGCAACCGATCACCATCGGCCCCGAGGGACAGATGTTCCTCACCACGCGTACCGCCAACAACTGTGCTCTGCTCTCGTTCCAGATGCCCACCGGCCGCAAGCGATTCTGCAACCAGTTGGGCCCGAGCGCGATCGCCTCGCCCTCGGTGGTCGACGGTGCCACCAATGTCTACGTCGGCGACGACGGCGCGGTGAACTCGCTCAACTACCTCGGCCAGCCGCGCTGGCGCACACCGGTTTCCGGGGTGCCGGTCTCGGTGCAGTTCACCGGCGACGGCAACCTGCTCACCGTCACCCAGTCCGGTCAGGTCGACGTGCTCAGCCGCCAGACCGGCGCCCGCGTCGTGTCCACCCTGCAACTGCTGGGCGAGCCGGATTTCCTGGAGAATCCCGGCCTCACCCGCCCGGCCGCGGGTCAGGGCCTGGACGACTGCACCACCGGCGGGCCGTACTGCCCGGTCGCCAACATCTCCGCCGTCGACGCGGACTCCGGCCGCTTCTACCTGACGCTGTGGAAGCCCGGACAGCCCGCGGCCGCCCTGGTCGCGCTGCGCTATCACGACGGCCGGATCCAGCAGGAGTGGAGCGCGGAGATGCTGACCGGCGGCAGCGCCACCAGCCCCGCGCTGTCCTCGGACGGCAAGACGCTCTACCTCGGCGACAACAGCAAGCGGCTGATCGCGGTGGACACCGCCGACGGGCGCACCAAATGGGTGCAGAACCTGGAATGGGCGCCCCGCGGCGGGATCTCGGTCGCGAACTCCGGGCTGATCATGCCCGCGGGCGACGACGGCTACCTGATGGCCGTGCGCGACAAGGGCGAGGTCGCCGAGATCGCCTGGGAGCGCAAGGACATCATGCTGCGCGGCAACCCCGTGCAGACCGCCGGCGGCGTCGGCTACACCACCGCCGCCATCGGCGAGGGCCTCAACCTGATCACGTTCGACACCAAGACCGGAGCCACCGAGGATTCCGATCCGCTGCCCGACGCCAAGGGCAGCACCACGGGCACCTCGGTCGGCCCCGAGGGCGAGATCGTCGTCGCCACGCGCATCGGCGAGGTCTTCGCCTTCGAACCGGAGAAGTGAGTCCCGCTCAGGGCATGCGGTGCGCGGTGCACAGGAACGCGACGCCGGCGCGGCCGATGCGGGTGAGCACCAGCGTGTAGGACTGTGTCCCACGGAGTTTGAGTCGTTTACGCAGCGCGTCCGGATCGACGTCGACGCCGCGCACCAGGATCTCCAGGGTGCCGCACTCGCGCCGGGCCAGCTCCTGGCGCAGCGACTTCTCGCGCAGTTCCAGGCGGTCCAGGACGCGGAAACCGCGCAGGCCGTCCGGCACGTGATCGCCGGTGAGATAGGCGATCTGCGGATCCAGTTGCCAGAGGCCGTGTTTCGCGGCGTAGTGGCGCACCAGGCCCGCGCGGACGATCGCGCCGTCGGGGTCGACGATCCACTCGCCGGGTGCGCGCTCGGGGAGCTCCTCGGGTGCGGCGTCGGTGACCACGATCGGGGAGCCGGTGCTCGACAGCACCGTGGCGCGCCGGGTGACGCCGGATTCGGCCAGGCCCGCGGACCAGAGGCACGCTTCGCGGACCGCGCCGTCCAGCGAGACGACCTCGACCTCACCGGTCCAGTCCAGGCTGTCGAAATCCAGCCCGGGAGCGCACTTCACGGCGATGTCGCGGCCCGCGTAGGCGCTCAGCAGATCGGGCAGCGGCGGCTGCAACTTGGCCGGATCGTGGGTGCGGCGGCCGTCCGCGCGGCGGGCCGGATCCGCGATGACGACGGTGTCGCGGCTGACCGGCACGAGCGCGTCGGCCTTGGCCACCAAGATATTTCGCGCCCCGGCCGGCTGCGCCAGATTGTGCGCGGCCATGCGCAGGCGCACGTCGTCGAGATCGGTGCCGAGCACCGCCGGGCAGACGCGGGCCAGTTCGGCCAGCTCCGCTCCGATCGAGCAGGTCACGTCGTGCACGGCCCGGCCCGCCAGGCGCTCGGCCCGGGCCCGGGCCACCAGCGTCGGCGTCGCCTGCTGCAACGCGTCGTCGGTGAACAGCCACTCGCCCGCGCCCGTGAGTTTGGCGCTCGCCTTGCGGCGCAAGCGCACCGTGTCGATCAGGGCCGCCGCGAACGCGCCGTGCGCCCGGCGCACCCGCTCCAGATCGCGCAGGTGCGTCGCGGCGGTGAGCTCCAGCCGGTCCACCTCGGCCAGTGCGGCAGCGCCCGCCGCACCGGTCAGAAAGGCGACATCCTCGCGGCTGAAGCCGTACCCCACCTACTTGGCCGCGGCGCCCGGCTTCACGCCGGTGATCATCGCGTTGTAGAAGAACTGCCGCGGCACGACGTGCTTGAGCACCTTGTCGTCCAGCTTGCTCAGCGCCAGCCAGGCCTTGTACTGCGCCATGCGGTAGCCCATGGTCAGCTTCTCGTCGGGCACGGCGGCCTCGAAGGTGCGCACCGGCCAGCCCCACAGCGCCGCCGCGAACTCCTCGGTCGTGGCTTTCACGTCGACGGCGCCGGCCGAGGTGGCCATCGCCTCGAGTTCACGCGGATCGAAGGTGTGCAGATCCACGACCGCCTCCAGCGCCGCGGCGCGCGAGGACTCGTCGAGCTCGGTCTGCGGACGCCGCCAGCCGGACAGGAACGGCAGCTTGGTGATCTCGGTGGTGAGCTTCCAGGTGGCCTGGCCGAGCCGGCGGGCGTAGAGATTGCCGATGGTGGTCGGCTCGCCCGCGAAGACGAAACGGCCGCCCGGCTTGAGCACCCGCAGGCACTCCTTGAGCGCTAGCTCCACATCGGGGATGTGGTGCAGCACGGCGTGGCCGCACACCAGGTCGAAGGTGTCGTCCTCGTACGGGATGGTCTCGGCGTCGGCGACCCGGCCGTCCACGTCCAGGCCCAGGTTCTGCGCGTTGCGCAGCGCGACCTTGACCATGCCCGGGGACAGGTCGGTGACCGAACCGGACTTGGCGACCCCGCCCTGCATCAGGTTCAGCAGGAAGAAGCCGGTACCGCACCCCAGCTCGAGCGCCTTGTCGTAGGGCAGCGGAGCCGGGCCGACCGCCGCGTCGAACCGGCCGCGGGCGTATTCGATACAGCGCTCGTCATAGGAAATGGACCATTTGTCGTCGTAGGTCTCGGCTTCCCAGTCGTGGTAGAGGACCTGGGCGAGCTTTGTGTCCTTGAGCGCTGCTTCGACCTCGGCCTCGGTGGCGTGCGGGTTCGGCGCGGGGTCGTCGGGGCGTACCGTCATGGTCGGGTAGCCTACCCAAATCCCCAGATGAGGCCAGCAATCGGGCCACCGATTGGGATCTTTCCGGACGCCGGAGCAGACTGAAACCTGTTCCTATCTGCGGATCTGTCCAGGCCAGCGCGCCGCCCGAATCAGCGACCCGTGAAAGCGGCCGAGCCGGGACCGTCCGCGAGGTAGCCGCGCGTGCCGATGCGCGCGTCCTCGGTGCCGAACAGCGCGGCCCATTCCGTGCGCGCCCGATCCAGGCCGTGCGGCCCCGCCTCGAAGACCGCCTTGGCCGCGGCCAGCGCCCGGGTCGGACCGTTCACGAACCGCTCCGCCCAGCGCAGTGCCGCGTTGAACACCTCGTCCGGGGCCACCACCTCGTCGACCAGACCGAGCCGCTCCGCCTCCGCCGGCTCCACGAAGCGGCCGGTGTAGACCAGGTCCTTGGCCGGGCCCGGACCGATCAGCAGCGACAGCCGCCGGATGCCCGCGAGCGGGATGAGGCCGGATTCGATCTGCGGCAGGCCGAGTTTCACGTTGTCGCCGATGATCCGGCGATCCGCGCCGAGCGCCAGCTCCAGGCCCGCGCCCAGGCAGTACCCGCTGATCGCGGCGACCGTCGGCTGCGGCACCCGGGCCAGGCAGCCCAGCCCGGCCTGCACGTCGGCGGCCATCGCCGCGGCCTGCTCGGGGGTGAGCTCCGCCAGTTCGGCGAGCTCGTCGCCGGCCGAGAACACCCGCTCGTCGCCGTAGACGACCAGCGCCGCCACCCGCGCATCGGCCGCGACCGTCGCGGCGGCCGCGGCGACCTCCCGGACCAGCTGCACGCTGATCCGGTTCATCGGCGGACGGTTCATCCGCAGCACAGCCACACCACGGTCGGCGGGCAGCTCGAGGGTCACGAATTCGGCCATGGGACGCAACCTACCGCCCGCCGCCCGCGCCGGAGTTCGCGCATCCCGCGACAAGCGGCCGCGCACGCGGTACAACGGCGTTGATGACCACCACAATTCGGCCCACGCAGCCGATGCAGCTGGACGGCGCGGGCGCGCGCTCCCGCGCCTACGACGTGTGCGTGAACCGCAGGCGCGTCGGCCTGATCCGGATCGCGACCATGCCGCGCTACGGCCCCGGCGTCGGCACGATCCGGGCGCTGCGCATCGACGAGGACGAGCGGCGCAAGGGTCGCGGGGCGATCGCCGTGCTCGCCGCCGAGGAGGTGTTGCAGGGCTGGGGGTGCACGCAGGTGACGATCACCGTCCCCGCCGACGCCGACGCGGGTCTGCGCCTGAGCACCGCGCTCGGCTATCGCGAGCGCAGCCGCAACATGGTCAAACGCCTGCCCGCCAACCCGCCCGCGCTACCGCCGGAGGTCCGAGCGCGGCCGATGACCGAAGCGGAGTTCGAGCCGTGGCAGCGCGCCGAACTCGCCGAGTACACCCAGGATTGGATCGATCGGGGCCTGAGTCCCGAGCAGGCCCGCAGCAAGGCCGAGGCCGACAACCGCGACAACCTGCCCGAGGGGCTCGGCACCGCCGGCACCTGGTTCCGCGTGCTCGAGCACGACGGCGGTCCGGTCGGGCACGTCTGGGTGGCGCGACGCGACGCGAACGGCGCGTTCGTCTACGACGTCAAGGTCGCCGAGCCGTACCGCGGCCGGGGGCACGGCCGCAGTCTGATGCTGCTCGCCGAGCGGGTCGCCCTCGCCGCCGGAACCACGACGCTCGGACTGCACGTCTTCGCCGAGAACACCCCGGCGCTGCGGCTGTACGAGTCGCTTGGCTATCTGGTCACCCAGTACAGCCGCTACAAACTGCTCGCCTAGCGGCGGGGCATTCCCCGTTGCGTCCCACTCCGAGCGACAACTCCGAAGAATTGTCGAGGTTTGTCGCTCAGAGTGGGACGAGTGGGTTCTACCGGAACTCGGCGACCGGAGTCGGCTCAGCCGCGCAGCGAACCGCGCAGCTTGCTCTGGTCCGGCAGATCGGCGAAGTACCGCTTGTTGTCCGGGAAGTTCAGCACGTGCGCACCGTCGACCTGGGTGAGCACCGGCATGATCGGATCGATCACCACCTCGGCGGCGAAAATCTCGGCGGTGGAGGCGAATCGGCTCAGCGCGTCCAGCTGGGACCAGGTGGGCGGGAGCAGGATGTCCTCGCCCGCGCGCCAGCGGTCCAGGGCCTGGGCCGGGGTGCGCCACTGCACGTGGTCGGCCTCGGAGGTCGCGCCGTCGGCGAGCTGGCCCGCGGGCAGCACCGCGACGAAGAAGCGGGTGTCGTAGCGACGCTGCTCGACGACCGGAGTGATCCAGTTCGCCCAGGGCAACAGCAGATCGGCGCGCAGCACCAGGTCCGACTCGGCCAGGAACGCGGCCAGCGACAGCTCGCGGCGTTCCAGCCTGCCCCGCGCGTCCCGGTAGACGCCGGTGTCGGAGACCACGGTGTCGGCGGTGGGCCCGGCCAGCAGCACGCCGCATTCCTCGAAGGTCTCGCGCACCGCCGCGCAGACCAGCGCCTTGGCCCGCGGTTCGGTGGTGCCGAACCGCTCGGCCCACCAGTCCGGACCGGGGCCGGACCAGGCGATGTCGGCGGTGCCGTCGGACGCGTCGACGCCGCCACCCGGGAACACCGTCATCCCGGCGGCGAAGGCCATGGCCCCGACTCGGCGCTGCAGGAACACCTCCGGGCCCGCGGCCCCGTCACGCACCAGCATCACCGTGGACGCGTCCTTCAGCGGCACTGCCTCAGACTTCTCACTCACCTTTGCACCCTAACGCGTGCTTGGTGAGCTCGGTCTCAGCGGTGCCGGTGCTTGCCCGCCCGCCGCGCGCGGCGGGCGAAGTAGCGCCCGTCCACCCGATCCAGCGCGATCGACTGGCGGAACGCGTCGCTCAGGTTCTCCGCGGTCAGCACGTCGCTGAGCAGACCCTGCGCGATGACCTCGCCCTCGTTGAGCAGCAGGCCGTGGGTGAAGCCCGGCGGAATCTCCTCGACGTGATGGGTCACCAGCACCATGGCCGGCGCGTCCGGGTCGGCGGCCAGATCGCCGAGGCGCTCCACCAACTCCTCCCGGCCACCGAGATCCAGGCCCGCGGCGGGCTCGTCCAGCAGCAGCAGTTCCGGATCGGTCATCAGCGCCCGCGCGATCAGCACCCGTTTGCGCTCGCCCTCGGACAGGGTGCCGTAGGTGCGATCGGAAAGGTGCTCGGCGCCCAGGCTTTCCAGCATGTCGATGGCGCGGTCGGTGTCCATGTCGTCGTAGCGTTCGCGCCAGCGCCCGAGCACCGCGTAACCGGCCGAGACCACCAGATCGCTGACTTTCTCCTCGCGCGGCACCCGGCTGGCGATCGCGGCGGAGGACAGTCCGATCCGTGGACGAAGTTCGGAGACATCGGTTTTGCCGAGTATCTCGCCGAGCAGATTGGCCTGGCCCGAAGTGGGGTGTAATTCGGCGGCGGCCATGCGGAGCAGTGAGGTCTTGCCCGCGCCGTTGGGTCCGAGGACGACCCAGCGTTCGTCGAGCTCGACCTGCCAGGTGACCGGACCGACCAGGGTATGGCCTGAGCGTCGGACGGTCACATCGGTGAAATCAATGAGCAGATCGGGATCCGGTTGCGGCACGCGCTCCATCTTGGCCCAAATGCGTTGCGGATGAGCGACCGACCCACGCCGGGCGGGCCGAACGCGGCATTCGATCGCGGACACGCAGGATCCGGGCCCGCAGTGTCAGGCGACCCTGACGCGGGCGATCGGCGGGCGGGGTGGTGCGGAACATCCGGGCGACCAGAAAGGCGAGCGGCAACGACAAAGCCACCCACCCGGCAAGAATGAGCATCAGCATGGTCATGATGACTTATCCTCCGAACCAGCACGGTGCGTAACTAGCATTGGTACGACCCTGTTCCGTCACATTTACCCAGATTTGAGTGAGCCACACTCGACGTTCCGAGTTCGAACCGGACAAAACTCCGAAATATGCCGTGATACCGGGGTTTACGTTTTCCGGCTACCAGGTCTCCGCGGGCACCGCGATCACCGTCAGCGAACCCGGGGCGACTTCGGTGAAACCCGCGTCCCGCACCGCCACGGCGGTGCCGGCGGCCACCTGGTCCGACAACTCCCGCCAGCGCGCGGCGTCGGCCTCGCGCACCGAGCAGCGGTAGTCGCTGCGCGCCCAGCGTCTGAGCCGCGCCACCGACAGCGCACCGGCCAGCAGCATGCTCCCGTGCCCGACCTGCGCGGCCGCCTTGCCGAGCGTCATCTCCAGCGCCGAATTCACCCACAGCACCGGCAGTTCCGGATCGGCCGGGCCGGGCTCGTCGTGCTCCAGATCGGTCCCGCCGATCTGCAACCGTTTGATCCGCGGGTCCACCGCGCTGACCGCACTCGGCACCAGCGCCCGGGCCTGCGCGCCGTCGATCTCGACGGTGACGCCGTCCACCTCGTTCGCGGCCGCCCAGTGCGCGCCCCGGGCGCGGCGGGCCACCTTGCGGATCCGCGACCGCTTCCAGTCGAGATAGCGCTGCTCCCACGGCCCCTCGGGACCCACCCGCGGATCCATGCACAGCGCGACCACCGCCGTCGCCGCGGCGGCGAGCAGCGCGCTGCGCGGCGGCGGCTCCGCCTTCGGCAGGTGCAGCACCATCGGCATCGCCTGCACCTGATCCGGGTCGGCCGGATCACCCGCACCGCCGTAGCCGCGCGCCAGCTCCGCGTGCCGGAACGCGAAACCAGCGTCCGGCACGGACAATTCGGTACTCATCACACCACCACCAACACCAGGGAGAACGTCTTCGCCGGCTCCACACCCTGTTCCCAGGGACGCTTGTATTCCATCCGGAGCTGGGTGACCCCCGCGGCGCGGCCCGCGAAGGTCCACACCTCGGTGCCCGGCGTACCGGGCATGACCGGTTGATCCGACACGTATTCCCGATCCCCGACCTGCTCGACGACATTGTCGTCGACCTCGACCACCTGCCAGCCGTAGCCGGTGGACGGATTCGACGGCAACCGCAGCGCCACCCGCTGCCCCGCCTTCAGCGTGCGCTCCTGGCCGTTGTCGGCTTCGGTCACCGTCATCGTGCCCTCCGGCGGCGTGGTCTGCTGCGTCACGGTGCGCGCCGAGGTGTCCGGCTCCACGGTGCGCGCGGCGGGCTCCTCGGTGCCGCAGGCGGCGACCGTCAGACCGAGCAGCAGCACCACGAGGGATTTCCGCACCACGCCTCCGATCGCCGAATGGTCAACTCGCCCAAGCCTACAGAGGTACGGGCCGAGTAACCGCCGGGCAACCCGTGTCGATCAGGTGCCGACCAGTGGCACCCGGCGGACGCCGCCGTCGCGGGCGTCGGCGGCCTCCACCTCGTCGCGGGTGACGCCGAGAATGAACAGCACAGCGTCCAGATACGGGTGCGACAGCGCCGCGTCGGCCACCTCGCGCAACGCCGGCTTGGCGTTGAACGCGACGCCGAGCCCCGCGGCGTTGAGCATGTCGATGTCGTTGGCGCCGTCGCCGACCGCCACGGTCTGCTCCATCGGCACCCCCGCCTCGGCGGCGAACTTGCGCAGCGCGGTGGCCTTGAAAGCCCGATCGACGATCTCACCGACGACCCGGCCGGTCAGCTTGCCGTCCTTGATCTCCAAGGTGTTGGCCTGCACGAAATCCAGTTCCAGTTCGTGCGCCAGCGGTTCGATCACCTGGCGGAAGCCGCCGGACACCACGCCGCAGCGGTAGCCGATCCGGCGCAGCGTGCGAATGGTGGTGCGCGCGCCGGGCGTCAGCTCGATCCGGTCGGCGACCTCCTCGATCACCGATTCGTCCAGTCCCTCCAGCGTGGCCACCCGCTGGCGCAGCGACTCCGCGAAATCGATCTCGCCGCGCATCGCCGCCTCGGTGACCTGGCGGACCTCGTCCTCGACGCCGGCGTGCGCGGCCAGCATCTCGATCACCTCGCCCTGGATCAGTGTCGAGTCCACGTCGAAGACGATCAGCCGCTTGGACCGGCGGGCCAGCCCGGCCCGCTCGACCGCCACGTCGACCTGCTCGGCGACCGCGACCTCGGCCAGCGCCGTGCGCAGCCGGGAATCGGTGTCCGCGCCGGTGTCGGTCGCGGTGACCAGCAACTCCATGCCGGTGACCGGGTAGTCGGCGATGCCGCGGATGGTGTCGATATTCGCGCCGAGCGTGGCCAGCTGCCGCGACACCGCGCTGAACGCGCGGGCGGTGACCGGCGCGCCCAGGATGACCACCGCGTGCGTCGACATCGGCTGCCGGCCGATCGCCGCGCCGACCTCCACGTCGACCTGCATGCCGACAGTGTTCATCGCCTCTTCGAGCTCGTCCTGCAACGCCTCGGGATCGTGCGGGCAGGTGATCAGCACGCCCAGCGTGAGCCGGCCGCGGATGACGACCTGCTCCACGTCCAGCAGGCTCACCTGGTGCCGCGACATCGCCGCGAGCAGCACGGACGTCACACCCGGCCGGTCGGGGCCGGTGACGGTGACGAGAACGGTGGTGTCAGCCAAGTCCTGCTCCATTGGTGTGTGCCCTCCCTGTGCTGCGTCGCCGTTGTCGCTGACCGAAAAGGGGCGTAACTAGGTCCTCAAACGCGTGTGCACCCGCTGGTGACCAGCAGGTGCACACGTCGTCGTCGGAAATACTACTTAGCGGCTACCGCGTCCTCGGTGACCGCGTGCGAGTGCTTGCCCGAGCCCCAGCCCACGTGGGCCTCGGCGCGCATGCGCTCGACCATGTGCGGGTAGTGCAGCTCGAACGCGGGACGCTCGGAGCGGATGCGCGGCAGTTCGTAGAAGTTGTGCCGCGGCGGCGGGCAGGTGGTGGCCCACTCCAGCGAGTTGCCGTAGCCCCACGGATCGTCCACCGTGACGACCTCGCCGTAGCGGTAGCTCTTGAAGACGTTCCAGACGAACGGCAGCATCGAGGCGCCCAGGATGAACGCGCCGATCGTGGAGATCGTGTTCAGCGAAGTGAAGCCGTCCGAGGGCAGGTAGTCGGCGTAGCGGCGCGGCATGCCCTCGGCGCCCAGCCAGTGCTGCACCAGGAAGGTGGTGTGGAAGCCGACGAAGGTGGTCCAGAAGTGCCACTTGCCCAGACGCTCGTCCATCATGCGACCGGTCATCTTCGGGAACCAGAAGTAGATGCCGGCGAAGGTGGCGAACACGATGGTGCCGAAGAGCACGTAGTGGAAGTGCGCGACCACGAAGTACGAGTCGGTGACGTGGAAGTCCAGCGGCGGCGAGGCCAGGATGACGCCCGACAGACCACCGAAGAGGAAGGTCACCAGGAAGCCGATGGACCACAGCATCGGTGTCTCGAAGGTCAATTGACCACGCCACATGGTGCCGATCCAGTTGAAGAACTTCACACCGGTCGGAACCGCGATCAAGAACGTCATGAACGAGAAGTACGGCAGCAGCACGGCGCCGGTGGCGTACATGTGGTGCGCCCACACCGCGATGGACAGGGCGGCGATACCGAGCGTCGCGTAGACCAGCGTGGTGTAACCGAAGATCGGCTTACGCGAGAACACCGGGTAGATCTCGGAGACGATGCCGAAGAACGGCAGCGCGATGATGTACACCTCGGGGTGGCCGAAGAACCAGAACAGGTGCTGCCAGAGCAGGACGCCGCCGGTGGCCGGGTCGTAGATGTGACCGCCCAGGTGCCGGTCCACGGCCAGACCCATCAGGGCGGCGGTCAGCAGCGGGAAGGCGAGCAGCACGAGCACCGCGGTGACGGCGATGTTCCAGGTGAAGATCGGCATCCGGAACATGGTCATGCCCGGAGCGCGCAGGACGACGACCGTGGTCAGCATGTTGACGCCACCGAGGATGGTGCCCAGACCGGAGACGGCCAGACCCATGATCCACAGGTCACCGCCCACGCCGGGCGAGTGCACGATGTCGGTCAGCGGCGAGTACGCCGTCCAGCCGAAGTCGGCCGCGCCGCCCGGGGTGATGAACCCGGCCGTCGCCATCGAGGCGCCGAACAGGTACAGCCAGTAGCTGAAGGCGTTCAGGCGCGGGAAGGCGACATCGGGGGCGCCGATCTGCAGCGGCAGAATGATATTGGCGAAGCCGAAGACGATCGCGGTGGCGTAGAACAGCAGCATGATCGTGCCGTGCATGGTGAACAGCTGGTTGAACTGCTCGGCCGACAGGAACTGCATGCCGGGGCGCGCGAGCTCGGTACGCATCAGCAGGGCCATCAGGCCGCCGATCATGAAGAACGTCATCGCGGTCACGAGGTACATGACGCCGAGGACCTTCGGGTCGGTCGTGGTGACCGCCTTGTAGATGAACGAACCCTTCGGCCCGGTCCGAGCCGGATACGGCCGAGTCGCTTCCAACTGGACTGGCTGGGGCTCTACCGCAGTCACTGATCCTCCTGAAGGTGCCTTTAGGTCGCTCCGCAGGCTCCGCTGCTCGCATCCGCCCGGAGTGACCCTCCGGCGTCCGGACAGACGACAGTTCGCTTGCGCTCCTGAGATCGTAAACCGTGCTGCCGCAGGGATCCGCACGGGTCCTACTCTGTGTCGTATTTCGTTGGTCGCCGGTGTCGGCCGCGGGGCCCGCGCACCTCCTCTGGCGTGCGACGATGATTTCCACCGAGCCGTGCCGTCTCTATCCGCAGAGAGTGTTTCATCACCGGACAGGAGATTGTGCCAATGACTCACCCCAAGCCGGGCGACCCGATCTGGGTCGACCTCTACACCACCGACCCCGAGGCCAGCATCGCCTTCTACGGCGAGCTCTTCGGCTGGACCGCCGAGCGCGCCGGCGCGGAATTCGGCGGCTACATCACCTTCCGCAAGGACGGCAAGGCCGTCGGCGGCGCCATGGGCAAGACCGAGGACGGCGTGGACGGTCCCGATCAGTGGACCGTGTACCTGCTCTCCCCCGACGCGCGCGCGACCGCCGCCGCGGCCACCGAGCACGGCGGACTGGTCGTCGTGGAGCCCATGGACGTGGGCGATCTCGGCGTCATGGCGATCCTCGGCGACTCCGGGGGCGCGGGCGTCGGCATCTGGCAGCCGGGCACGCACGCCGGCATCGAGACCGCCGCCCTGGTCGAGGGCGGCAAGTGGACCGACGCCGCGGGCGCGCCCTCCTGGTTCGAGCTGCACACCCGCGATTACCAGGGCGCCCTGTCGTTCTACCGCGACGTGTTCGGCTGGGACGACGTGTTCGCCATGCCGGAGGCGCCGGGATTCCGCTACAGCACCATCCATTCCACCAGCCCGATGCTGGGCGGGGTGATGGACGCGACCGAGTTCCTGCCCGAGGGCGTGCCCGCCTCCTGGTCGGTGTACTTCGGCGCCGACGATGTCGACAAGGCGGTGGCGCGGGTCGTCGAGCTCGGCGGCGCGGTCGTCGCCCCCGCGATGGATACCCCCTACGGCCGCATGGCCACGGTCACCGACGTGACCGGCGCCCGGTTCAATCTCGGCGGCGACGCGGCCTGAACGGTCGTCGGTCGCGCGCCCGCCCGGATGCGCGACCGGCGCCGGATCCGGTGCATGTACCCTCTCCGGCATGCCGGTGAGCGTCATGGATCGCACCCGAAACCAGTTCGAATTCCGCCGTTTCCGCACCCTGGCGGCCTGCGCCGCGGTGCTGGCCTTGCTCACGGCCTGCGGCGGCAAGGCCGACGACGCGAGTTCGATCGTCCGCACCACCACCAATATCGCCGGGGCCGGCGTGGTCGGCGTGGAACGCGACACCACCCGGGCCTGCCCGCTGCCCAGCACACCCGACCAGGCCGGGGGCACCCGCGCCGTCACGCACGCGGGCGGGGTGTCGCAGGTGCCGGCCGATCCGCAGCGCATCGTGGTGCTGTCCACGGCGGCACTGGACGCGACGTGCGCGGTCGGCCTGTGGGAGCGCGTCGTCGGCGCGGTCACCCTGGACGGCCCGCGGGCGCAACCGCAGTATCTCGGGTACGGCGTGCTGCCGGTCCCGGGCGTCGGCTCGCCCGCCCAGCCCGATCTGGCCAAGATCGCCGAGCTGCGCCCCGATCTGATTCTCGGCGCGGCCCCGGCCGGTTTCGAGGCGCTGCAGCGGATCGCGCCCACCGTCCTGGTCGGCACGAACGACGGCTGGCAGGCCGAATTCCTCGGCTACGCCGCCGGTTTGGATCGCCGCACCGCGGCCGAGCAGGCCCTCGCCGACTATCGCGCCGAAGCCACCGAGACCGGTAACGCCCTGGCCGCCAACCAGACCCAGGCCTCGGTGGTGCGCTTCAGCGGCGACGTGATGCGGGTCCAGGGCAGCGACAGCTTCGCCGGGCAGGTACTGGCCGACGCGGGCGTGCAGCGGCCCACCGCGCAGCGTGCCACGTCCTTCGACGTGCCCGCCGCCGACCTGGAGCCGATCGAGGGCGACCTCATTTACGTAATCTTCGACGGCGCCTCCGGAAAGACCTTCGGGGAGAAGACCTTGCGCTCCGAGGATTTCAAGGAGCTGGGCGCGTCCAAGGACAAGCGGGTGTTCGCGGCCGAGGATTCGGTGTGGCACGGTTCCGGTCTCACCGCCGCCCGCGCGCTGCTCACCGATCTGCGGAACACGTTGAACGGGTACGTCACCGACTGACCCCGGACCCGGCCTGTCACAGTGTCGATATGAACACTGTGGTGCCGCCGTGGAGATCGTGACCTCACTGCCCGCCGACACCGGCCTGGCCCGGGTCGCCGAGCGGGTGCGGCGGATCGAGCGGCTGGGTTTCGACACGGTGCACGTCTCGGAGACCGTGCACGACCCGTTCGCGGTGTGCGCGCTGGCGATCGAGCACAGCACCCGGCTGACCGTGCGCACCAGCATGGTGGTGGCGTTCGCGCGCAGTCCGATGCTCACCGCCTGTTCGGCCTGGGAGCTGGCGCGCTTCTCCAGCGGACGCTTCCAGCTGGGCATCTCCTCGCAGGTCCGGGGCAATATCGTCGGCCGCTTCTCGATGCCGTGGTCCGATCCGGTGGCCCAGCTCGGCGATTACGCCGACGCGCTGCGCGCGATCTTCGCCGCCTTCCAGCACGGCACGCCGCTGGAGCATCGCGGCAGTCATTACACGTTCACGCGGTTGCAGCCGTTCTTCAACCCCGGCCCGCTGGCGGTCGCCGCGCCCGCGCTCTGGACCGGCGGAGTGAACGTGCGGATGTGCGAGCTCGCAGGCGCGGTCGCCGACGGTTTCGTCGCGCACCCGACGGGCTCGCATCCACGCTCGCTCGCCGCACAGGTACGGCCCGCGCTGGCGACGGGAGCCGCCACCCGCGATCGCGCGCTCCCGCGCATCGTGGTGGTGCCCAAGGCGATCACCGGCCGCGACGCGGCGGCGCTCGCCGCGGCCCGCCCGGCGATGCGCGAGGAACTCGCCTTCCTCTATTCCACGCCCGCCTACCGCGGCACGCTCGATCGCCTCGGGCTCGGCGACACCGCGACCGCTCTGGCCGAGGCGGCGCGGACCGAACGGTGGGAGCACCTGCCGGCGCTGCTCACCGAGGACATGCTCGCCCAGCTGGTCCCGCAGGCCACCTACGCGGACCTGCCCGGCGTGCTCGCCGAGTGGTATCAGGGCCTGTGCCAAGGCATCTCGCTGGAGCCGCCCCGGGACCCGGCCGACGACAACGAGTTCCGCGCGATGCTGGATCGCATCCGCGCCCTCGGCTGACCGGTCAGCCGGCCGAGCGGGCCCGGACCGCCGTGCGCAACGCCGCGAGCGCACCCCGGGCCAGCAGGCCGGCGGCGACCAGCGGCGCGAACAGCAGCCACGGGGAATTGCGGTGATAGTCGCAGTAGAACCGCAGTGCGCTGCGGTGATGCGCGCGCACCTTACGGAACGGCGCGTGCCGCATGCTGCCGCCTTCCCGGTGGCGGATCTCGACGGCCGGGTCCAGCACCACGCGCCAGCCCGCCCGGTGCATGTCCAGCGCCATCTTGGTCTCCTCGAAATAGAGGAAGTAGCGCGCGTCCATGCCGTCGACCGAATCGAAGGCCGCGCGGCGGAACAGCATGCAGCAGCCCGAGATCCAGTCGACATCGCTGACCGTGGTCACGGGTTCGCCGAAATACGCTCGCGTGGCCGGATTTCCGGGCCAGACCCCGCCCAGCAGGGCGTGCGCCACGCCGACCAGCAGCGACGGGAAGCGGCGACCGCTCGGGTAGGGCGTGCCGTCCAGCTTGGTGACGCGCGGGCCGATCATGCCGATCCGGTAGTCGGCTCGTGCCGTTTCCAGCAGTGCCGCAATCGATCCCGGGGTGAGCCGGGTGTCCGGGTTCGCCACCAGCAGCCATTCGGCGTCGGTCTCGGCCGCGCCCTGATTGATCGCCGCCGAAAGACCGACGTTGGCGCGGTTGCGGATCGCGCGTCCACCGAAGTCCTCGACGAGGTCGGCGCTGTCGTCGGTCGAGGTGTTGTCCACGCAGATCACCTCGACCGTGTACGGCTCGACCGCGGCGGGCAGCGACTCCAGAAAGGGCGGTAGATCCTCGGCGGACTGGTACGTCACGAGGATCAGGCCGACCGTTTTGTCGTCGCGGCGAGACATGCGGGCGAACCTATCATCCCGGGATTTCGTCCTGGACAGCTCGTCGGTCCTGCTCCGGGGCGGTCGGGCGGGACAGCGCGCTCGGCCACCAGATCTTGTCGCCGATGTCCAGGGTCAACGCGGTGACCAGGATCGACCGCACGATCACGGTATCCAGCAGGACGCCCACCGCGATCAGAATGCCCATCTGGGCGAACGTGACGATCGGCAAGGTGGCGAACACCGCGAAGGTGCCCGCCAGCACCAGCCCCGCGGAGGTGATCACCCCGCCGGTCGCGGACAAACCGATGACGGCGCCCGCGCGCGTACGGTGCTTGGCCGCCTCCTCGTGCACGCGCGACATCAGGAAGATGTTGTAGTCGATGCCGAGCGCGACCAGGAAGACGAAGGCGATCAGCGGCAGCCCGGCGTCGGCGCCGCGGAAGCCGGCGAGTTCGTAGATCCAGTGGCTCAACCCCAGCGCGGCGAAATAGGACAGCACGACCGTGGCGGTCAGCAGCACCGGCGCGAGAATCGAGCGCAAGAGCAGCATCAGAATGACCAGCACGATCACCAGCACCACCGGGCCGATCGCCCGATTGTCCTGGGCCACCGCGCGTTTGATGTCGAGCACGGTCGCAGTCTGCCCGCCCACCCGGGCCTCGGGATCGACGGCGTGCACGGCGGCGCGGACTCGGTCGACGGTGGCATCCGCGGCGGGACTGTCCGGTGCGTCGGCGAGCGTGCCCTCCAGATAGAACAGCCCGTCCTTCCGCACAGGTTCGGTCGTGGCCGTGATGCCCGGCGTGGACTTCAGGGTGGCGGCGATCGCGTCGGCCTGCGCGGCCGTGCCGAGGACGATCACCGGATTGCCCGTCCCGGCGTCGAAGTGCCGCTCCAGGACCTCTTGCCCGTCGACCGCGTCGGACCGGCCGACGAAGGAATCCTTGTTGGCGATGCCGTTCGCTTCGAATCCGGTCGCGCCCAGGGCCAGCGCGCCCAGCGCGAGCGCGGTGCCGATCCACACCACCCGCGGACGTCCGGCGATGAAGTGGCCTACCCGGGACCAGATCCCGGTCTCGGTGTGGTCGACCGTGCCGAAGGTGGGGTGCCGCGGCCAGAAGATCCATCGCCCGGCGATGACCAGCAGCGCGGGCAGCAGTGTCAGCATGGCGAGCAGCGCCACCGTGACCCCGATCGCGCAGACCGGCCCGATGCCGCGAGTCGAATTCATCTCCGCCACAAGCAGTGCCAGCATCGCGACGATCACCGTGGACCCGCTGGCCAGCACGGCGGGACCGGCCCGGTGCAGGGCGACCGCCATCGCCTCGTGCCGATCCTCGTGGCGGCGCAACTCTTCTCGATACCGCGCGATCAGCAACAACGCATAGTCGGTGCCCGCGCCGAAGACCAGCACCGTGAGAATGCCCTGGCTCTGGGCGTTCATGACGAGCCCGAGCTGCGTGGCCCCGTAGACCGCGGCCTGCGCGACGGCCAGCGCGAAACCCGCTGCCAGCAGCGGCAATACCCACAGCATGGGCCCGTAGGTGAACAGCAGGATGACCACGACCACGGCAGCCGCGGCGTAGAGCAGCAGGCCGTCGATCCCCTCGAAGGCCGCACCGAACTCCGCGCCGTACCCGGCGGGCCCGGTGGCATGGAAGGACAAACCTGCCGGACGCTCGCCCGCCGCCGCCTTGATGTCCTCGACCGCCGGGGTCAGCCGGGACCAGCCCTCCGAGCCCATATCGATCGGCGCCAAGACCTCCACGGCCTGGCCGTCGCGGGACTGGATCGGCCCGATCACCTTGTCGCCCACGATGTGCTCGACCTGTTTGAAACGCGCGGTATCGGCAGCGATGGCTGCCCGATCGCCCTCGGTGATGCCGCCGACTCGCTCGTAGACCAGCACCACCGGCACGTGCTCGCTGTTGCCGAAGGTCTCGGCGAGCTTGAACGCCCGGGTGGACTCCGCGCTGTCGGGCAGCCAGTTGACGCTGTCGTTCTGTTGCGCGCCGGTGAGTTCGCCGGCGAACGAGCCGAGTGCCAGCAGCGCGATCACCCAGACGCCGAGCACCACCCACTTGCCACGGCGGCCGCTCGGGACGCGCGCGAGCCTTCCGAGCAGATCGGTCATGTCCGGGTCGGTCGGTGCGGGCATCGCGCGTCCCCCTCGTGCGGCGTACGGCCCGATATTACGGTCGGAACCGGACATACCGGATGGCCATCCAGTCCGCTTGACAGACCCGGCGGCCCGGACCGCCGCGTCCCCGCCCCGGCCCGTGCCGCACAATAGGGAGCCGCACGCGGGCGGGCCACGAATTCCGGCCAGGCGAAACCGCCCGCTGCGACACAAGGTGTTGTGCTGCATGGACTTGTCACCCACTAGGAGTAGTGTTCAGTGCGAGGAATTCCGGATGGCAGTGTGCTCGGGAAAGGGCGTGGAGGCAGGATGAAACTGATCGATCGGGTATCGGCCATCAACTGGAATCGGGTCCCCGACGAGAAGGATGCCGAGGTCTGGGACAGGCTGACCGGCAACTTCTGGCTCCCCGAAAAGGTACCGGTGTCCAACGACATCCCCTCGTGGAACACCCTCACCCCCGACGAGAAGCAGCTCACCATGCGGGTCTTCACCGGCCTCACGCTGCTGGACACCATTCAGGGCACCGTCGGCGCGGTGAGCCTGATCCCGGACGCGCTGACTCCGCACGAGGAGGCGGTGCTCACCAACATCGCGTTCATGGAGTCGGTGCACGCCAAGAGCTACAGCAACATCTTCTCCACGCTGTGCTCCACCCGCGAGATCGATGAAGCCTTCCGCTGGTCCGAGGAGAACCGGAACCTGCAGCGCAAGGCCGAGATCGTGCTGCACTACTACAACGGCGACGATCCGCTCAAGCGCAAGGTGGCCTCCACCCTGCTGGAGAGTTTCCTGTTCTACTCCGGTTTCTACCTGCCGATGCACTGGTCCTCGCGCGCCAAGCTCACCAACACCGCCGACATGATCCGGCTGATCATCCGCGACGAAGCCGTGCACGGCTACTACATCGGCTACAAATACCAGCGCGGGCTGGAACTGGTCTCGCCGGCCGAGCGCGAGGAGCTCAAGAACTACACCTTCGAGCTGCTGTTCGAGCTGTACGACAACGAGGTCGAATACACGCAGGATCTCTACGACGAGGTCGGTCTCACCGAGGACGTGAAGAAGTTCCTGCGCTACAACGCCAACAAGGCGCTGATGAACCTCGGGTACGAGGGGCTGTTCCCGAAGGACGAGTGCGAGGTCAATCCCGCCATCCTGTCGGCACTGTCGCCCAACGCCGACGAGAACCACGATTTCTTCTCCGGTTCCGGGTCCAGCTACGTCATCGGCAAGGCCGTCAATACCGAAGACGAGGACTGGGAGTTCTGATCTTCCGGTGCGCGGGCCCCGCTTCGGCGGGGCCTTCGTCGTTTGTGATCAGTCCTCGAGAACCCCCGCGCGCCGCGCCGAGATGCTATACAAGATCGACCGGGGAGTAACCCAGAGCACAGGTGGGTCGGCGTGCGCGTTGTTGGACTGATCGGGGTGCTCGCACTCGTCCTGGGGCTGTGGGCGGCGCCCGTCGCCGCGGATCCCACGCCGGCGGTGCAGTGGTTGTGCCATCCCGCTTTCGACGCGGATCCGTGCGATGTGCCGCTGGACACCATCGATCTGCGGACCGGTGCGGTCAGTACCGTCGCGGTGCCGCCGGAATCCGAGAAACCGGTCGACTGCTTCTACGTGTATCCGACCGTGAGCGATCAGTTCGGCGTTTATTCCGATCCGCCGCGCCAGCCGGAGGTCGAGGCGATAGCGACCATGCAGGCGGCTCGATTCTCCGGTCAGTGCCGGGTTTTCACGCCGCTGTACCGGCAGCTGACCCTGACACCCGGCATCTCCCTGCAACTGCTCGGACTGCCGCTGATCCAGCAGTCCTACCGTGACGTGCTCGACGCCTGGCACCAGTATCTGACCCGGGAGAACAACGGGCGCGGCATCATCTTCATCGGCCACTCCCAGGGAACCCTGCTGCTGCGCAAGCTGATTCGCGAGCACATCGATCCGGATCCGGATCTGCGCGACCGCCTCGTCGGCGCCTTCCTCCTGGGCGGCAATGTCGAAACGCTGCGCGACAGCCCCGTCGGCGGCGACTTCACCGCCATCCCCCTCTGTACCCGCCAGGGCGAATCCGGTTGCGCTGTCGCCTATTCCACCTCGCAGATCGATCCGATCCTCGCCCTCTCGATCTTCGGCAACAGCTCCGCCGACATCCTCTCCGGCAGCGTCGGCGTCCCGAGCGGCCCACAATACGAAGTCGCCTGCACCGACCCCGCCATCCTCAGCGGCGCCCCCGAGCCTGTCGGCCTCACCGTCCCCACCGCCCCCTTCACCCCCGGCTACCTGTCCTTACTCCTGGACTACATGACCTTCCCGCACGGCCTCCCGAAATCGGCCTCCACCTGGACCACCAGCACCCAGCGCATGCAGGGCGAATGCCAGGAAAAACACGGCTACCACATCTACCAATACCGCACCCTCGACCCCACCGCCCCACCCCTCCACGAAATCCCCTACGCCACCAGCCATCTCCTCGACCTCAACCTCGGCACCGACCGCCTGGTCTCCATCGCCGCCCAGCAAATAGCCACCTGGACCACCCGCTGAACCCGATGCCGCCCCGCTAGGCGACGGCACCGAGCCCCGATCCTCAGTTGGCGCTGCCACTCTTCTGCAGAATCCGCAACACCTCACCCATCCCTTCCGTCAGCAGCTTCATATCGGACTTGAGCGTGCCGACGTCCTTCTTGAGCCCGCTGACATCCTTCTTCAGCCCGCTGACATCGGTCTTCAGCTCACTAACGTCAAACTTGAGCGTTTCTACATCCGACTTCAGCGTCCGGATATCCAGATCCATCGAATCCAGACGAGTCACGATCGAGCGACCTTCGAGAGTGCCCTCCAGATCACCCCCGATGCTGGCTTTGACGCCGCCGACAGCGAAGTGAACCTTGTCGAACTCCTCGTAGATGTGCGTCACAGTTTCAGTATCTCGAAAGATCACTTCAGTCAGACGCCTTTCGAAGGTGGCGTCCGCCTCCTCACATGTTTTCAGTCGCCGCATGACGTCTTCCTGCCACCTGTTCACAGCGCACCACGGCGCTGAAAGGTGCGCAGACGAAGTTCTCGTCGGGAAAGGAGCCTTTCCAGCCCCTCGACATCCGCGACGACCTTCCCGAGATCAGCCGGCGGATCGGATTCCTCCAGCTTTCTCCTGAGCGCCGCAATACGGGCATCGAGTTCGTGAAACACCCAAGCGTCTATTTCACCCTGGAACGCCTGCCACGCTTCGATCGCGGCCAATCGTT
Organism: Nocardia sp. NPDC050435; assembly: GCF_040655395.1. Lineage (NCBI taxonomy): Bacteria > Bacillati > Actinomycetota > Actinomycetes > Mycobacteriales > Nocardiaceae > Nocardia > Nocardia sp. NPDC050435. Next base: position 285,752 of record NZ_JBFAJW010000013.1, read on the forward strand.
CCGCTTCCGATTTGTCGTTCACATCCATGGTCGAGCCCTCCTTCATCGGGTAGTGCTTCGAACAGACGGCAACTCGGTTAGGGCGAAGGCCCCGCAACGCGGAGCCTTCGCCAGATTTCACCAGTTCTCGTCGGACAACGGTGTGACGCTGCGGTATTGGCGCAACCGCGTACGCCGCCGATCGAAAATCCGGAGCAATTCACAGATCTCGGACTTGATGGTGTCCAGATCAGGCGGCGCCTTATAACCACGATCGACCTTCATGAGCAACTCCCCGAGACACGCCTCCAACTCCCGGAACGCCCACGTATCGATCTCCCCCTGAAACGCCTGCCACGCCTCCGTCTCAGCCAAACGCTCTTCTACAGTCTTGCCACTTCCCATTGATCAACCCCTCCTTGATGCGGTGGAGCTTCGAGTAGATATTTCGAAGGATAGCCATCGCATTTGGAGTAGGCCAGATGATTGGACAGGTAAGTTCCAGTGGCTCAGCAGGTTTAGGGCAGGTACCAACTGGACGTTGAGATTGTTTGCCGGACAGCCACTTCCAGCAAACACGACAACTTCGCTCATTCCGCGGACTGCCGCTCATGCTCGCGCAGGCGGGTGTGGCGGCGGCGGACGACGCCGAGGACTTCCAGGACGTCGGAGGCGAAGGGGGAAAGGTCGGGGGCGCGATCGCAGCTGTGCACGATTTTGCTGTGGAGCGCGAGGAGACGAGTTTCGATTTCCCGGAAGGCCCAGGTGTCCACCTCGCCCCGAAAGGTTTGCCATTGTTCGATTTCGGCGAGGCGGTCTATGGGAGATTTCCCGTTGATGTCCATTGTCGAGCCCTCCTTCATCCGGTGGCGCTTCGAACTGATGGACGAAGAATAGCCAGGATTCCTGGACTAGTCCAGAGGATTGGATAAGAAAGGTACAGAGGTCAAGTAACTCGGCCACAATGGGACTGGACATCGAGAATGTTTGCTGGACAGTGAGTTTCAGCAAACCAGAGTCAGCGCGGGGCGGCCCGCCGCAGTCGAGGTCAGTCCGGGACTCGGCTGGGCGAACGCCGGGAGCGCTCAGATGCCGAGCACCAGCTTGGCGGTGGTGAAGTAGATGATCAGCCCGGTCGCGTCGACCAGCGTCGTCACCATGGGCGCCGACACCACGGCCGGGTCGATGCGCAGCTTCTTGGCCAGCAGCGGCATGGTGCCGCCGATGGTGGCCGCCCACCCGCAGATCAGGATCAGGGTGATCGCCACCACGATCGCGATACCGGGCCCGACGAACAGCGCGCCGATCGCCAAACCCGCTGTCGCCAAGAGCGATCCGAGCGCGAGCCCGACCCGGCATTCCCGCCAGATCACCTTGAACAGATCCGAGACCCGCACCTCACCGACCGCGAGCGCGCGCACGCACGCGGTGGCCGCCTGCGCACCCGCGTTCCCGCCCGCGCCGATCAGCAGCGGAATGAACAGCGCCAGGTGCGCGGCCTGCTCCAGCGTGCCGGCGAAGAAGTCGGTGACGCTGACGGTCAGCGTGGCCGCGAACAGCAGCAGCATCAGCCACAGCGCGCGATAGCGGGCCAGCTGGAAGACGCCCGCCGCCATGTAGTGGCCCTCCCACGGCGCGGACCCGGCCTGACGGGCCACGTCCTCGCTGTCGGCGGCCTCGATGACCTCCACCGCGTCGTCGATGGTGAGCAGCCCGACCAGCCGGTCCTCGCTGTCCACGACCGGCAGGTTGATGTCGTTGGTCTCGCGCATCAGGCGCGCGGCCTTCTCCGCGGCGTCGGTGGCGCGCGCGAACGCGGGCTCGGTGACCACCAGCTCGGACACCATGGCGCCGGGCTCGGCGAGCACGAGTTCGCGCAGTTCGACGATGCCGGTCAGCCGCCGTCCGCCGTCGACCACCGGCAGGGTGTACACGGTCTCGGCGTTGCCGCCCTTGGCGCGGACCATGGCCAGCGCGGCGGCAACCGACAGGTTCTGCGGCAGCGCGACGACCTCGGGGGTCATGTACTGACCGGCCGAGCCCTCGGGGTAGCCGAGCAGCGCCGCCGTCATCCGCCGCTCCCGCGGGCTCAGCCCGGCGAGCACCTTCTTGGCCACCTTGGCGGGCGCTTCGCGCAGCATGCGGGCGCGATCGTCGGGGGCCATGCCCTCGACCAGATCGCGGAAGCTTTGATCGCGCAGCCCCTGCAGGATCTGCTGCTGGTCGACCGGCTCGAGTTCCTCGAACACGGCGAGCGCGGCGTCCTTGTCCAGCAGCCGGAAGGCCACGCCCGCCCGGACGGCGTCCATGCGGGCGAGCTGGTCGGCGATGAGGTGCGGCGGATGGTTGTCGAGCCACTCCTGAGCGGCGTCGACGCGATGGCTCTCGATGATGTCCTGCAGAGATTCGGACAGCGGCACCATCGGTGCGTCGAGCTGCTGCGGGCGTGCTTCGATCAGATCGATTTGCGACATGGGTGTTCCTCGCGCAGGCAAGAGTGAGATGTGAGGTCGAATACTTCACACCGCGAGGCGCGCGCCCGGACGTGGCCAGCCGATCGAAAGGCTGATCAGGAATGCGAAGGGGCGGCGCCGCGCGGCCTTCGACTCGGAGGTTCACTGCGCATGGCGACCCACCTCCTGCTCGTCGTGCCGCGGACCTGAGTGGTCTACGCGTCCCCTGGGAAATCTTTGATCGGACGCGAGTGCGTCCTCGGAAAGGATACACGGATCGGCGGCTCCGGCTCACCACGTCGGCGCAGCCGATCCCTCCGGCTCGGCGGCGAGCAGCACCCGTTCGACATCCTCCCAGGTGGGAACGTGCCGGACCCACTCCGGCACGGACTGGGTCTGCGCACCGAAGAGGTAGAGGTGCGGGACCAGATCGCGCAACGCCTCGTGCACCTCGATCCGGTCGTCGATCATGTGCGTGATCCCGAGCTCGGCGCAGTGCCCTGCCTTCTGCGCCCGCTTCAGGCAGAAGCGCAGATTGCCCTCGGGCACCCCGGTCCGGGCGTAGAAGCGATGGTGGTCCAGCCACTGCCGGGTGCGCTGCTGGACCCGGGGCCCGCATTTGGAGATCACCCAGACCCGCCCGCCGAACGACTCGCTCAGCCGAGCGAGCACCTCGAACGCCCCGGGGCTGGGCGGCGTGCGCATCGCCTCGTCGAATCCCCCGTCCAGGAATACCGTGTCGGCATCCCCCGGATGCATTGCCGCACCCTGGATCACTCGGCCGAAATCCACACCGAGCCTATATTTTTCGTTCGTTTTCATATGCCCGATCAGAATGCCCGCCGGACCACCCGCGACGCCAGTGGATTGTTCGGCCAGCATTAAATGCAGCCGGCGTCCAAATCTTGTCGGCGGGGCGGGCCGCCGCCGACAATCGACCTCATGACCAGCACCGATCAGCCGCGTTCGGGGTCGCAGGCCGTCGAGCGAGCGATTCACCTGCTCCATTGTTTCGAAGGCGACGACCCGGAATTCTCGCTGAGCGAGCTGGCACATATGGCCGGTGTCCCGGTGAGTACCGCGCACCGGCTGGCCCAGGCGCTGGTGCGCGGACGACTGCTGGAGCAGGATCCGGCCACCGACCGCTATCGGGTCGGCCAGGGTTTGGCCAGCCTCGCCCGGCCCGCGCTGACCCGTCTCGGGATCGATTCGGCCGCACCGCATATGTACGCGCTCGCGGCCGGAATCAAGATCACCGCGAGCCTCAGCGTCGTCGACGCGGGTGACGCTGTGACGATCCTGCAGGCGCGCCCTCCGGTGCTGTTCTGCAACAACCAGCTGCCCCGCCCCCGGCAGCCGTTGCGCTCCAGCGCGGCCGGGCACGCGTTGCTCGCCTACACCGCCACCGGGCAGCGCCGCGTCCCGGACCTGGATCTGGTGCGCCGCAAGGGTTTCGCGATCGAGGAGATCGCCGTCGAGGACCCGGTGCGGTCCGTGGCGGTCCCGGTCTTCGGTCCGGGCCGGCAGGTGTGGGGCGCGCTCAGTGTGCAGGCCCGCTCGGCCCGGCTGACCGATGAGCTCGTCCGCGAGATCCTGCCCGCGATGCAGCATTTCGCGGCGCGCATCGGTTCGGTCGTCCCGAACAGCTCCCCCGCCGCGTGAGCCCAATTCGGCTCACCGTGATTTCCACAGTGTGGAATCGCCGTTGTCCGGCACCGGCCGCTCGCACACCATGAGAAGCCACGGGCACCACCGCCCGCTGCTCCAGATCAGGGAAGTACCCACGTGTTCACACCCACCGCGCTGATCCGCCGCCGCGCGATCGACCTGATGCGGGTGCCGCACGGGATCTGTCGACTCTGACGCTTCGCGTCCGGTCCGCCCGGCGCCCTCTCCAGACCTTCGACACCTTGGCCGCCGCATGCCCTTTTCGCGTGCCCGCCAGTGCTTTTCATTCGTTAGGAACACCCATGCGTTTCACCGCACCCCGGCAACGACACCGTGCGATCGCTCTCACCCTGGCCCTGCTCACTGGGGTCTCCGTGCTCGCCGCGTGCGGTAAGTCCGACACGGGCCAGACCGCCGACGGCAAGACCGTGCTCCGCTACCAGGGTTCCACCGGCCAGGTCACGCCCTTCGAATTGGCCGCCGATCTCGGCTATTTCAGCAAGGTCGCGCTGCAGTGGGAAGGCGACACCACCAGCGGCCCCGCCAATATCCAGGCCGCGGCGACCAATCAGGTGGAGTTCGGCAGCGCGTTCAACGGCGCGGTGGTGAAGCTGATCGCCGGCGGCGCGAAGGTCACCTCGGTGCTGAGCTCCTACGGCTCGGACGACCAGACCTTCACCGGCTACTACGTCCGCGACGACTCCCCGATCAAGACCGCCCGCGACCTGATCGGCAAGAAGGTGGCGGTCAACACACTGGGCGCGCACCACGAGTTCATCACCCGGGAATGGCTGCACAAGCAGGGCCTGACCGAGGACGAGATCAAACAGGTGCAACTGCTGGTGGTGCCGCCCGCCAACACCGAGGACGCGCTGCGTAAGGGCCAGGTCGAGGTCGGGACCCTGGGGCAGGTGTTCCGGGATTCCGCCCTGGAGCGCGGCGGCATCCACCCGCTCTACACCGACACCGCGATCTTCGGGCAGGCCAGCTACGGCACCTACGTCTTCCGTGACCGGTTCCTGGCCGAGAACGCCGACGCCGTCGCGGATTTCGTGCAGGGCACCGCCCGCGCCACCCGCTGGCTGCAGGTCACCCCGCGCGACGAGGTGCTGGCGCGCTTCGCCGCGATCATCCAGAAGCGCGGCCGAAACGAGAACACCGAGCTGCTGAAGTTCTGGAAGAGCTCCGGCCTGCCGACGCCCGGTGCGGTGGTGCAGGACAAGGAGATCCAGGTCTGGATCGACTGGCTGGTGCGCAACGGCGAGCTGAAGCAGGACCAGCTGAAGGCCGCCGACCTGTTCACCAACGAATTCAACCCCTACGCCAACGGCAAGTTCCAGCCCGCCAGCGGCCCGACGGGAGAGGTAGTGGCGTCGAAATGAGCACCTCCACGACGAAACTCGCGATCAAGCGCGTCAGCAAGCGCTTCCCGGTGCGCGGCACGAACGACACGTTCACCGCCATCGAGGACATCTCGCTGGACGTGCGCGCCGGAGAGTTCCTGGTCCTGGTCGGCCCCAGCGGCTCGGGCAAGTCCACCCTGCTGGACCTACTGGGCGGGCTGACCAAGCCGAGCGCGGGCGAGATCCTGCTGGACGGTGCCCCGATCACCGGTCCGGGGCTCGACCGCGGCATCGTCTTCCAGCAGTACGCACTGTTCCCCTGGCGCACCGCCCGGGCCAATATCGAATTCGGCCTGGAGGCCAAGGGGTTGCGGCGCAAGGAGCGCCGCGCCCGCGCCGAGGAGTACCTGGACCTGGTGGGCCTCACCGGCTTCGGCGACCGCTACCCGCACGAGCTCTCCGGCGGCATGAAGCAGCGCGTCGCGATCGCCCGCAGCCTCGCCTTCGATCCGGAGGTGCTGCTGATGGACGAGCCGTTCGCCGCGCTGGACGCCCAGACCCGGGAGTCGTTGCAGGACGAGCTGTTACGGATCTGGAAGACCACCGGCAAGACCATCCTGTTCATCACCCACGGCATCGACGAGGCGGTCTACCTGGGCCAGCGCGTCGCCGTGCTGACCTCGCGCCCAGGCCGGGTCAAGGCCGTCGTCGACGTCGACATCGCCCACGACGGGGAGGACATCCGCTCCACCGAGGCCTTCCGCTCCTACCGGCACCAGATCTGGACACTGCTGCGCAGCGAGGTCGAACGCGCGCAGGGGCTGGAACTCGACAGCGCACCATCCACGGAAGCCCGCACCGAAAGGCCGAGCCATGTCTAGCGCCATAGAACTCGCCGAACCGCCCGTCCGCACCGCCGTCACGACGCCCTACCGCCGCACCGGAACCCGGTCGCCCGCAGCGGTACCGCGGGTGCTCAGCCGCGGTACCGGCCTGCTCTGGCGCCTGGTGAAGCCGGTGGTCGCCATCGCGGCGTTCCTCCTGCTGTGGCAGTTCGCCCCCGCCGCCGGACTGGTGGACGAGGTGTTTCTGCCGCCGTTCAGCGTGGTCGCCGAGGCCTTCGCCGACCTGGTGCGCAGCGGTGAGATGTGGAATCACGTCTCCACCAGCCTCGCCCGCTCGGTCAGCGGGTTCGGTATCGCGCTGCTGATCGCCGTGCCGCTGGGCATCGCGATCGCCTGGTACAAGCCGGTGGCCGACCTGCTGAACCCGATCCTGGAGCTGTTCCGCAACACCGCCGCGCTCGCGCTGCTGCCGGTCTTCGTGCTGATCCTGGGCATCGGGGAGACCTCCAAGGTCGCGCTGGTGGTCTACGCGAGCTCGTTCCCGATCCTGCTCAACACCATCACCGGCGTCCGCACGGTCGACCCGTTGCTCGTGAAATCCGCTGTCTCCCTGGGCCTGAAGCCGGTGCGGCTGTTCCAGAAGGTGATCCTGCCCGCGGCGATCCCGTCCATCTTCACCGGTCTGCGCATGGCCGCGGCCAGCTCCATCCTGGTCCTGCTCGCTGCCGAAATGGTCGGCGCCCGAGCCGGTCTCGGCTACCTCATCACCGCCGCTCAGCAGAACTTCCAGATCCCGGACATGTACGCGGGCATCCTCGCGATCTCCCTGCTCGGGCTCACGTTCAACGGCCTGCTCGTCACCCTGGAACGCCGCTTCTCCCGCTGGCGCGTCGAGTCCAACTCCTGATCCCCTGCCTCTCGAAGGAAATCCCGATGTCTCCCAAGCAGTTCCACCTCAACGCCTTCCTCATGGGCGTCGGCCACCACGAGGCCGCCTGGCGGCACCCGCGCACCAGCGCGCACGACGTCCTCGACGTCGCGCACTTCCAGGAGCTCGGCCGGATCGCCGAACGCGGCAAGCTGGATTCGGTCTTCTTCGCCGACGGCCTCGCGGTCGGCCCGCGGATCAAGCGCAACACCCTGGCCGTGTTCGAGCCGGTGACGCTGCTGGCGGCGATCGCCGCGGCCACTTCCAGGGTCGGGCTGATCGCGACCGCGTCCACCACCTACAACGAACCGTTCAACCTGGCCCGCAAATTCGCCTCGCTCGACCACATCAGCGGCGGCCGGGCCGGCTGGAACATCGTCACCTCCGGCAGCGAGGAGGAGGCGTTCAACTTCGGCTACGACTCGATCCCCGAGCACGCGCGCCGCTACGAGCGGGCCCAGGAATTCGTCGATCTCGCCGTGCGGCTGTGGGACAGCTGGGAGTCGGACGCGGTGGTCCTCGACGAAACCGACGGCGTCTTCGCCGACCCGGACAAGGTGCACACCCTCGACTACGACGGCCCGCGCTTCAAGGTGCGCGGCCCGCTGAACTCGCCGCGCAGCCCGCAGGGGCGGCCCCTGCTGGTACAGGCCGGATCCTCGGAAGCCGGAAAGGAATTCGCGGCGCAGTACGCCGAGGCCGTCTTCACCGCGCAGCGCACGCTGGCCGAGGGGCAAACGTTCTACCGCGACCTGAAATCGCGGCTGCCCAAGTACGGCCGCTCGGCCGACGAGCTCAAGGTACTGCCGGGCCTGGTGCCCTACATCGCCGAGACCGAGGAGGCGGCCAAGGCGCTGGAGCAGGAGTTCACCGATCTCATCTCGCCCGACTACGCGCTGAGCCAGCTGTCGCGGCTGCTCGGTGTCGATCTCACCGAGCACGCGCTGGACGCCCCGCTGCCGCCGCTGCCCGAGGTCACCGAGATCGAGGGCGGCAAGAGCCGGTTCCTGCTGGTCAAGGAGCTCGCCGAGACCGAGAACCTGACCGTGCGCCAGCTCATCGGCAAGCTCGGCGGCGGGCGCGGGCACCGCTCCTTCGCGGGGACGCCGGCCCAGATCGCCGACGAACTGCAGGCCTGGTTCGAAGGCGGCGCGGCCGACGGCTTCAACATCATGCCGCCGTTCCTGCCGGGCGGGCTGGAGGACTTCGTCGACCAGGTCGTGCCGATCCTGCAGGAGCGCGGGCTGTTCCGCACCGACTACGAATCGGATTCGCTGCGCGGGCATTACGGCCTGGCCCCCGTCGAGAGCCAGTTCGCGGTGGTGCGCACCGAAGCGAGCGCGTGAGCTCCCAGCTCGACGCCCCGATCGATTCCCTGCGCCCGCTGGTGTACACGGTCTACGTGCCCACCCTGGCGCGCGGGATCGGAATGGGCGCCGCGGCGCCGGTGATGACGCTGGCCGCCGTCGATCTGGGCGCGTCGGTGGCGGTGGCCGGGCTGGCCGTGGCGCTGGTCGGTCTCGGTCAGGTGCTGGGCGGCATCCCCTCCGGCCAGCTGGTGGCCTGGATGGGCGAGCGCGCCTCGACCATCTGGGGCACGGGCGTCGGGTTGGCCGGTGTGCTGCTGTGCATGCTCGCCCCGAACGTGCCGGTGCTGTGCGCGGGCCTGCTGATCACCGGATTGTCCAATGCCGTCTGGGGTCTGGGGCGGATGACGTTCATGGCCGAGGCCATCGCCCTGGACCGGCGGGCGCGGGCGATGTCGCTGTTCGGCGGTTCGATGCGGCTCGGCTTCTTCGTCGGCCCGCTGCTCGGCGCGGGCGCGATCCTGGCGGTGGGCATCCGCGGCGGGTTCGTGGTGCAGTTCATCGCGTTCCTGGTCGCGGGCTGGATGATGGTCCGGCTGCCGTTGCCCGCCGGAAGATTTGCCGAACCGGTTGCGACGCCGCCGATCTCACTGCTCGGCGTGGCTCGACGGCACCACCTGGTGCTGTGCACGCTGGGCGCGGGCTCGATGCTCATGGGTGCGGCCCGGGCCTCGCGCGAGGTGGTGCTGCCGCTGTGGTCGCATCACCTCGGCATCGACGCCGCCACCGCCAGTCTGCTGTTCGGCATCGCCGCCGCGCTCGAGCTCGTCTTCGCCTATCCGGCGGGGCATCTCATGGATCGCTTCGGCCGAGCACCGATCGCGGTGCCCTCGCTCGCCATCCTGGCGATCTCGTATCTGGCCGTGCCGCTGACCTATTCGACGCTCACCCTGGGCGTGGTCGCGGTGGCCCTCGGGGTCGGCAACGGTATCGGCAACGGGCTGATCATGACGATCGGGGCCGACATCGCGCCGCCCGCGATCCGGGCGGAGTTCCTGGCGGCCTGGCGGCTCACCCACGACTGTGGGGCGTTCGGCGGCCCGCTGCTGCTGGGCGTCTTGGCCGGAGCAGCGCCGCTGGCGGTGGCCGCGATCACCATCGGCGGCGTGTCCGCTCTCGGCGCGGTCATCATGGGCCGCTTCATCCCCCGCCACATTCCGTGGCCGCCGGCTCCGGAAGCACTCGTACAGAAGGTGATGACATGATCGACGTAGACGTGCTCGTGCTCGGCGGCGGCCCCGCCGGCACCTGGGCCGCGCTCAAAGCCGCCGCGACGGGGGCTTCGGTTCTGCTGGCGGACAAGGGTTTCTGCGGCAGCAGCGGCGCGACCGCCGCCGCGGGCACCGGCATCTGGTATGTCCAGCCGGACCCGGAGCTGCGGGAGCGGGCGATGGCAAGCCGCGAAGCGCTCGGCGGCTACCTCGCCGACCGGGAGTGGATGGCGCGGGTCCTCGACGAAACCTTCGACAGAGTCGGCGAACTCGCCACCGAGGGGCGCTATCCGTTCCCGGTCGGGCCCGATGGGCAGCAGATCCGCACCGGGGTCCAAGGTCCCGATTACATGAAGCGGCAACGGCTTCGGGTGCAGCGCGCCGGTGTGCGCATCCTCGATCACACGCCCGCCGTCGAACTGCTGGTCGACCCGTACGGCGCGGTCGCGGGCGCACGACTCCAGCGCTTGACCGACGGAACCCGGGTGGAGGTCGCCGCCGACGCGGTGGTGCTCGCCACCGGCGGATGCGCGTTCCTGTCGAAGACGCTGGGCTGCAACGTGAACACCGGCGACGGCGCGCTGATGGCCGTCGAGGCCGGAGCGGAGTTGTCGGGCATGGAGTTCTCCAACGCCTACGCCATCGCCCCGGAGTTCACCTCCGTCACCAAGACGGCCTACTACTCCTTCGCCACCTTCTACCTGGGCAGCGGTGAACCGCTGGCGGGCGCCTCCGGCAAGTCCCGCACGCCGATCGCCAAGGCCCTGCTCACCGAACCGGTGTACTGCACCCTCGACCGCGCCGACGCGGCCCAGCGCCAGGCCATGCGCCGCGGACAGCCCAACTTCTTCCTGACCTTCGACCGGCTCGGCATCGACCCGTTCACCGACCGGTTCCCGGTCACCCTGCTGCTCGAAGGCACGGTGCGCGGCACCGGCGGCGTCCGGATCACCGGACCCGACTGCTCGACCAGCGTGCCGGGGCTGTTCGTGGCCGGTGACGTGGCGACCCGCGAGCTGATCTGCGGCGGCTTCACCGGCGGCGGCAGCCACAACGCCGCCTGGGCGATGTCGTCGGGCAGCTGGGCCGGCGCGGGCGCGGGCCATTACGCCCTGCGGCAGCGGGACGCGGTGGCCCGGCCCCGGCTGGGCGCGGGCGGCGCCGGGCTGCGTCCACTGCACCGGCCGGACGCGGAGCTGCGGCCCGCGGATCTGGTCGCGGCGGTGCAGGCCGAGGTGCTGCCCTACGACAAGAACTACCTGCGCCACGGGGATCGGCTGCGGCCCGCGCTGGCGAATCTGCACGAGCTGTGGCGGCACGCCCGCGCCGGCCTGACCGCGCCCGACACCGCGAAGGCGCGCTCGGCGGCCGCCATGACCGCGCACGCCCGCTGGATGTACACCGCCGCACTGGCCCGCACCGAATCGCGCGGCATGGCCCGCCGCCAGGAATTCCCCGATCTCGACCCGGCTCAGCACCACCGGATCGTCACCGGCGGACTGGACGAGATCTGGACCGTCCCCGAGCCCGCCTTCCGCACCCGCCGAGCGCTGGTCCCGGCATGATCGAACTCGTCTCCGCCGACCGCTGCATCGAGTGCGACAAATGCGTCGAGGTCTGCCCCACCCACGTCTTCGATCGCGGCCCCGACGGCGTCCCCGTGCGCACCCGGCAGGCCGACTGCCAGACCTGCTTCCTGTGCGAGGCGTACTGCCCGGTCGACGCGCTGTTCGTCGCCCCGAGCACCACCCCGCTGCCCGCCGATCACCCGCACCGCGACGAGGCGTACCTCGTCGAACACGGTCTGCTCGGCAGTTATCGCAAGGCCCTGGGCTGGGGCGGCGGCCGGCTCACGGCGCGCGACGCCGTCGGCCCGGAACTGCCCTGACACCGCTGTTCGTTGCGGCTAAGTTCGGGTTACAACACGACTGAGGAGATATCTGTGCGCTTCGGCATCTTCATCCCGCAGGGCTGGCGGCTGGACCTGGTCGGTGTCGAACCGGCCGCGCAATGGCAGGTGATGCGTGATCTGGCTCAGCGCGCCGACGCCTCCGACACGTGGGAGTCGCTGTGGGTGTACGACCACTTCCACACCTTCCCGGTCCCGACCGAGGAGCCGACACACGAGGCGTGGACGCTGATGTCGGCGTTCGCCGCGTCCACCTCGCGGATCCGGCTGGGCCAGATGTGTACCGCGATGCGCTATCGCGAACCGGCCTATCTGGCCAAGGTGGCCGCCACCGTGGATCACGTCTCGGGCGGGCGGGTCGAGATGGGCATCGGCGCGGGCTGGTACGAACACGAATGGCGCGCTTACGGTTACGGCTTCCCGTCGGCCGGGGAGCGGCTGGGCCGCCTGGCCGAGGGCGTCGAGATCTTCCGCCAGGCCTGGGCTACCGGCGCGGCCACCCTGGACGGTAAGTACTACCAGGTCGACAACGCCATCGTGCGGCCACTTCCGGTGCAGGAGGGCGGGATTCCGATCTGGGTCGCGGGCGGTGGGGAGAAGAAGACGCTGCGGATCGCGGCGCAGTACGCCCAGTACACCAACTTCAGCGGCGCGCCCGAGGAGTTCGCCCGCAAGTCCGAGCTGTTGCGCGCGCACTGCGCCGATGTCGGCACCGATTTCGAGGCCATCACCCGGTCCTCGAACTTCAACACCGTCATCGCCGCCACCGAAGCCGAAGTGGAAGAACGGCTTTCGGCGCTGCAGGCCAAGATCGCCACCGTCGCCGGGGAAGACACGGCCAAGGGCTGGATCGACGGCATGTTCCGCTCCTCCGCCGCCGTCGGCACCCCCGAGCAGGTCGTCGAACGTCTCACCGAGACCAAGAACCTCGGCCTCGGCTACGCCATCTTCAACTTCCCCGAGTCCGCCTACGACACCTCCGGCATCGAGCTCTTCGAACGCGAAGTGGCCCCGGCGCTGCGCTGACCACCCCGAAGGCGGCCTCCCCCGGGGGGGGGGCCGCCTCGCCTCGCCGATCTCTGACACCGAAAACGGCCTTCCCCCAACACAAGCCGACACGAACTTTCACCGACAGCGATCGCGAAGTCCGCGTGTCCGCACCACGCCGGGCGTAGTTTGCCGAAACATGGCTACTCTGCAATCCAACACTCACGATGCCTACTTCCGCCAGGTCCTATCCTCTCCCGCCCACGCTGCCGGTGAGTTGCGGGCCGCACTACCCGACCAGGTTGCCGCCCGAATCGACTGGAATACGTTGGAGCTACAGCCCGGAACGTTCGTGTCCCAGGATCTGCGTTCCTGCCACAGCGATCTGTTGTTCCGGACACGGCTGGACCAACGCGACGCATTCATCTACCTGCTGATCGAACATCAGAGCAAACCCGAGCGGCTGATGTACAACTACGTCGGCTCGATCTGGGACAGATACGTCGCCGATCACCCTGGCACCCAGACACTGCCGATGGTGCTCCCGGTGGTCGTACACGCCACACGCGGCCGCAGACGCTGGCGCGCACCCACCGAACTCTCCCAGCTGATCGATCTGGACCCTGATACCCGTGCGGCACTGGGCGATTACCTGCCACGGTTCCAGTTCCTGCTCGACGACCTTGCAACGGTCGACATCGCCGAACTGTGCGCCCGAGACCTGACACCTCAGGCCACGATGATGCTGGCGCTGATCAAAACCGTCCGCAACAATCGACAGCTAGGCACCGATCTGCTGCCCCTGGTGAACACCATGCGGACGGCGATGCTCGGTCCGGGCGGCAAGTTGACAATGGAAACCCCGGTGTCCTACATCCTTCTTGTCGGCGACACCCCCACAGCCGATCTAGGTGTACTGACCATGGACGTTGGTGACGGCGTGGCGAGCTGGACATGACGAAGACCTCCGAGTGAAGTGCGAGCTGTCTAGGAACGCATCCA